>CAVTPF010000001.1:0-248539 GCA_963736525.1 uncultured Acidimicrobiaceae bacterium
GTCCGACAAGATGATCGACCCCCGCTACCAGGACCTCGAGGCCTCCCACGTGGTGCTGCTCACGTCGCCGGACGGAGGCGCGCTGGTCCGGGCGATCGCGGGCGACGTGGCCGGGCACCGCGGGCCCGGCGCCACGCACACTCCGATCTCCCTGGTCCACGCGACCATCGCACCCGGGGCGGAGCTGGTCCTCTCCTGGCCACCGGAGTTCAACGCGGTCGTGTACGCCCTCTCGGGGAGCGGCTCGGTGGGGCCCGACGCCCGGCCCTTGCACACCGGCCAGCTCGCCGTGCACGGCGCCGGCGACGCCCTGGTGCTGCGGGCCGCCGCCGCGGAGGATGCGCGCCACCCGGCGCTCGACGTCCTGATCCTCGGGGGCCGGCCCATCGGGGAGCCCGTCTAGGCAACACGGCCCCTTCGTCATGAACACCCGGGCCGAAATCATTCAGGCGCTTCGAGGACTTCGAGGCCGGCAAGCTGGGCACCGTCCCGGTCGAGCACATCGGCAACGTGTGACCCGCATACCCGGGGGCGAGGCGACACGGAGTGCCACCTGGGGAACCGGGGACATCGGCGACCTGACGGGACGGGTGGCGCTGGTCACCGGGGCCAACAGCGGCATCGGCTACGAGACCACCAAGGCGCTCGCCGGCCACGGGGCCCACGTGATCATGGCCTGCCGCGACGAAGAGAAGGCGCGCCGGGCCCGCGACAAACTGGAGAGCGAGCTCGACCGCTACTCCCTGGAGCTGCTCCCCCTCGACCTGGCGGACCTGGGCTCGGTGCGCTGCCGCTGCCCAGGCCGTGCTGTCGGCGCACGCCCGGCTGGACCTCCTGGTGAACAACGCCGGCGTCATGGGCGCCCCCTACCAGCTCACGGTCGACGGCTTCGAGCTGCAGATGGCCACCAACCACCTGGGTCACTTCGCCCTCACCGGCCTGCTCTTTGACCGCATCGTGACGACCGAGCGTTCGCGGATCGTGACCGTGAGCTCGCACCTGCACCGCATCGGTCAGCTGGCCCCCGACGACGTCGGCGGGACGGTGCCCCGCAACACCTGGGTGTCCTACGGGACGTCCAAGCTCGCCAACCTGCTCTTCACCGCCGAGCTCAGCCGGCGTCTGGAGGCGGCCGCGCTCACCACGCTCGCCGTGGCCGCGCATCCCGGCTGGACGCGCAGCAACCTGGCGGGCAGCGGTGCCGCGCTCGGCCCGAGCCGGCTGCGGCGCAGGCTCGGCCGGGCCGCCGGCAGGACGCTCGGGCAGTCGGCCGCGGCGGGTGCCCTGCCGGTCCTGTGCGCCGCCACCTCGTCGTCCATTCGCTCGGGGCAGTACATCGGCCCGGCGCACCTCTTCGGGCTCTACGGGCCGCCCCGCCTCGCCCGCCCCTCGGCGCGCGCCCGTGACGCCGCGGCCGCCGCGGCGCTGTGGCGCACGTCGGAGGAGTTGACCGGCGTGCACTTCTCCATGGGCGTTCCCGGCTGAAGGCACCGACAACATCCACCGGGCATGGGCCGCTCGGTGACCGGTGCCAGGTGGTGCCGGAGGAAGCGCGCCTGCGCCGGCGAACGGTCCGGACGGAGCACCCGGCCCAGCGCCACGATCACGACCGTGCGGGCGCCCCCGCGACGCAACGCCGCCGCCGCGCTCTGGGCCCGGGCGCCGCTCACGTAGGTGTCGTCGAGCAGCAGGACACGCCGGGCGGCGACCTCGGGACGCACCGGCGCGGGGACGGAATAGGCGCCGGGGTGGGGCCGCATGTGGCCGACGGGCGCGGTCGCCCGCACGAGCACGTGCGGTGACCACGTGGCCCCGGGGAGGCGGGTGCACACGGCGCGCGCCAGACCCTCCACCCCGCCGAGCGGCGACCCGCCGGGGCGCGACGACGAGGGGACCGGCAGCACCATGTCGACGGGGCCACCGGCGGCGGCCCCCAGGCAGCCGGCGTGGGCCGCCAAGAAGCTCTCGAGGAGCTCGCGCGCCATGGGCGCGAAGCGGCGGCGGGCGTCGGCGACGGGCGATTCCTTGTAGCCCATCAGCACCGTGTAGAGCGGTCCGGGCAACGGACACAGCCGCACGGGGAAGACGGGCGCCAGCGGGTGGCCGACCAGCCGCCCCACCCACCGGCAGGCGAAGCACGCGGCGTGGCCGGCAGCGGCCGGACCGCAGCAGACGACGCACACCCCCGGGCCCGGTGTCGGGACGCGGTAGGGATCAGGAGGCGGGTGCGGCGCCCCGCTCGGTGTCGCTGTCGGGCCGATGCAGGAGAAAGGTCCCGGTGGCCCGGCTGACGAGCGTGCCGTCCGCCGCGCGCACCGTCGCCTCTCCGTAGGCCACCTGCTTCGCCAGGCGTACGACCTCACCACGCAGCTCGAAGGAGTCGCCCTTGCGCCGCGGGCCGCATGCACTCGGTCTTCATCTCGAGGGTGCCCCGGGTCCGGGCCCGGCCGGGGAGCGCGGCGTTGATGGCGAAGTTCATGGACGCATCGAGCAGGAGCGAATGGACCCCGGCCTGGGTGATCCCGTGCGGGTTGCACGCCAGGTCGGTCGGGACGAAGGTCCCCTGCACCCAGCCCAGGTCCTCGCCGTCGACGCCGTACGCGGTGAAGGCGCCACCGACCGCGGTGATGATGGGCATCCCGCCGTCGCCCAACCAGCGATCCATGTCCTTGCCGGCGCCAGCCATCGGGGGCAGACCCTACCGGGCGGGCCACCGAGGTCACGGGGCCAGGTGACCCGTGGCCGGGGCCGGGTAGGCTGTCCCCCGGTTCTGAACCGGCAGGGCGCGACCCGCCGGAATTGGAAGGAGACCCGACCATGACCACCGCAGTCGTCGTTGACGCCGTCAGGACCGCAGGCGGCAAGCGCAACGGGAAGCTTCGCAACTGGCACGCCGTCGACTTGGCGTCCGAGGCCCTGAAGGCGGTGGTCGAGCGCAACCAGCTGGACCCGGCCCTGGTCGACGACGTGATCATGGGCTGTGTCATGCAGGTCTCCGAGCAGTCGCTCAACGTGGCCCGCAATGCGGTGCTCGCCGCCGGCTGGCCCGAATCGGTGCCCGCGACGAGCATCGACCGCCAGTGCGGGTCCTCGCAGCAGGCACTGCACTTCGCCGCCCAGGGCGTCATGGCCGGCGCCTACGACATCGCGGTCGCCGCAGGCGTGGAGTCCATGACGCGGACGCCCATGGGCTCCTCGGTGGTGCGCGACTTCGGCTTCCCCTTCGGGCCACGCATGATGGCCCGCTACGCGGACGAGGCCGGGCACAGCCAGCTCAAGGGCCAGGGCATCGGGGCCGAGATGATCGCGGACCAGTGGGGCATCTCGCGTGAGGAGCTCGACGACTTCTCGGTGCAGAGCCACCAGCGGGCCGCGCGGGCCACGGCCGAGGGCCGCTTCGAGAACGAGATCGTTCCTGTCGCCGTCCGCGACGACGAGGGCAACGACACCGACGAGGTCTTCGGCACCGACGAGGGGATCAGGCCGGACTCCAGCATCGAGGCCCTGGCCAATCTGAAGCCCGCCTTCAAGGAGGACGGCAAGGTCACCGCCGGGAACTCCTCGCAGATCACCGACGGGGCCTCGGCCGTGCTCGTCATGAGCGAGGAGAAGGCCAACGCGCTCGGCCTGCGCCCCCGGGCGCGCTTCCACGCCTTTGCCCTGGCGGGCGTCGACCCGGTGACGATGCTCACCGGGCCCATCCCCGCGACCACCAGCGTGCTGGAGCGGGCCAAGCTCACGGTCGACGACATCGACGCGGTGGAGATCAACGAGGCCTTCGCCTCGGTGGTGCTGGCCTGGGAGAAGGAGCACCACCCCAACATGGAGATCGTGAACCCCAACGGCGGCGCCATCGCCCTGGGGCACCCGCTGGGCGCGTCGGGCGGCAAGCTCCTGGCCACGCTCCTCAACGAGCTGGAGCGGACCAACGGCCGCTACGGGCTGCTCACCATGTGCGAGGGCGGCGGGCTGGCCAACGCCACCATCATCGAGCGGCTGGGCTGAGACGCTGTCCCCTCGCGGGGACGGCACCACGGCGACGGGTCAGCGGTAGCGCGTCGCCATCAAGAAGCCGGCGAAGATCAGGACGAGGCCGATGACGAGCCCCCAGGGCGACCCGTGGCCGAGGCCGGGCAGGCTCGCCAGGTAGTTGACCGTGATCACGGCCACGCCGCCGATGAGCAGCACCAGTATCAGCGCGCCGAACCAGGGCGGGCTGTGGCGCACGCTCTTGGGGATCGGTGCGGTGTACCGGCCGCTCTCCTCCGCCGTCTTGTAACGGCCGACCTTCGACGTGGTCCGCCCCGACGACGACTTTCCCTTGCGCGACGCGCCGCCGGGGCCCTTGGTGCCGGTTGCCACGGGGTCAGAGGTTAGCCACCGCCGACGGCGGGGTCGCGGCGCCGGGGTACGATCGTCGCCCCATGGGACCGCGGGTGCTCGTCGTCGACAACTACGACTCCTTCGTCTACAACCTGGTCCAGGAGCTGGGCGAGCTCGGCGCCGAGCCGGTGGTCTTCCGCAACGACGTGATCGACGTCGACGGCATCAGGGCCGAGCGGCCGGACGCCGTCCTCATCTCGCCGGGGCCGGGCCGGCCCGAGGACGGCGGCGTGAGCCTCGACGCCATCGCGGGGCTGGCCGGCGAGCTCCCCCTGCTCGGGGTGTGCCTGGGGCACCAGTGCATCGGGCAGGCCTACGGCGCCGAGATCGTGGCGGCGCCCCACCTGATGCACGGCAAGACCTCGGAGATCCACCACGACGGAGAGGGCCTGTTCGCCGGGCTGCCCAACCCCTTCGTGGCCACCCGCTACCACTCCCTCGTCGTGCGACCCGACTCGGTCCCCGACGAGCTGGTGGTGACGGCCAGGACGACCGACGGTGTCGTCATGGGGCTGCGCCACCGGACCCTGCGCGTGGAGGGGGTGCAGTTCCACCCCGAGTCGGTCCTGACCGCGTCAGGCCCGGCCCTGTTGGCCAACTTCCTGGCCCAGCTGGGCACCCCGGCACCGGCCTGAGGGGGCGCCGTCACCGACGGCCCTCAGGAGGTGGTCGACGTGGTCGTGGACGACGTCGTGGAGGACGGGGTCGTGGTCGTGGTGGTCGTGGTGGTGGTGGTGGCCGACTGGCAGACCGAGATGGTCACGGTGCTGCCGCTGGACACCTGCGTGTTGGCCGCCGGGTTCTGATTGTCGACGTTGCCCGCCGTCGCGCCGCCGGGACAGGTGGTGTCGAACGTCGTGTTCGGGACCAGGCCGGCTCCGGTGATCGCCGACTGGGCGGCGCTCTGGCTCTGGCCGACCACGCCCGGCACCGCGACGCAGTTGCCGCTCGAGACCACGAGGTTGACCGAGGAATTCGGTGGCACGGTGGCCCCGGCACCCGGGTTCTGCGAGGCGACGACCCCGCTCGAGTACTGGCTCGAGCACGCGTTGGTCTGTGTGCCCACGTTGAGGCCGTGTTGCGAGAGGATGGAGCCGGCCGCGGCGGGGGACTGTCCCAGCAAGCTCGGCACCGACACCGAGGTCTGGGTCCCCGACACGGTCAGCTGTACCTTCACCGTCGCCTTCACCGAGGAGCCCCCGGCGGGGTTCTGGCTGAGCACGGTCCCGATGGGTTGGTTGCTGTTCACGTACTTGACCGTGTACGAGAGGTTGGCGGCGGTCAGCTTCTGAATGGCCGGCGCCAGCTGCTCTCCCGTCACGCTGGGCACCTGCACCGTCGGGATGTGCGGCCCGTCGCTGACGACGAGGTCGACGGCGGAGTTCTTCGCCACCGAGGCGCCCGCCTTGGGGTCGGTGGCCACGACGACGCCCTTGGCGGCGGTGCCGGTCCGGAAGGTGGTGGTGCCCACCGTCAGGTGCTCGTTCTGCAGGGTCTGGGTGGCGACGCTCGAGGTCTCCCCCACCACGTCGGGGACGTCGACGTTGCTCCCGAAGACGCCGAGGGAGCGCAGCAGGAAGAAGGCGATGACGGCGAGCGCCACGAGCAGCAGGACCAGCAGGGCGATCAGGCGGCGCGTGCGCTTCTGGCGGTTCTGTTCCTCGGGCCCGGCGGGAGGAGGACCGGGGAACGCCTGCGTGAGGCCCGTGGCCGCCTGGATGGCCTGGGTGGCGGCGACGGCCCCCATCATGGAGGTGACGCCGGGGTCGCCCGCCTCCACCGGGCGCCCGTCGGCGAAGCGCAGCAGGTCGGCCCGGAGCTCCTCGGCCGTCGCGTACCGGGCATCGGGATCCTTGGCCATGGCCTTCATGATCACGGCCTCGAGCGCGACGGGCACGGCTGGGTTGGCCTGACGGGGCAGCACGGGCATGTCCCGCACGTGCTTCGAAGCGACGGCGACCGGTGAATCCCCCGTGAAGGGCGGCCGGCCCACCGACATCTCGTAGAGGACGACGCCCAGCGAATAGATGTCGCTGCGGGCGTCGACCCCCTTGCCCTCGGCCTGCTCGGGGGAGAAGTAGGCCGCCGTTCCCATGACGGCACCCGTCTGGGTCAGGCTCTCCTCCGTGTTCACGGCGCGGGCGATGCCGAAGTCGGTGACCTTCACCTCCCCCTCGGGCGTGATGAGGATGTTGCCTGGCTTCACGTCCCGGTGCACGACGCCGTGGCGGTGCGCGAAGGCCAGCGCGGCGGCCACCCCGGCTCCGATCCGGGCGATCTGGGTCGGCGGGATCGGCCGACGGTCGCGCAGCACCGCGGAGAGGGGCCGGCCGTCGACGAACTCCATGACGATGAAGTAGGCGCCGTCGTCCTCGCCCCAGTCGAACACGGGGACGATGTTGGGGTGGGAGAGGTTGGCCGCCGCCTGCGCCTCCCGCCTGAACCGCTCGACGAAGGTGCGGTCCACGGAGAGCTCGGGGAACAGGACCTTGAGGGCGACGGGCCGGTCGAGCTGGCGGTCCATGGCGCGGTACACCTGGGCCATGCCACCGCGAGCGACCAAGTGGGTCGACTCGTATCGGCCCGAATACACACGCGGATTGTCGACCGGTTGCATGGCGCCCTGAGCCTACGCTGGGAGCTTTCGCGGGCGGGACATGAACGTGCTCGTCATGGAGCGCCCGGAGCCGTCGTGGTGGTGGTGGCAGCCGTGGTCGTCGTCACCGCGGCCGGGACCGGGGATGAACCGACCTTCGTCGTGGTGGTCGTCGTCGACGTGGTCGTGGTCGTGGCCTCCGCCACGAGGTTGTTGACGTAGCTCGTGGCGTCCTGCAGCGAGGACTTCTGGACGCCGGCCCGCACGGTCGGAACCGCAAGGGGGAGGATGTTGCTCGTCGTCTCGCCGGTCCGGTCCACGACCTTGGGGTGGAACCAGAGGACGCCGCCCTGCTGCCCCTGCAGGACGACGATCTGGTTGCCCTGCAGCGTGACGATCCAGTTGTCGTAGGCGTACCAACGGAGCACGAAGTACGCGGCGACCGGTACGGCCGCCACGAGAAGGATGAACCCGGCCACCCGCGGCGTGATGCGCCGCGGTATCCCGAGACGCCGCCTCCGGGCACGGCGGCTCTCTTTCCCGGGGGGCGGTTCCCCGCCGGCCCGCGGCGGGGCGGGCGGGGGCACCCGGGCCGTGGCGCGGGCCACCGGGACCGCAGACGCCGTGCCCAGGAAGAACTCGTCGCTGCGCGGGCCCGACTCCGCCAGCGTCGTCGACTCGTCGGCGAACCCCAGGCGAGAGCCCGGGGCGAGCGTGTCGTCCAGGTTGGCGGTGGTCGTCGCGCCGACCGAACGCACCATTGCCGTGGGCGGGTCGGCCGGCGCGGTCTCCGGCACCCCCGCGGCCGGGGCCACCTCGGCGGCGCCCGTCGTCGCGGCGGCTGCACCGATCGTCAGTGGCGTGACCGCGGTGGCGGCACCGCCGTTCTCTCCCACCTGGACGTCGATGACGACGACGGTGATGTTGTCGGCACCGCCGTGCTCGTTGGCCAGGTCGACCAGGCTGTGCGCAGCCTCGCCCGGATCGTCGACCGAGCCCAGGACCTCGGCCATCTCGTCCATTCCCACCTCGTTGGAGAGGCCGTCGGAGCACAGGAGCACCCGGTCGCCCGTGCGCAGTTCGAGCTCCCACATGTCCGCCTCCACCTCGGCCGACACACCGAGCGCGCGAGTGAGGATGTGCCGTTGGGGGTGGACGGCCGCCTCCGCCTCGGTCATCTCACCGTGGCGCATCCGCTCCTCGGCCAGGCTGTGGTCGTCGGTGACCTGGACGATCCGCCCCTCGGAGAAGACGTAGGCGCGCGAGTCCCCCACGTTGGCCAGCGCCAGCACGTCCGGTCCGTCGGGGCGCCCGACCAGCCCCATGGCGGTCAGCGTGGTCCCCATGCCGCGCAGGTCGGTGTTGGCCTGGCTCTCCTGCCAGACCGCGGCGTTGGCCTCCGTGAACGCCTCGAGCAGCCCGGCCACCGTGGGGGTCCGCTCAAAAGCCCGCTCGAGCGTCTCCACGGCCACTCGTGCCGCGATTTCGCCACCGACGTGGCCGCCCATGCCATCGGCCACCGCGTAGAGATTGGGGCGCTCCAGCGGGAGGTCCTGGTTGATGGTGCGGACCCGCCCGACGTCCGTCGCCGAGCCGGAACGCAGCACGGTCACCGGGCGACCTCGAACACGGTGGAGCCGATCTGCAACAGGTCACCCTTGCCCAGCCGGACGGCAGTCGAGATCTGCTCCGAGTTGACGAACGTGCCGTTGGTCGAGCCCAGGTCCTCCACCCACAGCTGGTCGTTGCGGCGGAAGAGGCGGGCGTGCAGGGTGGAGGTGTAGATGTCCTCGGGCATGGAGACCCCGCAACCCGGCGAGCGGCCGATGGTGAGCTCGTCGTCGAGGTCGTAGACGCGGCCGGCGTTCTCGGGCGGCTGGACCACCTTCAGGTGGAGCTGGCGGCGACGGCTCTCCTTGGGACGATCGGGTGGCCGGGCGGCGATGCGCTCCTCACGCCTCTCCTGGCGCCGCTCCGACCGTGACTTGCGGACGGTGGCCGGGCTCATCTCGACCCAGACGGCGCGGATCACACGCAGGAAGAAGAGGAAGATCAGCACGATGACCCCCCATTGCATGACCCGGAGGACCGCATTCAGATTCTGCGTGGCGACGAGGACCGCCACGGTATTCGGGCCGGTCACGACATTTCAAAGATGAGCTTCGTCGACCCCACGCTGACCTCGTCCCCGCTGGCGAGGAGCTGCTCTCGGACCGGGGTGCCGTTGACCCTGGTGCCGTTGGTTGACCCGAGATCGGTGACGAACACGCCGTCACCCTGCCGCCGCAGCTCGGCATGGCGCCGGCTCACGTTGGAGTCCGGCAGGACGACGTCACACTCCGGGAGGCGGCCGATGACCAGGGGCTGCGAGCCGAGGACCACCCGCCGGCCGTCGGGAAGGACCAGCTCGGCCAGGAAGCCGCCGTCCTCGCTCTCGTGCACGTCGGCGCTGACCGTGAAGCGCCCGGGCTTGAGATTCGACCCCTCGAAGATCTCGACCTCGACCGGGCCCACGAACGAGTACCCCTCGATACGGGCATGCTCCCGGGCCGCGTCCGAGAGCTCGCGGGACAGCGCATCGATGAAGTTCGCGAAACGGTTGACGTCGGCGGGTGCGAGCGTCACCGCAAAGGCGTTGGGCGCGATCAGGCCGCGCACGCCCACCCGCCGGTGCAGATCCATCTCGCGCGTCAACCTCCGGCCGATTTCGACCGGCTGGAGGTTGCTTCGAAATGGCTTGGCCAACGTTCCCTCCACCAGACGCTCGAGTCGCTCCTCAAACTGCTGGAGTCCCATGGTCTCCCAGAGACTACTGGGCCGGTGCGCTCAGCAGGGATTCGGCAGGCGTCTGACCTGGTCACCTGTGCCCCGAGTGGACCCCGGGCGAACCTGCGGCGGTCGCCCGCCGACTAGTGTTGTCCGGTCACCCGGGCGAGTGGCGGAATAGGCAGACGCGCAGGATTCAGGTTCCTGTGTCCGAAAGGATGTGGGGGTTCAAGTCCCCCCTCGCCCACCAACCAACCACCACCACAGCACACCCCCTCGCCCACCACCCCTCGCCCACCACTGACGGGTCTCGACAGAACTGGAGTGCTCCCACCGACGAAACCCGGGCCGACAGGGGCTGCTGGGGGCGCGTCTGGGCAGCGCGCTGGGCGTCCACCGCGACCGGCCCGGGCGAGATTCTGGCCCACGGCTCGGCGGCCAACCCCTTCCGTCAGCATGTATCTCGGACTGGGTGCCGTATCAGTTCTTCGTGGCAGCCTGGCCGACCCTCCACAAGGACGTTGCCCTGGCGCACTCGCTGGGCGTCGACAGGAAGATCCTGCTGCAAACGGCTGAGTCCACAATCGCCGAAATGGACGGGCGGGCGCAGCGGCGCGCCGACCGCTGGCGAATGAGCACCGACCAGGCGTCATCCCAACCCATTCAAGGCCACGGTCGCGCGTTTCGTCAGGTGCTGAGACTGGACACGGCTACGGGTTCGTCGAAGCCCTTGAGTGATCGCCGGCCCGCTGTTTCGTGGGCGACATCAACGAGAAGCGTGGCGGTAGCGGTGTCAATGAGGACTTCGCCGGGGACGGCTTGCTCGGCGAGTCTCGCGGCGAGGTTTACGATCGGGCCGTAATAGTCGCCCCGCAGGGTTAGAACTTCGCCATAGCACAGGCCACCGCGAGGCTGGACGTCGCCAGTGAAGTCATTGACGAGCGCGAGCGCGATACGTGCCGCGTCGTGGGCGCTGAGCGCGCTGAACATGACTTCGTCGCCGATGTGCTTGACGACCCTCCCGCCGAACGCGGACACGATGTCGAACGCCCTGGCTTCGAAGCGAGTCACCATTGCGACCAGGCCTCCGGGCGAGAGTTGTCGGGACAAGGGTGTGAAGCCGACAAGATCGACGAACCCGACGGCAAGGCGGGCCATCGACCGTTCGCTCACGTCTTGCTGGGTACGTCGCTGCCGTTGGATCGCCTCGAGCAGATGGTGGATGAACAGTGTTCCTAAACCCGGACCGATCTCCTGGGCGATTTCGCCTATCCTCGCCTCGGCCCGAACCCAGGAGATGAGATCGTCCTGTGCCGCTTCAAGGTGAACTTCCACGTCTTGAATGAAGGTACTCACCGCAGCTTCGGCGATGCGAGAGATCGACATGCCGATCACGCGCAACAGGTTCTCAGCCGCGTCCTGGCTGAATTGCTCGCCGCCAACGGCCCCTTCCGCGCCTCCGCCGACGCGACCCAACACCGCCAGAAGAGCGACGTCATCGCTACTCAGCGAGGGACCAGACCGGTCGAGCGAAATACCGAACAAGCGATAGATCTCAATGAGGGTTTCCGTCGGAGCCCCGTACCGAGCAGCCACCTCGTCGACCGAAAACGTGAAATCACGGCTCAACACCACGTCGACAGCCAATGCGGGAAGCCGTCGGGCGACCGCGGCATGTTCTATCTGCGCGTCGGTTGCACCCAGACCACGCAATAGGTCAACAATCGCGGGATCGATCTTTGAGAGCTCCACGACGACAGGCTGCCACATCACCTCGACCAGCGGAGTGGCGTCAGATGACGAGCGTCACCAGGAACCTCGCAACCCTTCAGTTCGAGGACCTCCCAAAGCCACGCCCCGGATGCGGCGGTGCTCGGGGTCGTAGCCGGCGTCCGAGGAGACGTGCCTGTGGTCATCCGCCCGTCTCCGGTGACGGTACCGACGCACGTGAGCTATGGAACCGAGTCACTGGCGAAGGTAATCGGGATTCGGATCGTCGCCGCGGGTGAGAGGAGCCCGGCATCGTTCACGTAGACGGCACAGGGCGCACTCGCGGTGCCGCACACCCGGGCGCCGACCTGGCCTTCCACGACGCGCAGGGTGGTCGAACCCGACCCGTCGGAGTCGGGAACCAGGATTCGTCCTGTCGCAAAATCGCAATCGGTCTCGGTGGCTCCGGAGCATTCGACGATGTTCACGACGTTTCCCGGGAGGTATCCCGTCCACCGCACGGTGACCGTCTGCCCATTTGTCAGTCCCTTCGATGGCATGAGAGAGGCGCGTCGGTGGGTCGGCGGCGTGGGCGGAGGCGTGACGGTCAGTGACTGGCCAGGCCTTGGGGCGTAGCGAACGGCCGTCACACCCGGCTGGGCGTCGTGGGCGATGCGCGCACCCGCCTGCGTGGATCCCTCGAGGTAGCGGAGGAAGAAGTCGGTGCTGGTACGGGCGACACTCGGGAACCACTTGCTCCGGGGAGGTATCCAGTTCCCGTGGTTGGCGCCGAGCAAGCTCAAGAGCACCTTGGGGCCCTTCTGCTGATTGAACACCGACACCATCTGGCCGTACGGCAGGAACCCGTCGTTCGTTCCATGAACCACGAGCATGGGTGGCTGTCCGTCAAAGACGTAGTGGCCCCCCGGGTACGCCTCAGGATCGCCCGAGAACACCGCGGCGGCCTTGACGCGTGGGTCCCGGCAGCAGGTGTTGAAGAATCCGAGCGTGGTGATGGCACCTTCGGAATGTCCTGCGACGCCGACTGCGTTCGGCGAGATCAAGCCGCTCAGGGGGTCCGAGTGTGCTGCGGAGGCCAGCAGCATCGTGCTGATGACGAAGCTCACGTCGCCCGGCTGGTTGTACACGTCGGCGGTGTCGACCCCCCCGGGCGTACCGCGACTGGTCAGGGGGAACTTCGGCGCGGCCACCACGAACCCGGCCGCAGCCCATGCGCTGAGCAACGATTCGTACTCGCGCGGCAGGGTTCCGAGGCCGTGGGAGAAGACGATCAGCGGGTACGGCCCAGCCGCGGTGTCGGGCGCGGCGTTCGCCACTGGCGTCGCGGACGCTCGCACCGCCGCCGGATACCAGATGGTGGTGACGAGCGTCCGGCTCGGTAGGCCCGGTTCACCGTCGTGGGCGGGCGTCGAGCGCGAGTGGTCGACGAGTGTCTCGACCATCACCCCCACCCCGTGGTCGAGGGGCCTGTACGACGCATCGCCCGACCAGGCCCCGGCCGCCGGTGCCAGGTACACGGCGCCGATGCCCCAGGCGGCCAGCAGCACGATCCCCCAGCGGCGCTTCAACGACAACGCGGCGAACCCGAATCGGGAACGAGTGTCACCTCATGCATGCCACAATCTGGTTCGGCACGACGCACTTGTCCAGCACACGCACGGGCCGGGCCATTCTCTCCAGGCCCTCTCGAGGCCGCATCGGTTGCGTCGCCGGGACTATTGGCAGGGAAGGCTCGAGAACCACGGCGGCGTCGATGGGGGCGGCGGTCCGGGCCACGTACCCCCAGGTGAGGTGAGCGCGTGGGCCTGACCCAACCCAGCCAGTTCCGGCGCCAACTCCATGCCGACGAAGATCCCACCGGATTGCGAGAAGTGCACGCCATCGCCGCAGCGGACGTTGACGGGCCCAACGGTGGGCGAGTAGTGCCCGCCCGGTGACACCACTGCGTTCAGGTCGAACACGTACACATTCCCACTCGACGCCGCCGCCACGTCCTGCATGATCGTATTGTCGGTGTCGACCCGGAGCGGATTGTCCTCCGGCCACGGTGTACCGGCCCCGGAGACGCCACTGTCGAAGTACGGGACGGTCAGGAACACCACGGCCGCTCCCCGGGAGCCGAGGACGTCTGCCGCGCTGGTGAACCGGCTGTTCACGTAGCTGTCGAACGTGGGCTCACCGAGGTTCTGCCACGCGCCGTCGACCTGCTGGTTGAACGTCTCGCCGCGGGCGAGGTAGACGACCACGTCAGGGTTGTAGGCGTCGACCCACTGGCGCCAGGTGCTCAACAGCGAGTCAGCGTTGCCCGCAACGTCGCAGGGAGGCCCGGGCAGCACCGTGTACCAGAGCACCTGGACCTCGCCCTGCATGGACACGGAGCAGGAAGGCATTCCCTCGTTGACGACCTCGACGCCGTATTGCTTCGCCTCGAGCGCCAAGCCCACACCGAGTGAGCCCGCGAGGGAGTCGCCCACCAGGAGGACCTTGACGGGTTTGCTCGTCGAGGCCGGGGCGGCCCGGTTGACGTCGGACGTGGCGGGAGCCCCCGCCGATGTCCGACCCTGGGAAGTCCTCGCGTTGACGGAGTCCACGACCAATTGGTGACCGGACATCGGCTGGACGGTCGGCCCCGCCGTGCGGCCGACCACCGGTGCGTGCAGTTGTTCCCCTTGCAGCGCCGTGGCCCCGACGGGCACCAGCGTGCTGACCAGCACAGCGCCGAGGGCGGCCGCGGCACCGACGGGAGCCACCATCGCCATGCGCCAGCGCCGGAGCGCGCCATGACGGACCGGCTTCTCCACAAGCTCGTAGCTCAGGGCGGCGATCGCCACCGTCAGGACGACCCGGAGGACGAACAGTTGGTAGGTGCCCCAATCGAGCCGCCGGCCGCTCGTGACGAGCAGTATCGGCCAATACCAGAGGTAGATCCCGTATGAGATCCGGCCCAGCTGCGGCAGCGGTCGCAGCTCCAACAGGCGCACCACGAGAGAGCGGGGTGCGACGACGCATCCGAGGACCACCGCACCCGCAGCCAGGCTGGCCGTCAGGAACCCGCCCCGGAAGGCGAAGGTCGACGTCTCGGCGGTCGTGGCCCACAGCGCGGCCGTACCGGCCACGCCCGCGAGGGCCAGGCCCGACGCAAGTCGCACGCACCGAGGTCGCCGGCTCGCCTGGCCCCAGAGCGTGAGCCCCACCGCGATGGCTGCGCCGACGAGCAGCGCCTGGGCGCGGGTGTCGGTGCCGTAGTAGGCCCGGGCGTCGTAACCGTGGGGAGCGAGATGCGCCATCAGGACGGCCGACGCCAGGGCGCCGACGCACACCAGGACGAACAGGAGCACGAGCCGCCGCCGCTTCGCCCGCTCGGGATCGATCGGCGCCGGCCCAGGGACGAAGAGCCGGACTCGGTCGCGCCATGACGGGCTGGTGCCACCCCGTCCGGCCCCGAAGCCGAGCACGACGAGGACGACGATGGGCCACACCAAATAGAACTGCTCCTCGATGGCCAATGACCAGGTGTGGACCCACGGCGACGGCTGGCTCGAGAGCGAGAAGTAGGGCACGCCGGCGTGGATCTGGTACCAGTTGGACGCGTAGAAGACCGTCGAGAGCGCGTTCTCGAACGCGCCCGAGGTGCTGAAGACGCCCGGCAACGTCGCCATCACGATTCCGATCACCGTGACCAGCAGGAACAGCGCCGGCAGGAGGCGCCGGGCTCGACGACCCCAGAAGTGCCGCAGGCCGATCGTCCCCGAGGCGCCCCACTCTCCGAGGAGCAACGACGTGATGAGGAAGCCCGACAACACGAAGAAGGCGTCGACTCCGTAGTAGCCGCCCGGTATCCAGCTCAAACCGGAGTGGAAGGCAATGATCGCCAGTACCGACAAGGCGCGGATCCCGTCGAGCCCGCCGATGTGCCCTCGCGTCAGCTCGGCCTCGCGTGCGTCAGCGTGACCTGTCTGCACGCGCCACTCTCCCCAACCCCCTACCTGTTCGGCCCCGGGTCCCTCTTCCGACCTCCCCCCCAGGTCCGCCTAGCCCCGGCTCTGGTTGGGTGACCCCATACCCAGCGGGTCCTGGGACAAATCATGCAACGTCCCTCGCCGAACGTCGAATCTGGGCCGAGCGAGGCCGATCGCGGCGGGGCGGCTGACCCAGGTGCAGTCCGCCTCCTGCCTCTCCTCGACCGCGGATCTGGCGGCTACACCAGCGGGCGAGGGCACTCTGGGCCTCAGGCCGACGGCCACGCATCCGGTGGCACAAACGATCGTTTGGCTGGCGGCCCCAGAACCACATTGAAGGTCGAATCCCGGGACTCTAGATTCTGGGTCGCCGAGGCCACTCAGGGGTGCCCGCCGAGAATCGGTTTCTCGTCGTGCTTCGTCCTCGGGGTGAGGCTGACAAGCCAGAGGCGATTCGGGATCATCCGACGGGCGCTGCCCGCGGAAGACGAAGAGCTGATCGGAAGCCGTGCTGGCTGTCACGGCCACCGTCGTACATGAGTCTTCGCACAAGAAAGAGTCCTCCGTTGTCATTTCTCGCAGGTCGACCGACGTGCATCGCCGAGCGGTCACACGCGTCGCCCAACGGGCGGCGGCGGCCGTGGTATTCCGGCACTGCAGCCGACGTCTCGAGGACGAACGACGAGGGTGCCGTGAAACTGACCACCATCGTGACCATCGTGTGCCTCATCGGCCTCGCCATCGTGTTCGGGCTGGCGGCCGTCGGGGTGGGTCGTCCGAGTGTGATTCCGAGTCCCACTCTGACGACCCCCACGAACACGACCGGAATGAGTGCCACGACCACCACGACCGCCACCGCCAGCAGGCCCACGAACACGACGAGCACGACGCAGGCACGCTCCGACGGGTCCGCAGGGGTCACCGTCGCGGCCCCCAAATCGACGGCGCCGAGCGCCAAACGCCACACGTCGAGCGATGTTGCCGGCGCATCGCCGACATCGACGACCGCGGTGCGTACGGATCCCGTCACCGTGCAGTCCGCAACCACGACCACGTCGGGGCCCACGACCGGAAAGCCGGTGACGACGACACCCGGTGCGCCCGTGACGACGACCACGTCCGGGACGCCGGTCACGACGACCACGGTGCCGGCGACGAGCACGACGCTACCCGTGACGACCACGACGGTGCCGGTCACGACGACCACGGTGCCGGTCACGACGACCACGGTGCCGGTCACGATCCCGACGGTGCCGGTCACGATCCCGACGATTGCGGGGGTGCCATAGTCACCGGGCCGTCGCCCTGGGCCCGCCCTCCTACGTGGTGGGGACGGCTCCGATGATGTTCGTGACGTGCACCCCGAGGCCGGGCAGCGAGCCCGCGAAGCCGGCGTCACCGAAGGAGAAGACCCCGCCGTCGTGCCCTATCAACCAGTACCCAGCGTCGTCCTGCGTGGGGACGAGGGAGGTGACGTTGGTGATGTGCACCCCCATCGTCGGCAGGTCTCCGTAGGAAACCGCATCCCCGTAGCTGGTAACCCTGCCGTCGGCGGCGACCAACCAGTAGCCGTTCCCGCTGTGCGTCGCCACCATACCCACCAACCAGTAGGTGAAGGCGGCCCCGTTCGACCCTCCGTAGTAGTGGGCGTCCCCGAGCGTGTACACCGAGCCGTCGGCGCCGATGAGCCAGTAGCCCTTGTTGGTGGCCGTCGGGGCGATCCCCACGATGTCGTTGACCGACACGTGCAGACCGGGGAGGGACTGCACGTAGGTGGCATCGCCGAAGGCGAAGACCCCGCCGTCCCGACCCACCAGCCAATAGCCCTTGTCCGTGGACGTGGGCACGATCGCCACGATGTCGCTCACGTGGATCCCAAGGCCGGGGAGGGATCCGACGTAGCCGGCGTCCCCGAAGGCGAAGACCCCGCCGTCATGCCCGACGAGCCAGTAGCCCTTCTGATCGAGCGTGGGCACGATCCCCACGATGTCGTTCACGTGGATGCCGAGGCCGGGCAGCGATCCGTAGAACCCGGACCCTCCGGTTGGGAACACGAAGACCCCACCGTCGGAGCCCACCATGTCGTAGCCGCCGGCAATGGAGGCCTTCGTCGAGGCGTACGTGTACTGGTCCTGCGCCACGACGGGGCTGGTCCCACCGGTGGCCGTGACCGTCACGTTCACGGTGCCGGAGCCCGGCGGGACGACGGCCGCGAGAGAGGTGTCCGAGAGCACGTTGAAGCTGGTGGCCGGCGTCGAGCCGAAGTCCACGGAGGTCGCGCCGGTCAGGCCCGTCCCCGTGATCAACACCGTCGTGCCACCGCCGGTGGGACCGGAGTTCGGGGCGACCGAGGACACCGTGGGCCCTGTTGTGTAGATGTACTGGTCGGCCTGCACGGTCGGCGTCGACCACCCCCCGGGGACCACCACCGTCACGTCAACGGTGCCCGCGCCCGGCGGGGCGACGGCGGTCAGCGTGTTGTCAGAGACCCCGGTGAAGTTGGCCTGCGTCGAGCCGAAGTACACGGCGGTGGGGTTGGTCAGGCCGGTCCCGGTGACCGTCACCGTGTTACCCCCACCGGTTGGTCCGGCACCAGGCGAGACCGAGGTGACCGACGGGGCGCCGAGCGCAAAGATCACTCCGACCTCGGTCGAAACCGCTGCCGAGGGAATATTACAGCTCGGCGCATACGGGGTATTCGGGGACAGTGCGCCGTTGTACAAGAAGCAGTTCGATTCCCCGGTCAGGCCGTACGAGAAGCCGGGCGTGGATCCCGGCGTTGCCGCGGTCTCCTCCTCCGACGCTCCCCAATAAAGCTGGGCGGCGGCGTTCGAGCCACTGGTCAGACTCGGCCACTGCGCTGTGTTCGAGACCCCCCCGGATGCCCCGCCTTGGGTGACTTGCGACCAGGGCAATTGGGATCCCGAGGTGAACGAGTCCACGATGAGCTCGATCGAGTCGCTGGCCACCGACCCCGAATAGTTGATGTTGATGGTCGACGGCCCTGTGCCAGTCACGACACCCCACCAGACCTCGAAGTACAACGTGTCGGTACCGCTGTTGGGGTATTTAATAGCCGGTTGCCAGTCGCCGACGTTGACGTCCGACACGGAGGCGATCGAGATGGCCGTCGTGTGCACCTGCATTGACAGGACGACCAGGTCGCCCACGTGCTGTGGGTCGATTGCGATGGAGCTGTTCCCGATTGACTCGCTGCTCTGTGGGAAGCTCGCGGCCTCGCTGATGCTGCCGGTTGACTGCACCCGCGGCGAGACTGCGGGGACCGCGGGAGCCGGTGCCGCCCCGACCGCCGGTCTGGGCAGGGCTATCACCAGCGTCGCGACCAGCAGCGCCGCGCCACAGGCCGCGGTCAACAACCGACGGATAACTGCCCTCTGTGTTCCGGCCGTCTGGAGACCCGCCACGTCCGTCCTCGTCCCTAACTAGGTTTGGGTCGCGGCGGTGCCTCTCCCGTGACGCCGCCTATCCCCGACTCTGGTACCGCAGCCCACCTGCCCGACTCCTCCCGGTCTGCGTCGCCGCCTATGCGGTCGGAACTGCTCCGACGATGTTGTTGACGTGGATCCCCAAGCCCGGCAGCGACCCCGCGAAGGAGGCGTCGCCGAACGCGAAGATCCCGCCGTCGTGCCCGATCAGCCAGTACCCAGCACTGTCCTGGGTGGGGACGATCGAGGTGATGTTGCTGACACTGACCCCCAGCGTAGGCAGGTCGCCGTGGGAGGTCGCACCGCCGAAGTTCCAGACCTTGCCGTTGGCGGCCACCAACCAGTACCCGTTGCCGCTATGGGTGGCCGCGATCCCGGTCAGGTAGGAGGAGCTCCCGAGCGCATTGCCGTAGTACTGGGCGTCCCCGAAGGCGAAGACCGCCCCGTTGGCCTGAAGCATCCAATAGCCGTTGCCCGTGGCGGTGGGCGCGATCCCCACGATGAAGTTCGTCGAGATGTGCAGGCCGGGCAGCGATCCGACGTAGTTGGCGTTCCCGAAGGCGAAGACGCCGCCGTCCGAGCCGACCAGCCAGTAGCCCTTGTCCGTGGACGTGGGCACGATTCCGACGATGTTGCTGACGTGGATCCCGAGCCCCGGCAGCGATCCGATGTAGCTGGCGTCCCCGAAGGCGAACACGCCGCCGTCCGAGCCGACCAGCCAGTAGCCCTTCTGATCGGCGGTGGGAACCATCCCGACGATGTTGTTGACGTGGATCCCGAGGCCCGGCAGCGACCCGTAGAACCCGGTTCCTCCGGTCGGGAAGACGAACACTCCCCCGTCGGAGCCGACCATGTCGTAGCCGCCGGTGGAGGGGGTGACATAGGTGTACTTGTCTCCCGCAACAGCCGGGCTGGTTCCACCGACGGTCGTGACGGTGACGTCCACCGTGCCGGTGCCGGCCGGGGCGACGGCGGTGAGCGAGGTGCCCGAGAGCCACGTTGACGCCGGTCGCCGGCGTCGAGCCGAAGTCCACGGCGGTGGCCCCGGTCAGGTTGGTCCCGGTCACCGTGACCGAGGTCCCCCCGCTCGGTGGCCCCGATGTGGGGGAGATCGACGTCACCGTCGGGCCGTTCGTGTAGGTGTACTGGTCGCCCGCCACGATGGGGCTGGTCCCACCGGAGGTGATCACGGTCACGTCCTGGGTGCCGGTGCCGGCCGGTGCCACGGCGGTGAGCGAGGTGTCCGAGACCACGGTGACGCTGGTCGCCGGCGTCGAGCCGAAGTCCACGGCGGTGTCATCGGGGCCGGCACCGTTCAGGTTGGTCCCGGTGACGGTCACCGTCGTGCCCCCGGCCGTCGGTCCGGCGGCCGGCGAGACACTGGTCACCGTCGGGGCGTTCACCCAGGTGATCGTGACGGGAGTCGAAACTGCCGTGAGGGTTGCCAACAGGACCCGATGGACAAGGCGGGGTCCCGTGCAACTGTCGAACTCGGCCACGTAACGAAAAGTTCCGGCCGACGACTCCGTCACGGTCGTATCGAGGACGGTCTGAGCTGGTCCCTGACCCCTCCTGGTGCGTTAGCAGCGTAGGAGCAGTGGCGTTGGTCACGTCGAAGAGCGAGAGTCCGTACGAGGTTGGACAGACGCTTGTCTCGCTCGTACCCGTCAGGGTCACTTCCGTGCCTACAGGGACAGCCGTCGAGGCCGCAGTCGGGGACGTGATCGTCAGTAGGTTTGGGCCCGTTGTCGTGTTGTAGGTGTAGGTGAACTCATCATCCACGCCGGTGGCGCTCGTGTCCGCCGCCGGTGGTCACGGTGACGTCCACGGTGTTGCCCACGATGTTGGCCGCCAGCGCCGGCGACGTGGCCGTGATGCTGGTATCGGTATTCACCGTGACGCCGGTGGCGGGCACACCGCCGAAGTCCACCGCCGTCTCGCCGGTGAACCCGCTTCCGACGATGGCCACGACGGTCCCGCCGGTCGTCGGGCCGTTGTCGGCAGTCACGGAGGTGACCACCGGCGTCCCGGCCGCCGCCGCCGGCCCCGCCGTGGCCAGGACGACACCGGCCGGGAAGGCGATCGTGAGCCCCGCCAGGGCGACTGCGCCCTTCAGGAAACGTCCCCCATGCCGGGTGCGCCAAGCCACCGTGTGGCCCTTCCCGTCTGCAACCGGGCCATTCCCTGCACTCTGTGCCATTCCGTCATCTCCGTTAGAAAAAGGTGGACTTTGGAAGAGACGCCGCCATTTTTGAAGCTGTCACAGGCTGCGATCGACCGGGACGGTGCTGGACGCTATCGATCGCAATAGGGGTTCGTCAAACGATCGTTGACCGCGTCCCGGAAGGATGGGATCGAGACCAGACGATGCACAACGGACTGACAACGGCGTCACATTTGCCCAATTCGCCGACAACGGCGTCATACATGGACAACGTTCTGACAACGGCGTCACACGGGCACGACGTTCTGACAACAACCTGACAACAGACACGACAGCGGCGACCGGTGGACCGAACCATGCGACGCCGCTCCCTCTGGAGCCGGTCGCGCCGGCCGGGGCCCGATGGGCTATCCACGCCAAGGAGCGGTACGTTGGCTCCAATGCTCTGGCGCACTCGTCGCCGTGCACGACACGCCCGCCGCGCCCACCGGCGACGAGCGCGCAGGGTCCTCCTGGGCGCGATGGTCGCCGGCACGCTGCTCGTGGTCGGCACGCTCCTCCCACCGCTCCTCGCGCGTGGAGGGGGCGGCCCGACCGCCGCCTCCACCAGCGGCGCGAGCCTCGGCGTGTACGTCAACGCGGGCTGCCCGTCATGCATCACCACCTTCGCGAGCGAGATCGACGACCCCGGCCTGCACTACGTGATGGACTTTCTCAACGGCGCGTCGTGGTCGACGATCTCGAACCCGTCGTGGCTTCTCTCGCAATGGGCGAACGCCCACTACGAGATCATCTGGGGCGTGCCGATGTTGCCGAACAGCGGGAGCACGCTGGCCGAAGGTGCAGCCGGTGACTTCAACAAGAACTTTGTGACCCTCGCGCAGAATTTCGTCGCCAGCGGGCAGAGCGATGCGATCATCCGATTGGGCTGGGAGTTCAACGGCAGCTGGGTCCCGTGGTCGGCCGACGGGCAGCAGGCCAACTTCATCGCCTACTGGCACAACATCGTGACCGCAATGCGATCAGTGCCCGGTGCGAACTTCCGCTTCGAATGGAACCCGGCGGCGGGCGACGACGGCGTGGGGAACCTGACGACCTACTACCCCGGCAATGCATACGTCGACTACATCGGCCTCGACGTGTACGACACGTCGTGGGGCTACTACCCCGGCGCGCAAGCCAACTTCGACCACATCGAGACCGAGCCCTACGGCCTGAACTGGGTGGCGTCGTTCGCCACGCTGCAGAACAAACCGATCGTGCTGCCCGAATGGGGCCTGGGCTGGGGGGCGAGCGCCCCGGACAGCGGGCCGGTCTCCGACCCCGGCAAGCAGACGTGCGGCGGCGACAACCCGACCTTCATCATCGACATGGCCAAGTGGATCGCGACGCACAACGTGTTCGAGGCCACGTACTGGGACTACGGCACGAGCAGTTTCGACAACGGCGCCAACTCCAACAGTGCCGCCGCCTTGACGGATCAGTTCGGCAGCTGATCCTCGCAAGTCGCTACAGCCGGTACAACCGCGCTGCGTTCTCGCCGAGGATCTTGCGCTGCACGTCGGGCGAGAGGGTCGACATCTTGTCCGCCACGGTGTCGAGCGGCTTGGGGTAGAGACACGTCGGGTGCGGGAAATCGGTCTCGAACAGCACGCTGTCCTCACCCACCGAGGCAATGAGGGCGGGCACGTTGTTCTTCTCGAACCAGAACGTGGCGTAGAGGTTGCGCCGGAAGTACTCCGACGGGAGCATCGACATGTGCGCCAGCTGCTTGGGGGCGTTCTCGGACATCTCGTAGTCGAGGGCCTCGAGGATGAAGGGGATCCAACCCACGCCGCTCTCCACGGAGACCATCTTCAGCGTCGGGTGCCGATCGAGCATGCCGCTCAGGATGATGTTCGTCACGACCCGGGCGTTCCCGATGAAGAGGAGCGTCCCCCCGATCGCGAGCTTGGTGTCCTCGTCCTGCGACTCCCAGGGGTAGGTACCGAAGTACGTCATGGTGGTGAGGCTGGCGCCGATGTGGAAGTGGACAGGCAGCTGCAGGTCGGCGCACACCTCCCACAGGGGGTCCCAGGCCCGGTTGGCCAGGTCGGGCGCGCCCAGGTCTTGCGGGTCCGAGGTCATGTTGACGCCGCGCAGATCGAGCCCGGCCACCCGCTTCGCCTCGGCCACGCACGCCCCGGGGTCCCAGGCCGGCAGCACGGGCATGGGCAGCAGACGCCGGCCGGAGTCGGCCTGCACCTCTGCCATGGCGTCGTTGTAGATCTGCACGCACAACAGCCGCAGCTCGGGGTCCTTCACGACGTCGGAGATCCCCTGGCCTCCGAGCCCGATGGAGTTGGGGAAGCAGACCTGGGCCCAGATGCCCGAGTCGTCCATGACCTCGATCCGGGCCTTGGGGTCGTAGGCACCGAGGTGGATCCGGTCGATGGTCCACTCGTAGAGCGCCTCGAGCGCCCGGCCCTTCCCGCCCTCGCGGTCGATGACCCCGCCACCGCCCGCGAAGCCCAGCTCGGCACCGTCGACCACCCACATGGGGCGACCGTCGATCTCCTCGACCCGGGGCACCCGGTCGGCGTACTTCGACGGCGCCCGGCTGGTCCACAGGTCGTGGGCCTCGGTCAGGTGGGTGTCGGCATCGATCACCCGCAGCCCCTCCAGCGCAAGAGCCATCGTCCCTCCCAGTTCGGTGACGGGTCACCACCCTACGACCTCGTGTACGGCGGTGCCCGGGAGGCGGATGGAGACCGAAGACCATCCGTGCAGCGGGCTCCGGGCGGAGCTGGCGCTACCCGACCGCGGCGGGCTCCCGCCTCAGCTTGGCCAGCTCCTCCTCGACCATCTGTTCGCGCTCGGCGAGGTCTCGGCGCGCCGCCCGCGGGCTCCAGCGGCCCCGCATGAAGAAGATGAGGATGGTGAAGATGAACTGACCGATGAGGCAGACCGTCCACCACCGCTTCCACTCGCCCGGGGAGGTCTTCTGGGCCGGCACCAGCTTCTGCTCCGCGACCAGCAGACCGGCCAGGTTCTGCGAGTGCACGCCCACCTTGGTGGCGATCTCCGCCTGGCTCACCGGCTGACCCTTTTGAATGGCCAGCGCCAGCGGGTTGTAGGCGAGCAGCCCCTGCACCTGCGGGTTGGACAAGCCGCCGGCCGCGGCCAGCGCCTTGAGGAGGTTGTGCGTCGAGTTGCAGCCGCTCAGGATCTTGGCCAGCGTCTCGGGCCCTGCCTCCTTCGTGGCCCGCAGCGCGGTGATGATCGAGGCCGGCGCCGGGGTTGTGGCGCAGGCGGCTGGTGACGTGGACGGGGCATAGGGCTCGGCGGACTGAATGGCCTGCAGCGCGGTGGCGGCGGTCTGGTTGTCCACCAGGACGGTGGAGGTCGTGATCACGTAGGGGAGCACCAGGAAGGACAGCGCGACGGTGATGCGCAGGATCCATCCCCAGACGGCAAGGCCCGACGCGGTGAGCGCCGGGTTGTGCGACTCGACCTGCTCGGTGTAGTTGGCCATCCACGGCGAGTACGCGAACGCGATCGAGACGGCCAGCAGTACCACCACCAAGACGTTGGAGTAGTACCCGGTGTGCGCGTGGTTCGTCTGCTCGATGAGGAACCCCATCATCACCATGGCGCAGATCGCCCCGACGAGCATGAAGGGCTTGCGCACCCGCGCCCAGTCGGAGAGCAAGCCCGCCACGACGAGCCCGCCGGAGAGGAACGCGGCGAGCCAGACGTTGATCCCGTTGGCCTGCGGTGTGGTGCGGTTGAACGTGACGACCCAGTAGATCGTCAGCACGCTCACCGAGGCGTAGTAGAAGAGCAGGAAGACCGAGATGGCGATGGAGGAGGAGATCAGGTCGAGCTTCATCATGGAGCGGATCGGGTGGGCGGTGGCCTTCTCGACGTCGATGCCCCTCGCCCGCGCCTCAATGAGGGCCCGCTCACGTTCGCTGACCATGAGCTGGTCGCGCAGCTGCGGTGAGAGCTCGCGCAAGAAGAAGAACGAGATGACGACGACGCCCATGCACACGAGCCCCGAGATGATGAACTGGTCCTGCCAGGGCGCCAGGTGGCTGAGGGTGTGCGTGGCGACCAGGCTGGCGGCCAGGGCGCCCATGGAGGGGCCGATCGCCCAGAACCCCATTGCCGCGCCACGACCCATCTGGGGTGAGAAGTCCCGCATCAGCGCGGGCGTCGAGACGAGGATGACGCCCTCGACGAAGCCGATGATGCAGTAGGAGAAGGAGAACCAGAACTTGTCGCTGATGTGGGGGATGGCGAAGAGCTGGATCAGCGCCACGGTCAGCGTCCCGTAGATCGTGAGGTTGGCGCGCCCGATCTTGTCGGACAGGCCACCGATGAACGCACTGAAGGCGCCGATGGCGTTGGACACCACGAGCAGGTACAAGAAGTACCGGAACGACATGTGGTAGTAGGGCAGCAACAGCGGCGTCACCGCCCCCTCCACGTAGTAGAGGTAGTACAGCATGATCGTGGTCAGCACCACGATGGAGAGGTAGCCGAGCCGCGGCACGGTGTCGGGGTACTTGTGGAGCTGGCGCCTCCCCAGCGCGTTGGCCAGTCCGTGCTGGGCGGGAACCGGCGCCGTCGCCGTCCTCGTCGTCATGTTCGATCACCTCTCCCGCGGTCGGGCGGCCCGATGCCCCCCACGGTCCCCCCGGACCGGCCACGGCGTCGGACCGCCACTGATGCTACGACCAGGCGACGCGGACATGAAGGGACCAATGACACTTTGTGCGATCGGGTCCGGCCGGGACGGCGCACAATGGGGACTTCCGGCTCTATGACCGTAGGGGGAGAGGTCCGACAATCGCTGGTAGTCGTAGGGGGTGGTATCCCGTGGGAGCAGTCGAGCCCGACATGAGGCGAACGGACACCATGAGCGGCTCCGATGCGCTCCTGTGGACGATCAGCAGCGACCCGGTGATGCGCCCGACCATCGTGGCGCTCCTGGTCCTGGACGGGACGCCCGACTGGGTCGAGGCGAGGACGCGTATCGGCGCCCTGACCAGGAGCGTGCCCCGCCTGCGGTCGCGCGCCGTGTCCCGGGCCCCGGGCCGGGGAAGGCCGCAGTTCGTGCTCGACGACGACTTCGACCTGGGCACCCACCTGCGGCGGATCCGGCTCCCCGAGCACGGGGGCTTGCGCGACGTCCTCGACATGGCCCAGACGATGGCGACGAGCGGCTTCGACCCCGCGCTGCCGCTGTGGGAGGCCGTCCTCGTCGAGGGCGTCGACCCCGGCCGCTCCGCGTTGGTCCTGAAGGTGCACCACGCGCTGATTGACGGGGTGGGCGGCCTCGCCGTCCTGGCCCGACTCTTCGACTCGTCGGATTCGGGGGGAGGCACCCAGGTCGGGCGCCCGGAGACGCCGGCCGGTCACGGCGCCGGCCGGTCCACGCTGCAACGGCTCGGGATGCCCGATGCGCTGCGGCTTCTCGGCGGCGCCTGCAATGCCGCCGTCCACCCGTTCCGCACCCTCGGCCAGCTGGCCGCACTGGGCACGTCGGTCGCCCGGCTCATGGCGCCGGCGGCCAGGCCGATCTCGCCGATCATGACGGGTCGTGGCTTCCGGCGCGAGGTCGAGGTGATCGACCTCGATCTGACCACGTTGAAGGCCGCCGCCAGGGCGTGGGGCGGCACCGTCAACGACGTGTTCGTCGCCTCCGTCGTCCGGGGCCTCACCGTGTACCACGAACAGCACGGCGTCGCCGCGTCGGGCTTCCGTGCTCTCATGCCGTTGAACGTCCGCGCCGATGATGTCGGAGAAGGCGGGAACCACTTCGTGCCGGCCCGCTTCGTCATTCCCGTCCACGCCGACCTGGCCGACTGCATGGCGGAGGTCCGGCGGCACACCGCGCAGTGGAAGCATGCCCCGGGGCTGGCCGTCAGCGACGTCCTGGCCACCGGCCTCAGCGCGTTGCCCGGCGGCATCGCACGCGGGTTGTGGAGCTCCATGCTGCTCGGCGACGACTTCTGCATCACCAACATCCCAGGTCCACCGTTTCCCGTGTCCTTCGCGGGCGCGGCCGTCGAGGGTATCTACGCGGTCTCGCCCCCCTCGGGCGCCGCACTCAACGTGTCGCTCATCTCCGTAGCGGACCGTGCCTGCGTCACCATCACCGTCGACGTGGCGGCCGTCCCCGACGGCCCGAAGCTCGCCGGCTGCATCGAAGACGGCTTTGCGGAGGTCACTTCGGCGCGCCTTCCTCCCGCGAGGCCCTGATGGACCCCGCCACCAAGGCCTTGACGCCGCTCGATTCGGCCTTCTTGTACATGGAGTCGGACCACACACCCATGCACATGGGCTCCATCGGGATCTTCGAGGGGGCCCCGCTGCACGATGCCCGGGGCTGCCTGCGGCTCGCCGAGGTGCGGGACGAGGTGGCGAGCCGCCTGCACCTGGTGCCCAAGCTGCGCCAGCGCGTCCGCCTCCCGCCGCTGGGGGAGTCCGCTCCGGTGTGGGTGGACGACGCCGAATTCGACGTTGCCAACCACGTGCACCAGGCGGCGGTCCCCGCTCCGGGTGACGACGACCAACTGCTGGAGCTCTGCGCCGAGCTGATGTCGTATCCGCTCGATCGCAGCCACCCGCTCTGGGACATCTGGTTGATCGACGGGCTCCGCGGTGGCCGCGTCGCCCTGCTCGAGATGCTCCACCACTCCGTGGCCGACGGGCTCGCCGGCGTCGAGCTCGCAACGGTGCTGCTCGACCTCGAGCCCCATCTGCCCGTGCGCCATCCACCCGACGACTGGCGACCCGAGCCGGCGCCGGGGTGGACGACCCTGACCGCGGCCGGGCTCGACCGCTGGGGCGACGCCCTGCGGGGGCTCGCCGCCGACGGATGGCACGCGCTGTGGCATCCGGTCCGGACCACGCACTCGCTGTGGCGCTACGGGTCGTCGCTGCGCAGCCTGCTCGGCGTCACGCCCGCCACGCCCCACTTCTCCTTGAACGCCCGCGTCGGATCCGGCCGACGGGCGCTCGTCGTCCGCCAACGCATGGACGAGCTGCGCCGGGCCGAGCACCTCTTCGGCGTCACACTCAACGACCTGCTGCTGACCGCGATCGCGGCGGGCGTGCACGACCTCCTCTCGGCGCGTGGCGAGGTCATGGAGGGCCGCCACCTCCACGTGCTCGTTCCCGTCGGGGCGGACCACCACCACGACCGCCGGCTCGGCAACGACGTCTCGGCCATGGTGGTGCGTCTCCCGATCGGGCCGGCCACGTCGGCGGACCGCCTCCGCCAGGTGGCCCGGGCCGAGCGCTCCAGCAAGGAAGGCGGCCAGGCGCAGGCCAGCCACCTGCTCATCTCGTCGCTGGACGCCTGGCCACCGGCGGTCGTGTCCGCCGCCAGCCCCCTCATCAACCACCAGCCGTTCGTCAACCTCGTGGTGACGAACGTCCCGGGGCCCGACGTCCCGCTCTACATGCTGGGGGCCCGCATGCTCGAGGCGATCCCCCTGGTGCCGCTCGGCGGCAATCTGAGTGTGGGGGTCGCTGCGCTCTCCTACGACGGCGCTCTGACCATCGGCATCCTCGTCGACCCCGCCGCCTGCCCCGATGCGCCGGTGTTGGCCGAGGGCATCGCACGCTGCTTCACCGAGCTGACCGCCGCCGCAGAGGCGCGCTCCGGCACCGTGCCGACCTAAGGCGCCGCGGCAGCCGTGTAGCCCTCCGGAGCCGAGTCGATGGGCACGTGCCAGGTCAGCCGGGTGCCGCCCTCGCGCGACACGCCGAGCTCCATGCCTCCGCCCAGGCGCTCGGCGCGCTGGCGGATGTTCTTCAGGCCGAGGCTGCGCGAGGAGGAGACCTCGCCCATGCCGTCCCCGTCGTCGGCCACGACGAGGCGCAGCTCGTCGCCGGCGGCGATGGTGACGACCACCTGGGACGCGTGCGCGTGCTTCCCCACGTTGGTCAGCGCCTCGCGCAGCACCGCCAGCAGCTCTTCGGACAGCTGCCCCGTGATGGCGTGGTCCACCGGACCGCTGAAGGACACCTGGGGATGGATCCCGAGCACGGGACGCAACTCGTGCACGAGGTCGAGGACCTTCGGATGCAGTCCCTCCTTGTTGATCGTGAGCTCAATGTCGAAGATCGCCTTCCGGAGCTGGCGGATCGTCTCGTCGAGCTTGTCGATGGCCTCCCCGATGCGCATGACGGCCTCGGGCCGCTCGACGAGCCGTGCGGTCCCCTGCAGCGACAGCCCGATGGCAAAGAGCCGCTGGATCACCGAGTCATGAAGGTCCCGCGCGATGCGGTCCCGGTCCTCCGTGAGCGCCCGGTCGCGCACCAGTCCGTGCAGCCGCGCGTTCTCGATGGCGATCCCGGCGGCCATCGCGAGCGCGAGCACCAGTTCCTCGTCGTCGTCGGAGAATTCGGCCGCATGCCGCTTGTTCGTCAGGTACAGGTTGCCGTAGACCTCGCCGTGCACCCGGACGGGGACGCCGAGGAACGAGGTCATGGTGGGGTGATTGTCCGGGGTCCCGTAGCTGTCGGGGCTGGCCGAGATGTCGGCCAACCGCAGCGGCTTGTCGTCCGCGATGAGCGTGCCCAGGACGCCGCGGCCTGTCGGGCGCGGGCCGATGGCCTGCTCCTCCTCACGGCTCAGGCCCACCGTGAGGAACTGGTCGAGGGCCCGGCCGTCCTCCGTGAGCACGCCCAGCGCGCCGTACTGCGCACCGACGAGGTCGCACGCCTCTTCGATGATCCGCCGTAAGACCAAGGGCAGATTGAGCTCGGCATCGAGGATGAGGATCGCCTGCACGAGGCGACGCAGCTTCACGGGATCGTCGATCCGGTCGAAGGGCTGCACGGGGAGCCAGGATAGGGGCGAACGTGCGCACCGCGTGGCACCAGGCACGACGGCGGCAGCGTTGGCGGGTCGCCGTCCGCGCCGTGGCAGTATTTAGCAGATGGCGATTCGGGTTTTCGTCCTCGATGATCATGAACTGGTCCGGACGGGCCTGCGGACGCTGCTCGACGCCGAGGTCGACATGGAGGTCGTCGGCGAGGCCGGGACGGCGGAGCAAGGCTTGAAGCTGATCCGCGACATCGAACCGGACGTGGCGATCCTCGACGTCCGCCTCCCCGACGGCAACGGGATCGAGGTGTGCCGGGAGATCCAGTCGGCCAGCCCCCAGGTGCGCTGCCTGATGCTCACGTCGTACTCCGACGACGACGCCCTGTTCTCCTCCATCATGGCCGGGGCGTCGGGCTACGTCTTGAAGGAGATCGGCAGCGGCGACCTCCTGGGCGACATCAGGCGGGTCAGCCAGGGCATGTCCCTGCTCGATCCCGTGTTGACCCAGGAGCTCTTCGACCGCTTGCGCAAGGACCAGGAGGCAGAGTCCCGCCTCACCGTGCTCACGCCCCAGGAGCGCAGGGTCCTGGAGCTGATCGCCCAGGGCCAGTCCAACCGCCAGATCGCCGAGCAGCTCTTCTTGGCCGAGGCGACGGTGAAGAACTACGTCTCGAGCCTGCTGTCGAAGCTCGGCATGCGGCGGCGCACCGAGGCGGCCGTCTACGCCGCCGTCCTGGCCGCGCGGAAATCGTCGAATCCGAACCCGAAGCCCTGAACCCGGCGGAGCCCGCCGCTAGGCGACCTTCACCCGGCGATGGTCGTCCAGCGTGCGGAAGTCGACGCCGGCGGAGCGCAGGAGGTCCTCCAGGCGCTCCCGCTCGGCCAGGGGGTTGACGAACCAGGAGGGGTCGCTCTCGATGCCGAGAGCCGTGCACAGCCGTAGCAACATGCGGTCATGATCGAGCTCGAGTGCCAGGTCCTCCGCCATGACACGGCCCTCGTCGGGGCCGTGGCCGTTCAGCCGTCGCCGGCACTGGAGCAGCACGACCACGAGCTCGTCGCGTGACGGGGGCAGCGGCAGGGGTTCCACATCGGCGCAAAGGCCCGAGAGCAGCTCGCTGTACATCGACATGCCACCATAATTTTGCTGGAATTGAGCTGAACCAATAGGGCCGATACTCCTGTTTTGGATAGAGCCGATACGCCCTAATCGCACAACGCGACCCGAACGGTCGTTAGGGACGGGCGGCGCGATGTGATGCGGAGGCGCCGGCGACGTCAGCGCCGGCTGACCCGAGTCGAGCGATCGGCGCGGGCCAAGACGTCCTCGGCCGACTCGGTGTCCTCCGCGATGGCCACACCGAGCGAGGCCTGGAGCCGGATGTCGTGCCCGCCGACCACGACCGGTTCGTCGAGGGTGTGCTGTATCCGGCGCATGAGCGGGCCGACCGCCAGCTCGTCGTTGACGGCGAGCACGGCCACGAGCTCGCTCCCGCCTATCCGGCCCACGGTGTCCTCGCTGCGCAGCACGGAGGTGAGTCGCCGGGACGCTTCGCACAGGACCGTGTTGCCGACGGTGTAGCCCAGGTCGAGGTTGATCTCGCCGAGGTTGTCCAGATCGATGTGGCAGACCACCACCTCTCCGCCGTGGCGGCGACGGCGCACCAGCGCCTGGGTGAGACGGTCGAGCACCAAGAGCTGGTTGGCCAGGCCCGTGTGCGGATCGGCCATGGAGAGCTGCCACAGTTGGTCGTACTTGCCGGTCTGGGGCGGGCGGCCCGTTTGTGGTCCACCACCCTGACGCGAGCTGAACTCCTGCAGCATCGACTCGACGCTCCGCGCCGATCCGGCCCGCGCGGCCTCAGAGCCCTGCTGTCCCCCGGAGACGGCGGCGGTCACGTCGAGGTCAGCGGCCTCGCCCAATCCGTCTCCGCCAAGTTTCCTCTTGGACTTCTTCACGTCGTCCCCCTGCGATACGAACTTCCACTCTTATCGGATCATCCGCTGATGACACAGAGTCGGAATTCCATGGACTGGGCCCAAAACCCCCGTTCTGGGCCCGCGCGCCCGCTTCGGTGGAACCCACAGATTACTACTCGGTTGGTGCAGAAACACTGCAATGCCATCGACCGCAACCGTTCCGCCACCGGCGACGGCGCGCGGTGCACGGACCGGGCGCGCGCCCGCGGCGATTAGAGGGCAGGACCACAGCAAGGGCCGCGCTAGCCTCGCCGATGGGCCCCTCACGAGTCGGGAATTTGCCATCTCCTCACGATTGACGATCACGAGTGCTGCCCATGGCCGCAGTACGCCGGCGCGGCGGTGAGCGCGCCGGCGCAGCCATGCACCATGGTGGACGACGCCGAGAGTCTGGCGTTACTCGTCGCCGAGGTGGCCACCGAGGAGTGCTACGGGTTCGACACCGAGTTCCACACCGAGCGCACCTATGTCCCCGACTTGGCCCTCATTCAGATCGCCTGGGCCGACAAGGTGGCGCTCGTCGACCCGCTCGCCGTCGACCCGGCACCGCTCGCCGAGGTCTTCGGCGGCTCCGGAACGGCCGTGGCGCATGCCGCCTCACAGGACCTCGACGTGCTCATGGCCGCCTGCGGTGCCATCCCGGCCAGGGTCTTCGACACGCAGATCGTGGCCGGCTTCCTCGGCCTGTCCACCCCGTCGCTGTCCCGCCTCGTCGACCAGATGCTCGGCATCGCGCTGCCCAAGGCAGACCGGCTCTCTGACTGGCTGGTCCGCCCGATATCGGCCGCGCAGGTCACCTACGCCGTCAGCGACGTCGCCCACCTGCTGCAGCTCCGGGCCGTGCTCACAGAACGGCTCCGCGCGCTGGGTCGCTTGGAATGGGCCCTCGACGAGTGCGACCAGGTGCTGGGCGACCGCACCCCGGCGCGCGTGCCCGAAGAGGCGTGGTGGAAGCTCGGGGACATCCGCAGCATGTCGCGGCGCTCACGCGCCGTCGCGCAGGAGGTGGCGGCGTGGCGGGAGCGCACCGCGGCCGAGACGAACCGGCCCCGGCGCATGGTGCTCTCGGACCTGGGACTGCTGGCGCTCTCGCAACGGCCTCCCCGCAACGGCGAAGAGCTGCGCCGCACCCGAGGGATCGATGGCCGGCATCTGGCCCAGGGGCGCACCGCAGAGATCCTCCGGGCCGTCGAGCGGGGCCTCGCCCTGCCACCGGAGGAGATACGCATGCCCTCGGAGGGCCGGGAGTCGACGGCCCCGTCGGCCGCGGTCGCCGTCTGCTCGGGAGTGGTGCGCCAAATCGCCGACGATCTCGACTTCGACCAGGGGCTCCTGGCCACCCGGGCCGACGTCGTCCAGCTGCTCTGCGGCGAGCCCAACCGGCTGGACGTGGGGTGGCGGCGTGACATCGTGGGTGAACCGCTGCGTCGGCTCATCGCCGGCGACATCGCGGTCGCCTTCGACCGGCGTGGGCACCTCGTCATGGAGGAACGGTCGGGCGATCGCTAGTTGACCGACTTCTCCCTCCCGGCCCAGTAGGGCTGGCGGAGCTTGTACTTCTGCAGCTTTCCCGTCGCCGTGCGGTCCAGCGCGGGCCGGAGCTCCACGCTGGTGGGCGCCTTGAAGTGGGCCATGCGCTCACGACAGTGCTCGATCAGCTCGGTCTCCGTGACGGTCGATCCCTCCCGCACGACGACGAGCGCCTTGATCGTCTCGCCCCACTTCTCGTCCGGCACACCGATCACCGCCACCTCGGCCACGGCGCTGTGCTGGTACAGGCAGTCCTCGATCTCGATGGAGGACACGTTCTCCCCACCGGTGATGATGACGTCTTTCTTGCGGTCCGAGATCACGAGATAGGCGCCGTCGACGTACCCGCCGTCACCGGTGTGGAACCAGCCGCCCTCGAGCGCCTTGGCCGATTCCTCGGGCTGTTCCCAGTAGCCGGCGAACACATGGTTGGAGCGTGCCAGCACCTCCCCCTCGGCATCGACGTCGATCTGCACGCCCATGGCCGGCGCGCCGGCGCGCCCGAGCAGGACCGCGCGTTCGCTCGCGCTCAGTCCATCCCACTCCGGGCGGGTGCGGTTGATGGTCAACAGCGGCGCCGTCTCCGTCAGCCCGTAGATCTGGATGAACTCCCACCCCAGCTCGGTCTCTACTCGCTCAATCGTCTTGGAGGGTGGCGGCGCGCCGGCCACGACGATGCGCGCCGTGCCCCGCCCCGGCACGGCGCGTCCTTCGGCCGCCCTGTCTTCCGCCGCGGTGAGGATGGCCGCCACCACGGCCGGGGCGCCGCAGAGGATGGTCACACCGAGACGCTCGATGCGCGAGAGGATCTCCTCGCCGTCGATCTTGCGCAGCACGACGTGCGTGCCCCCCATCCCGGTCACGGCGTAGGGCATGCCCCAGCCGTTGCAGTGGAACATCGGCAGGGTGTGCAACAGCACGTCCCGGTCGCTCACGCCGGTGTGCCACCCGAAGGTCGCCGCGTTGAGCCAGCAGTTGCGTTGGGTGAGCTGCACCCCCTTGGGGCGCGCCGTCGTGCCGGAGGTGTAGTTGACCGAGCAGGCGGCGTCCTCGTCGGGCTCCCACGGCCGCGGCGCTGCCCCCGGCGGGGCGGGCGCGAACAACGCGGCATCGTCCGTCCCGTCCAGGCAGAAGCGGTGCTTCACCTGAATGCCGTCCACCTCGCGGGCGACGTCGGGGTCGTAGAGAAGGACCGACGCCCCGGAGTGCCCGACGATATAGGCGATCTCCTCGGCGGTCAGTCGGAAGTTGATCGGCACCAGGATGCGCCCGAAGCCACTGACGCCGAAGAACGCCGTGAGGAACCGCCCCGAGTTCGGGCTGACGATCGCCACCCGCTCCCCGTGCCCCACGCCGAGGTCGTCGAGGGTCAGCGCCATCCCGCGCGCGGGCCTCGAGCTCGGCGTACGTGGGGGTCCCGAGGGAGCCCGGCATCGCCGGTTCGTCGTGCACCGCAATCCGGTCCCCGTAGACGAGCGCGGCCCGGTTGAGGAAATCGGCCACCGTCAGCGCGACCCGCATGCCACCCCCTGTCTCTCCGTACGACTACCCCACCGGGCGACCCTAGTGGAGCCCCGGCCGCCTCTCTAGAAGTGACCGAGCACCGGGTGGGGTACGTAGGGCTTCTCGAGCTCGGCGACCTCGTCCTCCGACAAGGACAGTTCCTCGGCCGCCAGCGCGTCCTTCAGGTGCCTCTTCCTCGTGGATCCGACGATCGGGGCCGTCACCCCCGGCTTGCCGAGCAGCCAGGCCAGTGCCACCTGCGCCGGCGGCACGCCGCGCGCCGCCGCGACAGCGACGACGGCGTCGACGACGTCGAAGTCCGTCGGCTGGTCGTAGAGGTAGTCGGTGAACGGGTCCGTGCTCGAGCGGGTGGTATGGCGGCCTCCGTCCCGGGTGCGAGTCCCGGCGAGGACGCCACGGGCCAGGGGGCTCCACGGGATGCACCCGACTCCCTGATCGAGGCACAGCGGGATCATCTCGCGCTCCTCTTCGCGGTAGATCAGGTTGTAGTGGTTCTGCATCGACGCGAACTTCGTCCAGCCGTGCGACTCGGCCGAGTGCTGCGCCTTGGCGAACTGCCAGGCGAACATGCTGCTCGCTCCGATGTAGCGGGCCTTTCCCGCTCGGACGACGTCGTGCAGCGCCTCCATCGTCTCCTCAATGGGCGTCCTGGGGTCCCAGCGGTGGATCTGGTAGAGGTCGACGTAGTCCATGCCCAGCCGTCGAAGCGACGCGTCGATCCCCGACAGGATGTGCTTGCGACCCAGCCCACCGCCGTTCTCCCCGGGGGTCACCGGCATGAACACCTTGGTCGCGATCACCGACTCGTCGCGGCTCAGGTACTTCGGCACCAACTTGCCCGTGGCCACCTCGCTGGCCCCGGCCGAGTAGGTGTCGGCGGTGTCGAAGAACGTCACACCGCCCTCGACGGCAGCCCGCACAATGGGCTCGGCCGCGTCCTCGTCGATGACCCAGGGCCGGTCGCTGCCGCTTCCGAACCCCATCATGCCGAGGCAGATCCTCGACACCCGCAGACCCGACGTGCCCAGATTCGAGTAGTGCATGGCTGACCTCGCTTGCAGCCGGCCGCGTCCGGACCGGTACCCGCATGCTTACCAGCCGCACCGGTTCAACCGAGCAGTGCGATGCGTCCCGACTGACGTGCGTGGCGCTCGGGACGCGACGGACCGGTGCTACCCGTTGCCGCTCCCCTGGGCGCCGGCAACGACCTGGGCGCCGGCAACGACCTGGTCGGCGTCGTGGGGATCGTTCCAGCCGCCATGGCCACCGTCGTCCGCGTCCCCGTCGCCGTCGCCGCGGCCGTTGCCGCTCGAGGCGGGCGCCGGCGGCGTGCTGGCCGTCTTCGGCGGGGGCGGCGGATTGTCAACGGTGACGGTCACGGCCGCGCTCGTCGTGCTCGTGCCATGGGTGTCGGTGGCGACGCTCTGCAGGGCATAGGTGCCGTTGGGGACCGTCGTCGTGTTCCACTGTGCGACCCATCCGTAAATGGTGGACGCGGACCCCGAGACGACCTGGTGGTTGAAGGACCCGCCCGTGATCTCGAAGGCCACGGAGGCGATGCCGACCGAGCTCGAAGCCGACGCATCGAGGGTAGCCGAGCCCGACACGGTGGCACCGGTGGATGGAACGAGCACGGACGTCGTCGGCGGGGGCGGCGGCGTGTCGATCGTGATGGCGATGGGCGGGCTCAGCGTGCTGGCGCCGTCCTTGTCGGTCGCCACGCTCTGGAGTACGTACGTGCCGTTGGGGACGGTCGTCGTGTTCCACTCAGCCAGCCATCCGTAGAGGGTGGCCACAGATCCGGAGACGACCTGGTGGTTCAGCGTGCCGCCGGTGATCTCGAAGGCCACGCTGGCAATGCCGACAGAACTCGAGGCCGTCGCATCGAGAGCGGCTGAGCTCGCCACCGTCGCACCCATGGACGGAACGAGCACGGACGTCGTCGGCGGAGGCGGTGGGGGCGGCGGCGTGGGGGCGATCGCCGTGGTGGTCGTCGTCCCGGCGGGACCCACGGGCGCCGCCACCACAGTGGGCGCGGGCGCACCGCCCCCGCTGAGGCCGGTGAGGGTCGCCGTGGGAGCGGCGGCGCCTTGCTGTGTCGCACTCACGACGGTCAGGCCCGACGACACCCCGCCGGATGCGACCGGCGAAGCTCCGAGGAACGCCGTGCCGGCGTGACCCCCGGTGGAGCCGCTCCCCGTACCGCTCCCGCCCGCCGCGCCCGTGCCCACCGGATTCAGTGTCGAGGCGCCGGGCGCGGGGTTCTGGAAACTCGGCACGTCGCCATGGGCCGGGGCTTGTGCGCTCACGAACTGCCCGGCGGTGCCGCCAACGGTGATGCCCGCGACGACGGACGCGCTCGCTGCTGCGGCCGCGAAGAGGGCGATGGCAATGTTCAGCGGCAGGCTCAGTCTGGGCATGGCCGCGAACGAGCGCGCGGCGAACCCGCCTATGTCATCCTCGGGAAGCGGCTTCCCGAACGTGCGGGAACGAAAGACCTCTTCCAGGGTCGCGTCGTGGTCGTCGGCTTTTGCCCAGTCGGGCGTCGATCCCTCCATCACCCTCCATCGGAACCGTCCGTCTGGCAGGGGCATCGACGCCCGGAGCCGACAAGCTCCGGGACTTCAAAACTCGGTTACCCCCTCACCTGCCACCATATAGGGGCCGGGTGCCCATGAGAACCAGCTCTGCTGAATCCCCGAACAATTCGCTTAAACGGTTGTTTGGGAGGGGGAAATCCCAGACCTATGCCGGGCCGAGCGCACCAATTCCGCGGCCTCCCGCGGGGTCAGCTCGCCGTCGAGCTCGCCTGTCGAGTGTGGACCTTCACCGTCTTGCCCAACGCACCAACAACCTCGCCCAACGCACCAACAACACGCGTCACAGGCGGCGGCCGCGGTCACTCGTTGGCGGGCGCAGTCCCGCGGCATACGGCCGCATGGTCCACGCGCGAACTCGCGCGAGAGGAAGACCTCCTCGAGACTGGTGCTGTCCCCCGGTTCCTCTGCGTCGGACATCGACCCCCCTGCTTCCCCCGAATCCGTCCCCTGTGGGAACAACGCCGGGCGGGCTTCGCACCTACTCCCGCCGAGCGGGCGTTGTGGCTGCAGTGTCGAAAAATTCGGGGAAGGTGTCGTCGCCGGCGCCACCCGGTTCCGGGGATGTGGAGGGCCACTACCCCCGCGCGGCGGAAGTACCGGCTGAGTGTCTCTTCCTGCTGCTGGTAGGACGACCCGATCCCGCTCCCGTAGAGCGAGGTCGGCTCCTCGAGCATGCGCTCGAACGTCAGCTTGCACACCGCTTGCCCGTTCTCAACCATGAACGGCACGTCGTGGGCGCGGACCTCGAGGGCGGCGCGCGAACCGCGGAACCCACCCGTGGGATCGAAGCCGAAGCCGGGGTCGAAGAACCCGGCGTAGTGCGTGCGCAACTCACCGCTCGTCGGGTCGTACGCGGTCATCTCGGCCGCGAGATTCGGCGGGATGCTCACTGCCTCGTGCGACATGAGAAGGTAGAAGCGCTTCGGGGAGAGCACCAGCCGGTCGCCCTCCTCCCTGAACACCGGGTCCCAGAACGGCCCGGGGTCGATCTCGCCGGCCGTCGTGAGGTCAAGGAGCGGCGCGCTGTCCCGCGTGCTGTGACCCACCTGGCCCCGCTCGTCCCCGTGCAGGTCCAGCCCGAGGAACAGGCCGTTCGACAGCACCAGGTCGTCGACTGGTACCGGCTCGCCGTCCTTGAAGAGGATCGGCTGCACGACATGGGTCGCGCGGACCTCGTCGTCGCTCAGCCAGGGTTGGCCCGAGGAGAGGCGCAGCTGGTTGAGCGTCAGGTCCTCCCGCACGCGGATGGCGAAGGACAGCGGCACGACCTCGAGGTACAGCGGGCCGTGGTAGCCGGGCGCCACCTCGTCGAAGCGGTCGCTGTGGTCTGTGATGACGCGGGTGAACACGTCGATGCGGCCCGTCGAGCTCTTCGGGTTGGCCTTGCCGCGCAAACCGGCCGGGAGATCGAGTCGCTCCTTCAGCTCAATCAGGTAGGGGCACCGAGCCTCGAGCATCGCTCCGTCGCCGCGCAGGTCGATCTCGTCGAGCACGTAGTCCTTCAGCTTCACGTCGATGGAATCGGCCCCCGGCAGAAAGCTGCACCGGATGCGCAGCGCGCGCTCGCCGAGACGCAGGTCGAGACTGGCCGGCTGTACGTTCGACTCAGGGATCTTGAAACGGTCGGCGTCGATGTACCCGGCGCGGATGGCGCGCTCGAGAAGCTGACCCGGGAGGACTCCTTCGGAACTCGGCTGCAGGCTCAGCACCCCACCGGCGCTCTGGTCTCGTGGTGTCGGTGCAGGCACGAAGAGAGCAAAGCACGTGACGGGGCACCGCGGAAGGCCGAGGGTGGGGACCGCGTCGGGCACAGGCTGTGGATGACTTGGGGACGAGAGGCGTCGACACAGGGGTTCCGCAGGATCACACGGTTTTCCACAAGGATCCGAGATTGCCCTCGGGCCCATTTCGACCGCGGGAGCTAGCAAGCCGTCGTGAACAAGATCCCGGCGGTCGTGGCGTCGCGGCCCTCGGGGGCCGGCTGTCGCCAAATGTCGCCAACGGTAAGCTGACGGGTCGTCAGATTTCTGCCAGCCGCACTGGCCTCAGCGGCGCCCGGCACCGGAGGTTCCATGCTCGACTACGTCATCCGATCCGGCACCGTCATCGACGGCACCGGCGAGCCCGGCCGCCTCGCCGACGTGGGGGTCCGGGACGGTCGTGTCGTCGCCGTGGGCCAGGTCGACGAGCCGGCGCGCACCGAGCTCGACGCCACGGGCCTCATGGTCGCCCCGGGGGTGATCGATCCGCACACGCACTACGACGCGCAGCTGTTCTGGGACCCGGCAGCCTCCCCGTCCAACGTGCACGGCGTGACCACGGTGATCGGGGGCAACTGCGGCTTCACGCTGGCCCCCATCAACGGCGAGGACGCCGACTACATCCGTCGGATGATGGCCAAGGTCGAGGGCATGCCGCTGGCCGCGCTGGAGAACGGGGTCCCCTGGAATTGGTCGAGCTTCGCCGAGTACCTGGCCGCGCTGGAGGGCAACTTGGGCGTCAACGCCGGCTTCCTCGTGGGTCACTGCGCATTGCGTCGCAAGGTCATGGGCGCGCAACGATCCGAGGAGGTCGCGACCGACGAGGAGATCGCCGCCATGCGGGCGCTGCTGGCCGTGTCGCTGGATGCCGGTGGGTTGGGCTTCTCGTCGTCACAATCTCGTACCCATTCCGACGGTGAGGGCCGGCCCATCAGCTCGCGCTACGCCGACCGGCGCGAGATGCTCGCCTTCTGCGAAGAGGTCGCCGCCCACGAGGGCACCACGCTCGAATACATCACCAACGGGTGCCTGGACTCGTTCAGCCCCGAGGAGATCGACCTCATGACCACCATGAGCGTCACCGCCCGCCGGCCCCTCAACTGGAACGTCCTGACGGTGGACGCCCGGTCGGCCGAGCGGATAGAGCACCAGCTCTCGGCCTCATCGGCGGCCTCCACCGCGGGCGGCAGGATCGTCGCGCTGACCATGCCCACGCTCGTGCCGATGAACATGAGCTTCCGCACCCACTGTGCGCTGTTCCTTATCCCGGGCTGGGGTGAGGTGATGGGGCTCCCCGAGGCGCAGCGCATGGAACGGCTCGCCGATCCCGCGGTGCGCACCATGCTGGACGAACGCGCCCGCAGCAAGGAGGCGGGGGTGTTCCGCGGGCTCTCCCACTGGGGGACCTACGTCATCGGCGACACTTTCTCCCCGGCCAACGACGGGTGTGCCTTCCGCGCCGTCGCCGACATCGCCGCCGAGCGCGGCACCGCCCCGTTCGACACGCTGCTCGACATCGTCCTGGCCGACGACCTGCGCACCGTGCTGTGGCCCAACACCGACGACGGGGACGAAGCCACATGGGCAATGCGCGCCGCCATCTGGAGCGATCCGCGCGCCATGGTGGGTGGGTCTGACGCCGGCGCCCATCTCGACCGCATGTGCGGTTCCAACTACCCGACCGCGTTCCTCGGTGACTGCCTCCGCGGCCGACGGCTCGTGCCCGTCGAGAAGGCGGTCCGCATGATGACCGCCCAGCCCGCCGCTCTGTTCGGGCTGCGGGAACGTGGCCTCGTCCAAGAGGGCTTCGCGGCGGACCTCTTCGTCTTCGACCCGGCGACCGTGGGCTCCGAACCGGCGCGCCTGGTCCACGACCTGCCCGGCGACACCCCTCGGCTGTACGCAGGCTCCCATGGGGTCGTCCGCGTCCTGGTCAACGGCGTGGAGACGGTCCGCGACGGCACCTCAACCGGCGCCGTGCCGGGCACGCTGCTCCGCTCGGGACGCGACACCATGTCCGTGATCCCGGTCCCCGCCTGAGTGCCGCGACCCGACAGCGCCGTCTAGCCTGCCTCCGGTGACGTCCGATTCCAACGACCCGGCGCTCGCGGTCGACGACGCGCCAGCGGTCGGTGCGGGCGACGGCCCTGGTGGTCACGGCGCTGGGGGTGACAGTCCTGGGACTGAGACCCCGCCCGCGGCGGCACTCCCCCAGGGATCGACGGCCCGGTGGATCCGAGAGGGGGTCATCATCGTCGTCGTCGCCGTGCTGGTGGCTGTCCTGCTGCGCGCCTTCGTCGTCCAGACCTTCTACATCCCGTCCGGCTCCATGGAGCCCACGCTCCAAATCGGCGACCGTATCCTCGTCAACAAGCTCAGCTACGACCTCCACGGTGTCGACCGTGGCGACATCGTGGTCTTCTCACGACCGCCCACCGAGGACTGCGGCGGACCCGAGGTCAACGACCTGGTGAAGCGGGTCATCGGCCTCCCGGGCGACGTCATCTCACTCTCGGACGGCTACGTCTACATCGACGGGAGACGTCTCGACGAGACGTGGCTGCCGGCCTCTGAGCAGGGGGTGACGACGGCCGGACCCGCAGGCAACAGTTCCAACCTGGTTCGCCCCTACCGCGTCCCGACGAACGACTACTTCGTCATGGGCGACAACCGCACCGACTCCTGCGACAGCCGGTACTGGGGACCTATCTCCAAGTCGCTCATCGTCGGCAAGGTCGAAGTGCGCGTGTGGCCGATCTCCGCGCTGCACATCTTCTGAACCTGACGGCCAAGCTCACCCCCGCCCGCCGCCGTCTCGAGGTCAGTCCTCCTCGGCCTCCGCCGCCACTCGCGCCACCGCCGCGACCGTCTGCCCCTCGTCCAGGTTCATGACGCGGACCCCGGTGGCATCACGGCCCTGTGACGCGATTTCGCGCGCCTGGGTGCGGATCACGACACCCCCCGACGACACCAACAAGATCTGCTCGTCCAGCCCGATCATGAACGCGCCGACCACCGTTCCCCGGGTACCGGTCAGCCGGATCCCGCGCACGCCCTGGCCACCCCGCGCCTGGCGGTTGAAGCGCTCGAGCTTCGTGCGTTTGCCGTAGCCGGCATCGGTCACGATCAGGATGTCGGTGTCGTCCGCGGCAACGTCACACGACACGACGGCGTCACCGCCGCGCAGCCGGATGCCCCGTACGCCGGCCGCATCGCGGCCCATGGGCCGTACGTCCTCCTCGTTGAAACGGATGGTCATGCCGTTGCGTGTCACCTCGAAGAGGTCGTCGTGACCCGAGGTCGCCACCACCCGGACCAATTCGTCGCCCTCCCGCAGGTTGATGGCGATGAACCCCTCGCGGCGCGACTTGTCGTATTCGCTCATGGCTGTCTTCTTGACCTGGCCCTGAGCCGTCGCGAACACCAGGAATTGGTCGGGCGAGAACTCGCGCGTCGTGATGATGGCCGTGATCGTCTCGCCCGGCGCCAGGGGCACCAAGTTCACGGCCGCGGTTCCACGCGCGGTGCGATCCTTCATGGGGATCTCGTGCCCGCGCAGCCGGTACACCTTGCCCCGGTTCGAGAACAGCAGGAGGTAGGCGTGCGTCGACGAGTGGACCACCTGACTGACCAGGTCCTCTTCCTTCAACCGGGCCCCTTGCACTCCACGGCCACCTCGACCCTGGGTGCGGAACGCCGCCGCCGCTACGGACTTGATGTAGCCCGCCCTCGTCATCGTCACGACGATCTCCTCGTCCTGAATGAGGTCCTCGACCCCCATCTCACCCGGGTCGTGGGTGACGACGCTGCGGCGCTCGTTGCTGTGCTTGTCGCGGATCGCGATCATCTCGGTCTCGATCACCCCGCGCAGCTTTCCGTCGTCGGAGAGGATCGCCTCGAGCTCGGCGATGGTGGCGCGCAATTCCGTCATCTCCTCTTCGAGCTCGGTCCGCCCGAGTCGCGTCAGGCGGCCGAGGGTCATGTCGAGGATGTGGGTCGCCTGCACCTCGGTGAACGAGAATGGCTCTGCCATCAGTGCGGTCCGGGCTTCGGGTCGGTCGGCCGATGCCCTGATGGTGGCGATGACCGCATCGAGCATGTCGATGGCACGCAGCAGGCCCTCGACGATGTGGGCACGGTTGCGCGCCTTCTCGAGGCGGAACTCGGAACGGCGCCGGATCACCTCTATCTGATGGTCGATGTAGTACGACAGCGCCTGCGCCAGGTTGAGCGTGCGCGGCACGCTGTCCACCAACGCCAGCATGTTCACGCCGAAGCTGGTCTGGAGCGGGGTCTGCTTGAACAGGTTGTTCAAAACGACATTGGCGTTGGCGTCGCGCTTCAGCTCGATGATGAGCCGCGGCTGCTGGTTGGCGGAGGCGTTCAACACCCCGCTGATGCCGTCGAGCTCGCCCGACTTCACCAGGTCGCTGATCTTCTGTTCAATCACCTCCACCGACGTCTGGTAGGGCAGCTCGGACACCACGATGCGGTCGCCGGCGCGGCCTTCCTCAATTTCAGCGACCGCCCGCATCTTGATCGAACCGCGGCCCGTCCGGTAGGCGTCCAGGATCCCTTGCCGCCCCAGGATGAGGGCGCCGGTCGGGAAGTCGGGGCCCTTGACGAACTCCATCAGCTCGTCCGGCGTCGCCTCGGGGTGGTGCAGCACGTGGATGGCGGCGTCGATCACCTCGCCCATGTTGTGGGGCGGGATGTTGGTCGCCATGCCCACCGCGATGCCCTGCGACCCGTTGACCAACAGGTTGGGGAAGCGCGACGGCAGCACCACCGGCTCGAGGGCGGAACCGTCGTAGTTGGCCACCATGTCGACGGTTTCCTCGTCGATGTCGGCCATGAGCTCGAGCGCGAGCGGCGCCAGGCGGCACTCCGTGTAGCGCATCGCGGCCGCGCCGTCGTCGGGCCCTCGTCCACCAAAGCTGCCGTGACCGTCGATCAGGGGGTAGCGGAGCGAGAACTCCTGCACCATACGGGCGAGGGCCTCGTAGATCGCGGAGTCACCGTGGGGGTGGTACGTCCCCATGACCTCGCCCACGACCTTGGCGCACTTGTTGTGCGGACGGTCGGGGCGGAGCCCGTTGTCGAACATGGAGTAGAGGATGCGACGGTGCACGGGCTTGAGCCCGTCGCGCACGTCGGGCAGCGCACGCGCGACGATGACCGACATGGAGTACTCCAAGAAGGAGCGCTCCATCTCCTCCTGGATCTCAATGGGTTCGACGGATCCACTGACCGGCTCGTCGCCGGTGGGTGGGGTGTCGCTCCCTCCGCCCGAGCCCGCTCCCCCGCGTCCCGAGCCGCGTGTCGACTGACGTGGCATCTGTTCCTTACCCCTCGCTCCTCGACTCAGATGTCGAGGAAACGAACATCTTTGGCATTTGTCTGAATGAAATGACGGCGCAGCTCGACATCGTCACCCATGAGGATGGAGCACACCTCGTCCGCCAGGGCAGCCTGCTCCACGTTCACCTGGAGCAGCGATCGCTTGACCGGGTCCATCGTCGTGTCGCGCAGCTCGGCGAAGTCCATCTCCCCGAGGCCCTTCAACCGGTTGAAGTCGTGCTTGTGGTCCGGGTGCTCCGCCTGGAACGCCGCCTTCGCGGCATCGTCCTTGAGGTAGATCTTTTCCTTCCCGACGAGCGTCGAGTACAGCGGGGGCTGGGCGACGTAGACGAACCCGCCCTCGACCAGCGGCTTCATCTGGCGGAAGAAGAACGTCAGCAGCAACGTCCGGATGTGGCTGCCGTCGACGTCGGCATCGGCCAACAGGATCACCTTGTGGTAGCGGATCTTCTCGACGTCGAACTCCTCCGCCAGGCCGGCGCCGATGGCGGAGATCAGCGCCTGGATCTCTGCGTTCTTGAGCATCTTGTCGATCCGGGCCCGTTCCACGTTGAGGATCTTCCCCCGGATGGGGAGGATCGCCTGGGTGTGCGGGTTCCGGGCGTCCTTGGCCGATCCGCCGGCGGAGTTCCCCTCCACAATGAAGAGCTCCGATTCGCGCGGATCGCGCGAGGAGCAGTCGGCCAGCTTGCCCGGCAGTCCGGCGCCGTCGAGCGCCGACTTGCGGCGGGTGAGGTCACGGGCGCCCTGGGCGGCGATGCGGGCGCGCGCCGCCTGCATCGACTTCTGCACGATTTGGCTCGCCTCCCGCGGATTCTCCTCCAGCCACTCGGTCAGCTTCTGGTTGGTCGTCCGCTCGGTCAGCGAGCGGATGGAGGTGTTGCCGAGCTTGGCCTTGGTCTGGCCCTCGAACTGCGGGTCACGCAATCGGACCGAGATGATGGCGGTGAGGCCTTCCCGGATGTCCTCGCCCTTGAGGTTCTCCTCCTTCTCCTTCAGAAGGTTGCGGGCGCGCGCGTAGCGGTTGACGACGTTCGTCAGTGACTTGCTGAAGCCTTCGACGTGCATGCCGCCCTCAATCGTCGATATCCCGTTGGCGAACGAGTGGATCGACTCGTGGTACCCGGTGTTCCACTGGAGCGCGATCTCGACCTCCTGGCCCTCCTCGGCCTGCTCGAAGGACGCGACCTTGCGGAACAACGCCTCCTTCGACGCGTTGAGGTGCTTCACGAAGTCGACGATGCCGCCGTTGTACTTGTAGGTCGTCTTGGTGGCCGGGTCGGTGCGCTCGTCGGTGAAGCGGATCTCGAGGCCCTTGTTCAAGAAGGCCATGATCTGCATCCGCTCGACGACCGTCTGGGCCCGGAACTCGGTCTCGTCGAAGATGGACGCGTCGGGCCAGAAGGTGACCGTGGTGCCGGTGCGCGGCTCGCCGGTGCCGCGGTCCTTGGGCGCCGGCCCGCTGGCCGCCACCTTCTTCTTGAGCTTGCCGCCCTTCTCGAACTCGGCCTCCCAGTGCTGGCCCTCGCGGTCCACCTCGAGCACCAGCCGGGTGGAGAGGGCGTTGACCACCGAGACGCCGACGCCGTGGAGGCCGCCGGAGACCTGGTAGCCCTTGCCGCCGAACTTGCCGCCGGCGTGCAACGTGGTAAGGACGATCTCGGCCGTGGACTGCTTGGGGTACTTGGGGTGGGGTCCGACGGGGATCCCGGCCCCGTCGTCGGCGACCCGCACGCCGCCGTCGGCCAGCAGGGTGACGTCGATCCGGGTGGCCCGGCCCGCCATGGCCTCGTCGACCGAATTGTCGACCACCTCCCACACCAGGTGGTGCAGGCCGGTCGGACCGGTGGAGCCGATGTACATACCGGGGCGCTTGCGGACCGCCTCGAGCCCCTCGAGGATGGTGATGTCGGCCTCGCCGTACGAGGCATTTGCCCCTCTCGGCGTTTCGTCCACCTTTACTGCCACAGGCGCGCCCTTTCAGAACAACGGTCTTTGCGGTGCGTATCGAATCCCCGAATGATGTACCCCCGGCCTTTCGATGCGAACGCACCATCCTACCCGACCCACGTGCCAATTCGGCACCTCTGAACGGTCGTCCTACGGGGTGCCGCTGCCACCGTGGGCGCGCTCGACGATCACCTCCAGACGCTCGATCGGGGCGTCGCCCAAAGACCTGATCCGGGCCAGGATCTGTCCCGACTCCATCCGGGCGCGCGTAGCCCAGGCCGGGTGGTCGACCGCGACCACGAGCGCACGCCCGTCGATCCGCAGTGGTCGCAGGTGCTCGCCGAGCTCGGCTCCGACCACCTCTTCCCAGCGGGTGAACACGGCTTCCATGGTCGCCGGTGACGCCGGCGCGCCCAGACGCCCCAGGAGCCGGGGCATCGATTCACCGACCCGTCGGGGGCCGTCGCCGCCTGACCGGCTCATCCGACCCGGAGGCCCTCGACCTGGAGGATCGACGCCACCTCGATCCCGTCGGGCAGTGGGGCAGCGGTGGTGAGGATGGACTGGCCCGGCGGGAGCAGGGCCACCAGGGCCCGGCTCCGGGCCGGGTCCAGCTCGGAGAACACGTCGTCGAGGAGGAGGGTCGGCACCTGTGGTGTGCGCGTGCGAACCAGCTCGTGGACGGCCAGGCGCAGTGCCAGGGCCAGGCAGCGCTGCTCGCCCTGCGAGGCGTGCGTCCGGGCCTCCCGCCCGTCGATGGCCAGGAACAGATCGTCGCGGTGCGGACCCACGGTGTTGACGCCACGTCGGAGATCGTCCCTGCGGCTCCGGCCGAGCGCGTCGAGGAGGTCGCCGTCCCAGCTCCTCAGGTACCGCTGACCCACGACCGGGCGCTCCTCGGCCCCCGCCAGGCGGCCGTACGCCACGCCGAGGGGTTGGTCGAGGTCGGCCACCAGCCGCTCGCGCGCGGCCACCAGGACCTTGCCCGCATCGGCCAGTCTCTGGTCCCACACGTCGAGGGTGGTCGCCACGTCGTCGTTGATCCGACCGCCGGCCTGGCGGAGCAGGGCCGCACGCTGGCGGAGGACGCGGTCGGTCTCGTCGGCCGCCCGCGCCCCTTCGGGATCGAGCAGGGCCAGTGCGTCATCGAGCACGTCGCGCCGGCCCTTCGGTCCGCCGCTGATGAGGGCGAGGTCCTCGGGCGAGAAGATCGTGCAGGGGGCGGCCATGGCCAACTCCTTCCTTCCTGCCACCGCCTTTCGGTTCACCCTGGTTCGACTTCGTCCCACCCGCACGATCTCGGCCTCCACCAGAGTGGGACGCCCGGCGTTGTCGATGTCGGCCCGGATGATGGCGGTGGCGGCGTCCGAACGGATCATCGCTTCGGGCGGCGCACCGCGGAACGAGCGTCGCGTCGCGAGATAGGCCAGCGCCTCCAACACGCTCGTCTTGCCGGTGCCGTTGGGCCCCGTGATCACGGTGGTCCCTTCGAGCTCGGGATCGATCCGCGCTGCGTGGAAGATGCGGAAGTCGGCCAGCTCCAAGTGCCGGACACTCACCGCGACGGCGGTCCGATCAGGAGACCCGGACCGGCATCAACAAGTAACGGAAATCGTCGTCCTCGGCACCACGGACCGTCGCCGCCCGGGACGCATCGGCGGTCTCGAGGATCACCTCGTCACCCGCCACCGCTTCGACGCCGTCAATCAGGTATGAGGGATTGAACGCAATGACGAGATCCTCGCCGGTGTAGTCGCCGTCCACGGTCTCGGCCGCGTCGCCCACGTCCTGACTCTGCACACTGAGGTCCACCCCTCCTTGGCGCATGGAGAGGCGCACCGGCGTCGTGTTGTCACGCACCAGCAGCTGCACTCGCCGCAGGGCGGCGAGGAAGCTCTCCTTCCCGAGATGGAGCCGGTTCGGATAGTGGTCGGGTATCAATTGCTTGTAGTCCGGGTAGCGACCCTCGAGCAGTCGCGTGCTGATCTGGACCTTTCCCTGCCAAAAGGTGATCTCGTTGCTGCTGGCCGCCACGCCGACGCGGTCCGTCTCGGCATCCGCCGCGGTCGTCCCGGCCGGCAGTCGTTGGAGCTCGGACAGCGCACGCGCCGGGACGAGCAGGTCCTCTTCGCCCAGGATGGTGTTCGCCTCCGGCAGCTCGCGCATGGCCATCCGGTAGGAGTCGGTGGCCACCATGCGAAGTGACCCGTCGACCCGGGACACCAGGACGCCGGTGAGCAACGGCCGGCCGTCGTCGTGCGAAGCGGCCCGGACCACCTGGCGCACGGCCTCGGAGAGTGCCGTCTCCGAGATCTGCGTCGTCGGCTCGCTGGTCTTGCCCACGGGCGGAAACTCCACCACCGGATACGTCTGGAGCTTGAAGGTCGACCGGGCTGCCGAGATCGTGATGTGGTCGCCGTCGTCCGCGAAGGTCACCGCGCCGGGCTCGAGCCGGCGCACGATGTCGGTCGACAACCGGGCCGGGATCACACAGCTTCCGTCGTCGATACCGATCACCTCGTCTGTCACTTGGATCGTCAAGTCGAGGTCGGTTCCCGTCACCGACAACGAGTTGCCCGTGCAGGTCAAGAGCAGGCCGAGGAGCACCGGCGAGGAACCACCTCGGCCTCCCACGGCGCGACTCGCGGTCGCCAGCATCTCGACGAGCGCATCGCGCTCGGATCTGAACTTCACCGACGCCAATCCTTTCGGGTGGTTCCCCAGCTGTTTCGCGCGCAGGGAGAGATACGTGTCTCTTGTAAAGGTAGTAAGGGGTGTGGATTGTGGACGACATGGTCTCGCTCCTGCTGAGGGGGAGCAAGGCCATCCACACCGAGCCGCGCGCCGGAGAGGGGACGGTGGGACACGAGCGGCGGCATGCCTCGAAGTCTGGGGAAAAGGGCACCGCGCGTCCCCAGGTCCGGGCCCGGCGATCCACAACCTTTGCCTGTCAAGAACCACAACCTGGCCGGCGTCGGGGCGGCAGGGGGAAATTCAGGTCGAGCCTGCACGGATCTTCTGGATCAGTTCGGTGACCTGCTCGTAAATTTGGCGTCGTTCCTGCATTTGGCCGGCGATCTTGTCCACGGCATGGATCACCGTCGTGTGGTCGCGCTTGCCGAAGACCCGACCGATCGCCGGATAGCTGTAGTCCGTGAGCTCCCTGGTCAGGTACATGGCGACCTGGCGGGCGGTGACGAGGGGCCGGGTACGGCTGGGCCCACAGAGGGCCTCGACGGAGAAGCCGTAGCTGGCCGCCGTGGCGTCGAGGATCATCTGGGGCGAGATCCTCCTCGGCTCGCCGGCCGAGACGAGATCCGACAAGACCTGTTCGGCTTGGGTGAGCGAAATGGGCTGGTTGTTGAGCTTGGCGAAGGCACAGATGCGGATGAGGGCGCCCTCGAGCTCACGGATGTTGTCCTTGACGTGCGAGGCGATGAACTCGAGCACGTCGTCGGGGACGTCCTGGTGTTCGCTGAGGGACTTGGACCGCAGAATGGCCAAACGGGTCTCGAGGTCGGGTGGGTCGATCTCGGTGATGAGCCCGGAGAGGAACCGGCTCCGGAGCCGGTCCTCGAGGGTCTCGATGGACTTGGGCGGACGGTCCGACGTGAGCACGATCTGTTTCGAGGCACCCTTGAGGTCGTTGTAGGTGTGGAAAAACTCCTCCTGGAGGCCCTCTTTGCGCTCCATGAACTGGACGTCGTCGATGAGGAGGACGTCGCAGTCGCGGTAGCGGCGCTTGAAGGCGAGGGTGGTGGAGGTCCGCAAGGAGTCGACGAAGTCGTTCATGAAGGTCTCGGTGGTGACGTAGAGGACCTTGCGACGGGGGTAGTTCTCCGTGACGTAGTTCCCGATGGCGTGCAGGAGGTGGGTCTTGCCGAGGCCGGAGTCGCCGTAGATGAACAACGGGTTGTAGGAGCGCCCGGGGGTCTCGGCGACGGCCTGGGCGGCGGCGTGGGCCAGGCGGTTCGACGAGGCGGCCACGAAGGTCTCGAACGTGAATTTCGAGTCGAGTTGGACCGCCGGGGACTCGCGCCCCTGCTTCGTCGCCGAACCCGGCTCTGGTCCGGGTGACGGCTCAGGCTCGGGCGGCAGCCCCACGACGTCGTTTGCGGCCTCCTCCGGCGCAGACCCCTGCTCTTGGACCTCGAGCCGTCCCTCGACCGGCGAACCGACCTCGTTGGCGAGCGTGTCCTCGATCATGGGGAGGTAGCGGGACTCGACACGCTCGCGGATGAGCCCGTTCGGTACGGACAGGACGAAGACGCCCTCGGAGAAGGCGACCGGTTCTATCCCCGACAGCCAGAGCTGCCAGGTGCTCTCCGATACCTGGTCGCGCAGCGACCCAGAGCACTTTGTCCAGAGATCTCCAGCGTGATTCACCGCGACAGCCGAACGCCCCTTCTCCCCCCTCGGCGTCCAGCCACCATGTTCGGAACGATCCTCGGTACGGGTAATTGGATGAACGTACACCGCGTCAGCCGATGCGACTAGAGCCCATCCGCGAATCGCGCCTAACATGGGAGGACTCGCCGCCGCTGGCCGGACTCCACTCGAAGGCCGAGGCTCCAACCCTGCGACGAACCGGCCCCGGATGCCGCTCGGGCGTCGCGAAAGGCTGAATTGACGTGAAGCGCACTTACCAACCCAACACCCGGAAACGGGCCCGCACCCACGGGTTTCGCAAGCGGATGTCCACGCGAGCGGGGCGGGCCATCCTGAAGTCACGGCGGCTCAAGGGGCGCCACCGTCTCACCGTCTGAGGCCCTGCGTGCCTGCGACGACGGTCGGACGGATCACGAGCCGCGCTGGCTTCGTTGAGCTGCAGCGCTCCCGGGCGCGCGGCGCAAGCGGACCGGTGCGCGCGGTGTTCGCGCCCGCCGACGAGGGCGCTCCCGGAATGTTTCCCCAGGTGGGATACGCAATTGGTCGTCACTGTGGCGGTGCTGTCGTGCGGAACCGGCTTCGCCGTCGGGCTCGTGCGGTCGTCCGTTCGGAGGCGGCCGGCCTCCGCCGCGGGTCGTATCTGTTGCGATTCGACCCCGGCGCGGTAGCGCTGCCACCGGCCGAGCTCAGGTCCGACGTGGTCGTCGCGCTGCAACGGGCCGGATCGGCGGTGGGTGCATGACGGGCACCGAAGAACCCCTCAGCCGCCCCGTCCGGCTCGCCCTGGCCGTGTTGGGCGCCTACCAGGGAGCGGCCTCCGGGCGCGTCTCCCCCTGCCGGTTCTACCCGAGCTGCTCCAACTACGCGATGGAGGCCTTCAGCGTGCACGGCTTCTGGCGGGGCCTGGCCCTGACCGCCCGGCGACTGTTGCGCTGCCGCCCCTTCGGCCCGCACGGCGTTGACCTGGTCCCGATCCGGGTGCACGCACACGAGGGAGGGAGGCCGTGCTGAGCCACCCGCTCCTAGCCGAGAATTCCCTGTTCAAGGTCATCGGGGAGATTTTCCACCCGCTCTTCGAGCTGTTCGGGCTGATCCTGGCCGGCCTGTACGCCGTCTGGCCCAACTACGGCTTCGCCATCACCGGCCTCACGATCATCATCATGCTGGCCCTCACCCCGGTGACGGTGAAGAGCACGAAGTCGATGCTGGCGATGCAGCGGCTCCAGCCCGAGATGAAGAAGCTCCAGGCCAAGTACAAGGGCCCGGAGAACCGGGAGATGCTGAACCAGGAGATGATGCGTCTCTACAAGGAGAACGGGACGAGCCCCTTCGGGGCCTGCCTCCCGAGCCTCCTGCAGATGCCCTTCCTGATCGTCCTGTACACGCTCATCCGCGGCCTGTCCACGACCAAGACCGTAAATGGCCACGTGGTAGGAGCCCCAAGGTATATCCCAACCAACTCCCAAATGTATCACGATTTGGTGCTGAGCCAGGGGCAAATGCACTGGTGGTTTGGGATGGATTTGTCGTCGTATCCATTCGCAAATCATACGACGAACCCGGTTACACATGTGGTGACATCGAGCGCCAGCCAGGCTGTGCTGGTGATTCCCTATTTGGTGCTTATTGCGGCGGCAATGTTCCTGCAGTACTACCAAATGAAGCAGATGAATAGCCGCAATCCTCAGGCAGCAGCGGCGAATCCACAGATGCAAACCATGCAGAAGTTTTTCCCTATTATTTTCGGTGTCATTTACCTGAGAGTGCCCGCCGGAGCGACCATCTACATGGTCGTGTCCTCGGCCATGCGGATCGGGACGCAGGAGGTGATGTTCCGCACCGGGATGGTCACGCCGGTCGCGGCGGAACGGGAGATCGGTTCGGCCAAGGAGGAGAAGAAGCCCGAGAAGCCACCTCCCAAACCGGCCAAGAAGACGTCCGCGGCCACCGACGGGACGGCGGCCGCCAAGGCCACGTTGCCGCCGGCGAAGGGCGCCTCAGGTGCCAACGGCCGCGCCAACACGAACGGAAGGAAGCCGACCGCCGGAAAGCGGACGAACGGCAAGTCCGGATCCGATGAGGAGCCGCCGGGGCCGAAGCCGCATCCACGGTCGCGCTCGAAGCGGACCAGAAAGGCGCGATAGCGAGTGGAGTGGGTTGAAGTGGCGGGCAAGACGGTGGAGGAGGCGACCGAGCAGGCACTGGACCAGCTCGGGGTCGCCGTGGCCGACGCCGAGGTGATCGTGGTCAGTGAGCCCAAGACGGGGCTCTTCGGCCGGATGCGGGTGGAGGCCCGGGTCAGGGCTCGGGTCCGTCCCGTCGGCGCCCGGCCCCGGCGCGAACGGTCGCGCCGTAGCGGCCGGTCGGGGCAAGGCGGGCGTCAGGGCGGCGGCGGTCAGCGCGGTGCGAGCGCCGGCGGCTCCGAAGGCCGCACCAATGCCGCGGTGGCCAATGGATCGGGTGCGGCAGTGGCAGCCGCGGGCACCGGGACGGGGACGAGCCGTTCAGCCCGCCGCCGCCGCAATCGCAGCAAGTCGGCGACCGCCGGCACTGGTTCGCGGGAAGGCTCGAGGAACGGCTCCTCGGCGAGGCCGTCCTCCGAGAGGGCTTCGCAGCGGAGCACTGAACCGAAGGAGACAGAGAACATGGCCGAAGGAATGACGCTCGAAGAGCAGGGCGAGGTCGGTCGGGCGTTCGTGACCGGTCTCCTCAGCGAGTTCGGAATGGAGGGGACGGTCGAGTGCCGCCTCCTCGACGAGGACACCGTCGAGATCGCGGCACTGGGAGAGGATCTCGGCATGCTCGTGGGCCCGCGTGGGTCCACGCTCAGCGCATTGCAGGACCTCACGCGGGCCGTCGTGCAGCGCCAGTGCCCGTCGCGCACGGACCGCATCCTGGTGGACGTGGCCGGGTACCGGGAGCGCCGCTCCGCCGCCCTGAAGCGGTTCAGCGTCCAGATCGCCGAAGAGGTTCTGGCGTCGGGACAGGAGAAGGCGCTCGAGGCCATGAGCCCGGCTGACCGCAAGGTGGTGCACGACGCCATCAATGAGACCCCGGGTGTCGTGACCCGCTCCGAGGGGGAGGACCCCAACCGTCACATCGTCATCGCACCGGCTGGCTGACGCCGTTTCGGTGCCGGACGCCGAGGTGGGAGGCCACTCCCCCACCTCGCTCCACGCCGTGCTCACCGAGGCGCGGGAAGCTGGCTTCCTCGGTCCCGGTCCCATTGAGCCACAGATCCGACATGCCGAGGGATTCACCCTGATCGCGCGGCGGCTGTCCACGGGCGGCCCGCCCTCGCCCCGCATCGTCGATCTTGGCTCGGGTGGGGGCCTCCCCGGACTGGTGGTGGCGGCGGGCTGGCCTGACGCCAGGGTGGTGCTGGTCGAGTCCGCCCGGCGCCGGGCAGGCTTCCTGCGAGCCGCAGTGGCCCGTCTGGGGCTCGGGGACCGCGTCACGGTGCTGGAGGAGCGGGCGGAGACCTGCGGGCGTCTGGACGGGCTCAGAGGCGGATTCGACGGGGCCACGGCGCGCTCCTTCGGCCGCCCCGCCGTTGTGGCCGAGTGTGCGGCACCGCTGCTCAAGGTCGGCGGATGGCTGCTGGTGTCAGAACCGCCGCCGTCCAGCGGTCCCGATGACGACCCGGAGGCAGGACGCTGGCCCAGTGGGGATCTGCGAGTCCTGGGACTGGAGCCGGGGGACCTGGTGCACGAGGAGTTCGTGTACCGGACGCTGTGGCAGCGGGAGCTGTGCCCCGACCGATTCCCCCGTCGAATCGGTGTGCCGGCCAAGCGACCTCTGTTCCCGTAACTTCGCGGGCAACTTCGCGGGGGCAGCCCTCGGTCGACGCACCATGTTTCACGTGGAACAGCGAGTGCCACAACGGCCGGCCATCCCCGGCAGGGGTTTCACGTGGAACAATCTCAACCCTTGACCTCGGACCGTCGGCGCGCCAGGATAGGCGCGTGCCTCGGCGACTCGGAGTGCCTGTTTGATGCGCATACGGCGCAGGGACAGGGAAGCCCCCCGGTCGCGAGAAGTCCCAGAATTTCGTACCTTTCGATCAGGACACGACCGCCGCGGCCCAGGCGGGTCCGACCTCTACTGAGCCGGTCAGGAGCCTTGACGTCGAGGGAGGGACTGGCCCGGAAGAGGCCCCGGCGGTGACGGGTCCCATCATCGAGCCCGTCCCCGCCGTCACCGAGACGGCACCCCCTCCCCCGGCGGAGGCCGAGACGGCACCTCCTCCCCCGGCGGAGGCCGAGCCGGCACCTCCTCCCCCGGCGGAGGCCGAGCCGGTCGCCGCCGAGGCCGCCCCCCAGGACGAGGCCGTCTCCCCCACCATCGCCGAGGCACCCCCGGTGGAGGCGCCGGAGGCGACCGAGCCGGCTCCGGCACCGACCCCCGTCGAGGCGCCTCCGGCGACCGAGCGGGTCAGCAGCCCGGGGCCGGTCATGCGCCAGCCGTCGATCAGGGGAGAGGCGACCGAGCTCCTCAACGGGTCGAAGCCGGTGGCCCGCGAGCTGCCCCGGGTCATCGCCATCGCCAACCAGAAGGGGGGAGTTGGCAAGACCACGACGACGGTCAACCTCGGGGCCGCTCTGGCCGAGCAGGGCTACCGGGTGCTCGTGATCGACCTGGACCCCCAGGGCAACGCCACGACCGGTCTGGGCGTGGAGGCGCGGAACTTCGAGCTCTCGATGTACGACGTGATCATGCGCGACCAACCACTCGAGGACTGCATCGAGCCCACCAGCGTCAAGAACCTCTTCGTGGCGCCGGCCACGATCGACCTGGCGGGCGTCGAGATCGAGCTCGTCCCGGCCTTCAGCCGCGAGCTGAAGCTCAAGAAGGCCATCGACGCCATCGTGGACGACTTCGACTTCGTCCTGATCGACTGCCCCCCGTCCCTCGGCCTCATCACCGTCAACGGCCTGGCCGCCGCCGACGAGGTCCTCGTGCCCATCCAGTGCGAGTACTACGCCCTCGAAGGGCTGAGTCAGCTCCTGCGCAACGTGAACCTGGTCTCGACCAATCTGAACGAGACCCTGGAGGTCACCACCATCGTCCTCACCATGTACGACGCCCGGACCCGGCTCTCCGTCGACGTGGCCAACGAGGTGCGGGAGCACTTCTCCGAGCGGGTGTGCCGGGTCATGATCCCCCGTACGGTGCGTCTCTCGGAGGCGCCCTCGTTCGGGCAGCCCATCACGGTGTTCGATCCTGCCTCGCGGGGCGCCGTGGCCTACCGCGAGCTGGCCAAGGAGGTGAGCGATGGCGCGCCGCAGCGGACTAGGTAAGGGGCTGAGCGCCCTCATTCCGAGCGAGGCGGTGGGGGAGTCCGACTCCTTGCTCCGGGTGGTGCCGATCTCGCACATCCGGCCCAACGTCTTCCAACCCCGGAGCCACTTCGACGAGGAGTCGATGTCGGCGCTGGCCGCCTCCATCAAGGCGGTGGGACTCCTGCAGCCGGTGCTCGTGCGCGAGCTCCACGACGAGGCCGAGACCTACGAGCTCATCGCGGGGGAGCGGCGCTGGCGGGCGGCCCGCCGGGCCGGCCTGCAGACGATCCCCGTGCTCGTGCAGGTGGCCGACGACGTGGCCAGCCTGGAGCAGGCACTCGTCGAGAACCTCCACCGGGTCGATCTCAACGCCCTCGAGGAGGCCGCCGCCTACCAACAGCTGATCGACGAGTTCGGGTTGACCCACGAGCAGGTGGCGACCCGCATGGGCAAGGGCCGTGCCACCATCACCAACACGCTGCGACTCCTGCAATTGCCGGCCGGGGCACAGCGCGCGCTGGCCGAGCGGACCATTTCGGCGGGCCACGCCCGTGCCCTGCTCGGGACCCCCGACCGGGCCCTGCAGGAAAAGCTGGTCGAGCGCATCGTCGAGGAGGGGTTGACGGTACGCGCCGTCGAGGACCTCGTGCGCGAGGGCGGCTCCGAGCTGCACGTGGTCCCGTCGGAGCCCGAGACGGCAGTGCTCCCGGAGCCCGATTTGGGTACGACCTCGGGTACGAGCGACATCCCGGCGTCGCGTCGCGCGCCGGCGCGCAAGCTGCCCGAACCCGGCGTCGTCGAGCTGGAAGAGCTGCTGTCGACCTATCTCAACACCAGGGTCAAGGTGGACATCCAGAACCGGAGGGGTCGTCTGGTGGTCGAATTCGCCACCTTGGAAGACCTCGAGCGGATCTACCGGGCCATGGTCGGTGACGGCGGTGTCGCGTAGTTCACGCAACTGTCAAGAGTCGGTTCAGCTTCATCCACAACCTGTGCATGACGTTGTGGATTGTCACTCGGTTCACCTACCGGAAGCTTTGATCGCGTAACCGTCGCCCGGGTCGCGACGGGCCGCGATCGCCCCGTCGGCGCCTCAATTGCGCGAAGGATTACCTGTAATCACTCCCACGAGGCATCGGCCCATCGCCCCAGCGCGGTGGAGAGCGCAGCGGCCAGGGCGGGCGTCTTCTCCACCACGGTGCTGGCGGGGCCCACCTCGATGAGGACCGCCGGCATGCGGGTCTCGCGCAAGATCGGCAGCGCCATGCCGTGCACGCCCGCGTCGGCCACGCCCAGGGCCCCGGGAACGGTCCGCTGGACCAGCTCGGCCAGGCGCCGGCCGCCGGGCGACTCGTCGTGGGTGCCGGACCAGAAGGCGGTCCGGCACGAGACGGTCGACGGGTTCAACCGCAGCCCCACGAAGACGTCGACGTCGAGCTCGTTGGCCTCCCTGGCCTGTACGGCGTCTTCGGGGTGGTGCAGCTCGGTGACCCGCGTCCCGCTCAACGTGAGCCGCCGCCGCAGCGCGCCGGTGACGCTGCCGAGGCCGCCGCTCTCGCCGACGGCAACGTGGCGACCCCGCAGGGTATGCGGCGCGTCACGCAGTGCGGCGCGCTCGCGCACCGACGAGACCAGCTCGGGGTCGTGGTGGCGCGACTCCAGGCGCAGCAGCTCACGCAGGGTGGCCCCGCCCACGATGCCGTCGACGGGCAGCCCGGCGTTGCGCTGGAACTCGCCCAGCGCCCGCACGGTGGCATCGCCGAAGATCCCGTCGACCCTGCCGGTGTCGAAGCCGAGGGTGCACAGCCGCTGCTGCAGCTCGGCCACGTCGTCACCCCGCAGCATGGGCGTCCGGCGGTAGATGAAGCGGTCGCCCAGGCGGAAACCCGCTTCGACCAGGGTGTTCCAGGTCTGCGGGCCGCAGATGCCGTCGACGCGCAGCCCGCGGAGGCGCTGGAACGCCTCGAGCGCGGCCTTCGTGGCCGGGCCGAAGATCCCGTCGGTATCGACGGGCGCGCCGGGCAGGATGGCGGTCAGGCGGTGCTGGACGTCGGCGACCGCCGCGCCGCGGTCCCAGATGACGAGGGGCAGGCCTACAGGTAGGCCGAGATCTCCTCGAGCAGCTGACCCTTGGGCTTGGCCCCGATCAGGCGGACCTTGGGCTCCCCGTCCTTGAACAGGATCAGCGTGGGAATGCTCATCACGTCGAAGCGCCTCGTCACGTCGAGGTTGTCGTCGATGTTGAGCTTGCCGATCCGGATCTTGCCCGCCTGCTCCTCGGCGATCTCCTCCAACACCGGGGAGATCATCTTGCACGGGCCACACCACTCCGCCCAGAAGTCCACCAGCACGGGGACGTCCGAACTCTTGACATGCTCGTCAAACGTAGCGTCGGTGATGGTCTCGATCTTCTCGCTCATGGCATCTCCTTGTCAGCGGGTCTAACGCCACGCCGGTGTGATCTGTTCCCGGCTACTCGCCCCGGGACTCGAGCCAGCGCTCGGCGTCGATGGCGGCCATGCAGCCGGACCCGGCGGAGGTGACGGCCTGCCGGTAGTAGTCGTCCTGGACGTCGCCGCAGGCGAAGACGCCGTCCACGCTGGTGCGGGTCGTGCCGTCGAACGTCTTGACGTAGCCGTTGTCCTCCAGCTCCACCTGTCCCTTGAGCAACCCGCTGTTGGGCTCGTGGCCGATGGCGACGAACAGGCCGGTGGCCCCGAGCTCGGACTCCGCCCCGGTGACCGTGTTGCGCACGCGCACGCCGCTCACCTTGGTGTCGCCGATGATGTCGGTGACCACCGAGTTCCAGGCGAACTCGATCTTGGAATTGGCGAAGGCACGCTCCTGCATGATCTTGGAGGCGCGCAGCTCGTCGCGCCGGTGGATGATCGTCACCTTGGAGCCGAAGCGGGTGAGGAAGATCGCCTCCTCCAGAGCCGAGTCGCCGCCACCGGCGACCGCGATGTGCTGATCGCGGAAGAAGAAGCCGTCACAGGTGGCGCAGGTGGAGACGCCGTAGCCGAGCAGCCGGCCCTCGTTGGGCACGCCGAGCATGAGCGAGCGGGCGCCCGTGGCGACGATGAGGGCGTCCGCCACGGCGGTGGGCTCGTCGGCCTCGGGATCGCCGACCCAGATTTCGAAGGGCCGCGACGCGAGGTCGAGGCGGCTCACCTTGGCCGTGCGCAGCTCGGCGTCGAAACGCAGGGCCTGGGCCCGCATGACGCCCATCAGCTCGGGGCCCATGATGCCGTCCACGAAGCCGGGGTAGTTCTCGACCTCGGTGGTCAGCATGAGCTGCCCCCCCGGTTGGTCGCTCGTCGAGGACGGTTCGCCCTCGTAGACGAGGGGGGCGAGCTGGGCTCGCGCGCTGTAGAGGGCGGCCGTCAGACCGGCCGGCCCGCTCCCGATGATGACGACCTTGCGGCGCTCAGGCATCGGGCGGCACGCCGCGGCGCGCGTAGAGGACCGCGCCGACGGCGCTGAAGATGAGCCCCAGCACGATGTACGACGCCCAGATCTTGTGCCCGGCGATGGTGGTCAGGCGGATGAAGCCCACGCAGAACAGGACGACGACGGTGATGCCGACGACCGCGATGATGACGCCGAACACGATGCCCCGGGCGGCGACGATGGCCGGCCGGACGGCGCGGTCGTTGACGGTGGCGACCACCGTGTCGATGGTGTCGAGGGCACGGGCCGACATGGCGTCGGAAAGATCGTTCTCAGCCACGGCGTGAGACTACCCGGCCGTCCCGGCTGTCCTGGCAGGCACGATGTAACAGACGCCCACGGTGTTGGGACCGGCGTGGGTGCCGACGACGGGGCCGAGCTCGACGGACACGAGCGGGTGCTCGGTGGCGATGCGCTCCAGCGCGGCCCTGACGTCGGCGAAGTCGTCGCAGGCGCCGTCGGCGACGGCGATGCGCTCGAGCGGCGCGTCCGCCTCCACCTTGGCGGTCAGGTAGGCCAGGGCCCGGGCGCGTGTCCGCTGTTTCGACTCCTCGGCCACCTCGCCGTCCTTCAGTTGGATCACCGGCTTGATGTTGAGCAGCGACCCGAGCAGGGCGCGGGCCCCGCCGATGCGCCCGCCGCGTTGGAGGTGCTCGAGCCCGCCGATCACCCCGTAGATGCGCGTCCGCTCGATGCGGCTCTGCGTGGCGGCGACGAGGTCGTCGAGGCCGTCGCCGCCGGCGGCCTCCTCGGCCGCCGCGATGACCAGGAGGCCCTGTCCCATGGTGAGGGAGTAGGTGTCGACGACGCGCACGGGCACCGCGGAGAACGTGTCGGCCGCGGTGACGGCCGAACCGTAGGTCCCGGACACCTTCGACGAGATGGTCAGGCACAGCACGGCGTCGGCCCCCTCGTCGGCTGCCTGCTGGTAGGCCGCCTGGAAGGCGCCGGGGGAGGGGGCCGCCGTTTCGGGCAGGGCGCCCTTGCCGCGGCAGCGTTCCCAGAACTCCGCCGGGCTGAGCTGGCGGCGGTCCTCGAACTCCTCGACCCCGAAGCGGATGGTCAGCGGCACCACGATGACGTTGTGCTCCTTGACCAGCTGGTCGGTCAGGTCACAGGCACTGTCGGTGACGATGTGGACGCCGGGCATGGAGGGAGTCTGCCACGGGGGGGCCCGCGCGAGCAGGCCGAATGGCGCTTCAGGCCCCCCGGGGGGCACCGAGTGGTCTGACGGGCCGCGCCGGTGGCGGTGGCCGCCGCGCGTCGTGACGCCGGCCCAGCCAGACGACGACCGCGCCGAACGTGACGCCACCGGCGGCGACGGCGCCGAGGACACGGGCCAGCAGCTCGACCGTACTGGTCGACCCCGAGAGGTTGGAGACCACGAGGACGACCACGGCCATCGGGACCGATGCCACGAGGACGCGCCCCAGCGGTGACCAGGCCTCCCGGTCGGCAAGGTGCCCGAACCACCGGCGGAAGACGGCCAGGGCCAAGAGCGCTGCGACCGTGTAGGCGATCGAGAGTGAGAGGGCGAGGCCGCGGACGCCGAGCGGGTGCACCAGGGCGATGGCCAGGACGATGTTGACCCCGTTCTCCACGAGGTAGAGGTAGAAGGCCACCTTGGTCCGCTGCATCGACTGCAGGACGCGCACGAGATACAGATAGGTGCAGAAGCCGGGGAGCCCGAGGGCGAACATGGCCAGGGCGGCCCCGGTGGTCGCCGTCTGCGCCGGTGTGCTGTGGCCGATGCCGAGGAGCAACGCGACGGCTGGTTTGGCGAGGAGCAGCATCCCGACGGCCGAGGGGATGATGAGGGCGAGGACGGCGCGCAGGCCGCCGGCCAAGCGGTGCAGGAAGGCGCGTGTCTCGCCCAAGGACCAGCGCTGGGCGAGGTCGGGCGTGACGACGGACATCACCGTGACCGTGACGACCCCGTAGGGCAGTTGGAAGAACGCGTAGGCGTACGTGTACGCCGAGACCGGGTCAGGCCCGGGGACGGTGCCGGCCAGGACGGTCACCACGAAGAGCGCCACCTGGTTGGCCACGACGAACCCGAATGTCCATGCCCCGAGGCGAGTCACCGCGCGCAGCGCCTCGTCACGCGGGTTCCAGTTCCAGCGGAGCAGGCCGAGGTTGGCCTGGCGCAGGCTGGGCAGCAGTGCCACCCCCTGGAGCACGACACCGAGCGAGGTGCCCAGCCCGAGCAGGACCAGTTGGCCCCGGTGCTGTTCCACGCTGGCGAGCGAAGCACCATGGCCGGCCCAGAGGCCGAACCAGACCAGGATCCCGATGCAGACGAAGTTGTTGACGATCGGGGCCCAGGCCACGGCCACGAAGCGACGGCGGGTGTTGAGGAGCGCGGCCCCCAGCGCGAAGAGGCCGTAGGCGGCGATCTGGATGACGAACCAGCGCAAGAAGGTGGTGGCCACGTGGCGCTCGAGCACGAAGCGGTGCACCTGTGAGGGCTGGGCATGCGTATCGAGCGCGGTCAGGGCGTCGATGAGGTACGGCGCCGCGAGGAGCGCGGCCGCTGTCGTGGTGACGAGGACGACGACCGAGACCGTCACGACGGCGGAGATCGATTCGAACGCCTCGCGCTCGCTCTTCTTGGCCAGGCGTTCGACGAAGACCGGGATGAAGGTGGCGGACAGGACGCCCCCCAGCACGACGTCGTAGAGCATGTTGGGGGTGGTGTTGGCGAGGTTGTAGGAGTCGGCCAGGGGGGTCTGGCCCAGGGCCCAGGCCAGGGCAACGAAGCGCAGGAGCCCGGTGACCCGGGAGACGCCCGTCCCCACCGCCACGTAGGCGGCGGACGTCCGCAGCGGCAGTGTCTGGGCGCGGCGCGCGCGGGCCACGGTCAGTGGGCCCGGGGCCGCAGGCGACGCGAGCGGCGCCACGTGCGCACCCACCACACGATGAGGACGGCGCCGGCCAGCACGGTGAGCGCCACCCCCACGAAGGAGATGGCCGTCGACTGCACCGTGAGCACGGTGTGGGCGAGCAACAGCTGGCCGTCGGGCGTGTGCAGGGTGACATCGATGGGGAGCCGGTCGCCAGAGGTCCGCGCCTGCGCCGTCACCCGCACCGACGTGGTGGGCCGGTCGAGCAACAGCTCCCGGGTGTTGCCGTTGGGGAAGGTGAACTTGTCGCTGGCCAGGGTCACGACCACGCACACCGGATAGGGGGTGTCCGACAGGACGGTGACGGGAATGGCGGCCCGCTGCGCCGTGAACGTCACGGTGCGCTCGGTGGCCAGCGTGATCCTCCCCGTCGTGGCGTCGAAGGCCCGGTCGAAGACGGCCAGTGCCGCCGCACGCCCGGCGGGGGTGAGCCCGCGTGCCTCGGTGACGAGGAGGGCGTCGTTCAGACTGGTCAGCTCGGGCGGGCGCCCGGTCGTCGCGACGCCGCAGCGCCCGGTCGCCGCGTCCGTGTAGGACGAGAGCTGTTGGCGACCCAGGGCGATCCGGACGGCGGCGGTGTGGGAGATGCCGTGTCCGGCCGGGCCTGCCTGCAATTGGCGCATGGCGGGCTCGCCGTTGCCGGCGACGGGCACCTGGTCGAAGTACTGGCTCAGGGTGACCGCGGTCAGCGCCGGGTTGCCCGAGAGCCCGCCGAGCAGGGTGTCCACGAAGGCACCCGAGGGACTCCATCCCGCCGGCGGCGCCACCACGACCCCCCGTGGTTGGCGCAGGAACGCGTTCTCGAAGTGGACGAACGACAACCCCGCCAGCAATTGCTCGGCACCGAGGACCGGGTCAGCCGGCTCCGCGCTGAAGCGAGCGTCGAGGGTGGAATCGGCGGCGGCGGCGGGCACGGTCGATGCGTGGCCGAGGTCGAGCGTGAACGGCTGGGCGAAGGTGAGTTGCTCCGAGCCGCCCGCCGCCAGGTCGCCGTCACTCAGCACGAGGTGGGAGGCGCCGGCCACCTGGAGCCCGGTCGCCAGGTTCCCCGCGTCGCCCTGGGAGAAGGTGGAGGCGGTGTCGACCCACGCGCCACCCGACGGTTTGAGCCCGGCCGTGCGCAGCAGCTCGTCGCCCCGGTTCACCTGCGCGCCGATCTCGCCCGCGATGCCGGCCTCGGACAGCGCCGCCACGTTGATCGGCACGTAAGGCTGGTCGACCACCTGGTCGCCGCTCAGGTCCGCCAGCTGGCTCAGCGCGCGTTGACCGTCGTGGGACCCCGGTCGCTGCGTCGCGCCGAGGGCGAGCGGGCTGACGGCCAGCGTGGTGGCCACGTCGGGGTGGTCCGTGAGCGCGTCGGCCATGGCGGTCACGCCGCCCGCCGCCACGGGGACCACGACCCCGACGCGCAGCGGGCCACCCTCTCCGACGGCCTGTGGCTCTTGGTAGGTGAGGAACGTCGTGAAGTGCGCCAGCGGGGCGGCGTCGCCCTGGCGCTCGAGCGCGACGGCCACCGGGTAGACGTCACCGCACCTGCCGGTGAGCGGCTTGCAGCCGAGCGTCAAGGTGGTGGTATCGCCCGCCGCGCACGATCCCGGGCCCGATGCCGGCGCAGTGGCGCCGTCCTCGGGCAGGACCGTCACGCACGTCGATGCCGTGAGGCCGGTGGCGCCGGGGCCGACGGGGATGTCGGACTCGAGCAGCTCGGCGGTGGGCGGCGTCCCGCCGATCGCCTGCTGTAGTTGGGAGAAGTCGTCGAGGCGCCCGTAGAAGGTCAGGCTCACGTGCAGCCCGGTGGCCGGCCCGGCGGACGGCCCGATGCCGAAAGCGACGTTGAACCAGGGCTGGGTGGCGGTCACCCATGGGGTCTGCGAGAGCAGGCTGAGCGCAGGGGCGTCGGTGCTGACGCGCACCGGTGCCCCCGCGGCAGCGGTGCCCACCGTGCCGAGGAGGGAGGCTGCGGCCACGGCGAGCGTGCAGAGGGCAGTCCTGGCCCAGCGCGTCGACACAGGGAGAGGCTAGAGGCCGCACTACCGTGGGCGGGTGCAGTCCACGTCGGTGCCCGAGCGGTTCCGCCCCTACGTCAGCGCCACCGAGGAGATCGCGCGCCGCTTCGCGGCCGCCGGTCGGACGCTGTATCTGGTGGGCGGATCGGTGCGCGACGCGCTGTTTTCCGGTGCGGCCGACCCCGCCGCCGACGTCGACCTGACGACGGACGCCCGCCCGGACGAGATCGAACGCCTGGTGTGTGACTGGGCCGACGACGTGTGGACGCAGGGGGCGCGGTTCGGCACGATCGGCTGTCGCAAGGGCGGTCGGGTCTACGAGATCACGACGCACCGTGCCGAGGTCTACGTGCCCGAGTCGCGCAAGCCCGAGGTGACGTTCGGCAACGACATCGCGGTCGACCTGTCGCGGCGGGACTTCACGATCAACGCGCTGGCGTTGCGGCTCCCCGACATGGAGCTGATCGACCCCTTCGACGGGCTCGGCGACCTGGCGGCCGGACGGCTGCGGACCCCGTTGGACCCCGAGGTGTCCTTCGGGGACGACCCGCTCCGCATGCTCCGTGCCGCGCGCTTCGCGGCGCGCTTCTCGATCGAGCCCGACCCCGAGCTCACCGCCGCCGTGGTGCGTCTGCACGGCCGGCTGTCCATCGTCTCGCCCGAGCGCATCCGCGACGAGCTGGACAAGATGATCATGGTCGACGTGCCGTCGGAGGCCCTGTGGTTCGTGGTGCGGACGGGCCTGGCCGAGGACTTCTTGCCCGAACTGCCCGGTCTCGCGCTCGAGCAGGATCCCATCCACCGGCACAAGGACGTGCTGGCGCACACGCTCGCCGTCGTCGACAAGACCTCGAAGAACCGGCTGTTGCGGCTGGCTGCTCTCTTCCACGACGTCGGCAAACCGCGCACACGGGCCATCACCGACGGCGGCGTCAGCTTCCACCACCACGAGGTCGTCGGCGCCCGCATGACCCGGGCCCGGATGGAGGCGCTGCGCTACCCCGCCGCCGAGGTCGAGACGGTGGTGCGGCTGGTGGAGCTGCACCTGCGCTTCCACACGTACAGGCTGGGATGGACCGACAAGGCCGTGCGGCGCTACGTACGCGACGCCGGGCCCTATCTCGACATGCTCAACGAGCTGACGCGGTGCGACAGCACGACGCGCAACGCCGCCAAGGCCCGGGCCCTGGCGCGGCGGATGGAAGAGCTGGAGGCCCGCATCGCCGAGCTGCGCCAGCAGGAGGAGCTCGACGCCCTGCGTCCGGACCTCGACGGGAACCAGGTGATGGAGCTGTTGGGCATCGGGCCGGGTCGGGCCGTGGGCGAGGCCCTCGCCTTCCTGATGGAGCTGCGTCTCGACGAAGGACCCCTCGGGGAGGAGGAGGCGGCCGCCCGGCTTCGCCAGTGGTGGGCCGCGGCCGCGCCGCAGTGACCCGACGGCCCGCCGGCGCTACCCTCGGTTCATGACGAGGATCACGGCACCGGACAGCGGCATGGGCGAGCACATCGACTGGGCGCTGTTGCGTCCCAAGATGGCGGCGGGCATGGGCGCGCTGTCCGAGGCCGTCTACGGCAACTCGCAGCTCTCGGTGCGCGAGCGCGAGGCGGCGCGCTGGACCATCGCGCTGATCAACGACTGCGCGGTGTGCCGCGACACCAGGGCCCGTGACGGCGAGCGCGCCGGGGCCGGCGAGCCGTTCTACGCGGAGGTGTCGGACTGGCGCTCCGCCGAAGGGCTGACGGGACGCGAGCGGCTGGCCGCGGAGTTCGCCGAGCGCTTCGCGCTGGACCATCTCGCCATGGACGACGAGCTGTGGCAGCGGCTCCACGCGGCGTACGCCGACGAGGAGCTGACCGACCTGACGATCTGCTGCGGTGCCTTCCTGGGCATGGGCCGGACCCTGGCCGTCGTCGGGGTCCGAGCGCCGGACGAGCGCATCCTCGTCTGATCGTCAGAACTGTCGACCGTTCTGGGCAGGCTCCTCTGGTCGCTCGGCGCGCGCAGAGCTCCGTGCTCAGTCGGCCGGCCAGCTCTCCTGCGCCTCCCCGGCGGCGAACGCCTCCACGAGGCCGTGCGCCACGTCGTCGTGGTACTGCACCGGCGGCGACTTCATGAAGTAGGCGGACGGACCGAGGAGGGGCCCGCCGATGCCGCGGTCGAGTGCCAGCTTGGCGCAGCGCACGGCGTCGATGATGACACCCGCCGAGTTGGGGGAGTCCCACACCTCGAGCTTGAGCTCGAGGTTGAGCGGCACGTCGCCGAAGTTGCGACCCTCCATCCGGATGTAGGCCCACTTGCGGTCCTTGAGCCAGGGGACGTGGTCGGACGGGCCGACGTGGACGTCGTCCGCATCGAGCACGTTGTCCTCCAGCTGGCTGGTGACCGCCTGGGTCTTCGAGATCTTCTTGGACTCCAGCCGCTGGCGCTCGAGCATGTTCTTGAAGTCCATGTTGCCGCCGAAGTTGAGCTGGTAGGTGTGGTCGAGGGCCAGACCCCGGTCCTCGAAGAGGCGGGTCAGGATGCGGTGGACGATGGTGGAGCCCACCTGGCTCTTGATGTCGTCGCCCACGATCGGGATGCCGGCGTCCCGGAACCGGCGCGCCCACTCGGGGTCCGAGGCGATGAAGACGGGGATGGCGTTCACGAAGGCCACACCCGCATGGAGGCAGGCCTCGGCGTAGTGGCGCTGGGCCTGCTCGGAGCCGACGGGGAGATAGGAGACGAGGACGTCGGCCCGGGCCTCGCGCAAGGCCGCGGCCACGTCCACCGGCTCGGCGGGCGACTCCTCGACCAGCTCGCGGTAGTACTGCCCCAGCCCGTCGAAGGTGGGGCCACGCTGGACGGTCACGCCCAGCTCGCCGACCTCGGCGAAGCGCACCGTGTTGTTCAGCCCGGCGTGAATGGCCTTGCCCAGGTCGGTGCCGACCTTGGCCTGGTCCACGTCGAACGCGGCAACCGGGGCGAGGTCTCGCACGTGGTAGCCGCCGAGCTCCACGTGCATGAGTCCCGGCACCACGTCGTCGGGATCCGCATCGCGGTAGTAGGTGATGCCCTGGAGGAGCGAGCTGGCGCAGTTGCCGACACCGGCAATCGCGAGGCGGATCGGGCTTGGCATGAGATGGTCTCCTTCGGTGTCGGTGCTGCGGGGGTGTGTCACGCCACCGGCTCGGTGCCGGCGCCGGCGAGGGCGGCGCGTTCGGACGCGATGAGGGTGTCGAGCCAGCTGATGTCGCGGGCGACGCCGTCCGCGGTGTGCTGGACGACCGAGCGGGCGTAGACGTCGAGGTCGGCACGAGCGGCCTCCGCCTCGCCGAGGCGCTGGACCAGCAGGGCGCGCCGGCGCTCCAGCAGGGTGAGGCGGGCCTGTGGGGCGAGGTGCCGGGCGAAGGCCAGGCGGAGCCCGAAGCTCCGGGCGTCGTCCGCCGCCCCGCCCCCCGTCAGCAGCTCGACGAAGAGCCGCCGACCGGCGTCGGTGATGCGATAGACCTTCTTGCCCCGGCGGGCCCGGGTGGGGGAGTGGCGCCGGGCTCGCAGCACGGCCAGCTCGCCGCTCAGTGAGCCGGTGGGCGGCGCCGGGGAGGAAGGCACGCCGCCCTCGCTGCCTCCGTCCGCCGCCACCACGGCGCCCGACTTCTCCAGCCGGGTCAGCGCCGGGTAGATGGACCCGAACGACACGTTGGCTAGGAGGCCCAGGTGCTCGCGCAGCTGGCGCCGGATCTCGTACCCGTGGAGGTCGCGCTCTTCGAGGAGGCCGAGGATAGCCAGGTCCAACATGACGGAAAGTATATCGGATCGATATAGCGGTATGTGGCTTACCGTCACGGCGTGGTCACGGTCGTGCCTGAATTGCCACCCAATTGGGTGCCCCGGGGGCACCCGGGGGGTAGCCTGGCGGCCGTGTCCGTCACCTCGGAACCGAGGTCCTCATCCCGAGCGGTGAGCCCTGACGTCACCGCACAGGTGGAGTACCGGATCGTCCGCAACGGCCTGGTCCGGGAGGTCGATCGGGGCAAGGTCCCACGGGTCGACGTGTGCGACGCCCATCCGGAGCTCCTGCGGGCCGCCCGCAACGTGGGGCGGCCCACCAAGGAGGTCTGCCCCATCTGCGACGACGGCCGGCTGGTGATCGTCACCTTCGTGTTCGGGGCCAAGCTGCCGCCGGGCGGCCGCTGCCCGGGCACGGCGGCCGAGCTCAAGGCCCTGTGCCGCCGGCCCGAACCGGTCCTCTGCTACGAGGTGGAGGTGTGCCCCGCGTGTGCCTGGCATCACCTGATGCGCAAGTACCCGGCCGGAGGTGGCAAGGCACGGCCGAAGAAGGCGGCGCCGGCTCGGTGAGCGACCGGCCCCTCACCGTTCCCTCCCTGCGGGCGCGCAAGCGGCGAAACGGGGACGCCCCCATCGTGATGGTCACCGCCTATGACGAGCCGGGGGCGCGCATCGTCTCGGAGGCCGGCGTCGACATCATCTTGGTGGGCGACTCGGTGGCCAACAACGTGCTCGGGTACGAGGACACGCTGCACGTCGACATCGACGTGATGGCGCACCACACCGCGGCCGTGGCCCGGGCCAGGCCGCGCTCGCTGATCCTGGGCGACATGCCGTGGATGAGCTACCACCTGTCGGCGGATGAGGCGGTGCGCAACGCGGCAACGCTCATTCGCGCCGGCGCGCACGCGGTGAAGCTCGAAGGCGGCCGGGCCCGCCTCCCGGTCGTCGAGGCCATCATCAGGGCCGAGATCCCCGTCATGGGCCACCTGGGCCTCACGCCGCAGTCGATCCTGGCCATGGGTGGCTTCCGGGTGCAGGGCAAGAGCGCCGACGCCGCCGCCGCACTGCTCGACGCGGCCAAGGCCCTCAGCGCCGCCGGCTGCTTCGGGTTCGTGATCGAAGGGGTGCCCGACGTCGTGGGCGCCGCCGTCACCGAGGCCGTCGACGTGCCGACGATCGGCATCGGTGCCGGCCCGGCCTGCGACGGCCAGGTGCTGGTCTTCCACGACCTGCTCGGGCTGGGCAAGGGGACACCGCCCAAGTTCGTCCGCCGCTACGCGGAGGTGGGCCGGCTCGCGACCGAGGCCATCGCCGCGTTCGCCGAGGACGTGCGCAACGGGGACTTCCCGGGCGACGCCGAGACCTACCACGCCCCGGCGGGCCTGGGCGACGCCCTCGCGTGAGCGCGGCTAGCATGGCCGCCCGCAACAGACCCTGCTCCTGACCGTCAGGGGCCCGGGCCCTGCCCGGTCCAGAGGGAGGTACGCCGCACATGCGGCCTTACGAAGTCATGGCCATCTTCGAGGCCACCACCGAACCCAGCGTCATTCAGGGCGTCCTCGACCGCGCCCTCGAGGTCATCCGCAGCACCGGGGGCAACCCGGGCGCGATCGACCGCTGGGGCAAGCGCAGCTTCGCCTACGAGGTGAACCACAAGCGCGAGGGTTACTACGTCGTGGTCGAATTCACCGGGGAGCCCGAGACCGTGGCCGCCCTGGACCGCCTGCTCGGCCTGGCCGACGAGGTGGTGCGTCACAAGGTGGTGCGCCTTCCCGACAAGGCCGTGGCGGCCGAGCCGGCAGCCAGCTGAAGGGCCGAGAGGAGCAGACATGGCGACAGACAACAGCGTGACGCTGGTGGGGAACGTGACGCGCGACCCCGAATTGCGCTTCACCAACACCGGCCAGGCCAACGTGACCTTCGGCCTGGCGGTCAACCGGCGCTGGCAGAACCGCCAGACCCAGGAGTGGGAGGAGGCGACGTCGTTCTTCGACATCGTGTGCTGGCGTGAGATGGCCGAGAACGTGAGCGAGACGATTACCCGCGGCGCGCGGGTCATGGTGGCCGGGCGGCTCGAGCAGCGCAGCTGGGAGACCCAGGAGGGCGAGCGCCGCTCCAAGGTGGAGGTGGTGGCGGACGAGATCGGCCCCTCTCTGCGGTGGGCGACCGCGCACATCACCAAGAACGAGCGCCGTGGTCCCGGCGAGGGGTCACCGCGGGGCGGCGGTCGCCAGGCGCCGCCGCCGCAACAGCAGCAGCCGGCCGCCGATGGCGGCGGCTACGGATTCGACGAGGAGCCCTTCTGATGGCACGCAACAACCAGCGAGGCGGGTCGGCGGCGCGCCGTGCCCCCAAGGACCTCGGCCGACGGGTCAAGAAGAAGCCGTGCGCGCTGTGCCGCGACAAGGTGGAGTGGGTGGACTACAAGGACGTCCCGATGCTGCGCAAGTACATGAGCGACCGGGGCAAGATCCGCTCACGCCGGGTGACCGGCAACTGTGCCCAGCACCAGCGCGCGCTGGCCATGGCCATCAAGACGGCACGCGAGCTCGTGCTGCTGCCGTACACCCAGCGCACCGTGACCGAGCGTCCCGGCGGGCGCGGCGGCGGACGCGACCGGGGCGAGCGGACGCTGGGCGACCAGCTGTCGGCCGATTCCCGGCGCGAGCGTGAGGCCGCGGCGGCGGCGCAGGCCGAGGCGGCCGACGCCGACGTGGCGGAGGCGCTGGCGATCGTCGACGAAGCAGTGGCGGAGGCCGAGGCCGGGGCGGTGGTCGAGGTCGTCGTCGAGCCCGAAGGGGCGGGTGCGGAGGCATGAAGGTCCTGTTGCGCGACGACGTCGCCGGTGTGGGCCGCCGCGGTGACATCGTCAAGGTGGCGGGCGGCTTCGCCCGCAATTACCTGCTGCCCGAGGGGCGCGCCATCGTCGCCACGGAGGGCGTCGAGGGCCAGGCCGAGCAGATGCGGCGCGGCCGTGACCTGCGCGAGGCCCACGACCGCGGCGCGGCCGTGGCCCAGGCCTCCCTGCTCGCCGGCGCGGTGATCCCGATCAGCGCCCGGGCGGCGGGCGGCGGGCGGCTCTTCGGCTCCATCGGGCCGGCCGACGTGGTGGAGGCCATCCGGGCCGCCAAGGGCGTGGAGATCGACCGCAAGCACGTCGTGCTGCCCGAGCACATCAAGGAGACCGGGACCTTCGAGGTGACGGTCGAGTTGTTCCGCGACGTGGCGACCGTGGTGACGGTGGAGGTCAGCGCCGCCTCCTGAGCGACAGGTGGCGCGGGATCCACGCCGCTGTCACAGCCACGTGCCCATCATGGCGGGGTGAAGGTGTCGGCGCGCCGTTCCCTGCTCTCGGGACTCCCTGGTCCGATCGCTCGTGCACGGCTTATCCACACCAGAGGTGTGCTTCCCGCCATGGTTACCCACACGCAGTGCCGTGTTACCCACACGGTCGGCCGCGTTACCCACACGCTGGGTGGCGTTACCCACAGCAAGTTCGCCCTTACGTTCCCCAGCCTCGGACCGTCAGAGTAGGGGAGCCGTGGTCCAAGCCTTCGACGACACCCGCCCCCGCCCCCTCAGGGCGGCACCGCACCCCACCCCGACCGGCGCGCGCGTGCCGCCCCACGATCTCGAGGCCGAGGAGTCGTTGCTCGGGGCCATGCTGCTGTCCAACGACGCGGCCTCGGTCGGGATCGAGCGGTGCTCGGCCGGTGACTTCTACAAGCCGGCGCACGGGCACATCTTCGGGGCGATCCAGGCCCTCATGGAGCGGGGCGAGGCGATCGACGCCGTGACCGTGACCGACGAGCTCAAGCGCTCGGGCGTCCTCGAGTCCGTCGGCGACCCTTCCATCTTCATCTCGCTGCAGGCGAACACACCGTCGATCGCCAACGCGCGGCACTACGCCGCCATCGTCGAGGAGCACGCGCTGCTGCGCAAGCTCATCGGGGTCGCGGGGGACATCGCCGACATCGGCTACTCGGTACCCGAGGACGTGAAGGCCGCGGTGGACGAGGCCGAGCAGCTCGTGTTCAACGTGGGCGAGCGGCGCACGGCCGACACCATGCGCCCACTGCACGAGCTGCTGGGGAAGGGGCTCGACCGCATCGAGGAGCTCGGCCAGCGCGGCTCGCACATCACGGGGGTCGCCACCGGCTACCACGAACTGGACCGCATCCTGCTCGGTTTCCAGCCGTCCTCGCTGAACATCGTGGGTGCGCGGCCGGGCATGGGCAAGACGAGCTTCGCGCTCGGGGTCCTGGCCAACGTCGGGCTCAGCGTGGGCCGTCCTGCGCTGCTGTTCTCCCTCGAGATGGGCCATCTCGAGCTCACCCAGCGCCTGCTCGCCTCGGAGGCCGAGGTGAACGGTCAGAGCCTGCAGACGGGGCGGATCCGCACCCAGGACTGGAGCAAGATCGGGATGGCGGTCACCCGGCTGTCCGGTGCGCCCATCTTCATCGACGACAACCCCAACGTGACCGTCATGGACATCCGGGCCCGGGCGCGGCGCCTGAAGAAGTCGGAGGGCGACCTCGGGCTGGTCGTCGTCGACTACCTCCAGCTGATGACGGGACGGGGCAGGGCCGAGAACCGCCAGACCGAGGTGGCCGAGATCAGCCGCGGCCTCAAGATCCTCGCCCGCGAGCTCGAGGTGCCCGTCGTGGCCCTGTCCCAGCTGTCGCGCAACCTCGAGTCCCGCTCGGACAAGACGCCCCAGCTGTCGGACCTCCGGGAGTCCGGCTCGCTGGAGCAGGACGCCGACGTCGTCCTGTTCATCTACCGCGAGTCGGAGTACAACGACGAGGTGCCGATCGACCGGGCCGACGACGCGCTGATAGAGGTGGCCAAGCACCGCAACGGCCCCACCGGGAAGGCCAATCTCCTGTTCCTCAAGCAGTACGCCCGCTTCGAGAACCATCGCGGGGTGTAGCAAGGGCCGCCGGGAGCACGAAGCGCTCGACGGCGACCGCGAACCCGTCGTGCTCGTTGTCCGCCGTGATGCGCCGCGCGGCCCGCTTCACCTGAGGATCCGCGTTCCCCATCGCGATGCCGAGCCCGGAGTGGGCGAACATGAGGATGTCGTTGGGCATGTCCCCGATGGTGGCGATCTGCTCCTGGTCCAGTTGGAAGCGCCGGGCCAGGTCGCGCGCCACGAAGCCCTTGTTGGCGTGCGGGTGCGTCACGTCGAGGTAGTAGGGCTGCGAGGCGGCCGCCGTCACGTGGTCGCCGAAGGTGTCACGGCCGGCGGCGCTCGCGGCGTCGATGGCGTCGTGATCGTCGCTGACGCCCACCAGCTTGACCACGCCGTCGGTCAGCCCCTCGAAGCCGTGCATCACCTTGGGCTCGAACTTGACGGTCCAGGCCTCCCGGTCGACGTGCGGGCCCTTGGGATCGGGGACGTACCAGTCGGTCCCGCGGTAGACCCAGACGTCGAGGTGGAAGGACGCCATGAGGTCGGCGACGGGGACCACGAGGTGCTCGGGCACGACGTGCTGCGCCAGCACCGTCATGGACCGGTCCACCAGCTCGCCACCGTTGAAGGCGGCGATCGGCGTCTGCAGGTCGAGGGGGTCCACCAGCATCTCCATGCCCCGGGGCGGCCGACCACTCGTGATGGCGAAGAGGACGCCGGCGTCGCGGAGGCTGTGCACCGCGGCGACGGCACGGTCGGTCAGGACCTTGTCCTGGGTGACGAGGGTCCCGTCCACGTCGGCCAGCAGCAGGCGGATGGGGGGCGGCGGGCGATCCTCGGCGGACACGTCGTCGGGGGCGATGGGCCCGATGGTACCGGCGCGGGCGGGATGCGGCGGGACCCCACCTCGGGCATACTCACGACGGTGCGCGACGACGACCTGTTCCTGCCCGAACCCGAGCCCCGGGCGGTGCGCTACACCGTCATTTCGGTGGACGACCACGTCGTCGAGCCCCCCGACACGTTCGAGGGACGGCTGCCCACCGCGCTGGCGGACCGGGCGCCCCGGATCGTCGAGACGCCGGCGGGCCACCAGGTCTGGGAATTCGAGGGCGAGCGCTTCACCCAGGTGGGCATGAACGCAGTCGCCGGACGGCGACCGGGGACCTACGGCCTGGAGCCCTTCCGCTTCGACCAGATGCGGCCCGGCTGCTACGACGTCGAGGCGCGGGTGCACGACATGGACATCAACGGCGTCTGGGCCTCCGTCAACTTCCCCTCCCAGATCACCGGCTTCTGCGGCCGGGTCTTCTTCTCCTGCGGCGACCCCGACCTCGGCCTGGCCTGCGTCAGGGCCTGGAACGACTGGCTCTACGAGGCGTGGTACTCGGCCCACCCCGAGCGCATCGTCCCGCTCGGCATCACGTACCTGGCCGACCCCGACCTGGCCGCCGCCGAGATCCGCCGCAACGCCGCCCGTGGCTTCACCTCGGTCACCCTGCCCGAACGCCCGCACGAGATCGGACTGCCCTCGTTGTGGGACCGGGAGCACTGGGACCCGATCATGGCCGCCGTCATCGAGACGGACACCGTGGTCTCGCTGCACGTCGGGAGCTCCGGCCTCACGCCGGCACCGCCGGGCGCGGGCATGGACTCCCTGCAGCTCGGGGCCACCTTGTTCGGGCAGCTGTCGCTCACGGCCTGCACGGAATGGCTCTGGTCGGGTTACGCGGTGCGGCACCCGTCGCTCAAGGTGGCCATGAGCGAAGGCGGCATCGGATGGGTGGCCATGTTGCTCGACCGCCTCGACAACATGGTCGAACGCTCCGGCTACGGCCGGGGATGGGAGATGCGGCCCTCCGAGGTCCTGTGCCGGAACTTCTGGTTCTGCACGCTCGACGACCCCTCCACCATCGACACCCGCCACCGCATCGGAGTGGACAACATCATGGTGGAGGTGGATTACCCCCATGGCGACGGGACCTGGCCCGACACCCAACAGGTCATTGAGAAGTGCTGGGGTCACCTCCCGGTGGAGGAGCTGCGCGCCATGTGCTGCGAGAACGCGGCGTCGCTCTATCGCCACCCGCTGCCCGATCCGGTCCTGCCGCTCTGAGGAGACGACGATGTTCACGCCGAACGCCGACAAGCTGATGCCCGACCTGACGCCGCGCGAGGAGCTGGTGGTCCTGGCCCGGGCCCTGTGGCGTGAGGGTTACAGCGACCACCTGGCCGGCCACATCACCGTCAACCTCGGTGACGGCACGCTGCTGTGCAACCCGTGGCTGCTGACCTGGGCCGAGCTCCGGCCGTCGCAGGTGCTGCGGATCGACCTGGAGGGCCGGGTCCTCGAGGGCGACTGGCCCGTCCCGCTCGGCATCCCGCTCCACCTCCAGCTGCACACGCTGCGGTCCGACGTCGGCTGGGCGATGCACAACCACCCTCTCTTCGGGACGGTGTGGGCCGACCTCGCCGAGGTGCCACCGATCCTGGACCAGAGCTCGGCGCTCGGCGGCGGGAACCTCGTGCTCGTCGACGAATACGAGGGGCCCGTGAACGACCCCGGGAGCGCGCGTCGGGCGGTGGAGCAGATGGGCGACGCCACCATGGCGCTCCTGGCCGGCCACGGCGTCTTCGTGCTGGGGGGCTCCGCCCGTGCCGTCCACCAACGCGCGGTGGCGCTCGAGCAGCGCTGCCAGCATGCCTGGTACGCGCGCGCCGCCGGTGGCTCGGGCGCCACCCGGCTGCCGCAGGCCTTCATCGACATGGTGGCCAGGAGCGACGGCGAGGGCTTCGTCGGCTTCTGGGAGGCCGCCGTGCGCGCCGAGCTGGCCGCCGATCCCGATCTGCTCGACTGACGGGGCCTGCGGGCGCGCGCGCCGCAGCGCTCACCGCGTGCCGAAGACCTTGGCCAACTCGTAGGGAACGGGCGCCTCCAGCTGGTCGTACGTGCACGACGCCGCCTCTCGATCGGGTCGCCAGCGCCGGAACGTCGTGGCGTGGCGGAAGCGCTCCTCCTGCAGATGGTCGTAGGAGACCTCGCACACCGCCTCGGCGCGCAGCGCGTCCCAGGTCATGTCCTTCCCGGCGTTCCAGCGGTTCGGGCCGCCCGGGATCCGGCTCGCCGAGGTGGCGCCGGCGGCCCAGGGGTGGCCGGCCAGGGCGTCCTTCCTGTACGGCTCGAGCTCGGCCACCAGCTCGCGACGGCGCGCCGCGCTGAACCCGGAGGCGACACCGACGTGGTGCAGGACCCCGTCGGTGTCGTAGAGGCCGAGCAGCAGGGAGCCCACCCCGTGGCCGTCCTTGTGCACGCGGAATCCCCCGACGACGCAGTCCGCCGTCCGCTCGTGCTTGACCTTGACCATGGCGCGCTTGTCCGGCAGGTACGCGAGGTCGGCATCCTTGGCGACGACCCCGTCTAGTCCGGCGCCCTCGAAGCGCGAGAACCAGTCGGCCGCCACATCGGGGTCGTCCGTGACCGGAGTGAGGTGGACGGGCGGGCGAGTCCGCGCGAGGAGCTTCTCGAGCGCCCCGCGCCGCGCCGCGTACGGCGTGTCGAGATACGAGCGGTCGTCGTGGGCCAGGAGGTCGAAGGCGACGAACGACGCGGGTGTCGACTCGGCCAACTGGCGGATGCGTTTCTCCGCCGGGTGGATGCGCTGGGAGAGCGCGTCGAAGTCGAGGCCCTTGGGCCCGGCAATGACGATTTCGCCGTCGAGCACGCAGCGGTCGGGGATCTCGCGCCGCAGCGCCTCGACCAACTCGGGGAAGTAGCGCGTCAGCGGCTTCTCGTTGCGACTGCCCAGCACGACGTCGTCCCCGTCGCGGAAGACGATGCAGCGGAAACCGTCCCACTTCGGCTCGTAGTACAGGCCGGCGGCACGGGGCAGCTCGCGCGACAGCTTGGCCAGCATGGGTGCGACGGGCGGGCGGACGGCGAGCGTCACGAGAGGTCAGCCACCGTGCGACGACGTCCAGGCCAGCAGGTCGCACGCCGACGACCGGTTCACGATGCGCGCGGCGGGCACCGCCGCGTCGACGGCCTTGGCGCAGCCGCGGCCGAGCCAGCCGAGCTGCCCGGGCGCGTGGGCATCGGTGTCGATGGCGAACGAGCACCCGAGCCCGACGGCCTGGCGCAGCAGGTCCTGAGGCGGGTCCTGGCGCTCGGGGCGGGAGTTGATCTCCACGGCGGTCCCGGTGCGCGCACAGGCGGAGAACACGGCCTCGGCGTCGAAGGAGGATTGGGGCCGGCCCCTCCCCGTGATCAGGCGACCGGTGCAGTGTCCCAGGATGTCGGTGTGCGGGCTCTCGATGGCGGCGAGCATACGCGCGGTCATGTCCGCCGAGCCCATGCGCAGCTTCGAGTGCACGCTGGCCACCACGACGTCCAGTTCCGCCAGGAGATCCAGCTCCTGGTCGAGCGAGCCATCCTCGAGGATGTCGACCTCGATGCCGGTCAGGATGCGAAAGGGCGCCAGTCGCTCGTTGAGCTCGCTCAGCACATGGAGCTGCTCGCGGAGACGCTCGGCGTTCAGCCCGTGGGCCACGGTGAGGCGCGCGCTGTGATCCGTCAGGACCAGGTACTCGTGGCCGAGCGCGCGCGCCGCCTCGGCCATTTCGAGGATCGGGCTCCCACCGTCGGACCAGTCGGAGTGCGAGTGGCAGTCGCCGCGCAGCGACCCGAGGAGCTCCTGGGCCGGCGCATCGAGCTCGACGTCGTCCGGCTCGTCCTCCAGGCGCGCCAGGTACGCGGGCACGCCGCCCCCGAGCGCCTCCGCGACGACCTGCGCGGTGGACTTCCCGATGCCCTCGATGTCCTGCAACCGCCCGGACGCGGCGAGCGCGGCCAGCTCGTCGTCGGGGATGTCCGCCACGGCACGGGCGGCGTGCCGGAAGGCACGCACCTTGTAGGTGTCGGCGCCGCTGCGCTCCAGCAGGAAGGCGATCCGCTCCAGTGCGTCGAGTGGCCGCACGGGGCTAGGGCTTCTTGGCGCGGCTCGGGGCCACCCGAGGCGGCTCGTCGGGCATCTTCGGGTACTGGGGCGGCCAGGGCGCGTCCTGCAGGCCGGCCGCCTTGTCGCGCTCGGCCAGCTCCACCAGCGGCTCGAGCGACTGCGCGTGGCTGCCGATGTCGGCCCAGGGGTCGCCGCGCCGCCGCACCAGGTCGGGCACCGTGTGGATGGTCAACTCGTCCGGGGCCACGGTCTCCACCTCTTCCCAGGTGAGGGGCGTCGACACCTGGGCACCGGTGCGGGGGCGGGCGAACCATGCCCCGAACACCGTCTTGTGCGGCGCGTTCTGGTTGAAGTCGACGAACACGCGGCGACCCCGCTCCTCCTTCCACCAGTTCGCCGTGATGTCGTCGGGGAAGCGGCGCTCGAGCTCCCGGGCCAGCGCCACCGCGGCCGCCCTGACCTGAACCGAGTCCCAGCGGGGCTCCAACCGGAGGTACACGTGCAGCCCGTTGCTGCCGGTGGTCTTCGGATAGCCGCGCAGGCCGAGCTCGGCGAGCACGTCGCGGCAGCGCAGTGCCGCGGCGCGCACCTCCTCGAAGCCGATGCCCGTCGTCGGGTCGAGATCGATGCGCAGCTCGTCGGCGTGCGCGGGGTCGCGGGCGAGATACGGCCACAGGTGCAAGCCCAGACACCCGATGTTGACGGCCCACACCACGTGCGCCATGTCGGCCACCACGAGCGCGTTCGACGTGGTGCCGTTCGGCGTCGACACGGTGGTGGACTGCAGCCAGTCGGGTGCGCCGGCGGGAATGCGCTTCTGGTAGAAGGACTTGCCCGTGGCGCCCTCGGGGAAGCGCTGCAGCATGGCCGGCCGGCCGCCGGCGGTGTTGAGCAGATGGGAGCCCACCTCGAGGTAGTACGAGACGAGGTCGAACTTGGTGGCGCCGAGCCCGGGGAAGTACACCTTGTCGGGCCGCGTGATGCGCAGCTCGCGGCCGTCGACGTCAACCGTGCGCTCGTCGTCCCCGGACATCGCCGTCGACTCTACCGACGCCCCCGGTCCGGGGTCCCGGGACCTGCTCAGCTGCGCCGACGGCGGTGGGAGTCGCGAGGAACGGCGACGGAGCCCTCGGCGATGGCCCGGTCGTCGGCGGCCACGCGGGCCAGCGACGCCGCCCGCAGGCTGTCGCTCAGCGCGGTCCGCGCCGAGGACCACACCCAGTGCATGGCGCAGACCTCGTCCCAACGGCAGGGCCCGCCCCGGAGAGCGCACTCCGACGTCTCGATCGGCCCTTCCAGGGTCTCGACGATCTCGAGGATGGTGATGTCCTCGGGCGCCCGGGCCAGCTTGTAGCCGCCCGTGGGCCCCGAGCGGGACGACACCAGCCGGGCCCGCTGGAGCTCCTGGAGCACCTGTTGCAAGAAGCCCGTCGGGATGCCCATGGCCGCGCCGATGTCGGCCGCCTTGGCGTGGGACCCCTGGTCGTTGGCCAGGTAGATCAGGGCCCGGATGCCGTAGTCGGTCCGGTTGGTCGGCGTGAGCTTCATCTGCGTGCATTCTCCTCCCCACGGCCCCGGAACGGCGCCGTGAGACCCGGCCAGGTTGACGGACCGGGGTAACCTATATATCCTAACTGTAGAAACATGAAGTAGAGAAGTTCCTGCCCCACTCCCGGTGTAGGAGGGAGGACATCATGTTCTGGAACCGCAGACGCAGCCCGCTGGGCGAGGATCTGGCACGGGGTTGGCGTGACGTACCCGCAGGCGACGAGGACAACCGACCCCGCGTGCTCTTCGAGTCGGCCGACGGGGCGGAGGCGCACGCCGTCTGCGACCTGCTCGACCGCCACGGCTACCGCACCATGTGGTGTCCCGGCCCCGGCGGCCGGTCCGCTCGGGAGTGCGCTTTGTCGGAGGCCGGGCGTTGCCCCCTCGTCGACGAGGCGGATGCGGTGGTCAGCGCGCTGGACGTGTCGAACGCACGCTGCCAGGAGGTCCTGCGACGCCTCGACGACGTCGCGGCGGACACGCCCGTCGTGGTCGTCGCACCGAGGGCGTCGGCTGACCGCTGGTCGGCAGAGCTTTCGCGGTGCCGCGTCGTGGCCGGACCGCTCCGTTCCGGCGTCCTCATCCGATCGCTCAGCCCGACGCACGTCGCGGGCACGGTGGCCCCATAGGAGATCGGCGGTCGGCGCCGACATTTCGGGGGCATGAAGATTGGCTCGCGGCCTTGTCCCGGGTGGTGCCCGGGCCCACAATCGGCTCAGGAGCTCTTGTCGCCGGCTGATCGCACACATCACCACCTCAGCGGTCACTGAGGTTCCGCGGACGACCCGCCCGTACTCCCCCCGGGCGGGTCGTCGCGCGCCCGGGTTCAGATGGAGTCGGCCAGCCCTTCCCACCCCCGGGGCGGCGCAGCCAGGCGCCAGAATTGCTCGGGGACACGCCCCTCCATGCGCGCGGTGAGCGCGTGGTCGCGCTCGAGCGGGGGGATCTGGGAGGTGTAGCACCAGATGGCGCGGCGCTTGCGCTCCTCGTCGGGCACGTGGGGGACGATGGCGGGGGTGGGCCAGGGGTGCGAGCGCAGGAGCCGCGCCACCCGCCAGGCCAGTAGTCCCGGTATGTGCTTGTAGCCGTGATCCTCGTAGCAGAACCACTCCCGTTCGGGCTGCGCCACGCGCACCAGGAGGCTGGCCTCGTGCACCATCACGTGGTCGGGGTTGCCGAGCCCCATCGGGACGAACACGGCCGTGGCGTCGAGCTCGGCGATCGTCTGACCGAGGACGGGCGCCACCGCCGCCGGCGTCGGGCGGTCCGGCGGTGCGAGGTACTGGTGATCGGCGAAGTCGAGCCAGCGGTAGCCCGACTCGAGCACCGACATGGCGGCCACGTCCTCCTCACGGCGCACCGCGACCACGTCGTCGCCGGCGACGAACCCACCGAGCGCGTCCCACTCCGACGGCTCCGCGGGGTAGGCGGGGGGCCGTCCTCCGAGCACGGTGACGACCGTCGTGTCGTCGTAGCTGGCGATCAGGTGACCCGCCCCCATGGCGGCGTCGTCGAAGTGTGGGGACACCACGACGATGCGGGCGAACGCGTCGGCGCTGACCTCGCCCCACGTGGGCTCGGCGAAGGTGCCGCTCACGCCCGGATCATACGGGCACGTCGTCGATCTCGCCTGCCACGTGGTGGCGGAAGACCGGCATGAGCGCACCGATGACGGCCGCGCCGACGATGCAGGCGAGCCCGCCCGAGACGACGGAGAACTCCACACTCGTCAGCGTGGCGACGGCGCCCGACTCCATGTCGCCCAGGCGCGGGCCGCCCTGCACCACCGCCATCTGCATGGACGACATGCGGCTGCGGAAGCGCTCGGGTATGGACGTCTGCAACATGGTGTTGCGGAGGACCGCCGAGATCACGTCCGCCCACCCCGCCACGGCCAGGAGGACGAGGGCGATCCAGAGCGTGTCGACCAGTCCGAACACCGCGATGGCGGCGCCCCACACCGAGACCGCAATGATCACCGCCCATCCCTGGCGGCGCAGGGTGGCGACCCAGCCCGTGGTGACCGCGCCGGCCAGTGCGCCCGCGCCCGGGGCGGCGTACAGGAGGCCCAGCGTGATGGTGCCGCCCCCGAAGACCGAGCCGGCCATGGCGGGGAAGAGCGCCCGCGGCATGCCGAACACCATGGCGTTGACGTCGATCAGGTACACCCCCTGGAGCGCCTGACGCGAGCGCAGGTAGCGCAGGCCCTCCCTGGTCGACTGCCAGGGCGAGAGGCCAGCGGCGGCGTCCTCCGCCGGTGGGATGGGCGCCAGCAGCACCGACACGATGCAGGCGACGATGAAGGACACGGCGTCGAGGCTGTACACGAGCGGGAGGCCGATGCCGAGCAGGAGGCCCGACAGCGCGGGGCCGACGACGGTGCCCACCTGAATGATGATCTGCATCATGGCGAAGGCAGCCGTGAGGTGCCGGCGCTCGACCATGCCCGGCACGGAGGCCATGCGCGCGGTGTTGGAGAACCCCATGAGCCCGGCGGCCAGCGAGCTGACGACGTAGAGGACGACCAGTGAGGGGTGTGCCACCGCCGCGTTGACGGCCATGGCGCCGCTGGTCACCGTCATGGCGGCCGCCGTCCACATCATGATCCGCCGCCGGTCGACCGAGTCGCCGATCGGCCCGGCGGACAGCGCTCCCGCCAGGAAGGGGATGAGCTGGGCCAGGCTGATGGCGCCCACCTGCAGCGAGGAGTGGGTCATGGAGTACACCTGGTAGGGGATGGCCACGACGGTGAGCTGCGTCCCCAGCATGGAGATGAGCTGGCCGGTGAAGAGGAGCCGGAAGTCGCGACTCTCCCGGAGCGGGGTGGTGTCCACCAGGATCCGACCCGGCATGCCAGCAGCCTACGGTCCGCTCGGGCCGGTCCCGGGGGCGATCAGATGGCGGGGAGGGCGATCAGACGATCACGAAAGTTGCCGGCCCAGGTCGCCCACGGAGATGTCCCAGGCGGCGGGCCAGTCGCGGGTGCGCAGGAGGGCGTCGCTCCCGCCGTCGCAGAAGAGGACGGACCCGCAGAAGAACGCCCCGTCCGGCCCGAGCAGGAACTCGACTAGCGCGGCGATCTCCTCGGGCCGGCCGGGCCGCCCGACGGGGATGGGCAGCATGTCGAGGAGCGGGCCGGTCTCGGGGTCGGCCCGCATGCCCGCCACCATCGGGGTGTCGATCATGCCCGGTGCGATCGCGTTGAGGCGGAGGCCGGCACCGGCCCAGTCGGGTCCGGTCGCCTGGCGCCGGACCCAGTGGGCCACGGCCAACTTGGTGGCCGGGTACGCCACCATGGAGCCCCTGGCGTCGGCGATGCGGCCGCTCAGCTCCTCGTCGTGGTCCAGGCAGGCGTCGACCAGGTCGGCGGGGACGCCCGGCTGCACCGTGGTCGAGTTCGAGCTGATCGCGACGGCCGCGCCACCGGGGGTCAGGTGCGGACGGAGCCCCTCGAGGACGTCCACCGTCCCGAAGTAGTTGACGGCGGCGAGCAGTGAGCCGGCTCGGCTCGGCGCGCCCGCCAACCCGGCACAGGTCACGACGCCGGCCAATGCACCCTCGCAGCGCTCCGACGCCTCGGCCACTGCCCGCGCCCGGCCCTCCGCCGTCCCCAGGTCGGCGACGACGTCGGCCTCCATGCGGTCGACACCCACGACGCGCCAGCCCGCCGCGCCCAGCCGCGACGCGGTGGCGGCGCCGATGCCGGATGCGGCGCCCGTGACGACGACGGCGCGGTCAGGCAGCGCGGCGCGCCTTCAAGAGAGCCAGGGCCTTGTCGGCGTGGGAGGACATCGACACCTCGGAGTGGATCACGTCGAGGAGCGTGCGATCGGTGTCGATCACGAAGGTGATCCGTTTGTTGGGCAGGAAGCTCGGACCGCGCTTGGCCCCGAGCTGGGCGGCCACGACGCGGTCAGGGTCGGAGAGCAGCGGGAACCCGAGCGACTCCTTCTCGTCGAATTGCTTCTGCTTGTCGACCGGGTCGGCGCTGATGCCGACCGGCTGCGCTCCCACGGCGGCGAACTCGGCGGCCAGATCCCGGAAGTGGCAGCTCTCCTTCGTGCAGCCGTAGGTCATGGCCGCGGGATAGAAGAAGAGCACGACGGGCCCCTTCGCCAGGTACCCGCTCAGCGTGCGGGGGGCGCCGGTCTGGTCCGGCAGCTCGAAGTCGGGGAGGGCGTCGCCTTTGTGCATCCGCTCAATGTAGGGCGAAGCGGCTCCGCCGTGCCGGGCTACGCCTCGAAGCGGAATCCCACGCCCCGGACCGTGACCAGGTGGCGTGGGTTCGCGGGGTCGGGCTCGATCTTCCGTCGCAGTCGCTTGATGTGCGTGTCGAGGGTCCGGGTGTCGGTCAGCTCCTGGTCCCACCACAGCCGGTCGATGCACCAGTCCCGGGTGACGACCTGGCCGCTGTGCGCCATCAGCAGGGCGAGGAGATCGAACTCCTTGCGGGAGAGGTCGACGGGGACGTCGTTGACGGTCACCTCGCGCCGGCCCGCATCGAGACGGACGGGTCCGACCGTCAGGACCTCGTCGTGGTGCTCGGCGACCGCCACCCCGCGTCGCAGCACCGCCCGCATGCGGGCGACCAGCTCGCGCAGGCGGAACGGCTTGGCCACGTAGTCGCTGGCCCCGAGCTCCAGGCCGAGCACGATGTCGACCTCGGAGTCGCGGGCCGTGACCATGATGATCGGCACCGGCTTGAGGCTCCGCATCTGTTGGCAGATCTCGATCCCCGACTGGTCGGGCAGCATCACGTCGAGCAGGACCAGGTCGGGGTGGACCCGGTGGAAGAGGCGGAGCGCCTCGTGCCCGTCTCCCGCGCTCTCGACGGCGAACCCCTCCCGGGTCAGGCCCGACGCCAGGGCCTGGCGGTAGGACTCTTCGTCGTCGACCACCAGGACCAGTGGGCGGTTGTCTCGCGACGGGCCGGTCAGCGGGGACCGGCCGGTGGTCGCCGGTACGTTTGCGATTGCCACTCGTGCTCCGCCTCAGGCAGCGTCGTGAGGGACCTGGGGCGGAGGGACCGAACGAAGGGCAGGCGACGACGGCGGACGGGGGGTAGATCGCACCGACGTCGCCTGGGAACGCGGGGAGGCGAATACCCGCGCCATGGTGACCAACGATCCGAGGAGCCCGGTGCGGTGTGAGCGCGCCGGTCGGATCATGATGACCTCGGCCAGGGTGCCCTGGCCGCGATGGCACCCGGCGGCGGGACCGGAACGGAGATCCCGGCCGGTGTGATCTGTACGCCGATCAGCAGTTGCCATCGGGCCTCACGCTACGAAGTCGAGGTGAACGTGCTGTGAAACCGTTGCAACCAACAAGTGTTCTGAAGATGAACTCTTAAGGCCTGCGCTCCAGCTCACGGCGGTACGCTGCGTGGCACACGAGTGGGGAGGTGCCGGATGACCGAGGCCATGGGGCACGGCGTGAACCAGCGCAAGGCCATACAGATGACGCCGGTCGAGGTGGAGGCGTTCCTGGCGGAGCGCCGGGCGATGACGATGTGCTCCTTGGCCCCCGACGGCTCCATCCATGCCGTGGCGATGTGGTACGGCTTCCTCGACGGGTGCGTCACGGTGGAGACCAAGGCCAAGTCGCAGAAGGTGCAGAACCTGCGGCGCGACCCGAGGCTGACGCTGCTCTTCGAGGACGGCGACTACTACGAGGAGCTCCGGGGCGTGGAGCTGGTGGGGAAGGCCGAGATCCTCGACGACCCCGACCAGCTCTGGACCCTCGGCATCAGCGTGTTCGAGCGCTACTACGGGCCGTACTCCGACGAGCTGAAGCCCTTCCTGCAGACCATGTTGCACAAGCGCGTGGCCGTGAAGCTGCACGCGGAGCGGACGGTGAGCTGGGACCACCGCAAGCTGGGGTTGCCCCCCACCCGCCCCGCCCCGGCGTGAAGATCGCCATCCGGCAGGCGGTGGCCGTGCCGCCGGCGCAGGCGATCGCGGCCTACGCCTCGCCGGCCTTCTACGAGGGGCGACCCGCCCGCGACGACATCGCTGTGCGCGCGGTGCTTCGTCACGAGGAACTGGACGACCGGATCCGCATTGAGGTGCGCTTCGCGTTCACGGGTTCGGTGTCCCCGGCGGTGCGGGCCGTGATCGACCCCACGAAGATGTCGTGGATCACCCGGACGGAGATCCGCCCGGCGGACGCCTGCTCGAGCTGGGTCGTCGTGCCGGACCACTACCCGGACCGGCTGCGGGCGCACGGGGGCTACCGGTTCGAGCAGGGTGACGACGGTCCGGCCAGCACCGTGGTGAGCGTCGAGGGAGATCTGAGGGTGCACGTGCCGATCGTGGGCCGATCGGTCGAGCGGGTGATCGTCGCGGGCCTCGAGAGCTACATAGAGGACGAGGTCGCGAGCATCCCCGGACGGGTGCGCTGAGACTCAGCCGGGCGACTGCTCGCAGGCCTTGAGCAGCTGCGTCATGCCGTCCTCGATGCCCCCGGCCAGGATGTCGATGTCCTCCGTGGAGTCGTAGTCACCAGTGATCCCGAAGTTGACCTCCCCGTCGTAGGAGAAGATGGCGATACCGAGGCGGATCTGCCCCGCCAGCGGCACGTACGGGAAGGCCCGGAGCATCCGCCTGCCGGCGGCGTAGAGCGGGAACTGGGGGCCGGGCACATTGGTGGTGACGGTGTTGACGTTGCGCTGGCCCGCCCGGGTGGCCAGGCGCATCCCGAGGGCCAGCAGCATGGGCGGGGCGAACCCCGACATGGAGGTCAGCGCCTCGCCGGCCACCGCCTGCTTGGAGTCCTTGAGATCCTTCATCTGGTCGGTGATCACGTGGAGCCGCAGGACGGGGTCGTCGATCTCGACGGGCAGCTCGGCGAACATGGCCGAGACCCTGTTCTCGAAGGTGCCGTCGCCCACGGCCTTGCCGGAGGCATCCCGCGGCCGGATGGAGACGGGCACCAACGTGCGGACCACGCGCTCGACGTCCTCGCCGCGAGACGCCAGGAGCTCGCGAAAGCCGTTGGTGATGCACGCCAGCACCACGTCGTTGAAGGTGCCCCCGAGCGCCTTGCGCACCCGCTTGATGTCGTCGACCGACGAGGACGCCCAGGCGTAGCGGCGGTGCGGTCCGAGCGGACCGTTGAGGCTCGACACGGGCAGGGGCCGCACCAGGCCGCTCAGGGAGAACAGGCCGCCCACCACCTCCATGGCGTGGGCCAGCAGGCGCCGGGCCACGCGGGTCTGCGCGCGGGCGGCGCGCACCTGCTCGTACGGCGACAGCACCATGTTCTCCAGCGCGTCGACCACGAGCTGGAGGCCCGACGGCACGGGGCGGGGTTCCCAGCCGGAGGGCGCGGGGCGTTCGGCGACGGGGCTGACGTCCATGACGACGGCGAGCAGGTCGGTCCCCGACACCCCGTCGACCAGCGCGTGATGCGTCTTGGCCAACATGGCCCACCGCCCGTCCTCGAGCCCCTCGACGACCCAGATCTCCCACAAGGGCTTCGAGCGGTCGAGCTGTTGGGCCATGACGCGGCCGACCAGCTTGCGCAGCTCGCTCTCGCCTCCGGGGGAGGGCAAGGCGGTGTGCCGCAGGTGGTACTCGAGGTTGAAGTGCGGGTCGTCCACCCAGACCGGCCGACCGAGCTCGAAGGGGACGAACTTGACCTTCTGGCGATAACGCGGGACCAGATCGAGCTTCGCGTCCACCATCGCCACGATGTCGGCGAACGGAGGCGGGGGGCCTTCGAAGATGGCGACCGAGGCGATGTGCATGTGGGACACGTGGTCCTCGATGTGGAGGAACGACGCGTCGAGGGGGCTCAAGCGGTCAGGGCTCACCGACCCTCCCTTCAGAGGCACTTCCGGCTCGCACGCTACTACCGCGGGTGCGGTCCCTCCCGGGGTCAGCCGGCGTTCGACGCCGCGAGTGGCTGCCCCAGGTTGGCCAGGAGGGGCGTGGTGAGGATCCTTCTCCGGGTCTCGTCGTAGGCGGCCTCGATCACGGGCGCGCTGCGGTCCTCGGCCATGGCCCGGAGGCCCATGACGCGGCGCGACTCGGGGCCGGGCTCCAGGCTGACGACGGTCGTCCCGGCCTCCTCGAGCCGCGCGATCTCCCGCTCCATGCGCCGGTGCACGGTCCGGCGCAACAGGCCGTCGGCGCCGTTGGCGCTGCCGTGCGCGGCCGACATGGAGGACACGATGACGACGAGGTCGAGGCCCTCCGCCCTGAGCACGTCCGCGTTGGTCGCCGAGTGCACACCGCCGTCGACGTACTCGGCCCCTTCGATGGCGACCGGGCGGAAATAACCGGGGATGGCGCACGAGGCCAGGACCGCGGGGGCGAGCCGTGCCGGAGGGGCGCCGGGCCGACCGAACACGACGCGGGCGCCGTCGGCGCGCCGCACCGCACAGATGCGCAACCCCTCCGGCCAGCGGGAGCCCATGTGCTCGTCCAGGCCGCGGGCGCGTTCGGAGATGTCGATCTGCCCTCGCGGCAGCAACGTCATTGCCGCGACCTCGGGACGGAAGGCGAGGGGCCGGCGGACGGCCCGGGTGATCAGGGCGGGGGACGGCAGGTTCCAGGGGCGGAGCAGCGACCGCACCGACGGTGTCGGAAGCGGAACGGCGTCGGAGGGCAGGATGCGTTCGAGGATGGCGCCGCCCCGGCGTGAGGTCGGCGCGCCGTACAGCGATGCCGCAAGGTCGGTGGCCGGCACCCCGACCCGCAACGCAGCGCCCGTCACCGACCCGGCCGAGGTGCCGACGACGACGGCGGCGCTGCGTGCGTCCCAGCCGATCTCGCGCTGCAGCGCTGCCAGCACGCCCGCCTGGTAGGCCTGCCCGACGACGCCACCGGCCCCGAGCACGAGACCGATGGACGCAGCCTTCCGGCCCCCCAACCCCCCGCGGATCAACTTCATCACCCCCCTGTTCTACCCGTCCGCGCGCAGCTTCACCGAGAACCCGGCTCTCGGTCGATTCCACCTGCGAGGACGCGTGCGGCTCCCCGGTGCAACCGGCCTGACGGATGGAGGGAATCCCTAAGGTGGGCCGGCCGGGACGATCAGGACTCGAGGAACCGCAGGACCGCGAGCACTCGGCGGTGGTCCTTCTCGGAGACGGGGAGGTCGAGCTTGGCGAAGATGTTGGCGACGTGCTTTTCGACCGCTCCTTCGCTGACGACCAGTGCGTGGGCGATGGCCGCGTTCGACCGTCCCTCCGCCATGAGGGCGAGGACCTCGCGCTCGCGGGTGGTCAGGGCCGACAGCGAGTCGGTGCGCCGCGTGGCGCCGAGGAGCTGGGTGACCACTTCGGGGTCCAAGGCCGTACCTCCGATGGCGACGCGCTCCAGCGCCTCGACGAAGTCCTTGACGTCGGCCACCCGGTCCTTCAGGAGGTAGCCGATGCCGGCGGCGTCGTCGGCCAGGAGGTCGGCCGCGTAACGAGTCTCGATGTACTGCGAGAAGAGAAGGATGCCGAGCCCCGCGTGCCGGGCCCGCAGATCGAGCGCGAGACGCAGCCCCTCGTCGGTGAAGGTCGGCGGCATGCGGATGTCGATCACCGCGACGTCGGGCGGGTTCTGGACCACGGAGCTCCGGAGCGCGTCGGGGTCACCCACGGCGCCCGTGATGACGAAGCCGCGGTCCACCAGCAGCTGCACCAGCCCGTCCCTCAGGATGGCCGAGTCCTCCGCGATGGCCACCCGCAGCGCGCACGGCATCATGGCGAGAGCGGGAGGTCGGCGGTCACGACCGTCGGGCCGCCCACGGGGCTCACGATGGTGAGCCGGCCGTCGACGGCGTGGACCCGGTCGGCCAGTCCGGCCAGACCGCTCGAGGAGGAGCCGAGCCGGGACACGCCGGCACCCCCCTGGCCGTCGTCGCGCACCACCAGGCGCAGCCAGGTGCCCTGCTGGGCGCAGGAGACCGAGGCGCGGGAGGCCCGGGCATGCTGGGCCACGTTCGCCAACAGCTCGGCCACGCAGAAGTAGGCGATGGCCTCGACGGCGGGGGTCGGGCGCGTGCGCAGGTCGACACTGACCTCGGTGGGGACGGCACTGCGGGCGGCCAGCGTGGCCAGCGCGCCCTCCAGCCCGATGTCGAGGGCCGGCGGGTGGATCCCGCGCGCGATGTCGCGCAGCTCGGCGATGGCCTCCTTGGCGCCCCGGTGGGCCTCGTCGACCAGCTCGCGCACGCGCTCGAGGTCGACGGGTCCGCCGTCCTGCTCCAGCTTCTCCTTGGCCATGCCCAGCCGCATGGCCAACGCGACCAGCTGGGCCTGGGTGCCGTCGTGCAGGTCGCGCTCGATCCGCCGCAGGGTGGCCGCCGACGCGTCCACCGTCTGGGTGCGGGCCTGTTCGAGGGAGCGCAGGCGGGCGGCGGTCGGATCGGGCCCGAGGAGCGATGCCATGAGCAGCCGGTCGACATTGACGAAGCCGCGCATGGCCCAGGGGGCTGCGAAGAAGAAGATGGCGCCGGAGATGAGGATGGCCACGTTGTGCAGGAAGCCCGCGCCCGCGAGGGAGAAGTAGCCGGGAGGGAACAGGTTGGCCACCAGTCCGAAGGCCGCCGGGCTGCTGGTCCCCGGTGCGAAGAAGGGGTGGGCGAGGCACGCGAGCGCGTCCCACCACAGGCTGAAGGCCACGTAGAAGCCGAGCATGGTCAAGGGCACCTTGAGGGCAAGGTAGGCGACCGAGCGCCAGGCCACCCGGTCCCGGATCGACGACTGGAGCCACCCCAGGAACCCGGGCCGGCTGACGAAGGTGTCCGGGTCCGGTATCGCTTCACCGAGCATGCCGCGCGCGAGGCCCCGCATCAGCGTGCCGATGCCGCGCGCGCTGCGCAGGGAGAGGGCAAGGATGGCGAGCCCGAAGAAGGTGATGGCGAGGACCAGCCCCGCCGCCATGGTGAACCCGACGAACGCGAGGCCGACGACGGCCAGCCCACCGGAGACGAGGTAGAAGGCGAGCTCGGCCCACACGCGTCTGGTGAAGGGCTCGCGCCAGATGCGCCGGCTCACGCCCCGGACGCGGGCGGCCTGCTCCTCGCTGACGGCCAGCGACAACTCCCGGCCCATCAGTCGCACCCGGACGCCGCTTTCCTCGGCCTCCGGCGCGGCTTGCTCCGCCGTCATGCGTCCCTCCGCCGCAACAGGACGGCGCCGAGCCATATGACCGCGGCGGTGTAGGCCGACATCAGCAGGAAGCCTAAGGTGGCGGAGAGGAAGCCGGGCTGCGGCACGACCGCCGCCACGGAGTTGGCGTAGATCACCTCGGGGGCGAAGCGACCGGGACTCCCGTTGCCGTGCTGGAGGAGGATCGGCAGGAGCAGGGTGGCGCCGACGAAGGCGGCGATGGCGCCGGCGGTGTGGCGGATGATCGTTCCGAGGCCAAGCCCGAAAAGGGCCACCAGCGCTAGGTAGGCGCCCGATTCGACGACGGCGCGCAGCACGCCCGGTTGCCCGAGCGTGGCGGTCGGCGCGCCGCCGCTCGAGAGCACCGCGGAGCCGACGAAGTACGAGCCAAAGCTGAGCACCTCGCCGAGGACCAACGCCAGGAGTCCGACGACGATGACCTTGGCGGACAGGAGGACCGAGCGCTGCGGCGTCGCCGCCAGGGACGAGCGCATGGTGCCGGTTCCGTACTCCCCGGTGATGACCAGGATCCCGAGGATCCCGATGACCAACGAGCCGAGGGCAAGGCCCGCCATCGTCTGATTGGTCGGGTCGAACCCCTGGTACCAGCGGGCCGGGTGGTGGGTGGCGCTGTGGGCCGAGAACACGCAGACCGCGAGCGTGCCGACGACGGTGGCGAGGAGGGCCCACGTGGTCGAGCGCAGCGAGGTCAGCTTCGTCCATTCGGCGTTGACGGCCTGGCGCAGGCCGGCTTGCCGCTGGAGCCGGAGTGCCGAGGTGGCGGCAAGGGTCATGGCGTGTCCTTTCGGGAGTGACCGGTCACGAGGAGACGGGCGAGGGGCTGGCGGCGCGGTACTCGACGGTGTCGCTGGTGAGCTCCATGAAGGCGTCCTCGAGGGACGCCCGCACGGTGGTCAGCTCGTGGACCGTGAGGGACTGGGCGGCGGCCAGTTCACCGATGGCAGCGGAGGGCATCCCCGTGACCACGATGGCCCCGCCGTCAACCGTCGGTCGTGCGCCGACCCGGTGCAGTGCGCTGACGAAGCGCTGGGGTGTCGGCGTGACGATCCGGACAGACTCCGACGCGTTCCGGGCGACGAACTCTTCGACGCTCGTCTCGGCGATGAGGCTGCCCCGACCGATCACCACGAGCCGCTCGGCCGTCAGCGACATCTCGGTGATGAGGTGGCTGGAGACGAGGACGGTCCGGCCCTGCCGGGCCAGGTCGCGCAGGAAGTGGCGAACCCAGCGGATGCCTTCGGGGTCGAGGCCGTTGACGGGTTCGTCGAAGAGCAGCACCCCCGGATCACCCAGGAGCGCGCCGGCGATCCCGAGGCGCTGGCCCATGCCGAGCGAGAACTTCCCCGCCCGCTTTCCGGCCACGGCGGTGAGGCCGACCAGATCGAGCACCTCGTCGATCCGCGCGGCTGGGATGTCGTTGGTCTTGGCCAGCCAGCGGAGATGGTCCCGGGCGCTGCGGCCCGGGTGGAAGGCCTTGGCATCGAGGAGTGCGCCTACCTCGCGCAACGGCCACCGGAGATCCTCGTAGGGCACGCCGTTGACCGTGGTGGACCCCGAGTCGGGCAGGTCGAGGCCCATGATCACGCGCATCGTGGTCGACTTGCCCGAGCCGTTGGGGCCCAAGAACCCGGTGACGACTCCCGGGGTGACCTTGAACGTGAGGTCGTCGACGGCCACGGTGGTCCCGTAGCGCTTGGTCAGGTGGTGAGAGACGATCACGGTGTGGGCTCCTCGCCGGGCCGGGGTAGTGGTCCCGGCCGTCTGTTCCCAAGGTACGGATCGCCGGCCCCGATGAGAATGCCGCTACCGGGCGTCTGGCACTGGTGCTAGCCCCAGTTCGCCTCGGGTCGTCAGCCCGAGCCCGCCGCGGGCGATCCCGGCCAGGCGGGATAGGACGGCGCCAGGTCGGGCGGCGAGGAGTAGCTGGTGACCGAGCCGGGCAGCGAGAACATGGGCACCGGGCCGACCGGCACGGCGCCGGCCTTGTAGCGCGCCCCGCCGTTGACGTAGCGCATGAGCCCGCTGGCCACGACGCCCTCCTCGTCGGGGCCCTTCGCGGTGGCGTCGTACCACAGGAAGGTGTAGTCGGCGGGCGACGAGTAGCTCGGCAACGGAGCCGCACCCTGGTAGCCGTAGGCATCGAGCGGGGACGTGGGGCCGCCCCCGGCGGGCGGGGCGCGGAACAAACCGGTGGTGAAGGTGGACGGGGTGAGGTCGGGCCCGGCGAGCTGGACGCCCTCGAACAATTGCTCAATGGGCGGGATGATCGCTGGCGCCGCCAGCGAGGGCGGTGAGGTGCGGGCGCCGTACCACCAGTGGTAGAGCCGGTCGGCGTCGCCGACGGCGACCGGTGTGGGCACGCCCAGGCTGGTGACCCCGAACGCGTGTGACCACTCGGCCTGGTCGTAGTAGCGCCCGAGAGTCGAGGTGTCCGTGAGGACGATGCCCGTGATGATCCACTCGGGGAAGTAGCCGACGTGGGCGCAGGCCTGGGTGAGGTAGATCGGCATGATGGGGTCGCCGGCGAAGATGACGCTCGTCGCGCCCGACGACTTCAGCTTCTCGGCGAGAGTGGCGGCCTGGGTCGGCAGCGTGGTGAGGTCCAGCGTGTAGGTGAGGTCGGTGGGCGACGCCATGCTGACGCGGCCCGCCCGCAACTTCTGGGTGAGCGACGCCGTCAGCTGGGCGAACCCCGGCCCGGGCGGCTCTGACGTCTCGCTCACCACGATGAACTTGCGCTTCTGGCCATGCAGGGCGGGGTCGCCGGCCCAGACGGCGTCCTTCCCGTTCAGCTTGGCCACGACGTAGTCGATCGTCTCGAAGAGTGACGTGTCCGCGGTCGGCAGGTTGGCCCACTGGAAGGGGGCATTGAGCTTGAGCTCGCCGTAGGTGGACGAGTCGCCGCACGCCATGCACAGCACGTGCAGACTGGCCAGCTCGTCCTGGTAGGCGGTGGTCTCGCCGGGGCCGTTGATGGACGCAAAGGCGTGGAGCTGCTGGGCGACGGTGATGGCGTCGGCGTGGGCGGCCACCGGATCGTTGTCAGCCCCGGAGGCGGTGAAGGGGATCAGGTTGATGTGGCGCCCGTACAGTTCGTAGACCTTGTTGAACATGGCCACGTAGGCCTGTGCGGTGGCAAGCCCCTGGGCGTTGGTGCCGGCCGCGCCCGAGACCGTCGCCGCGAGCCCGCCCGGCTGGGGCTGGTAGTAGACGACGTTGATGGACGAGCCGGACACGCCGGAGGAGGTGGCGCCACCGTTGTGGGTCGGGGTGACCACCGGCACGCAGGGCGGGGCGTACACGCTCGGCATCTTCAGCCGTCCAGTCTTGTGGTCGCACTCGGGGCCCCAGTCGTAGTCGGCGGCGCGCCCCGCCTTCTCGGCCACCGCGTAGGTGATGGGCACGGACGTGCGGGCGACCTGCTGCGCGGTGGTGACTGGCGTCGTGGTCGACGTCGTGCCCGAGTGCTCGCGCACGGTGGCGGACACGCCGGCGGCCACCAGCGCGGCGACGATCAGGACGACCGGGGCGGCGATGCGGAGCCGGCTGACCCGTGGCCAGGGCCGTTCCGTCGCCCGCGGGTCCGGGTCGCTCACGGGCCCACCTCCGTCGTCGTTGATGCCGCAGCCGCCGGCCCCGAGCGCGACCGGGCCAGCGGGTCGGTGCCCAAGAAGGCCTCGCCCACGGCGGGTGACTCCAGGACCGCCCGGGGCGTGCCGCTGGCGAGCACCGAGCCGCGGTCCATCGCGACCAGGCGGTCCGCCAGCTCGGAAATGAAGGCAATGTCGTGCTCCACGATGAGCAGGGTGGCGTCGAGCCGGTCGCGCACGGTGCGCAGCAGCTCGCCCATGGCCTCCACCTCGCGCTGGGCCACGCCGGAGGAGGGCTCGTCGAGGAGGACCACCTTCGGCTGCAGGGCGACGACGGCGGCGAGGTCGACCAGGCGGCGCGAGCCGGTCGACAGCTCGCTCACCAGGTTGTCGGCGTAGCGGTCCAGGCCGAAGAGGTCCATGAGCTCATCGACCCGCCGGCGGACGGCGGCCTCCGTGCGCACCTGGGCCGGCAGGCGCAGGATGGCGTTGAAGGGGTCGCTCACGTCGGTGAAGCGCTCGAGCGAGACGGCCAGCGCGTCGCGCACGGTCAGGCCTGAGAAGAGGCGCGAGTCCTGGAACGAGCGGCCCAGCCCGAGCCGGGCGCGGGACGCCGCCGAGCGCTCCGTCACGTCGACGCCGCCGAGCTCGACGCGTCCGGTGTCGGCCCGGAGGAACCCGGAGACCACGTCGAACAGCGTCGTCTTGCCGGCGCCGTTAGGCCCGATGATCCCGACGATCTCGCCGTGCCCGGCGTCGAGCGACACGTCGACGAGCGCCGCGTTCCCGCCGAAGTTGATCGAGATCCCGCGGACCTCCAGGGCGTGGCTTGTGTCCAGCTCGGCCGGGGCTCCGACGGTGTGGGCCCCGAGCGAGTCGGAGGCCTTCTTGAGATAGATGGACCACAAGAGCTCGGGATGGGCCGCCAGCTCCTCGGCCGGGCCGGAGAACCGCACCGCCCCGGTCTCCATGACGTAGACGCGGTCGGCCACCGCCACGGCGACGTTCATCGACTGCTCGACCAGCAAGATAGCGGTCCCCGCCCGCCGCATCGACTCGATGGCGCGGAGCAGCTGCTCGACGACGAGCGGCGAGAGCCCGAGCGAGAGCTCGTCAATGAGGAACAGCTTGGGCCGGGTGATGGTGGCCATGGCCAGGGCGAGCATCTGCTGCTGGCCCCCCGAAAGGTTGGCCGCCCGTTCGCTGCGGCGCGAGGCCAGGGTCGGGAACGCGTCCAATGCCTCCGCGATCATGTCGACGTCGCGTTCGCCACGGCGGCGGCCCTGCCAGGCTGCGGCGCGCAAGTTCTCCTCGACGCGCAGGTTGGGGAAGATCCCCTCGTCGCCGGGCACCTGGGCGATGCCGAGCCGCGCGATCTCGTCCGGCGGCAGGTGGGTGATGTCGCGGCCGTCGAAGACGATGGCCCCGTGGTCGGCCTCGACGACGCCCCCGATCGCCCGCAGCAACGTCGACTTGCCCGCCCCGTTGGTGCCGAGCAGCGCCACGATCTCTCCCTCGCCGACCTCGATCGCCACGTCACCGAGCACGGTGACGCCGTCGTAGCCCACGGCCAGCTCGCGCACCGCCAGGAGCGGGAGCCGCCCGGCGTGGCGGTCGACGAGCATCTGGGCCCGGGTGCGCATGGAGGTCCACACGTTGCGGACATCGCGCGCGATGAGCCCGCCCGCGCTGGCCACGACCAGGCCCCCGATGGTGAAGATGGGCACCAGGATCAGCAGGCCGTAGCGGAATCCGACCGCGTCGCCCAGCGCGCCCACGGCAGGGAGGACGAGGAATCCCGGCAGGATGAACAGTGCTCCGATGGAGAAGCCGACCGAGCGCACCCGGGCCGGGATGGCGAGCGAGAGGGCGGCCAGGACGCCCGGCCCCACGATGGCCAGCGAGGCATCGATCCCGGCGTTGCCGATGAAGGCGATCGGGACCGTCGGGGCCAGCGCGAAGAGGACGGCGAACCCCGCCGCCACGACCGACGCCACGGCCAGCATGCGGAAGACCAGGCCGATGTCCCGCTGGGCCAGCCGGGTGGCGATCACGGCGCCCGCGGCGAGGCCGAGGAGGTCGAAGACCTGGATCGGCGCGATGAGCCAAGCGCGTTCCAGCGCGTCGAGGTGGAAGGTCTCCTGGTACTGCAGCGAGGCCAGGGAGGTGAAGCCGGCGATGGCGGCGGCGAGGAACGGCAGCGCGATGAAGATGCGGCGCAGCACGCCGATCTTCCACACCGTCCGCCAGGCCTCGCCGAGCGACGGCGGGGCCTCGACCGGGATGTCGGGCGCGGCGGCGGGCGCGGGCGCCGGGGCGTCGCCCAGCAGGGCCGGCTCGCCGCGCTCGGAGGCGAGCATCTGCTCGGCGAGTTCCATCTGCTCGTGGCGCCCCCGGGAGGGCTCGCGCAGGCGCAGGCCAACGACGACCACGATGACGATCGGCACGGCGAAGAAGAAGAAGGGCGCTCGCCACGACCACACCGCGGCCAGCCCGGCGCCGAGCAGGACGCCCACGATGGCGCCGATGCTGATGCCCGAGCGGTGGGCCGAGTAGATGCGGGGGCGGGCCGGGACCGGGTAGTAGTCGGCCAGCAGTGAGTTGTGGGTGGGGAAGATCACGGCCTGCCCCATGGAGACGCCGACCAGCATGATCGTCGCCACCACGACGCCCTGGGCCAACCCGAGGCCGATGGAGAAGCCGGCCCCGACCAGGGCGCCGATGAGTGCGATGCGGACCCGGTGGGTGCGGTCGGCAAGGACGGCTATGGGCAGCGTGCAGGCGAGCGCCGCGGCGCCCGCGATGGCCACGATCAGGAGGATGCCGGCATTGGTCAGGTGGAAGGCGTCGCGGATGTTCGGCGTGAGCACGTTGAAGGCGCTCTGGGTGGCCTGGTCGAGTAGCTCAATTCCGAAGAGCACCCCCAGCGGGAACAGGGAGACGCCCGCACCGAGCTTGGCCATGCGGCTCACGGCACCGGCACCGGCTGGACGGGGCCGCCGAGACCACCCGCCGCAGCCGCCTTGCGCCGGACCAGCGCGTCGACCGCCCATGCGCGCAGGTCGTAGCAGAGGCCGGCCAGGCCGCGGGGGAAGAGCATGAGCACGAGCAGCACGCCGAGCCCGGCGGGGAACAGCTGCCAGCTCGGCGGGAGGTAGATGGTGCTGCCCTCGACGATGGCAGCACCGAGGATCGCCCCGAGGGCGGAGCCGAGCCCGCCGACGGCCGTCGCCGTGAACACCACCAGGCTCACGGGCACGAGGAACGAGGTCTCCTGGTAGGACTGGTTGACCACCAGGAGGAGGCAGCCGCCGAGGCCGGCGATGAAGCCCGAGATGGCGAAGGCGGTCAGCTTGGCCGACATGACGCGCACCCCGTAGCCCGCCGCCGCCCGCTGGTTGGTGGGCAGCGCGCGCAGGACGCGACCCGTCCGGCTGTGCCGCAGGCCGTACATGGCGACGAGCACGAGCACGAGCACCCCGAGGCAGAGCTCGAAGACGGAGGCCTGCGACGTGATGGCGAGACCGAAGAGGTAGGGGACCCCGAGCTGGCCCTGGGGGATCCAGGAGAACTCTTCGCGGACCAGGAGATAGCCGGAGGCGGCGAGGGCGAAGGCGAGCGTGGTGACGGCGGCGAACATGCCGTCGAGGCGCAGGGTGGGGATGCCGACCACTGCGGCCACGGCGGCCGCGGCCGCACCGGCCAGCAGGAGGGCGAGGCTGAGGTCCCAGTGCCAGTCGAGCAGCGCGACGCCGCCGACGGTGGCCCCGACGCCGGCGAAGGACATCTGGCCCAGGCCGACCTGGCCTGACCACCCGGTCAAAACGACGACGGAGCAGCCGACGATGGCGAGCACGACGAGGGAGGAGGTGCGGATGAGCTCGCCCGGCCCCATCCACAGCGGCAGCGTGCAGGCGGCGGCGAAGGCGATGAGCGCCGCTGCCGGCGTTCCGACGCGGACCTCGGTCAGGTCGCGCGACGCTGCGGGCAGGTCGCGCACGCTGCCGGCCAAGGCCAGCGTCGACTCGGCCTCGCGGTCGGTGTGGCGCGCCAGCAGCTGGCGCACGACGATGGCGGCGAAGACCACAGCGGCCAGGACGGCGAGCCCGAGCGCGGGGTTGGAGGGTTCGTCCCACGCCACCCCCTGCTGCAGGATCCCGAGGGCGACGGCGGAGGCCGCGATGACGGGCAGCTCGGTGAAGTTGCCCAAGGCGAGGGCCGCCAGCGCGGTGACCAGTGCGGTGAGCCCGAACGTCGGGTCGAGCGGGAGGCCCAGGATGGCGGCCTGGAAGAAGATGCTCACGAACGAGAGGACACCTGCCACCACCCAGGTGATCGATTGCAGCCGGCCGACGGGGATGCCGAGCATGGAGGCGCGGTCGCGCCGGTCCCCGGTCGCCTGCACGGCGATCCCGATGTCGCTGCGGGTGAACCAGATCGACACGGCGGCCAGGCACCCCACCGACACGACCACCGCAACCAGGTCGTTGGCGTCGAAGACGACCGGCCCGACGTGCCAGCTGACGTGCCATGGGAACGTGACCACGGCGGTGGCGATCGGCGTCTGGCCCCACAGGCGCGGGATCAGCAGGCTGAGGACGACCAGGAGCTGCGAGAGCCCGATGGTCACCACCGTCAAGATGAGGCGCGGGGAGCGGCGGAACCTCCGCACCACGATGATCTCCACTGCGGCCGTCAGGATGACCGATGCCACCAGGCCGGTGGCGAGACCGAGGAAGTAGTTGACGCCGGAGAAGCCGATCAGACCGACGGCCAGGACGGCCGGGGCCGTGCCGAGGTCGCCCTGGGCGAAGTTGATCACCTTGTTCAGGCGGTACGTGAGCCCCAACCCGAGCGCCATCAGCGAGCCGAGCAGGCCGAGAACGACCCCCTGGAGCCACACGCCGAAGGGCACGGGGAACAGGATGAGCTGCAGGGCGAGCACCGCCGCCACGGATGCAACGGCCGCGACCGCTGTCCCACTGCGCTCCGGCAGCCGCAGGTGCGCCCTCAGGGACTCACACCCGTGTCATGGCTCGCGGACCCGCGGCCTCGTGCCTGCTGTCGCATGGCGAACTCGCCCCCCCGGGTAGCTCACTCGTACTGATGCCTGATCGTGCGGGGGCTCAGGGTAGCGGTCCGGCGGTGGTCCGCCAAGGGTCCAATCTCCGCGCCGTCCACGGCCGTTGTCCCTGGGAACGGGAGAGGAGGGTCATGGCCGCTGCACCCCTGGAGACCCTCAGGGACACCCCTGAGCTCCCGAGGTTGCCCTCAGGGTCAGATGAGGGTCCTTCCGGATTCACGGTTGGGTCGCCCGCCGTCAGGCTGGCACCATGGAGTTGTTCGTCGGAGTTCCGAAACGAGGCAGAGTGACGCTCACCGACCAGGTACCTCCCTCACAACGCGCGGCCTCACCCGCCGCGCACGCGGTGGACCTGCGCAAGACCTACGGCACCGGGCAGGCAACTGTGCACGCGCTGGCGGGCATAGACGTCACCTTCGAGCGCGGGCGCTTCACCGCCGTCATGGGCCCGTCGGGCTCGGGAAAGTCGACGCTGATGCACTGCATGGCCGGTCTCGACCGCCCCACGTCGGGCGAGGCCTACGTCGGCGAGCTCGACATCGGGAACCTCGACGACAAGGGCCTGACCGAGATGCGGCGCGACCGGATCGGCTTCGTCTTCCAGTCGTTCAACCTTGTGCCCACCCTCACCGCCGGGGAGAACATCACCCTGCCGGCCGACCTCGCCGGCAAGAAGGTGGACAAGGAGTGGTTCGACTACCTGGTGGGCCAGCTGGGCATCGGCGACCGCCTGTCCCACCGGCCCACCGAGATGTCGGGCGGCCAGCAGCAGCGCTGCGCCTGTGCCCGGGCCCTGATCAACCGGCCCGACCTGATCTTCGCCGACGAGCCCACCGGGAACCTCGACTCCAACTCCTCCGCCGAGATGCTGGCCTTCTTGCGCCGTTCGGTGACCGAGTTCGGCCAGTCCATTGTCATGGTCACCCACGACCCCCGCGGCGCCTCCTACGCCGACCGGGTCGTCTTCCTGGCCGACGGCAACATCGTCGACGAGATGCGCGACCCCACCCCCGAATCCGTCCTGGAGCGCATCGGCAGTCTGGGCGCCTGACGTGTGGCGGGTCACGATCAAGGGGCTGCTGGCCCACAAGCTCCGCCTGGCCCTGACCGCGCTGGCCATCGTGCTCGGGGTGACGTTCATCGCCGGGACCTTCGTCCTGACCGACACCCTGCACAACACGTTCGACACGCTCTTCGGCAACATCTACCAGAACATCGACTTCCAGGTGCGTGGCGTGGCCCAGTTCGGCAGCGGTGGGACGGCGACGCGCAACCCGGTCCCCGAGTCGCTCGTCGCCACGGTGCAGGGCGTCCCCGGCGTGGAGGCCGCCGAGGGCTCGGTCACCGGCTACGCCCAGTACATCGGACACGACGGCAAGGCCATCTCCACCGGCGGTGCGCCCACGCTCGGGGTGTCCTTCGACCCCAACCAGCAGATCTCCGCGCTCCGGCTCGTCCAGGGCACGCGGCCGACGACGCCCGACGACGTCGTGATGGACCTCGGCACGGCGCAGAAGTACCACTTCTCGGTTGGCCAGCGTGTGCGGATCCTGCTGCAGGGGCCGACCAAGACGTTCACCATCAGCGGCATCGCACGCTTCGGGACGGCCGACAACCTCGCTGGGGCGACGTTGGCCGCCTTCGACATACCGACCGCGCAGTCGCTCCTGGGTGCGGTGGGCCAGTTCGACACCATCAACGTCGTGACCCAGCCCGGCGCGGACAAGGCAGTGGTCCAACACGCCATCGCCCGCGTCGTGCCGCGCGGCGTCGAGGTGGTCACGGGCCAGACCGTCGTCAACGAGGCGACGAACGCCATCGGCCAGGCGCTGGGCTTCCTCAACACGGCCCTTCTCGTCTTCGCCTTCATCGCGCTCTTCGTGGGCGGCTTCACCATCTTGAACACCTTCTCCATCACCGTGGGCCAGCGCACGCGGGAGCTGGCGCTCCTGCGCATCGTCGGGGCGAGCCGACGTCAGGTGTTCCGCTCTGTCCTCGGCGAGGCGGCGATCGTCGGAGTGGTGGCCTCGCTCATCGGCCTCGGGCTGGGGGTGCTGGCGGCCGTCGGGTTGGAGAAGCTGCTGAGCGGGTTCGGGGTCACGCTGCCCTCGGGGTCCCTCGTCTTCGAGGCGCGCACGGTCATCGTCTGTCTCGTCGTGGGCGTCGGGGTGACGCTCGTGGCCGCCATCAGCCCGGCCCGCCGCGCCGTCCGCATCGCCCCGGTGGCGGCGGTGTCCGCCCAGCAGACCGAGGAAGAGGTCCCCTTGCGGCGGCGGTTCACCCGCGGCGGCATCATCACCGTGATCGGGGTGGCTCTCCTCGCCTGGGGTCTCACCGCGCCGGCCATCGCGCTGGTCGGCCTCGGCGCGGTCCTCATCTTCGTCGGCGTGGCCATGCTGGCGCCGGCCGTGGCCCGGCCGATCGCCAGCGTCATCGGCCGTCCGCTCGCCCGCCTGCTCGGCACCTCGGGCCGGCTGGGCCGGGAGAACTCCATGCGCAGCCCCCGGCGGACGGCGCAGACGTCGTCGGCTCTGATGGTCGGGCTCGCCCTCGTCTCGGCCATCGCCGTGTTCGGCGCCTCCCTGTCCCGCTCGGCCACCGCCAGCGTGGACAACGCCATCAGCGCCGACCTCATCGTCTCGACCACGAATAACTCCGGCAACGGGAACTTCAGTCAGGTGGTGCCCACGGTGGCGTCCTCGGTGCCCGGCGTCACCGCCTCGACCACCGTCTACGGCAACCAGTTCGAGTTCCGCTCCTCCCTCGAGTCCCTGCTCGCCATCGGGACCAAGGAGATGTCCCAGACCGTCATCTTGAACACGACGTCGGGCAGCGGTGCGCCGGCGCTGGCCGCCGGCGACCTGCTCGTCGACACGACGACGGCCAACTCCGACCACCTCACGGTGGGCGAGCCGGTCCCGGTGAAGTTCGCGCTCACGGGCCGCCAAACCATGCGCATCGGCGGCATTTACCAGCCCAACGCGCTCGTGGGGCACTTCCTCGTCAGCCAGGCCTTCTTCCTGCGCCACTTCCAGAACCCGTTGCCCGGCGCCGTGCTGTTGAAGACCGACGGTAGCTCCGGGGTGGAGCATGCGGTCGCCCGTGCCCTGGCGCCCTACCCCAACGTGAAGGTCCAGTCCCGGGCCCAATTCGAGGCATCCGAGTCGGCCCAGGTGAACCAGCTGCTGGGCCTGGTCTACGCCCTGCTCGCCCTGGCCGTGGTCATCGCGCTCATCGGCATCGTCAACACGCTGATGCTCTCGGTGTTCGAGCGCACCCACGAGATCGGCCTGCTGCGCGCCGTGGGCATGAAGCGGCGCCAGATCCGCGCCATGATCCGCTCCGAGTCGGTGATCCTCGCCGTGTTCGGCGCCATCATCGGCATCATCATCGGGACGGGGTTGGGCATCGCGCTCGTGTCCGCGCTGCACTCGCAGGGCATCACCAACACCGTGGTGCCGGTGTCGAGCCTGATCGTCTTCTTGATCCTGGCGGCCCTGCTCGGCCTGCTCGCCGCCAGCTGGCCGGCCCGCCGTGCCGCCCGGCTCGACGTGCTCGCAGCGATCGCGTCCGACTGAGTCGACGAGGCCTCAGTGGCTGATGCGCCACCTGATGGTCACGCGTTCGAACGGCCTGTTCACCGCGGCGGCGATGTGCTTGCGCAGTGCGGGATCGAGATCCTCGAGGGTTTCGGACCATGACTTGGCGTAGATGTCCACGAAGAGGACGCCGCCCCACCCCAGGGTGGCAATCGTCTGGGTCACCCGGAGCCGCTCGTCGACCACAGCGACCTCGGTGACCGCGGCGCTGACCGAGCTCTGGAGTGCGGCGTCGACCGTCACGGGCGACCACCGCCCGGGGAAGGGACCGGCTGGCGGCGTGGACGCCCGCGTTCGCCGGCCGGGCCGGAAGCGGGCATTCGAACCACTGACGCATCGCCTTTCGTTCGGGGATCCAGGTTCGTCATGTCGTCAGCAACGCGGCCGCTCTTTCGGAGAGTTGTGTCCTCGTTGGGCACCCTGGCACGGGAACCCGGGTGTCCAGGTGTGCCGCCCCACGACCCGGTCGGCTGGACCGCTTTTCACTACAGTACCGACATGACCACGACGACCGCCGGTTCGACGCCGCGTGCCTTCCGGCTCCCCGGTTACCCGGTCGCGGTGGGGCCGTTCACGCACGTGGCCGCAGAGCGAGACAGACTGGCTGCGCTGCACTGGGTGCACTTCGACGCCCGTCCACTCGGCGCTACGGTGGGGGCGGAGATCTCGGGCGTGGACCTCACCACGGAGTTGGCGGACGAGGTCGTCGCCGAGCTGCGCCAGGCGCTGCACGACTACAAGGTGATCTTCTTCCGCGATCAGTCGATGAGCCCGTCCCAACATGTGGGATTCGCGCGCCGGTTCGGCAGTCTGGAAGTCCATCCGTTCCTGCCCTCGAACACCGGGGAGCCCGAGTTGGTCCGCTTCGAGAAGACAGCCGAGGTCAGCGGGTACGAGAATTCGTGGCACCACGACGTGACGTGGCGGGAGTGCCCGTCAATGGGTGCGGTGCTGCATGCGCTGTCGGTGCCCGAGCAGGGCGGTGACACCCTCTTTGCCGACATGTACGCGGCGTACGACGCGCTCGACGAGGACACGAAGAGGGAGATCGACGGCCTCACCGCGGTGCACGACTTCACCCAGACGTTCGGGCACACCATGGCAGAGCCCGAGCGCCTGGCGGCGCAGGTGCAGTATCCCCCGGTGCGCCATCCCGTGGTCTGCACCCACCCGGCGACGGGGAAGCTCCACCTGTACGTGAACCGGCCGTTCGTCAGCGACATCGAGGGACTCGGTCGGGAGGACAGCGTCGAGCTCCTCGACCGTCTATGCCGGCAAGCCGATGCACCGGAGCACCAGTGCCGGTTCACATGGACGAAGGACGCGGTGGCCTTCTGGGACAACCGGGCCGTGCAGCACTACGCGTCGAGCGACTACTGGCCCCAGCGCCGGACGATGGAGCGCGCCTCCATCGTCGGGATGCGGCCCGTCCGCACCTGAAGCCCGGGTGCACGTGTTCTCGACGGTGCGCCGGGAGGTAGGCGTGACCAGACCACCCCGGGGAGCCGCGCACACCCGCGAGCGGCGGTGACCCGCCGGTCGTATCGTTCCGGGCATGGCTGGGTTCGGCCGGTTCTCCCGCCGGCTCCGGGATCGGCAGGACGACGATCTCCCCCTCCCTGCCGGGCCCATCTCCAACGGCGAGTTCGTCCCCGCCGCGGCCAGCGAGCGTGACCGAGCGACGAACACTGCGGTCCGGGTGGCCATCGACGACTCGGCGAGGCGACTGGGAGTCGACCGTCGGCGGTTCTTGCAAGGCGCCGGGGCCGTCGCGGCCTCTCTGGCGGTGTTCGAGCTGGCCGGGTGTTCGTCCGGGCCGATCTCGAGCGGGAGCGCCTCGGGCCGCCCGGGGTCCGGAGGGAGGTACCGGGTTCCACCACCGGAGGACACCGCCGCCTGCCAGCAGGCGCTGACCGGGTCCGAATTCATCTTCGATGTCCACACTCACCACGTGATTCCAGGCGGCCCCTGGGTCCAGAACGCCCCCGAGACAAACTCACTCGTGCTCTCGATGCTGCCGGCGGGGTGCACGGACAGTCAGCCGTTGGACTGCGTGGACCGGGCCAACTATTTGCACGACCTCTTCTTGGCCAGTGAGACGACGGTGGCGGTGCTGACGGACGTTCCCAACTCGGGACCGTCCAATGCCCCGATTCCATTCCCCGAAGCGCTCAGCACCCGGGACATCGCCGCCGGGCTCACCCACGGAGGTGCCAGCCGTCTCCTGGTGGAGAACATCATCGCCCCCAATGTCGGGGCCGTGGCGGCGACGCTCGACGAGATGTCGAGCGCCGTGGCGGCCGGCCCACCTGCGGCGTTCAAGGTGTACACGGCGTGGAGCCCGAGCGGACAGGGGTATTCGCTTGAGGATCCGACCATCGGACTCCCGACCGTGCAGCACGCACACGACCTCGGCGTCAAGGTCTTCGTCGCCCATAAGGGACTCCCGCTGGTCAACTTCGATCCAGCGTTCAACCATCCGGACGACATCGTCGCGGTGTCTCGCCTCTTCCCCGACATGAACTTCGTGGTGTACCACGCCGCGTGGGATCCATCTCACATCGAGGGCCCCTACGACCCGACCGCGACCATCGGCATCGACAGCATGCTGAGCGCGCTCGATCGCCACAGCGTGCCGCCCAACGACAACGTCTGGGTGGATGTGGCAACCATGTGGCGTGAGCTACTGACGCAACCGGACCAGGCGGCACACGCACTCGGCAAGCTGCTCAGCCGGGTGGGGACGCAACGGGTGCTGTGGGGCACCGACGCCATCTGGTACGGGAGCCCCGAGCCCCAGATCATGGCGATGCGATCGTTCGAGATCACCCCGGAGTTCCAGGATCTCTACAACTACCCGGCCCTGACAGACGACCTGAAGGCAGGCCTCTTCGGACTCAACGCCGCCGCGCTGTTCGGTGTCGACCCGACCGCCACCCGCTGTGGCCTGGTCGAGGATCCCCTGACGTCGAACGTCCCCGAAGCGGCTCAGTTGCGCAAGGACGGAGCGCTCCCCTCTCCCTGGCGACCCAACGGCCCCACGACTCGTCGCCAGGTCCTCGACTGGCTCTCCTCGTCACTCACCGCATGGTCCCCGCCGTAGGAGGATCGCGTGTCCGGGGCCCTTCGGCCACCGGACGGCAACTTTGACGGCACGTCGGCGTCGCCGGTACGGTCCGACGCGGGCGAGTGGCACTCGCCGTTGGGGATGTGCTCGGTTCACCGACCGGGGGGAGCTATGGCCGCACCGGGGGATTGTTGCCAGGTCAGTGCACGACGGCGATGGGCCGGTCTCTCTCGTCGGGCGCGCTGCGTTGCCGCATCGTGTCTGGCCGTGGCCGGACTGGCGGGGACCACGCAGGCGTTGACGCTCGCCGGGTCCGGTTCGTCAGCGGCAGCCGCCGCGGGCGTGTCCGGCTCCGGCCCGGTCGCACCGACGGATGGGACGCCACCGCCGCTCGGTTCCATCTCCTGCGCCACCGCCGCCGTCTGCACCGCCGTGGGAGCGGGTCACATCGTGGCCACGACGGACGGGGGCACCGCTTGGACGGCCGACATCCCGCCCGCAGGCGTCGGGCCGCTGTCCGCCGTCTCGTGTCCGTCGGCGACGGTGTGTACCGCGGTGGGTTCGACGGCGACCGGCGCCGCCGCGGTGGCCACGACAGACGGGGGCACGAGTTGGAAGGCCGAGAGCCTGCCGGCAGGCCTCCGGTCGCTCTCCGCCGTCTCGTGTCCGTCCGCCACGGTGTGCACCGCGGTGGGTTCGACGGCGACCGGCGCCGCCGCGGTGGCCACCACGGACGGGGGCACGAGTTGGAAGGCCGAGAACCTGCCGACCGGTATTGGGTCGCTGTCCGGGGTCTCGTGCCCGTCCATGTCGCTCTGCGCGGCGGCGGGAGACGCCGCGCCGTCCGGTGCGTGCGGTCCGGTGGCGTCGTGCCCGGCACAGCCCCTCCTCGTGGTGAGCACCGACGGGGGAGCGGCGTGGTCGACCCACACCTTCAACGCGGGAGCGCAGGGAGGGACCCTCTCGGGCGTCTCGTGCCCTTCCGAGTCGGCATGCACCGCCGTCGGGGGCACCGGGTCCCGGGCGGGCCTCACCGTCACGGCCCTCTTCGGCGGCACCTGCACCGTGGCGTCGGGCTGCACAGCCGTCAACGTCCTCCCGTCGACGCAGGACCTCGAGAGCGTGTCGTGCCCGTCGATCTCCGTGTGCACGGCAGTCGGGAACGGGCCGATCGCCATGGAAGGCACCTCGGGCTGGAAGACCGAAATGGCTCCGATCGACCTCCTCGACGGCGTGTCGTGCCCGACCCCGTCGGCCTGCGAGGCGGTGGGTTCGTCCGCGCCGAACGGCCCGGGGGGAGTCGTGAGCACCACCGACGGGGGGCGAAGTTGGGTGACGGTCTTCAGCCTGCCGGCTGCCGGGTCGTCCACGGCGGCGACCTCCCCGTCCGTCGGTTCGACCCCGTCCGTCGGTTCGACCCCGTCCGTCGGTTCGACCCCGTCCGTCGGTGCGACCTCGGCGCCGGTCTCCACCGACACCGTGGCGACCGGCGCAGAAAGCGTCCCCGTCACCGTCACCGGGCACAGCGCCCAGCCGGAGACGGAGGTCGTGCTCCCGGCCAGCGGGACGGTCAGTTCGGGAGTCCAATACCTCGACGCCATCGCGTCGGCCAACGAGACCACCGTCACGTTCGTCCTGAGCGGGGGAACGCTCCGCGACCACGTCATCGCCGGAGCGACGCCCACCTTGTACGGATGGCTCGGCGAATGGAACACGGCGACGGTCCCCGACGGCACCTACAGCCTGCAGAGTGTCGCCTCCGGCGCGGACGGTGACAGCGTCTCGAGCGCCCCCATCACCGTCACGGTGGTGGGCAGCATCCTTCCGGCAACGACCCTGCTGGGCCGGGGTTCGGTCGAGGAGGCGTGGCTCACGGGGGCCCACCCGGGCGACCGGATCACCCTCATGCAGCACGGCCGACCCGTCGCGAACCCGGCCAATCCCGGCACGGCCGGGACGTTCGGGGCGCTCATCATCCGAGACCTCGACCCCGGGCCGGGCTTCTCCTGGTCCGACGACACGACCGGTCAGCGGACGCCGTCGTTCGCCGTGCTGGCGCCAGGAGAGAACCCGCCGACCGATTCGTCGCTCTACACCGGCCAGCCGATGCACGAGGGTCTCAACTACATCACCATGCGTGACGGCATCCAGCTGGCTGCCACGGTGCGTTACCCCTACGGCCAGACCTGCACGGCGGCCAGCCCCTGTCCGACCGTCATCGAGTACTCGGGCTACAACGTGGCGGGTCCGACCGACCCGATCCCCTCGCTGATCGCCGGCGCCTTCGGTGTGTCGTGCACCGACTGCGGGAACCCCAATCTCCTGCCCGACTCGGCCACCGACGTCGGGGCCGTCGTCGCCCGCGTCTCGGGCTTCGCCACGGTCAGCCTCCAGATGCGAGGCACGGGATGCTCCGGCGGTGCCCTCGACCTCTTCGGGTACCCGTCGGACTACGACGCGTACGACGCCATCGAGATCGTCGCCCACCAGTCGTGGGTGGCCAACCAGAAGGTCGGCATGGTCGGGATCAGCTTCTCGGGGCTGTCACAGTTGCCGGCGGCCGGCACCGATCCGCCCGGACTGGCGGCCATCGCGCCGATGAGCCCGACCGACGACGTCTTCTCGACCGGGTACCCGGGTGGCATCTACAACAACGGGTTCGCCGCCGAGTGGGTCGACGCACGCATCGATGACGCCAAGCCGGCCGCCGCCTACAGCGGCGGCGCACTGGTGCAGAGCTCGATGACGCCGGTCCCCAACGTCGGCCAGCCGTGGACCTACTACGAGATCGACGCGGAGCTTGCCGCGACTCAGGGGACGTCGTCGACCTGTCTGGCCAATCAGGCGCTGCACGACCAGTCCCAGGACCTCGCTGCGCTCGTCGGCCCGCAGGAGGTCGCCCCCGGCACCGGCCCCGGTCGGGACCCCTCGCTGTTCGACCGGCGCTCCATGGTCGATTGGGCCGCGCACGTGAATGTCCCCGTGTTCCTCTCCGGCGCGCTGGAGGACGAGCAGACGGGTCCCCAGTGGCCGGCCCTGATCGACGCGTTCCCGAAGACGACGCCGGTCTTCGCCAACATGGTCAACGGCGACCACATCGACTCGGCCGACCCGCAGACGATCAGCCGGTGGCTCGAGTTCCTCGACATCTACGTGGCCGACAAGGTCCCCGCTGAGCCGAACGCCCTCGACACCCTCGTGCTCGACGAGTTCGCGGCGACCGCGTCCTCGGTGTCGGCGGAGGCCCCCCTGCCTCCCCTCCGCTTCACGAACGCGCCCGACGTCGCCACTGCCCGCGCCGAGTTCGCGGCGCAGACGCCGCGGGTCCGAGCGCTCTTCGACAACGGCGCCGGCCCCGCCGGCCCGGGCGACATCGAGTCGACCTACAGCGCGGACTTCTCGAGCTGGCCCCCGGCGGGTACGGCCACGACCCTGTACTTCGGACCGCACGGTTCGCTGCAGCCGCGGCCGTCTACCCATGCGGGGACCGCATCGTTCAGCCTGGACCCCGACGCCCGGCCCGCGACCAGCCTTCCGCCCGGTGCGAACGTCTGGGCCGCCAGCCCCAGCTGGGACTGGACGCCGGTCCCCGCCCCCGACGGGATCGCGTTCGAAACCGCCCCGTTCACGACGCCGACCACCATTGTGGGGCCGGCCACCCTCGATCTCTGGGTGAAGGCAGCGGTGCCGGTCGAGGACTTCCAGGCGACCATCACCGAGGTCCGCCCGCAGGCCGGGCAGGAGGAGTACGTCACCTCGGGCTTCCTCCGCAGCACGAACCAGGTCGACGCTTCGAACTCGACGGATCTCTTCACCGATCCCACGTACCTCGGGGCCGACGCACGAGACCTGTCCGCGGGCCGGTACTCGCTGGTGAAGATCCCCATCGACCCCATCGCCCACACGTTCCGGCCCGGCACCGAGTTGCGGGTCGTCATCTCCGCGCCCGGCGGCGACCGCCCCGTGTGGACCTTCGACACGCTCGACAGCGGCCAGCAGGCCACCGTCGGCCTGGGTGGCGTGGCCGCCTCGGCGCTGACCGTCAACGTGGTGCCCGAGGTCGGGGCGACCACGACCCTCCCGGCCTGCGGCTCGCTGCGCGGTGAGCCGTGCCGGTCGTACGTGGCCGAAGGCAACCAGTAGGGGCCATCGGCTGTCCCTCGGCCGGATGAGCCGGCGGGAGGATCACATGCGGTCGCTCCTCCAGAGATCGGCGATCCGGACGCCCACCTCGGCGAGCAAGACCCGGAGGTCGGGTAACGACAGGCCCAGGACATTGCTCGGGCTCCCGTGGACGGCCTCGACGAACGGTCCCGCGAGCCCCTCGATGCTGAATGCGCCGGCCAGAGCGAGGGGCTCCCGGGTGACGACGTACGCTCCGAGTTCCGCCGCACCGGGAACGCCGAATTGCACCACCGAACTGGCGAGACGGCTGAAGCGACGGCCTGTCGACGTGTCGATGAGGCAGTGACCCGTGTGGAGACTGGCCTGCCGTCCTGACAGTCGTCGCCACATGTCCAGGGCTTCAGCAGGCGAGGCGGGCTTGCCGAATGCCTCACCCTCGAGGTCGAGCATGGAATCGCACCCGAGGACCAGGCTGTCCGGACAGCGCTCAACGACGGCTGCGGCTTTGCGTTCGGCCAGGGCCACGACGGCCCGTGGGGTGCTGAGCCCCTCGACCTCTTCGCTCACGCCGCTCACCACGACCGCGGGATCGAATCCAGCGTCACGCAACACCCGAAGCCGCGAGACGGAGCTGGAGGCGAGGACGAATCGTGGGGATCCCGTGCTCGGTGGAGATGCGGGGGTCCGGGCGCCTTCGGTCGCTGGAGGTTCGGCCCAGATGTCCATGATGTCGGCACACAGCACGACACACTCGTCGCAGATGTAGACGCCGGGCCCGGCAACCAGTTTCGCGATCTGGTCCTGGGTCTTGCCGCAGAACGAGCAGCTGGTCGTCATCCTCGACCTGCCGAGCCTGGCCATCGGCACTCCCTTCCGATCCGGATGCCGCGGGCGGCCCCATCGGGAGCTCGGAACTCAGATCTCCACGCCGAGCGCTCGCGTCGCGAACACAATGGCACTCTCGATCAGTCTCTCGTCGGCTTCCTCGGGGTTGGCCGTTCGCATCATGGAGATACCGCGAAACATGGCGACGATGACGCGGGCTGTCCGTTCGGTCGGTTCGTCGATCTCGATGCCCCGGCGACTGCGTTCGGCTTCGAGAATGGCGGCGATGGCACGAATGTCCTCCCGCTCGAGCTCGTTCAGCCGTGACCGAGCAGCCGGGTTGCGCAGGGCGTACAGGTGGAACTCGAGGTACAGAGCGCCGAAGTAGGGCGCGCGATCGAGTTCGTCTCGGATGACCCTGACAAAGTCGCCGAGACGAGCCTCGGGCGGGACGTCGGAGGCCTCCATGGCCTCCCTTATCGCTGTCATCTCCCGCGTGTACCCCTGCTCCAGGAGCGCGAGGAACAGGTCCTCCTTGTTCTTGAAGTTCGAGTACACGGCGCCCTTGGTGAAGCCCGCCGCCGCGGCCACCTCGTCGAGGGTGGCTGCGTGAAAGCCCCGCGCTGCGAAGACCTGAGCCGCAGCCTGCAGCAGGTACTCGCGGGTCTGCTGGCGCCTGCGCTCTGCGGTGAGTGGTTCGAGTGGCATAGCTCTTGTGCTACTCGCAAGTATAGTAGATACTGACACGTATGCACGATCCTGTCTGGTATTTGGACGACCACTCGGAATCCGTGGTCCGTCAATCAGATGTGGCCGCCTCCGCCGTGTTGACCCGGGGCCTGGTGCGGCGCTTCGGCGCGGTGACTGCGGTCGACGCCATCGACCTCTCGGTCGGACGGGGAGAGATCTATGGCTTCCTGGGGCCCAATGGAGCCGGAAAGTCCAGCGTCGTGCGGATGCTCTGCACACTCTTGCGTCCACATGGTGGGGTTGCCCTCGTCGCCGGACATGACGTGGCCCGCCATCCCCACGCCGTCCGGTTGCGCATCGGTGTCGCGCTGCAGGACACAGCGCTCGACGATCGCCAGACGGGACGTGAACTCCTGACGCTCCAGGGTCGGCTCTATGGGATGACTGCGTCGCAGGTGCGGGACCGGATGACCGCAGTGCTGGGCCTCGTCGACATCGGCGCCGCCATCGACCGTCGGATCGGCAGCTATTCGGGCGGCATGAAGCGCCGGCTGGACCTGGCGGCGGCTCTCATCCACCGCCCCGAGGTGCTCTTCCTCGACGAGCCGACCACCGGGCTCGACCCGCTCAGCCGCGCGCATGTGTGGGCGGAGATCCGCCGGCTCAATGCCGAGCTGGGCATGACCATCTTCCTGACGACGCAATACCTCGACGAGGCAGACGCGCTCGCGCATCGGGTCGGGATCATCGACCGCGGCCGTGTGGTCGCGGAGGGCACACCCGAGGAGCTGAAACGCTCGATCGGGCAGGATCTCATTGTGGCCGAGGTCGAAGGCGACGATCCGACCGTTCTGGCCAAGTTGCGGACGATCGACGGTGTCGATGCTGCGTCGTTCGAGGTGGGGAGGATCGTCGTGACCACAAAGGACGGTCCAGCCGAGCTGAGCCCGGTCGCGCTCGCGCTCGGTGAAACGTCGTTGCGGGTCAAGGCCCTCACGCTGCGCACACCCACACTCGACGACGTCTTCATGGAGATGACCGGCTCGCACATCCAGGAAGCGGTGCCAGCGTGACGGTCGCCGTGCACGCCCCCGTCCTCGGCCGGGCAGCGGGATTTCGGCGCGACATCACCTCGATCGCCGGGCGAGCGCTCCGACAGATGAAGCGTGAGCCGACGTCGGTGATTCCCGCGGTGTTCGTCCCGGCCTTCTTCTACGTCGTCAATCTGGGCGCATTGGAGAACGTGGCAGGCCACGTGAGCGGCCTCGATTACAAGGCCTTTCTCGTTCCAATGGCCATCGCCTTCGCGGTCACCGGTATGACCCGTGCACCGGCACTGGTCACCGACATCGAGGACGGCTATTTCGACCGTCTGTGCCTGACACCGATCCGCCGCTCGGCGCTTCTCCTGGGCCTCATGGTCGCCGACGTCGTCGTGTTGGTGCTCCTGTGCATTCCCGTCCTGCTCATGTGCTTTCTCGTGGGGGTGCGGTTCGAGACGGGTGTGGCCGGGGTGGTTGTCTTCGTGGTCATCTGCGGCCTCTGGGGACTCGTGTTCACGGGCTTTCCGTACGCCGTGGCCCTGAAGACGGGCAATCCCGCCGCCGTCAACGCCTGCTTCGTCATCTTCTTTCCGCTGTTCTTCCTGACCGATGCCGTCGTCCCGAAGGGCGCGTTGACCGGTTGGTTCTCGACGGTCGCCACCTACAACCCGGTGACCTATCTCCTCGGCGCGTTGCGATCGCTCATCACGACGGGATGGAATGGCACAGCGCTGCTCGAAGGTGCCGCCGCCATGGCCGGCATCGGCTGTCTCAGCATGACTCTGGCGTTTCTGGCTCTGAGGGGAAGGGTCCGTCGAGGGGACTGAACGAGGAGCACCACGCAGAGCCTCGTGCGGCCCGAACGCACCTGGTTGTGCAAGCATCGTCGGATGCCCGACGGTTTCGAACCTCTGACCTGGGAATTGATCGGGCAGCGACCGGGTCCCAGCCGGTGGATCGAGGTGGTCACCAACACCTACCGGATGCCCGACGGCTCAGAGGTGGACTGGGACATCATGAACGCCGCCGACGCCATCGCGGTGGTCGCTCTCACGGACGACGAACGAGTCATTCTGGCGCGCCAATACCGACCCGGGCCGTCCCGCACGTTGGACGAGCTTCCGGGGGGCGAGCTCAACAGCGGTGAGTCGCCCCTGCACGCGGCGCGACGAGAGCTCTCCGAGGAGACCGGCTACGTGGGGGACATCACTGTGCTGGGGCACACCTGGCAGGGCGCGAACATGGCTCGTCGCAAGTGGGCCGCCGTGGCGACGAATTGCCGGAAGGTCGGCGAACCCCTCTTGGATCCCTCCGAGGAGTTCTGTGAGACGGTCACGATCTCGCTCGACGAGTTCCACCGCCGACTTCGGTCGGGCCAGCTGACGGATGGGTGGGCAGGCTACGTCGGTCTCGACCACCTCGGATGGTTGGCTGGCCGGTGACCGGGGACCCACAGGACCTCAGTCAGATCTCGATGCGTTCTGACCCATTTCAATGTTGACAACCTTTAGGCGTTTCTTTGTACTCGGACTATTCGGATTGGGAGGCGTCTACTTGGGACTCTTTTTGGCATCAACAAGTTCAACGGCACTGACCAGTGCGTACCCCGCCGCGTGCGTGGGCGGACTCACTGACTCGGGAAGCAACACCGGGGCGCTGCTGAACGTCGCAGCTCCAATCAGCGGCGGCGCTGTGACGGGTGTCGGCCTCCCCTCGGGAACAGCGACGGGACAGCCGGGTTCAGGGTCCACGAGTGGATCCTCGACCACCGGCTCGACCAGCGGTGGGACCCCGAGCCCCGGAACCGGCACGTTGGTCAGCGTCAACGCCCCGGTCTCGACGCCCACCAACGGCTGAGTGGAAGGGGAGGGTGGAGCGCAGCAGTTCGCGCCAGAAAGCTTCTGCTCGTTCTGTCCTGATGTGAGCAAGCGATGTCCCCTCCCGGAAACACAACAGCGCAACAACACCGAAAGAACGGCAGGGGGGTTGCGTTCTCACGTCGAAATGCCCCAATTGCCAGAGGGGTCACTCGGGACGCTGCGAGGCGTCTGTAAGGCAGGCGATCCATGGAGCAGCGTCGAGTCCCGCGTCAACCAGCTGGTTGGGACGGGTTGTGCCATATCGGGGGCGAGCCCACCGGGTGGCGGGATTGCCGGATCGTCGACATCTCGATGCTCGGTCTGGGAATCGAAGTCCATCACCCAGAGCCGTCGATGCTGGTCAGCCGCCGCATCGCAGTAGAAGTCCCCGCAATCGGTGATTCAGTCACTATCAGGCTCGAAGGCGATATCCGAAACGTGAGGACAGTCCCCAACGATGTCGTCCGTATCGGTATTGCATTCATCGACCTCTCTGAAGCGGAGCGGTCAATCCTTGACGTCCTCGCACTGAGCGACGTCGCGGGATTGAACTCCGTCCCTTTTCAGCAGGTGAGTCAACGGTCAGCAGGTGACTCAACGGTAAGACAACGCGGGCAGGCCGCTCGGGGACGGCAATACAACCAACAGTTCCACACCGGCCGGGGGTCTTGGGGACAGCAATCCACCAAGCCTGCGCCCTCTTGGGTACTCCACGAAGATGATCAAGCAGTGACCAATCTCAGCACGTTCGCGATTGCCTCAACGGTCACCTCGAGTGACATGTTCTCCTCCACCCAAGCCCGGGATCGTGGGCCCAACTCCGGGTCCTCCGAGCGCCAGCACACATGACGCTCGATCGCCTCAGCCAATTGGCCGACATCAGCCGGCCTGACTAACTGCTCGGGAAAGCCCGCCATTGAATCCGTCAAGCCCCCGATGTCCGACGCCACCACCGGCGTCCCACAAGCCATGGCCTCGTGAACGACGAGGCCCTGCGTCTCCAGCCAGTTGCTCGGGACAACGACGAGGTCTGCCGCTGCCATGAGTTCGGATACATCGTTCCGGCCTCCGAGGAAGATGGCTCTGCAGGGCTTCTGGCGCAGGTCCTCAAGGTATGCCAGGTCGGCTGCGGCGCCGCACACGACCACCCGAGCCGGGTCGCGGATGCGGCACGCGGCGTCGAGAAGGAAGTGCACGCCCTTGATTCGTTCGACCCTGCCGACGAACAGGATCATGGGATCGTCCCGGCCGACACCGATTGCTTCCCGAATAGCGTTGCGCTCGGACTCGGGCCGGGGGACGAAACGTGTCAGGTCGATACCGGTCGGAATTACGCACACCCGGGCAGGCTCGAGGTGGGCCGCTTCGGTCCACCGTCGCGCGGTGTCTGCCGATGGGGCCACTACCGCTGCTGCCCGCCTCAGTAGTGAGTTCAGCCACCGAGGCTGGCGGTTGGGGGGCGGCAGGTGGAGGTGCGCGACCACGGGAGCCCGGGTCACCTCACCGATGGCCAGGGCTGCGGGTACATCCCCCGCATTGTGGACATAAATGACGGATGGCCGATGGCCGATGCCCCGAGCGATCGTCGCAGTCGCGCCGAGGGAAGTGGCCACCGGTGCGGACCGTGTGGGTAGGGTCGCCCGCACCCGGGTCATTGAGGAGGCGAACGACTGCCACCGGTCCCAGTAGTCGCCAATGTCCTGATAGAAGAGGTCGACCTGCCAGCCGGAATCGGAGAGTCCTGCAAAGATCGCGAGCTGTGCCGCTTGTGTTCCGCCCACCGACCCGAGATGGTCAGCAAACGTGAGGAGGCGTCGGTAGTCGCTCATGGATTCACGCTCATGGTTCCCGTCGTGATTCGGCGCTGGCGGGCCGACCATGGTAACCGGAAGCGAAGCGGAGCAAACGGAGGTCGTCTTGAGGATCTCGTCGTCAGGGCAGGCCCTACATCGGTGCGCTGTTGTGGGAGGTCCGGATCTCGCGGCTGTGGGCGGCGTCGATACGGATGGAATGGGAACCGTCAGTTCCGGTGTGGGCTGGTTCGCCGCCACCGGGTAGGGCTGCGCTCCACGGAGTGGCAGTGCCCGAGGAAACGAGCGAGGCGCTGTCGGAATCCTGGGTTGAGGCATTTCTCGACCACAGCATCGCGCCAGCGAGCGCCGTTAACCCAAGTGCCGCGATGACGTAGGCGTTCTCTCGCACGTACCAGAGCACATTGAGAGCGTCCGACTGCCCCGGGGGTATCACCAGGAAAACGATCGCCGCAACAGCAGCCCAGGCCACTCCTCGTCGCGGACGATCCACGCCGAAGACCAGCCAGACGAGAAGGGGCACGCACCAGACGTAGTGGTGCTGCCATGAGATGGGTGAGAGCACGAGGCCGGTGGCAGCACACAAAAGGATGGCGAGAAGTGGGGAGGACCTGTCGTACGCGACGACTGCCAGGGCCATCCCAGCACAAAGAACAAGCAAGAGCAGCACATCTACGACCGCAGTCGATGGCGCCAGTCCCGCTCGGGCGATCGCCGCATGGAGTGTCTGGTTAGTCGTAATCGAAGTGTCACCAACGCGTCGCACGTCGAACGCGTACTTCGTGAAGTAGTTCCACGACGACTTCGGAGCAACCGCCATCATCACCCCGGTGATCATCACGAACATGAGCGTGGCATTTTTCGCGGCGTGCCATTGGCGCGTGACGAGCATGAAGGGGATGAAGATGAGCGGCGTGAGCTTGATGCCGGCAGCCGCTCCCACCAGCAGACCCTTTGGCAGCCGCCTACCCCGCCAGGACACCCCTATGGTCAGATCGATGACGATCATCAAGACCAACCCAATGTTGATCTGGCCGAGCATGAGATCGTAGCGAACCGGCCACAGGAGAATTCCCGTGGGAGCGAGTGCGATCGCCGCCACTTGCCAATCCGAGTGCATCAGCGGTCTGCCGCGCGCGGCCGCCGAACTGACCGCAATCAGGGCAGTCAACGCGACGACGTTTGTGATGTCCCAGATGACCTGGCCCGCCACTGTCGGAAGGTGTGAGAACGGCCAGAACAGCATCGCAGCCAGAGGAGGGTATGTAAAGAAAAGGAGGTTGCTCGCGACCGTGAGATGTGACGAGTAGAGGCCAGTTCCCAGCACGTGTTGGCCGCCCATCTGGTAGACGTCGAAGTCGACCTGCCGTTCACGGGAGAGCACGGCGATATAGACAAGCAGCACGGCTGTGGAAGAGCAGCCGAGGATCCAGAGCGTGGCCGGCCGGAGTCCTACCGAGCGTCGCGCCGAGCCAGGACTGCCCCCCATAGATTCTCCCCCTCGGTGATCAGACCAGACCAGTGTGACGACGATCCAGTCGGTTGGCATGGGTCCAAAGGACCATCCAAGTCCAGTGAGCCGCCAACAGACCTCAGGCGGCCCTTCGCCCTACGCCGTCAGGCGACTGAAACGACGATTGAGCGACTATCGGCCGCCAACCCCCAGGTTGCGCCAGCCCGTGATTGCTGCACGCCGGCTGGGACCTTCCAACTGTGAGAGCACCGTCAATTGGGGGGCGACCGGCACCTATGCAGCTGGATCGATCGTCTGGTTCTCCTACGATCTCTTGGTGCGAGAAAGCGAACGTGGTGCATCTGGCGAGGGTTGGCACAGTGATCAGTCATCGTTTGTGCCACGGTCTGCTCCTTTCGATGCGGGTTCGATATCAATCCGGCTCTACCCGCACAACGAGCTTCCCGCCGATGTCATCGTGAGCGAGCTCTGCGCACAAGCTGGTCTGGCCCTTGGCAGTGGCTTCGACGGAGTCATGACAAGCGAGCACCACGGTGGCTTTGCCGGATACATGGCGCAGCCGCTGCAGATGGCCTCCTTCATTCTGGAAGAGCACCCGACGGGTTGGGCTGCGGCGGCACCGCTGCTACTTCCACTTCGGCCCACGGCCCTGGTTGCTGAGGAAGTGGCTTGGCTCCGGGCTCGTCACCGAGGTCGTGTCGGACTTGGAGTAGCAGCGGGAGCCTTGCCACTGGACTTCAGGGCAGCTGGCGTCAGCCAGGCCGATTCCAGCGATCGCTTCAAAGCAGAGCTCCCGCGGCTCGTTGCGATGCTCCACGGCGAGGATTTGGGTGAGCTCGACGGGGATCCGGCGCTGCTCGCATGCCGACACACTCCGGTCCCGGTGATCAGCGCAGCCGTCTCGATTGCTGCCGCCGTTCGGGCTGCCCGGTGCGGAGCCGGGATTCTCATGGAAGGAATGTCGGAGCCTTCGAGGCTCGCGCGTCTGACGCGAGCATTCGACGAGGCCGAAGGAAAAGGTTCGAAGGTTCTGATACGCCGGGTATGGTTCGGCCCCTTGCCTTCCGAGCTGGTCGACCGTCAGCGCGCTGTCTATGAGAGTTACGCCGCGCGGGCGAAGTCGCTCGGTGAGGACCAGACCATCGTCTCCGACGAGCCTGAGGAGATGGCGGAGCGACTCGGTGCAACCGTTCGGGAGGTCGGCGCCGACGCCCTTAACCTCAGGATCCATCTTCCGGGCATCTCGCCCGAGCAGGCGCGGGAGCAGATCGCGCAGATCGGATCCATCGTCGTCACGTCGCTGCGGAAGATGTGGCCCTCGTCGGCGCCTTAAATTCCGGTAGCTACCGGATCGGTGTCCAGCTGCTTGAGAGGTGGTTCCCCCCGTCGACGTCGAGGGTGATCCCGGTGATCTGTCGCGCCTCGTCGGACAAGAGGAAGCACACCGCCGCGGCGATGTCCTCGGCTTCGGTCAGCCGACCAAGCGGGAGATTCGAGCCTGCGGCCGCACCGCCGTCGGGCTCCCAGATTGACCGAGTCGCCGTGGTTCGTACGAGCCCGGGACTGACAGCGTTCACGCGAACCCCCCGACCGGCCAGATCGGCGGCGATGGTACGCGTCATGGCGTTCAGCGCGGCCTTGGCCGCAGCGTAGGCCACCATGGCCGAGGTGGTCTTGCGTGGTGATCCGCTCGAGATGGTGACGACCGAACCAGCACTGTCACCGAGGCCTCGCTCGAGCGCAGCCCGGATCAGGGCAACGGCCGGCCAGGTGTTGAGTCGGAACGTCTCGAGGAGTTGCTCCTCACTGATGGTGTCGAACGAGAGCGGGAAGGGGGCGCCACCCAGTGTGCTGACGATCAGGTCGATGCGTCCGAACGCGACGATGGCCCGATCAGTGAGCATCGCCACGGCTGCCTCGGTGTCCATCGACCCGACGACTCCGACGGCGTCGGATCCCTCGGCACGGAGGGCCGCAACTGTCGACGTGACGCGTTCCTCGTCGCGGCTGTTGACGACCACCGACGCACCCTCCCGCGCCAGGCGGACGGCGCAGGATCTGCCGATGCTCGGATCGGCGGTCGAGCCAGTGACGATGGCCACCCGACCGGAGAACCGTTGGGCTCCACCAACGAAGGCCGCGTCATCGCCTGTACCGGTCGTTCGGTCGGCGGTCACGAGTCAGCTCCGATCTGCCGTATCGGGAGTGTCCCCCATCAGACCCCGAGCAGCTCCAGCGCTTCGGCGAGTTCGGGGCTCGATGAATCGGGTGGGAATCGCTCGAGCACCGCGCGGATCCGGTCAGTCCAATTCGGCGGGCGTTCGTCGTGGGGAAGCCGGGCCAGGTCGTTGGCAGCCCGCAGCGCGAAGACCAGAGACCCCTGGGCCAGGCCGATCTCCACGGCGGCGACCAGATCCGCCACCACCTCGTCCATCCAGTCGGGGTGGGCGGTGGCGTTGATCTCGGCGCGCTGGCGCAGGAGGTCCGGTTGATGGACGAGCTCCCCTGAGGTTCTGGTCAGGTCCATTGCGTCGTCGAGCGTGCTGAGGGCTCGGTCGGCATCACCGAGGTAGTAGTGGTTCCGCGCCACGATGCCGAGGTACGTCGGCCGGAACGCCCCGTGTCCGACGAGGTCCATCCCTGCTCCGTACATCTCCAGCTCGGCGACGTCACAGGGCCGGTCGGCCTCCGGCAACAATTTGTACTGGCCGCCGAGCAGCTGGAAATACTCGAACCGGCATCGTTCCCCGATCTCGATGGTGCGCCTCCCGAAGCGGCGTGCCTCCTCCAGGTTGCCCGTGACCATCTGGATCCAGGCCAGATAGACGGTGACGAAAGCCGCACTGAACGGTCCCGATGGGAAGTCGAGCTCCTCCGCCTTCTCGAGGGCCAGACGTGCCCAGGCCGCGCTCTCCCTGGTATGGCCCTGCAGCGCGGTCACACAGGCGAGCGCGACCGCCGTGACCGGCACCGGATCGTTCGGGAGGGGCCAGAACGGGGACGACGCCGCATCGACCGATCGCGAGTGGTACCCCTCCCATGCGTCGACGAGCCAACGGTGTGCGTCGTCGAGCCTGCCCTGGTAGAACGCGCCGTAACCCATGCAGGTCTTGATCTCCGGAGCGAACCAGGCTGTCGCAGACTCGTCGAGCACGTCGATCAGGGGCTCGAGCACGACGCTGGAGGCGTCGACGGAGCCGCGCACCAGCAGATAGCTCCAGATACCGACCTGGGCCGGCATGATTTCGGGGCGGTCGGTGAGCCTCCGGCAGATCTCCTCGGCGATCGTGAAGTCCTCGAACACCTCGGGATACCCATACCCGAAGAGCGAACTCGTGCTGACGGTACGTTGCATCCTGACCATGAGATCGGTGAGGTCGCGCTCGTCGGACTCCGGCAGCGTTGTCACGATCTCCAACGCGCGGTCGAGCAGGTGGCGGGCCTCGGTGTGGCTCGCCGTCGACTGCGCGGCCTGGGCCGCCGCGATGAACGCTGGGACGGACTGCGACGCGTCGCCGGCCAGGTCCCAATGCTCAGCGACGACGGCGAGATCGCCCGGTGAGGACGCACCGGACCCGAGCAGTTCTGCGATCCGGCGGTGGGTGGCCTGGCGGGAAGACAACAGCTGCGTCTCGTACGCGGCGTCGCGCAGGAGGCCATGCCGGAAGCGGTACCGGCCCAGCCGGAGCTCGGCGACCGGCTCGATGATCGCGGCGTCCTCGAGACGGAGCAGGGCCTCTTCGACCGGCCGCCCGGCCAGGTGGCGCAGCGGTTCTACCTCGAACTCCGCGCCGAGCGCGGCCGCCAGCTGTGCCACGCGCAGGTCGATTTCCGGTGCGCGAAGGCGGGCCGTGAGGATTTCGTGGATCCGGGGAGGAAGGACCTCACCGGGGTCGGCGGTGACGGTGCTGCGGGTCAGCTCCTGAAGGAAGAGGGGAATACCGGCGCCGCGCTCGACGATTAGAGCAGATTGCCTCGCGTCCAGGGCACCGTCGGTCAAAGCCGCGACCAACCCGGCCGCCTCTTTCGCCTTGAGCGGCTCCAGCTCGACGTCGAGGACCGACGTCCCCCACGGCGCATCGGGCGAAAATCGGCTAGTGATGAGGATCATCGTGCCGGGGATGCTCTCCGTCGCCAGGAGCCCCAACAGGTCGACGGTCGTGGGGTCAGCCCAGTGGAGGTCCTGGACCAACACCAATGTCGGCGTCGAGGCCGCGGCGTGGGCCAGCCAAGCGACCAGGGCCCGGAGGGTCTCCTGGCGGAGTGCGAGAGCGTCCACCTCTGGGCGCGACCACCGTTCGTCGGTATCGAGTCCGAGCAGGGGGGCCAACAAGGGCAGGCCTTCCCCCACGAGACCGACATCGTCCAGACGGGATTGCAGCTCGGCGAGCCGCTCCTCTGGTGGCTGTCCCGGATAGAAGCCGAGCAGTTGCTCGAGCATGTGCGCAATGGGCCAGAGTGCGACATTGCCGTGATAGGGCGAGCAGTTGGCCTCGAGCACGGCGCCACCCTCGAGGTGCACGTGGGCGGCGAGCTCTGCGGCCAGCGCCGACTTCCCGATCCCGGCTACCCCACGAACGACGACCACCGCCTTCTCGGGCAGAGTCGAACTCTCGGCGTCGAGGACGAGGCGCTTCCATGTAAATCGGAGAAGCCGGCTTTCAGCCTGGCGGCCGACCAGGACCACCGACTCGGGCAGACCGCGACCCGAGGCAGGGACGTCCAGGTTCGAGCGCACAACGCAATGCAGTTCCATCGGGCGGGCGATTCCCTTGAGCGAGCGCGTCCCGAGCGGTTTCAACTCGAAATGCGGCTCGACGAGCTGCCTCGTGGTGTCGCTGATGACCACGGTGCCGGGTTCAGCCTCACTCTGCAGGCGCGCCGCCACATTGGGGGCCGACCCAGCAATGGCGGATCCGTCGATGACGCCCGAGGCCAGCCCAGCGATCACGACGGTGCCTGAATGGACACCCACGCGGATGGCAGGCTCAATTCCGTGGCGACGGTTCAACTCAATGGATGCGTGCGTCATCCGTTCGACAAGCCGCAGCGCGGAGAGGACCGCGCGGCGCGCGCCGTCCTCGTACGCGTTGGGGTAGCCGAAGCACGCCACGACGCCGTCGCCCTGGAACTGGAGCACGCGACCGCCCAGCTCCTCTATCGTCTTCGCCGCCACCCGACGGTAGAGGACGAAGACGTCTTGGACCACCTCGGGCTCGACCGCCTCGGCCATGTCAGTCGACTGGACGATGTCGGCGAAGACAAGGCTGACAAAGGCCCGCTGGCCCCCGGGCAGGGAACGTTCGAGCGTCGCCCGCTCGATCATGGATGCGGCGCCCACGTTCGGAGGGTCGACGGCCAGCACGTCGTCAGCGAGTTCGACCACGCGATCCCAGGCTCCGATGGACGCAGCGGCGTCCATCGACGCCAAGAGCCGATCGATCAGCAGGGACAACCGGTCCTCCGCTGACACGGCCCGCCCTTCCTGCGCCGGCGTCATCGCGTCCGCCTTGACCCCCCCGCGCAGGTCACCTCGGAACTGCAGAGCGGCTCATCCGCAACCCCAGCATCCGTCATGCCGCCTCCCGCATGTTGGCCAGCCCTTTCGCCCGGTTCTGACCTGGGGAGGATAGCGGAGATCTGTGACGCAACCGCAGTGACCCCGGACGGACCGACCGCTGCTCGAAGAGCTGCTCGCGGGTCTTGGGGCCGCGATCGACCAGCCGGGAGGTGGCTTCAACGATGGGCTACGCCGCCGTGGTGGTCACCGCGGCGCGGACCGAAGCCGGCTGAGCCGACACCCCCACACAGAACGGGGCACGGAATCACGCAACATTCGAGTGACCCACCGCTTCAGATCGACTGATCCCCCTCGCGGAGGCGGTCCCACAACGTTCAGGGTGCGGCGATTGATTGCGCTACCGTGCGACCTCCGAGACGGTGGGCACCTGCCTTTAGGCCCGGCCCGTAGCCTGGTGCAGCCCCCTAGTCCTCGAAGGCGAGAGGAACCGATGTCGCCGTGATCAGCTCACCGCAGACGATGAGAAGCAGCCTCTCGTCGATTTACTGGTCCCACGATGGCACCCGGGTGACGAAGCGCTACGACCCCACCGCCAACGCCGACAAGCTCGGTCCCCGAGCGACAATCCTCGACCATCACCACTCAGGTTCTCATCCCTGGGCCCGCCATTTCGCCTACGAGCTCAGGGTCAACCAACTCCTGACCCGTCAGCGCCCGCCTGTACGGACGGCTCGCCTACTCGGCCATGAGAGAAAGTCCCTCACCCTCGAGTTCGAGGCTGTCCCGGGCCGCCGCCTCGGCCCCAAGTTCCCTCTCGACCTGACGGAACAAGATCTCGAAGGGCTCATCTGCTTTGCCAGCGCCCTCCGCTCCTACCGTCCCCGGCCCCACTGGCTGCGCAAGCTCCCGATCTACCGCCGGCTCCAGCGGGCACGTCAGATCGGGCTGCTCAGTGAGCCTGGCTACCAAGGCCTACGAAAGATCACCTCGCGGCTTACGATCCGATGGGTCTTCGCCCACGCCGACATCAATCCCAGCAACATCGTGTCCGGCGACGACAGATCGTTCCTCCTCGACTGGGAGTGGGCCGGGCTGTACCCAGACGGTTACGACTTGGCTTTTCTTTGGTTCGTACTCATCGACCTTCCAGACGCCCGATCGGTGGTGGAGCGTCGGCTCCGTACCGACCCCACCGTCTTCTGGCTCTCCGCCCTCATAATCGAGCTGCTCCATCTCGAGTGGTTTCAGGGTGAGTTTCGGCCGCGACACGAGGCGACTCGCGACGCGCTGGTCGCGAGGTTGCTCACTGAGCCATCCGCCCAAAACTGATCATCGACCGATTCGATGTCCGATCCGAGTGCGACCCCCACCGATCCCGGGGCCTCCAGCGTTCTACGAATCGGTTCGGTCTGGTTTGTGACTGACGAAACGAAAGTGGAAGCCGACGATGTCAGTCCTCGTTTCGGCGAATCCCGCCGATGCAAGGCGGCCCTTCATTTCGTCCGGCTCAATCGGTGTGAACGTGTCGCCGGCATGACCCGCACGAATCGGTTCAAGGTCCAAAGAGTCTTGCCCCACGAAGATGCCACCGGAGCGCAGAACCCGATGCAATTCGGCAAACAACCGATCCTGATCATCGGACGACGGCATGTGGTGGAGGACGGAGAAGCACGCTGCTGCCGAAAAGCGACCGGTTGGCAACCCCGCCCTCGTTGCATCAGCAACGATGACGTCGACGTTGGTCCCTGCCAGACGATCACGTAGGGGCTCGCCAAGTGAGGGATCCATCTCAACGGCGGTCACCCTGTGCACCCGCTGACGGAGGAGATCGGTCGTGAGTCCAGGGCCTGGGCCAATCTCGAGGACATCGTCGCCGAGGTGACCTGCTGCCTCGACCCAAGGCAGCAGCTCTACCTCGAGCATTCGGGCCCACTCGGGGCTCGCAAGGAACTGCAGGTGGGTTTCGTTCATGTACCCACTTGTACGATGAGTGGGCCATGGCCGTCTCTGTGCAATCGGTCAAGAATTTGTCCTTGCCGGCCAATACGGACTTGGTCGACATGCGCACGGGCGGCCGTCCGTCGGCCGGCAGCTTCAACTACGAGGGTGACGAGCTGATCACTACCTGGCACGCGCACGACCTGCACCAGGTCGAATACGCCTTCCACGGCACCGTAGAAGTCGAAACCGCCACCGCCCATTACCTTTTGCCACCCCAGCAGGCTGCCTGGATCCCGTCAGGCGTAGAGCATCGAACCACGATCCGGACGACGGTTCGGACGATCTCAGTGTTCTTCGACTCCCACCTGGTATCCGCGCCGGGTGAGCGTGTTCGCATTTTGGCTGTACCGCCTGTCCTGAGGGAGATGATGATCTACTCCGGACGCTGGCCGATTGGCCGATCGATCTCCGATCCCGTCGCAGACGCGTACTTCGTCGCGTTGGGCCGACTGGTCTCAGAAGCTCTGGACAATGAGGTACCACTCTGCCTGCCCACCTCAGGTGACCCTGTACTCGCCGCCGCTTTGGCCTGGACCAGAGAGCACCTCGACAGCGCGACCATCGGAGAAGTCGCTCACCATGTCGGTTTCTCACAGCGCTCACTACGCCGACGCTTCGAGGAGGGACTGGGCATGTCATGGAGGAAGTACGCGCTCCAGGCCCGGTTGCTGCGGGCGATGGCTCTTCTTGCTGAGCCCGGACCTTCAGTCACGCAAGTGGCGAGCGCCGTGGGATTCGACAGTCTGAGCTCGTTCAACCGAGCCTTTCGCCTAAGGACCGGAGTGACGCCCTCGGTGTACCGGAAGCAGAGAGCGCGGCCCGGGGTAACGGCGTTCTCGGCCGCACATCCCCTGAGCGGGGAGGATCACTGACGCTCCTGTCGTGGGCGCTCAGCGCCGCCGAATTTCCGTCCACGGCTCCTCTGTTTCTGGCAGAGTGCAGGACGCAAGAACCACGGAGAGGACTCACTTCCGGCGGCGGCGCGATGGCCGTGACGAGGGCAGGGACGGGGGCACGATGTACGATGGCGAACGAATAAGGATTCGCGTCATGCGCCAAGCGCTGGCGCTCACGATAGCGGTGGTCGTGGTGGGAGTGGCGTTACTGCACGCCAATACCGGTGCCGCAGCCCAGAGCGGGCCGGGCGCTCAGAGCTGGTACGTCGACTGCTCTGCCGCGGTCAACGGTGACGGCAGCATCGCCCATCCCTTCAACAACTTGGCGGCCCCGAACCTGCTCACCCTCGGACCCGGCGAGCAGCTGCTGTTTCGTCGCGGTGCGACCTGTACCGGGATGCTCGCGCCGAAGGGAAGTGGTGCACCGGGGAATCCGATCGTGATCGGCGCGTACGGGTTCCCCCTGAGCCAACAGCCGACGATCGACGGGGCGGAGAACACCGCCGCTGTCTGGTTGGCAGACATGTCGTACGTCACCGTAGAAGACCTCGAGCTGACCAACCCGGGTGACTCGACCGCACTGCATCGTGGTGTCTACTTCACGTCGAATGCGACGCCAGTCAGCGGTATCACCATTCGCAACCTGCTGGTTCAGGACGTCGACAGCTTGAACACGTTCGACGGAGGGAAGACAGGCGGCGGTATCGTCGGCCAGGCGCTGAGCGGAGCCGGGCGCTTCTCGAACGTGCTCATCGAGTACAACCAGGTTCGCAGTGTGTCGCGACAGGGCATCACCGTCTACGGCACGACGTCAGGCACGCGGCCCCCGGCAACGAGCCCGTGGCCGCAGGCGACAACTGGGCTCGTCATTCGCGGCAATAGCGTCTCGCAGGTCCAAGGTGATGGCATCGTCCCCTTGGGCACCGATGGCGCGGTCGTGGAGGACAACGTCGTACAGCAAGGCAACCTTGCCGGGTACAACGTCTTCAGCGCGGACCCGAACTGTGCTGCGGGCATCTGGGCTTGGGATGCGAACAACACCCTGATCCAACACAACGAAGTCAGCGACATGAACTTCGGCCCGAGCACCACACCGGGAGCGCTCAACGGGTGCGACGGCGAGGGCTTCGACCTGGACTACAACCAGGACGGGACCATCATTCAGTACAACTACTCCCACGACAATGCGGGAGGGTTCATTCTGCTCTGCACCGATCAAGCACCGCACCGCGCCGTTGTCCGCTACAACCTCAGCGTCGATGACAATTCCACGTTCAGCCCCGCTCCCTGTGCACTCAACTTCAACCCGTCGGCCAGCAACCTCGACGGTGTGCAGATGTACAACAACACCATCGTGGCCGCCACACCCCGTGTGACAGTAGAGCTAAACGAGTCGCTCGTACCACCGATTCTCCCCTTCTACGGGAACTTCATGTTTCAAAACAATCTCGTGGTTGCGACCTCCAGCGACGCTGCAAACCACGTCTTTGCCTGCGGGAGTGCGTGCACCAACAACCTCTTCTCCAACATGCCGACGCCCCCCACGGCCACCAATTCCGTGACATCGGATCCGCTGTTCCTCGACCCCACGTTCCGGGGTTCTGGAATGTGGGCGCCTGTTGCCTTCCTGCTTCGGGCGGGCTCGCCGGCGATCGGCGCGGGCGTCGCCACCCCGGCCGGATTCCCACCACCGGCCGCACACGACTTTTTTGGAGCCCCCATCCCCAATCCGCCGACCATCGGCTTCTCGGAGGGTGCGCCGCGATAGAGCGTCACCCAGTGAGAGTTCCAGTCGCTAGCGCTTCTGTGGCTCTCTCCACATCGGCCAGATGGTTGGTCCTCCGTTGGGTAGAGGGAGTTCGCCCGTGACGTCGAATCCGAAGCGTCTGTAGTAGGCGATGTTGGATTCCTTCGATGATTCGAGGTAGGTGGGCATGGATTCTGCGTCAGCCCGCGAGAGCACCGCTTCCATCAGCGCAGCGCCGATACCCGCACCCTGCCAATCAGGGTGGGTGCCGAGCGTTGCCAAATACCAGTGAGGCTGATCGTCCGGGTGTGCCCCTTCCAACGTCGCGTAGACCTCGATGGCCCGCTCGAGGTTGGCGCCGACGATTGAACGAAACTCTTCGATGGAATCGGCCATAAGGCCGACGTCGAATCGCCAGCGCCCGGGAGGCGCCCACACGGCCGCACCCACCCCATCAGGGGTCGAATAGGTCTCTCCCACGCCGATCTGCGATCGGAGCAGAAGGTTGAACAGAGCAACCATGCGCCGGCGGCGCCGTGAGCGCGGGAGCAGCCACAAGGTGACCGGATCGTCATCAAAAGCTCGGGCGAGCGTGGTAGCCAACCTCGGGATGTCGAGAACGGTTGCTCGCATCACGTGGGGAGATGCCGGTGGTGCCTCCGGAGTCCCGTATCCGTCGTCGGTCATGACGCCTTCCGCGGCCGTATGAACATCGCGTCGAGACCCAGGAGCACGCTCAGAGTGCACGCGCCCGCCAAGCCTCGTCTCACCGGGCCGAGACTATTTGGTCAGGGCATTGAAGGTATCCCAGTACGCACCGGTCCGGGGACATGTTCCACGGACCCAACCGTTCTAGCGGTGGTAGGGCCTCCGCAGTTGGGTCGGCGATCCCTAGGGGGCTCCCGACCCGAACCTCTGGTTCGCCACCGATAGACGGTGTCTCACCTCCGCATCGGCCGCTTCAATCTCGCCGTCAGGGACGAACCAACGTACGACGGCGCCGATGACGTCGGGCCCGCTGCCCTCGACCCACTGGATCGAACCCTTCCGGTCCGACGGACCCGCCAGTTGGAAGATCTCCGCCCACTCGAGCTCGGGCGTAGTGCTCAGCTGCCATTCGACCTCGCTCCTGTCACTGAGCTCCTCAACGATGGTTCTGCCGACGATTGCGATGTCCGCCCAATTTGCTCCTGCCATGTCCCGCACCATCCCTCCGCGGCAATCGTGCCCCTGTCGAAGATTAGTGAGGTCAACCAGTCGAAGCCGGAACGTCCCCGTGCGCCGGGGCGGGGTGCGGGCCAGGCAGTACAGCCAAGTTGGCCTTGCCGAACCCCAGTAGCCAAAAAGTGGCCGCCGATGTGATAAGCGAAACCTGCCGGTGGAGGTCCACCTATATGGCGAACGAGTGTGGTTCTACGACGCACGGGGCCACGTTCGCAGGATGGGGATCTCAACTCACCCGGCAGGTTCCACCTCTGTTGTTTTGCTGTGGCAGGCGACATCTGCCGCCGCACTCACTGGTCGTGGCGGATCAGCATGACTGGACACGGCGCATGATGCGCCACGTAGTCGCTGACGGAGCCGCCGATGTGTCGGCTCAACCAGTTCTTGCCTGAAGAACCGATCACAAGAACGTCTGCGTTCATCTCGTGGGCCACTCGGACGAGAGCGGCCCCCGTTTTTTCGTCGTCCGGGACGAGGCGTACCTCCACGTCAGGTCCGAGCACCGCCGCCGTCCAATCGAGGGCGGCTTGTCCCGCGGCGGTCGATCTTTTCCAATCCTCGTCCGCCTCTTTGTAGGTCCTCACGGGGCCTTCGATGCCTCCAGCGTCATTCATGGGGTCCTCGTGCTCGGGAATCACCATGACGACTGCGACTTGAGCGTCGGGGCGTAGCAGATCTACCGATCGTCGCGCCGCGTCGATCGCAGCCTCAGACCCGTCCGTTGCCATGATGATCTTTATGGATTCCGCCATTGATGGACTCCTGTACTTCGCATGGCCATTGTCTGCCTCAAGGTTAGTGAGGGCTCGCCGCTGTACGATCGAGCCCGTCGCCGCCTCAGACCATCCGCAACTGCCGGATACCCGACGGTCGAGGGGCGCCAACATGAGTCACCGTCCTGTACGGCGTTATGGGCGACCCTGAGACACCGTGGTCGATGAACATTTTGGGGGCAGCCGGCACGGGAACTGTGCCCGCGCGAGTTCACCGGGTCGTGGATCGGCGCTCAATGCCCCGAAGCGCCGCTCAACCGGGCTCGTTTGAGCCGAACGATCCGACCCAGTTGTAATTGGCGTTGAGTCCATTCGGGGCGGAGGCCAAGGACGCCAGTGGATCGAGCGGCGCCACGGACAGTGACCCGCCACCCGTCGCGCTCTCACGAGTCTTCCTAGATGCCAGCTTGAACGAAAGAGTTCCCGGCGGTGTGCCGTGCTGGACCCAGTCGATGAGCGGCGTCAGAAGATCAGCGCCGGCGAGTGCCGGGTCCCCTCCGGCCAAGCAGTGGTACTGCGCCGGAATCATGTAGAGGCGAGAAAACGTCTGGCTTGCCTGGTAACCCCCGGCGGCGTCGACCACTGCCTTGAAGTAGGCCACAGTGCCAAACGGCGGAATCACCTCGTCGGTACTCGTGTCGGCGAGAGGAGGCGCTCAGAGGTGAGGTCACCACAGGGACGGATAGGAAGACTGACGGGGCTACCTGCGGTGGACGCCCCGGCGGCGGTGCCCCCCGCGGTGGCCGCCCCGGCGGTGCTTCCATCGGCGACCGCAGCGCTCGAGCTACTGACAGCGGCGAGCGACATCAGAAGAACGAATTGTGGCAGCGCGCGAAGGGCACCGTGCCAAGGTCGCAGCCTTCGCAGCACCCGGCGGGCCGGATCGTTGCAATCGATCACCACGCCCTCCCCGCCGCACATTGACACAACGCTGCCGCTGCGCTTTCGCGCCTGAGTTAGTGGGGACGACCCCGGCAGGGCACACTTACACCAGGTTTGCCCAGCACTTCTCCGAAGTGCCGGGCACCGAGCCATCGGGCTGCCAGAGCGTGACCGAGGACATGACGCCACGTACCAGTTGCGGCCGGTCCGTCAGGGTCGCCCTACACGCGCCGTCCCATTTCGAGCCGACGGATAGCTCCGAAGTGCATTGGGGCTCCATGGGGATAGTGGCGGTTGCGTTGAGGGGGGGACGAACTCAAATCCCAACTGGAGACTGTCTCCCTGGTCCCCCTGGCGGCTCCCGTGCTGAAGGGCCATAGTGCAGGAGTGGCGAAAACGGTCGATTGGGAAGCTCTACTCGTCAAGGGCTACGAACCCCTGAAGGTCGCGCAACGGATCTTTCGTCACCTTCCTCACGATCCCCGCTGCAAGCTTTGCCTGAACCCATTTGGCGGGATGGGCGGCAAAATGATCGGCTTCCTGGGGCACAAGCCCTCCCGTAAGAACCCAAACATCTGTCAGTACTGCTTCGATCGTCTGCCGACTGGAGGCATCGAGATCGACATCGGAGTTGTGTTCGCCGACGTGCGAGCTTCGACAGCTCTGGGTGAGCAGTCGGACGCCACTACGTTCGCCCAGCGTCTGAACGAGTTCTACGGCACAGCAACGAAGGTACTGATTCACAATGAAGGCATTGTGGACAAGCTGATTGGCGACGAGGTGATGGGTCTCTTCATCCAGGGCATCGCTGGCCCCGAATATCGGCGCAAGGCAGCGATTGCCGCGCTTGAACTGGCCTCGGAGGTCGCCGAAGTGCCTCTCGGTGTCGCTGCCAACGCTGGTGTTGCTTTCGTCGGCAATGTGGGATCGGGAAGCGTATTGGACTTCACCGCGCTGGGCGATGCCGTCAATGTTGGTGCTCGCCTTCAGGCCCACGCGTCGCCGGGCGAGGTTGTGCTTGCAGCTTCGCTTTACCCGCTGATTGAGGCGGAGTACCCAGGTGGCCGCTTCGATCGCGTTGCGATACGTGGCCGGGACAAGCCGGTTGACGTTGTGGTCTTGACCTCGCCCACGTGATCCACGACCCTTCGTGCCTACTGCGGACTTCCTCCGGATCCGACCTGAAAAGCGTGAGGTCACCGGATCGACGCCGGTTCCGACCAGACCACGTCCCAGCGAGTGGTGTAACGACGACCACCACATCAACCTCGATCCTCTTGTTTGGCTGACGTCGTCCAGCTCGGCTGGAGCTGTCTCCTCGGCCTCTGCGTCGAGTTAGGGAAGTGCGATTCTCGGGGCCATCATGGTCCTATCGGAAGGGGGGCCACGACCCCCGAAGCGGACGAGGCCAGGGCGGCCTCGATCACCTCCGCGGTCACGATCGCGTCGGCGATGTCGACCGGCGGGGGGGCGCCGTCGAGGAGGAATGACGCCATGCCGGCGTAGAAGAGACCGTACGAACCGGGCAGAGTCGGCATCGGCCGGCGCTCGTCTCCCGCGACGATGTGGCCCCAGCACGACTCGGGCTCCTCGCCCCACCCGGACTCGCGGGGGGAGCGGCCTTCGACGAGCCGGGCCTCCTGGACGTCCATGCCCCACTTCACGTAGGCGGCGGCGCCCCCCAGCAGGCGAAAGCGCGGGCCCAGCTCGGGCGCCACGGCGCTCGTCCAGAGGTGGACCCGTGGCCCGCCGGGATAGAGGAGGGCGACGAACACGTCGTCGTTAACGCGGCTGTCGGGCCGACGCGTGGCGATGTCGGCGTAAACGGCCTCTGGCCGGCCGAAGAGCACGACCGCCTGGTCGATGACGTGAGTCCCGAGGTCGAAGACGATGCCGGTGCCCACTCCCGGCTCGGGGTCGTTCTTCCACGTCCGGGCTTGTGCCAGCTGCGGACGCCAGCGCTCGTAGCGCGACTCGAAGCTGTGCAGGGCGCCGAGCGCGTCCTGGCCGAGGAGGTCGAGAACGGTGCGGAAGTCGCCGTCCCAGCGCCGGTTCTGGTAGGGCACGACTGCGGTGCCGGCGTCCCGGGCCAGCGTGGCCAGCCGGCGGGTCTCCTTGCTCGAGGGGGTGACCGGCTTGTCCACGACCACCGGGCGGCCCTGGCGCAGCACCGCCTCGGCCACGACGGCGTGGGAGGCGTTCGGGGTCGACACCACCACGAGGTCCACCTCCTTCAGCCGGTCTACGGCCTCCTCGACGTCCCCGATTAGCCGGGCGTCCGGGTAACGGGAGGCCACCGCCGCCTGGCGTTCCCGGTTGCCGGTCACCACCGCCGCGAGCTCGAGCCGTGGTTCGGCGTCGATGAACGGGGCGTGGAACAGCGAGCCGCCCATGCCGTAGCCGACCAGTGCCACCCTCGCGGCGTCTCTTGACGGACTCATTGCATCCCCTCTCGCTCCATCGACCTCGTGCCCGGCCGGGCAGGCGGGGTCAACTGGTCGCTGGCCCGCGCCACAGATCGATGCCGCCCTCGACGGCGTACGTATCGATCCGTTCGAGTTCCTCGGCGGTGAAGGCCACATTGTCGAGCGCGGCGACGTTCTCCTCGAGCTGGGCGACGGTGCTGGCTCCGATGAGGAGCGATGAGACGCGAGGATCACGCAGCGCCCACGCCAGCGCCAGCTGGGAGACCTTCTGGCCCCTTTCGGCGGCGATGTCGGCGAGGGCCTGCACGCGAGAGAGGTTCTCCTCCCGCAGCATGTCCTTCGAGAGCGAGGTCTCCCGCGTCGCCCGCGACCCCTCGGGGATGCCGTGCAGGTAGCGCTCGGTGAGCAGCCCCTGGGCCAGCGCGGAGAAGGCGATGCACCCGACGCCCTCCTCGCCGAGGACGTTCAGCAGGCGCTCCTCGATCCAGCGGTTGAACATGGAGTAGGACGGCTGATGGATCAGCAGCGGAGTCCCCAACGAGCGCAGGATCGCGATCGCCTCGCGGGTGCGCGCGTCGGAGTACGAGGAGATGCCCACATAGAGCGCCTTTCCTTGCCGCACCGCCGCGTCGAGAGCGCCCATCGTCTCCTCGAGGGGTGTGTCGGGGTCGAATCGGTGGTGATAGAAGATGTCGACGTAGTCGAGGCCCAGCCGGCCGAGGCTCTGGTCGAGGCTGGCCAGGAGGTACTTGCGGGACCCGTGGTCGCCGTAGGGGCCGGGCCACATGTCCCAGCCGGCCTTGGTGGAGATGATCAACTGGTCGCGCAGGGACGCGAAGTCCGACCGGAGGATCGAGCCGAAATTGGTCTCGGCGCTCCCGTAAGGCGGCCCGTAATTGTTGGCCAGGTCGAAGTGGGTGATGCCGAGGTCGAAGGCGCGCCGCAGGATGGAGCGTTGGACGTCCAGGGGCCGGTCGTCACCGAAGTTCTGCCAGAGCCCAAGCGAGAGCGCCGGCAGCATGATCCCGCTCCGGCCGCACCGGCGGTACTGCATGAGTTGATAGCGGTCGGCCGCAGCGACGTAAGGCGGCATCGACATGCACCTCCTGAACAGGCTCGGGGTCCCGATTCGACTGCCGGACATGAACTTAGTGGTCGGGTCGCAATGGCGCGATGTCCCGAGGCGGTAAACCACGTGAACTCCATCAGGCCACGGATGTCGGTGCCGGCGTGCAGGTCGCTGTAGCCGACATCATCCCGTCGCGGCAGTCCTCAATCAGCGATGGCGCCGGTAGCGCGCTGGGCGACGGCGGTGACCATGACCATGCCTGCCGTGTGGGCACGGACTCGAAAACCTGCGTGGCGTGCTCACACCGACGGTGACCGGAATCTACGAACCGAGCCTCAGCTACACGGGGCTGCGCGGTGTCGCAAAGACCGCCTTGCTATGCGAATTCGACCTGGCGGCCTCGGAGGCCGGGTGGGTCACCACAGATGTGCAGGTGGTCGACACCAGGGCAGATCCGCGGACCGGCTTCGCCCGCACGGCGTTCCGGCGGCTGGTCACCATGGGCAACCGGCGCCGGGCGAACGAGCGGACCGAACGGGCCTTGGCCATAGTGGGGGACTGCAACCACACGGGCTCCAGCTCGTCGCCGGGCACGGTCCCTGGACAGAGGGCGCACCGTTGGTCCCGTGCAAGGACCGTCGGGCGTCGGTCTGCCCGTCGTGCTCCCGTCTCTACCAGGCCGACGCGTGGTAGCTGGTGGCTGCCGGCATCCGGGGCGGCAAGGGGGTGGACCCACAGGTGGTCGGGCACCCCCAGCTCTTCGTCACGCTGACGGCTCCGTCGTTCGGCGCGGTGCACAGGGGGCCGAGGGCCTCGGGTGTCATCTCGGTGTGCCGGCCCCGGAGGAACGCCAGTGCCTGCCCCCATGGTTCCGACCGACGAACAGGCACCGGAGGGGGTCAGTCTCCCGAGGCCGCCTTGCGCTCGTCCTCCGTGTACTTGATGCTCCTCGCCTCAGCGCGCCGCCGCCGTCGATAGGAATCTGACACCGATCTCATGGCGCCGGTCGTGCCCTGGGCAGACTGCTCCCACGTCAGGGATGCCTTGTCGTCCACGCCCAGGCCCCGTCCTTCCTGGACGGCGTCCTGGTCGGCCACCAGGAACGTGAAGTGCCATCCTTCGGCGGTCCTGGCCTTCACGGAGTCCATGACCTGGAGCCGCCGGCTCTGTCAAGGGGGGCTGAACAGTCCCCTCCTTTCCAGTCCTGTCCACCCCCACCCAACCTGACACGGGCGTCAGGGTCTGCCCGGGCGGGATACCCTTTTGCCCATGTCCCGGCCCGGTTCCGTCTCGGCGCCCTTCGACCCCGAGGCCGTCCACGCCAAGTACCTGGCCGAGCGGGACAAGCGGCTCGTCGAGGGCCGGGCCGCCATCCGCGACCTGGACCACGACAAACTCTTCGGGCACTACCGGGACGACCCGTTCATCTCCTACGTCGAGCGCCCGCCCGTCACCGACGAGGTCGACGTCGTCATCGTGGGCGGAGGGATCGCGGGGATCCTGGCCGGCTCGGAGCTCCGCAAGCGCGGGGTTGAGCGGATCCGGATAGTCGACCAGGCCGGCGGCATCGGTGGCACGTGGTACTGGAACCGCTACCCCGGCGTCATGTGCGACGTCGAGTCTTACATCTACATCCCCCTGCTCGAGGAGTTCGACTACATCCCCACCCGGCGCTACGCCTCGGGTGACGAGATCCGCGGCCACCTCGAGCGCATCGCCGACCGATACCGCCTGGTCGACGACGCCCTCTTCCACACGGACGTGACCCGGGCGGAGTGGCACGACGGCGAGGCCCGATGGCATGTCCATACCGACCGCGGCGACGACGTCGCCTGTCGCTGGTACGTGCTGGCGGCCGGGATCCTGAACCTCATGAAGCTGCCGGACATCCCGGGCATGGACGAATTCGGCGGGCACTCGTTCCACACGGCGCGCTGGGACTACGACTACACCGGCGGCGGGACGAACGAGCCGCTCGACAAGCTCGAGGACAAGACCGTCGCCCTCCTCGGGACCGGCGCCTCGGGCATCCAGTGCGTGCCGCCCCTGGTCGAGTCGGCCAAGCACGTCTACGTCTTCCAGCGCACGCCGTCGGCGATCGGCGTGCGGGGAAACCGACCCACCGACGCCACCTTTGGCCGGGACTTCGCGCCGGGGTGGCAGAAGGCGCGCATGGACAACTTCCAGGCCGTCATGCTCGGCCGCAAGGTCGACTGCGACGAGGTGGACGACGGGTGGACGCACCACTACGCCGCCGTCAACAACCCGCCCTACATCGAGGGCATGACCCGCGAGGAGTTCGCGCGCAGCGCCGAGGAGCTCGACTACGGGATCATGGAGGAGCATCGCCGGCGCGTCGAGGAGCTCGTGACCGACCCCACGGTGGCCGCGGCCCTCAAGCCGTACTACCGCTACATCTGCAAACGCCCCTGCTTCCACGACGAGTACCTGCCGGCCCTCAACAACCCCAACGTCACGCTGGTCGACTGCCCGGCCGGGATCGACAAGTTCACCGAGAAGGGTCCCGTGGTCGACGGGAAGCAGTACGAGGTCGACTGCATCGTCTACGGGACCGGCTTCGAGGCCGAACGCACGCCCCTTGCCCGTCGCGCCGGCCACGAGATCGTCGGCCGCGACCGGGTCACCCTGGCCGAGAAGTGGACGGACGGGCCGCTCAGCCTGTTCGGCATGGTGAGCCGAGGCTTCCCCAACATGTTCGTCATGCCGGCTCCGAGCCAGCAGGCCGTCGTCACGGTCAACTACACCCAGCTGGCCGTGCTCGGGGCCGAGTTCGTCGGCACCACCATCGGTCTGCTCGAGCGAGCCGGAGTCGAGGTCTTCGACGTAAGCGCGGAGGCCGAGTCGGCCTGGGTGCAGGGGATCGTCGACACGTACACCGACAGCACCCGGGTCATGTCCGCCTGCACGCCGTCGCGCATCAACAACGAGGGACATCCCGAGACCCTGAGTCCGAAGGCCGGCAACTACGGCGGCGGCTTCGGCGACTGGTTCGCCTATCGCGAGGTCCTCGAGAAGTGGCTCGCGGACCGCCGGTTCGAGGGCCTGGAACTCGACGCGCGGTCGATCACGCCATGAGTCCGCGCCAGCGGGTGGCCGTCGTCACCGGTGGTGCGGGCGGAATCGGGGCGTCCATCGCCGAGGCGCTGGGCCGTGAGGACTGGTACGTCGTCACCGTCGACCCGCTCGTCACCCTCGACGGCACCGAGCAGCTGCCCGAGCCGGCGGACTCCACCGCAGCCCGCATCACCGCCGCTGGTGGCTCGGCCCGCGCCTCGTCGACCTCGGTGACCGACGCCGAGGCCGTGCGCGCCCTCTTCGACGAGCTCGTGGCGGATCACGGTGGCCTCGATGTGGTGGTCAACGTCGCCGGCATCACCCGGCAGAGCTACTTCGCCCGGGGCACGGAGGATGACTGGGTCGCCCTACTCAATGTCCACCTCGGCGGCTACCTCAATATGCTCGAGGCCGCCCTGCCCCTCATGGCCGAGGCCGGGTACGGCCGCATCCTCGGGGTCACGTCCGGCTCGGGATGGCGGGCCGCCGACGCGGGCGGGTACAGCGCCGCCAAGCGGGCCGTCGCCGCGCTGACCTGGCAGCTCGGACGGGTGGCCCCTCCGGGGGTGACCGTCAACGCGCTCTCACCGATCGCCAACACCCGTATGGTCGCCGCGGCGCTCGAACGGGCGCGCGCGGAGGGCCGGGCCGGTGGCGGGGGCGGGCTGTCGCTCGACGCCATCCCTGGCCCCGAGAACCTCGGGCCGCTCGGTGCGTACCTGGTGGGTGACGAGTGCGGGTGGTGCAGCGGCCAGGTGTTCTTCGCCGGCGGACCAGAGGTGGCGGTCGTCGACCAACCCCGCCTGGTCGAGGTGGTTCGCACGGACGACGTGGTCTCCCTCGCCGGCGTCCTCGAGGCCGTCGTTCCCCGCGCTTTCGTCGCGGCCGAGGCCAACCAGGCGACGGATGGAGGGGCGAATCCTCGGTTCGGATCGATCTTCGACCACCCGGCACCGGGGGCGTTCCTCGCGGGAGACGTGCGGTCTTGTGCCCTCGTCAGCGAGCGTCCCGATCTGACCGCCACCCTCACCGCGGCACTCGAGGCGAGGTCGATCACCTGCCACCTCACCGAACCGGCGCGCGACTTCGGCGGTGCGGCCAAGGCATTGCGCGCCACAGCGGACGCGACCGGGCCGATCGACGCCGTCGTGGTCGCTCTGGCCGGACCTCCCGCCGGCCCTGCCGCACCCACGGCATGGCAGGCCATCCTGGCCGACCACCGCGAGCTCGTCGAGCACCTCCATGCGGATGCGTCCTGGACCCGTGCGGTCGCCGAGTACGCGGCGGGGACCGGGCGCGCCGTACGGATCGTCACGCTGACCGACGCCACGGCGCCGGCGGGACGGAGCCGGGCGCAGGCCTCGGCGCAGCTCGCACGCGCCGCAGCTGGCGGCACGGGTCGCCGCGTCACCGCGCTGGCGGCGAGCATCGAGTCGTCCGGGCCGGCCGCGCCCGAAATGACGGGCGGGCTGGTCGGGCATCTTCTCGGTCACCCGGAGGCCGCCGCCCTCGCAGGTGCGGAGCTGGTCGTGGGGACCGGGTGGATCGGCCTGCGGGCCCACCCCCGACCGATCGGCACAGTCGTCTACGGCGGGCCGGCGATCCCCGGATGGATGGACGGCGCGCTCCGCCAGATCGTCGATGCTCCCGGTCCGAGCTCGCGACCGGAGGCCCGATGACCGACGCGCCCGCCCGCGTCGTCGACGCGCACGTCCACCTGTGGGATCCGGCACGGACCGACTGGTACCCGTACCTGTCCCGTCCCGGGCACGAGGGCGGAGGTTCGGGGATGTACCGGCGGTTCGACGCGGACACCTACCGGGCCGAGTCGGCACGATGGAACGTCGAGAAGTTCGTCAACGTCGCCGCCGCCACGGGACCCAACTCCATCGACGAGACCCTCGAGCTCGATCGCAACGCGCCGGACCAGGGCGGTCCCGCCGCCATCATCGGAGGACTCCCACCAACCGAGACGGTGGCGGAGGCGGTCGCGCTCCTCGACCGCCAGATGGCGGCCTCCCGCTTCCGCGGTGTCCGTCCCATGGGACCCCTGGGCGACCCGGTCCCCGACGGCGCCGTCCTCGGCGAACTACGGGACCGGCAGCTGATCTTCGAATTGATGGCGCATCCGGATCAGCTCGCGGCGGCGGCAGCCCGGTTGGCGGCTTTCCCCGATCTGACCCTCGTCGTGGAGCACACCGGATGGCCCCGCACGAACTCCGGCGAAGAGCGGGCGCTGTGGCAAGCAGGCCTCTCCGCCCTGGCGGGGCTCGGCGACCATGTCGTCTGCAAGCTCTCCGGACTGTCGATGCCCTTCGGGTCCATGCAGGTCGAGGCCTTCGCGCCGTGGCTCGAATTCGCACTCGATGTCTTCGGGGCCGACAGGTGCATGTTTGCCAGCAACTTTCCCGTCGACTCGGCCGCGGGAAGCTTCGACGACCTCTACACGACCTTCAGCGCGGTCACGGACGGGCTCGACGCGCCGTCACGCGAGAAGGTCTTCGCCGCGACCGCCGAGCGCATCTACCGGATCTGACGGCGGCGACCCGGACATGGAGAAGGAACGGGGCGAGGCGGACACCGACGCGTTCAGGGCCGAGCTGCGCTCCTGGCTCTCCGAGCACCTGACCCCCGAGGTGGTGGCGGCGGGCGGGCGGCAGCTGGAAGGGGCCTCCCTTGAGGTGTTGCGGGCCTGGAACCGCACGCTGGCCGACGGGGGCTGGGCCGCGCCGGCCTGGCCGGTCGAGCACGGCGGGCGCGGCGCCGGTGTCGACGAGCAGCTCGCCTACCTCGAGGAGACCAGCCGGGTCCGGGCGCCGGGTCCGGTGAACGTGATCGGCGTCTCCAACATCGCCCCGGCCATCATGCGCTACGGCACCCCCGAGCAGCAGACCCGCTTCCTCGCGCCGATGTTGCGGGGCGACGAGATCTGGTCGCAGGGGATGTCCGAGCCCGACGCCGGCTCGGACCTGGCCTCGCTGCGCACGGCCGCGGTCGAGGACGGCGACGACTTCGTCATCAACGGGCAGAAGACGTGGAACTCGCTCGGACATCTCGCCGACTGGTGCCAGCTGTACGTGCGGACGGACCCGGCGGCCAAGAAGCACGCCGGGCTCACGTGCTTGCTGGTCGACCTGCGCACGCCCGGGATCGAGGCGCGGCCGCTCACGACCATGACCGGCGGGCAGACCTTCGCCGAGCTCTTCTTCACCGAAGTCCGCGTCCCCCGTTCGGCCCTGTTGGGCCCCGTGCACGGTGGGTGGACCGTGGCCATGACGACGCTCAGCCACGAGCGCGCCGGCGTGGCGCGCCTGCACCTGTCGCTGGCCCGCCGCCTCGACGATCTGATGGCCGACCCGCGGGCGCGGCCGGGCCGGAGGGACCCGGTGCTGCGAGATCGCCTGGCCCGCACGTACGCGTCCATCCGCGCCATGCGCTTCTTGACCGAGCGGTCGCTCTCGGATCCGTCGGCCGCCGAGGGGGCGGGCGGCAGCCTGGCCAAGCTGTCCTGGGCCCACTGCGACCAGGAGCTGGCCGACCTGGCCGTCGACCTCATCGGCCTCGACGCGCTCGGGGCGGAGGACCCCTGGGCCGAGAACCTGCTCGCGGTGCGCCAGGCCTCCATCGCCGGGGGCACGACCGAGATCAACAAGAACATCGTCGGCGAGCACGTGCTCGGGCTGCCCCGGTGAGCGCCGTGGCGCCACGCCGCCACTCGGGGCCTGTGTGCCAGACTCCTCGGGCGCCACGTCGGTGCAACGGTGACGGTCACGATGAGGGCGAGACGGTGAAGCGAGGAGTGCATGGCCCGAGTCCCCATTGAGCAAGGGTTCTTCCGGATCCCCGACGATCCGGCCGAGCCGCCACGGCTGCTCGGGAGCCGCTGCCCGTCCTGCGGCGAGGCGTTCTTCCCCCGGCGGCTGGTGTGCGCCAAGTGCCTGTACGAGGGCACCGAGGACATCGAGCTATCGACCCGCGGCACGATCCACACCTGGACCTACTGCCACGTGCCGCTGTTCGGCAAGAAGGACGCCGACGTCGCCGGCTACGGCGTCGCGCAGGTGGACCTGCCCGAGGGGCCACGGGTGCAGTCGATCCTCTCGGGCGAGCGCGACGACTTCGCGATCGGCATGGACGTGGAGATCGACCTCGAGACGCTGCGCCAGAACTCCGACGGCGACGACGTCGTGATCTACCGCTTCCGCCCCGCCCGTGACGCCGGCGTGGCCGCCAGAGCCGGTGCCGGGACGGGGGGTGCGTCGTGAAGCACGGCCTTCGTTTCGAGGGCGTCGCCGTGGCCGGCATCGGCATGGTGCGCTTCGGGATGTTCCGCGACATCCCGGGCGTGCACCTGGCGCGCGACGCTGGGCTGCTGGCGCTGCACGACGCGGGGATGACGCTGGCCGACGTCGACGAGGCGTACGTCGGCTACATCCAGCCGGCGTCCATGCTGGGGATCAAGGCGATGAAGGAGTTCGGGCTGACCGGGCTGCCGGTCACCCACATCGAGAACGCGTCGGCCACCGGCCTCGTCGCCTTCCGCGAAGCGGCTTGGGCGGTGTCCTCGGGGCGGGCCGACGTGGCCATGGCGCTGTGCTTCGACAAGTTCACCGACATGACGGGCACCGGCGGCCGCGGTGCAGGGCGCGATCAGATCGACGCGCCGATCCTGCCCGCCGCCTACTTCGCGCTGTGGGCCCAACGCCGCATGCACGAACGGGGCGCCACGCCCGAGCACTTCGCCACCATCGCGGCGAAGAACTGGAACTACGGCGCGGTGTGCCCGTTCGCCCACCGCCGTTCCGACCACGTCGTGACCGCCGAGGAGGTGCTCGCCGCCAAGATGGTGGCCGAGCCGCTGACCACCATGATGTGCTGCCCGCCCGACGACGGCTCCGCCTGCATCATCGTGGCGCGCGAGGACCTCGTGCGGTCCCGCCAGCCGGGTCGGCCGCTGGTGCGCGCGCTGGCCTCCGCGCTGACCTCGGAGACCTACTCTCCGGGCCACACCTTCGTGGGCCCGGTCGTCGGCCCCTCGACCATGACGAAGGCGACGGCGCTGGAGTGCTACGAAGCGGCGGGCCTCGGCCCCGAGGACGTGAGCGTGGCCTACTGCCACGACGCCTTCGTCAACGAGGAGCTCGAGTACTACGAGCTGCTCGGGTTTTGCGCCGAGGGCGAGGCCGAGAAGCTCGTCATCGAGGGCGAGACCGGGCCGGGCGGGCGCATCCCGTTCAACACCGACGGTGGGCTGATCGCACGGGGGCACCCGGGTGGTCCGACCGGGACGGCCATGCTGCACGAGGCGGTGCTGCAGCTGCGGGGCGAGGCGGAGGGCCGCCAGGTCGAGGACGCGCGGGTGGCGCTGACGCACCTGGTGGGTGGTGGCAGCATCGCCACGGTCAATCTCTTGGGTGTGGAGAGGAGCTGAGCATGACGACAAGTGACGAGCGGCGGGCCGCCGGGCGGGAGATCCAGGGCCAGCTCTGGCCGGCGATTCTCAAGGGCCCGACCGGGCAGTTCCCGGCCGCCAAGCTGGCGCCCGACTTCTTCGACCACGTGCAGCAGAGCGCGTTTGGCGACATCTGGACGCGCCCGGCGCTCCCGTTGCGCGACCGCTCCCTGATCACGGTCGCGTTGCTGGCGGCACTGGGGCAGCCCGAGGAGCTGCGCTCGCATCTCGCCGGGGCGCTCAGCGTGGGGATCTCGCGCGAGGAGATCGTAGAGATCCTCATGCATGTCTCTATCTACGCCGGCGTCCCCGCGGCAGGCTCGGCCCTGCGCGTGGCGGCCGACGTGCTCGGCACGGACTGACGACACCGGGGCACACCCGCGGGCCCGCCGGCTCCGCCCGGGCGGTGTCGGATCTACAACGCCCAGCGCAGGGCCACGCCGGCCCGCCCTTCGGCGACGGCGACGAGCTCGCTCCAATCCGCCCCGCCCAACCCGTTCGCGACCGCGCTGTCGAGCACGCCGCGCACTGCGACCGCTACCGGGGTGGGGGCGCCCAGCGCGTTGCCCCATTCGACGATAAGGCCGGCGTCCTTGGCGGCCAGCGCCAACGCGAACTGCGTCGGTCTGCCCCGCCCGTCGATCGTCTCGACCTGGCGGTCGATGAAGAAGTTCGACGCCCCAGCCGCGCGCAGGACCTCAACGGCCTTTTGGACCTCGATCCCTGCTTTCGTGGACATGGCCAGCCCTTCGAGGCTCACCCAGGTCGTGGTGAAGGCGATGAGGCTGTTGAGCAACTTCATGGTGTTGCCGAGTCCGAGCGCACCGACGTGAAACGTGGCACGCCCGAGCGGCTCGAGCACGGGCAGAACTCGGGCGACGGGCTCGTCGTCGCCGCCGACCATGAACACGAGCATCCGCCTCTCGGCCCCGATTGCTCCGCCTGTGAGGGGCGCTTCGACCAGGTAGTGCCCCGAAGCGGCCAGGCGCCCCCCGAGCTCGCGCACGACCGCCGGACTGTTCGTGGACAGGTCGACCAGTACGGCACCCGGCGCGGCGGCACCGGCCCAGGCCGCGGCGACGTCGGCCACGACGTCGGGCGTGGGCAGCGAGAGCAGCGTGACATCGGCCTGGCGGGCCACCGACGCGACGTCCGGCGCAGCGGCGGCACCGGTGATTGCGGCAATCGCCGCGGCATCGACGTCGTGCACGACCACCTCATTGCCGTCCGCCACCAGGTTGGCCGCGATGGCCCCACCGATGTTCCCCAGCCCGATCACACCTGTCGCCATCGACCCTCCCGAGTCTCGCAACGTCCTGGCCACGCCCGTGATTGGGCGCGGGACGAGAGCGTATAGTGAATCCTGACTCGAGCGTCAGGGATCCCGGGGGGTCTGTTCCATATGGGGCTACGCGACCACGTCATCTGTGACAGTGACCTCCACGTGATGGAGCCGCCTGACCTGTGGGAGCGCTACATCGACCCTGCCTACGCGCACGCCGCCCCGCGCGGACTGTCCGAGATCACGCGCGACATGCGGGTGCGGGTGAAGAACCACGTGATGCTCCGGATGGGCTCGACCCGGCCGCAGCGGGTGGAGGGCCGCAAGACGGGGTGGCAGAAGGAGCACGACACCGTCTATGCGGCGTCAGAGGCCCGGGGCTGGGACGCACAGTCGCAGATCGACGCGATGAACGCCGAGGGGCTCGACCTGGCGGTGCTGTTCCCCTCACGCGGGCTGTTCGTGCTCGGCCTCGACTCGTCCGAGCAGATCGGCGCCGACGGCCTGGAGCCCGACTTCGCGACCGCCATCGCGCGCGCCTACAACAACTGGCTCAAGGACTTCTGCGACCATGGCCCGCAGCGGATGTTCGGGGCGGGCATGGTAGCGGCGCACGACGTCGACGGCGCAGTCGCCGAGGCGCGGCGCTGCGTGGAGGAACTCGGCTTCAAAGCGATCTTCCTGCCGCCGGCCGCGGTGAACCGCCGACCGTGGCACCACTCGGCGTATGACCCGCTCTGGGCCGAGATCCAACGCCTCGGCGTGCCGCTGGCGTTTCACGGCGGCGGCCAGACCTACCTGACGCCCGACTTCGGGCTGGAGGTGCTGGACAAGCTGATGCTGTGGCACACCTTCAGCCAGCCGCTGGGGATCCAGTTCGTGACGGCGTGCCTGTGCGGTGGTGGCGTGCTCGAGCGCTTCCCCAAATTGAAGGTGGCGCTGCTCGAGGGCAACTGCTCTTGGGCGCCCTGGTTCCTCTACCGCCTCGACGAGCACTGGGAGTGGACGGGCTGGTACGAAGCGCCCGAGCTCACGATGCCGCCGTCGGAGTACTTCAAGCGCAACTGCTGGGTCTCGGTGGAGGCCGACGAGGTGACGGTGCCCCACTTCGTCGAGACCTTCGGCGACGAGAGGCTGATCTTCTCGACCGACTACCCCCACGGCGATTCGAAGTATCCGCACGCCGTGGACAGCTTCGACAAGCTGCCGCTGTCCGACGAGAGCAAGGCCCGGATCGTCAGCACCAATTGGTCGGCGCTCTACGACATTCCGCTGGTCAAGAAACCTGGTCCGATTTCGTAACGATCGAAGGCTCAAGCTTGGGCATGCAGAATGCATAGTGCCGGTGAGAGAGCGGGCGACGGGAATCGAACCCGCATGAACGGCACGTGACGGGCACGCCTATTGGGCTGCTTACGGCGGCGAGATCTCCGAATCGCTTTGCGCGCTCAGCCATATGTCGTTGAGGGCAGTCGCCTTTTATGTGCCGGTCTGCTGAGACTATGGGCTGACCTCCATGCCCAGGTAACGCTCGAACACGTCCTCGGCCCGGAGGTCGGCGGCGGCCCCCGAGAATACGATCTGACCACGGTTCATGAGGTACACGGTGTCGGCGAGCTCGAGTGCCCGCGTCACATACTGCTCGACTATCAGCAGGGAAGTGTTGCTGGCTGCGACCTGTGACAACGTCTCGAAGACCTGGTCGACGAGCAACGGCGACAGCCCGAGGGACGCCTCGTCGACGACCACGATTCTGGGGTTCGTGACATAGGTCCTCACCAGGGAGAGCATCTGCTGCTCGCCGCCACTCAGGCTTCCCGCCTGCTGACTGAGGCGCGCCGCCAGCGCCGGAAACTGGTCCCCAGCCTTCTCGACGCTTTCCTTCTCCTTTCCTTTGGGTGAGCTCAGGACGATGTTCTCCCTGACCGTCAGGGAGGGGAAAATCCCGTGTCCTTCCGGCAGGTGGCAGAGCCCGCGCCGCGCCAACGCGTAGGGCTTCTGACCCGTCACGTCCCGTCCATCGAGCAGCACGCGGCCACCCATCGGTTTGATCAGCCCCGAGGCCGTGCGTAGCGTCGTCGTCTTGCCTGCACCATTGGGGCCCAGGAGGGCGACGACCTTCGAGTCCGGAACCGAGATGGTCACGTCCCGCAAGACCACCGTCTCGCCGTAACCGGCCGTCACCTCTTTGAGCTCAAGCACCGCTCGCCCCAATCGACGGCGCGGGACTGGCACCCGGGACAGTGTCGCCCTCGGAGCCCAGATACGCGCTCCGCACGACCGGGCTGGCCAGCATCTCTGCGGGAGTTCCCTCGAAGATGAGTTGGCCGAAGTCCAGCACGTAGATGTCCCGACAGACCTGGCGCACCAGCGCCATGTCGTGTTCGACCAGCAAGATGCCCAGGCCACGGTCGGCGACTGCACTGGTCAGGATCTCGCCGAAGCGCCTCGTCTCGGCACCGTCGAGGCCCGAGGACGGCTCGTCCAGCAGCAAGATGTCGAACGGACCGGCGAGCACCCGCGCCAACTCGACCATCCGGCGCTGCCCTACCGGGAGCAGCCCTGCCTGGAGGTTGGTCAAGGGCCCGATGCCGGTGAGCTCGATGGCGTCCTCGACCGCCCTGCTGACGATCGCCCGTTGGGCCGCGGTACTCATCAACTGACTGACGGGATTGGCTCCGGCCATCGACGACTCTCGGCCCAGGGCCACGTTCTCCCGCACGGTGAGGGACGAGAACAGCTCGACCCGCTGGAACGAGCGGCCCAAGCCGAAGCGGGACCGACCGGCCGGCCCGAGGGACGTGACATCACGCCCGTGCAACGTCACCCGTCCCTCTGTCGGCTTTACCAGGCCGGAGCAGGCGTTGAACGTGGTCGTCTTTCCTGCGCCGTTGGGGCCAACTAATCCCGTGATGCAAGCCATGGGCGCCGTGAGGCTCACGTCCTGAGTCGCCATGACGCCGCCGTAACGGACCGATAACCCACGGACCTCGAGCCCGCTGGCACCAGGCTCGACAGTGGTCGCGCCGGCCGTGACCCGCTTGTCCAGGCGAGCAGCATCCTCCTCCGACGCGGCGGCCTGCACCAGGGCGCGACGCAGCTGCTCCTGAGTCACCGCGTGCTCCGGCTGGCGGCCGCCCAGACGGTCAAGGAGCTGGCGGACCTTCAGCGGTACGGTCGCTGTCCTGCTCGCGAAGACGGCATAAGTCGCTGCGGCCACACCGAAGATGATCTGGAGGTAGATGGTGACGTTGTTCGCCGTGAAGTAGCCCGGGATGATCGATACACCGAGGGCGGCGATGAGCGCGTACCAGGGCTCTCCGCCGATCGCGATGACGACGAGCGCCACGTAGACGAGAGACTCGAACGGGTCGTAGTTGCTCCCGACCGCGTAATGAACCTCTATCGCCATCAACGCGCCGGCGAGGCTGGCGAACGCGGCTGAGATGCAGAAGATCACGACCTTAATGACGTTGGTCGTCGCACCTTGCGTCTCGAGCGCCACCGGTGAGTCAGCTAACGCACCGAGGAGGCGTCCCATCCTGCTGCGCTGGATCGCGATGATCACGAGTGTGCTCAGGACGGCCGCGGCCAGCAACACGTAGTAGAAGCCCTTGTCCGACGCCAGCGAGAGACCGAAGACGCTCACTTGGGGCCGCGGAGCCGGGATCCCCGCCGTTGTCAGCCCGAACATCAAGTTGGTCGGGTAGAAGAGATACTGCAGGAGGATCCCGAAGCCCAGCGTGGCGAGCGCCAGGAACAAGCCGGACAGCCGGATGGCCGGGATAGAGACGATGGCTCCGACCGGCACGGCGACCAGCGTGGCCGACAGGAGTGCGAGCAGCCACGGCATGTGGTAGCTGTCCGCGAAGTGCCCGAATGCCGCGGCGCCGACCGCCGCGAACGCAAGGTGGCAGAGCGAGATCTGACCGGAGATGCGCACGAGCAGGCCGAGCGAAAGCAGCAGGATGGCATCCGCCAGGAAGCTCGACCAGATGGCCAGGTGGTAACCCACCAGGTTCGGGACAAGGCACAGAACGACGATGACCGCGGCGAACACGGCCAGCCGCACCCTCCAGGGCGCGTACCACGCTTTTCGAACGGGCAGTGTGGTCACGACCCGACGTTCTGCCAGTCGTGCCTTGGGGGTGACGACCAGGGCAAGGAACAAGACGATGAACGGGATCGCTGGGGGCAGCCCGCTCAGCCAGCTGACCGATACGGCGTACTTGGTCGCCAGTGATCCCGCGATGCCGATGAGCAGGCCACCGAGGAAGGTCAACGGAAGGCTCGAGAAATAGCCGATCGCCGCTGCCCCGAACGCGTAGACGACGAGCGTCGAGATGATTTCGGCGTTCAGGCTCAGGCCGGGGGCGAGCAGCAGTCCCGCCATGGAGCAAAACGTCATGCTGATGACCCAGGCCCACCGCCTCACCCGAATGGGGTTTTCGCCGGTCATCGACAGAAGGTCGGGGTTGTCGACGACCCCGCGCATGGCGAATCCCATTCGGACGAAGCGGAAGAAGTAGTACAGGACCGCAGTCGCAATGACCGAAATGATCATCACAGTGATCTGATCCCACCCCACGTTCACACCGAGGATCGGAACGGTCGAAGTGGGCAGGAACGGTGGAAAGTTCACTTCATTGTTGCCGTACCACAGCTCGCCGATACCGAGGACGATGAGCAGGAGGCCCACCGTGGCGACCACCTTGAGGGTCGCTCCAACCCGCTCGAGAGCCCGCCCGAGGAGTTCCATGAGCAGTCCCTCGGCTGGGCCGAGGACCAAGACGCACACCGCGGCGGCCATGCCCCACGGCCAGCCGTGCTCGTCGTGCAGCCAGTAGAAGACGAACACGGTCAGGGCCGCGATCGCGCCATAGGCGAGGTTGAAGATGCCCGACGTCTTGTAGGCGAGCACCAGGCCGACGCCCGCGAGGCCATAGACGGCCCCGGTAGCGAGGCCAATCACGATGAAGGGCAAGAAGTCCTGCACCGGTCAGTCCTTCACCCAGGGCACGCCGGACGGGTGCCCGTTGCCGACGTGAACGTCGAAGGCGTGACGCCCCCGCGTGGCCATGGCCACGTCCTCCATGAACAGGTTTACCTCCCGGACAGCACGTACTCGTAGCCGATTGTGTCCGACCGCGCCAGTCGCTTGGCGCAGGGATGGATTGTGGCAACCGGCCGCGGTCCGTCCCCCGTCTGGCGGGTCCTGACTCCTTGGCTGAGATGGGCAGCGGATTCCGTGCAAACCAGCCGGGAGGCCGGACGCATCCGTGAAGAGGTCGGTATAGTCCGGGACCGCGATATCACTGTTCCCAACCGAGAGCCGACTGGGGACACAAAGGGTACGGCGCCGATGCGCCGCCTGAACGGGGGCCGAAGGCCCAGGGGGGAGTGCACGTGCCCGGACGCGTGAAGCAGACTACGGTGGTTCTGGCAGCGGTGTTCCTGGCCGTCGCAGGTGCCCTGAGCGTTGCCGTGATGTCGGCCGCTCCGGCGGGCCCGGCCGACGCAGCGGGGACGGTCACCATCGCCGATCTGTGCAGCTGCACAGGTCCCGAGGCATCGTCGATCAGCCAGACCTCCGCAACGATGCAGGCGTGGGCGTCCTGGGTCAACAGCCACGGCGGGCTCGGGGGGCACCAGGTGCACCTCGTGGTCCTCGACGACGGCTACAGCGCGGCCACGGCCTTGGCAAACGCCCAGACTGCGATCAATCAGGACCATGCCGTCGCCATCTTTGACAACAGCGACGAGGACCCGTCGTTCGCTTCGGTGGTCAAGACCGCGAACGTGCCGGTCCTTGGCGGGCAGGAGACCGAATCGGGCTGGCAGAACTCTGACTTCTTCCCGGCAGGGGCCACTTTCAACTACACAAACGCGGTTGGCGCCATCATCGCCAAGGACGCGGGGGTGAAGAAGCTCGCCGCGCTGTACTGCGTGGAGGTGAACATCTGCGCACAGTCGGTCCAGCAAGGCGAGCAGATTGCGTCGCACTACGGCATCAAGTACGTCTACACGGCGGGCATCGGGTTCGCGGCTCCCAACTACACGGCCCAGTGCCTGGCGGCCAAGCAGTCTGGCGCCACTGCGATGACCGTCGGCGACGCCTCCCAGATCGTCGAGCACGTCGTGCAGGACTGCGCGGCGCAGGATTACTCACCGCGTCAGTTCTCGAGCGACGGGACGGTCGCCTCCGCCTGGCTGACGATCCCCGCCTTCAACGGGAACATCGACTCCCAGTCGGATTTCCTGTGGTTCGTCCACAACCCGGCCACGGCGACGATGTACAAGGCGCTCGACAAATACGCGCCGCAAGTGCCCAGCGGGCCGAACTTCGGTGAGATCGTGCTCCAATCCTGGTCCGACGGCGCCCTCCTGCAGGCCGCCGTCCAGGCTGCCAAGGCCACTTCCAGCACGCCCATCACCTCGGCTCTCATCCTCAAGGGCCTCTACGGGTTGCCGTCGGGCGAAACCCTCGGCGGGCTCTCGCCGCCGCTGCACTTCGTGGAGGGCCAGCCGGCCAACAACAGCTGCTACTTCGAGATGGGCATCAAGGACGCCAAGTTCGTGGTCCTGCACGGCGGCACCACGATCTGTGCTCCGCTGGTCAAGGCGGGGACAGTGCCAACCTCACCCTGAGCGCGTCCGTCCGTCTCTCCCGCCCCGAACCTGACGTTATGCCCGTGATCGAGATGGCGATGGCGGGCCGTATCGAGATGTCGGGACACTTAACAGCCGAGAAACTGTGGTTGAACGCGACTTGACCGCATATGAGCGTGTCATGGGTCAAGTAATCAATTTGATGAGAGCACGACGACCCACCACCCTTCGCCGGCGAGTACTGGCTTGAGATCGGAGCGCCATCGTGGGTGGTTCTTCAGCGGGGGTTTGAGTCCGCTCCAACCTTCGGCGCCGAGTGAGTGGCACGGCGTGGCACGCCGCGGAGGTTTCAGCGTGGAGGCTGAGAACGCGCGTTTATGTCGCTGGTCGTTCTCAGCGTGGGTAGCTGAGAACGCGCCCTTTGCACTGGCACGCGTGGCACTCGTGTGGCACGACGACCGATCGCTGGCGTTCAGGCTCCATTGCCGACCCTTCAAACATGGCGTATGACCTGGGGTTTCGGATGAGAGCGGGCGAAGGGAATCGAACCCTCGTTCTCAGCTTGGGAAGCTGATGTTCTGCCTCTGAACTACGCCCGCAAGCGCCCGTCACACTATCCTCTGGGCCGCTTATCCATCTCAGGTGGCGCTCGCACTCCGCCGCCTCCCTGTTTCGACGTGTCACAAGACGAGGAGCATTCGTGCCGGTCAGGATCATTCTGGGCATCGGTGTCACCGTGGTCGGCTTCGGCATCGCCGCCGTGCGGTTCCACTGGCTCTCCAGGCTCATCCGGTCGGGCCAACCGGACCCCGCGCGCACCCGCGGCCCGCTGAGCCGCCGGGCCGAGGCCGAGGTCACCGAGGTCGCGGGGCAGCGCAAGCTGCTCAAGTGGACGGTGCCGGGGCTCGCCCACTTCTTCACCATGTGGGGCTTCACGATCCTCCTGCTCACGATCATCGAGGCCTACGGCGACCTCTTCGACAGGTACTTCCACATCCCGATCATCGGGACCTGGGACTGGGTCGGCGCGCTCGAGGACTTCTTCGCCTGCGCCGTGCTGGTCGCCCTCGTGGTCTTCGCGATCATCCGCTTGAAGAACGCGCCCCAGCGCCTCAAGCGCAAGTCACGGTTCTACGGGTCGCACACCGGCGCCGCCTGGATCGTCCTCCTCATGATCGCCGGCGTCATGATCACCCTGCTGCTCTACCGCGGCGCCCAGGTCAACACGCACCCGACCCAGTTCCCGTACGGCTGGGGCGCCTTCGCCTCCCACGCCGTCGCCAAGCTGCTCGCCCCCTTGGGCGGCGGGACCAACGCGGTGCTGGTGACCGTGTTCCTCATCCTGAACGTCGCGATCATCTCCGGCTTCATCGTCTTCGTCGCGTATTCGAAGCACCTCCACATCTTCTTTGCCCCCATCAACGTCGCCTTCTCCCGGCGCCCCCGGGCGCTCGGCGCCCTCGGCCGGACGCCGGACATGGACATGGAGAACGTCGACGAGGACACCGTGTTCGGCGTGGGTGAGATCGGCCAATTCACGTGGAAGCAGATGCTCGACTTCGCCACCTGCACGGAGTGCGGTCGTTGCCAGTCGGCGTGCCCGGCCTGGAACACCGAGAAGCCGCTCTCCCCGAAGCTGCTCGTCATGGGGTTGCGGGACAACATGTTCGCCTCGGCCACTCCCCTGATGGGCGGCGAGGGCGAGCAGACGGCCCTCGTGCCCAACGTCATCGATCCCGACGTGCTGTGGTCGTGCACGACCTGCGGCGCCTGCGTCGAGGAGTGCCCGGTCGACATCGAGCACATCGACGCCATCGTCGACATGCGCCGCTACCAGGTGCTCATGGAGTCGGAGTTCCCGTCGGAGGCCGGCCTCATGTTGCGCAACGTCGAGAATCAGGGCGATCCCTGGGGACTGGGACAGGGCAAGCGCACCGAGTGGACCCAGAGCCTCGACTTCGAGATCCCCGTCATCACCGGGACGATCCCCGACGACATCGAGTACCTCTACTGGGTCGGGTGCGCCGGTGCCCTCGACGAGCGGGCCCGCAAGGGGGTGCAGGCGACGGCACGCATGCTGCACCGGGCCGGCGTCACCTTCGGGATCCTCGGCCCCAAGGAGTCCTGCACCGGCGACCCGGTGCGGCGCCTGGGCAACGAATACCTGTACCAGGAACAGACCAAGCTCAACATCGCCACCCTCGACGAGGCTGGCGCGAAGAAGATCATCGCCAGCTGCCCCCACTGCTTCAACACGATCAAGAACGAGTACCCGGCCCTCGGCGGCAACTACGAGGTGATCCACCACGCCCAGCTGCTCGAGCACCTCGTCAAGGCGGGCCGGCTCACGCCAGGCTCGGGCTACTCGGGCAAGGTCACCTACCACGACCCCTGCTACCTGGGGCGGCACAACCGGGTCATTCAGGAGCCCCGCACGGTGCTCAGCGCCATCCCCGGCGTCGAGCAGGTGGAGATGCGGCGCTGCAAGGAGCGCGGCTTCTGCTGCGGTGCCGGCGGCGCCCGCATGTGGCTGGAGGAGAACATCGGCAAGCGGGTGAACATGGAGCGCACCGAGGAGGCGCTCGGCACCGGCGCCGACGTCGTCTCAACCGCGTGCCCCTACTGCATGATCATGCTCGACGACGCCGTGCGTGCCCACGACAAGCAGGACGACGTGCGCGTGCTCGACCTCTCCCAGCTCGTGGAGGAGTCGCTCAACGGTGGGTCGCCGCCCGCCGCGGCGGCCACGCCAGCCGAGACCCCGGCCTGAGCACGTCGAGGGCCTCGGGGCGCCAGGGCGTCAGCCCGGGGCGATCATCCCGTAGGCGCGTTCGGGACGGAGCACCACGAGGAGCCGCTTGTCCGCCACCATGGTGGTCCGGTAGTCCTCCCAATCGGGGTGCTCGCCGTTGCCGGCCTTGTAGTAGTCGACCAGCGCGTCGACGGTGGCGTCGTGCGGGTCGGCCGCCACCGGGGTCAGCTCGGCCTGCGCCTCCACGACGACGTACTGGTAGAAGTTGTCGCCCAGCACGTAGAGCGAGGCGCGCGGGTCCCGCCGCAGGTTCCTCGTCTTGGCCCGGTCGTCGGTGACCGAGATCCGTAGCATGCCTTCGTCGCCGGGCACGTAAAGAACGTTGGACAGCTGCGGCCGCCCATTGGAGCGAATGGTGGTCAGGACCCCCTGCGTGCGGGCCCCGATGAAGGTGAGTGCCACGGTCAGATCCACGGACCCGACCGTAGCGGGCTATGGCGCGGTCTCGACCGTGACAGTGACGTCGACCGCGACATCCTTGGAGTTGTCGGCGATGAGCCAGTGGATGATCGCGGCCACCAGCGCCCCCACCAGCGGGGCGACGAGGAAGAGCCAGACCTGGCTGAGCGCGGTGCCACCCACGACGAGCGCCGGGCCGAGCGAGCGGGCCGGGTTCACCGAGGTGCCCGTCAGCGGGATGCCGATCAGGTGGACCACCACGAGGCCGAAGCCAATGGCCACGCCGGCCGCGCCCTGAATGGCGGCCTTGTGGGTGGCGAAGAGCACCACCGTCACGAAGACGGCCGTGAGCACCACCTCAATCAGGAAGGCGCCGCCCTGGCTGATGTGCAGGTGGGAGGCGGAGCCGTAGCCGTCGGCACCCAGGCCGACCACCTTCTTCGAATAGAAGGGCGAGGTGTCCATCATGGCGTAAAGGAGGTAGGCCCCCGCGATGGCGCCGACCACCTGCGCCACGATGTAGGCGATCCCCTCCTCCAGCTTCATGCGCCCGGTGGCGATGAAGCCGAGCGTCACGGCGGGATTGACGTGGGCGCCTGAGATCGGCCCGATGGCGTAGGCGAGGGCCCCGAGCACCAGGCCGAAGGCGAGGGCGGTGGCGGCCACCCCCGCCGAGTAGCTGAGGCCGAAGAGGTGGAACCCGAAGCTCTCGGTGGCCACCCCGACCGCGATGACGACCAGGATGAGCGTGCCGAAGAACTCCGCGACCAGTTTTCGCCATTCGAGCTGCATGCGGTGACCTCCTGTGTCCGGGCGAGGAATGACGGACACAGGAAGTTTCGCAGCGCGGCAGATCGTGGGCGCGGATGCCCCGGAGCGGAGTCCCTGGTCAGCGCCCCACGCGCCCGAGGGCGCGTGGGGCGGGTGCTAGATGGCGGCCATCGCCCGGTCGTCCGCCTCGCGCAGTCGGGTGGCCATGGCCGCCAGCATCTTGCGCGAGAGGGCGGGCACCGCGTCGAGCACGCCGTTGAACTGCCGCTGCCCCAGGACGAGCAGGGTCATCTCGGTCTCGGAGGTGACGGTGGCGGAGCGGGGCCGGCGGTCGAGCAGGGCCATCTCGCCGAAGTACTGGCCCGGTCCGAGCGTGGCCACCTTGCGGTTGTTGCGGCGCACCGAAGCCTGGCCCTTGACGATGAGGAAGAACTCCCGCCCGATGGTGCCCTGCTCGCAGAGCACGCGCCCCGGGGGCACCGTGACCTCCTCGAGGGCCCGCCGGATGGTGCGCAGGTCCTTGGCCGACGAGGTGGAGAACAGCCAGATCTTGGAGAGGTCGAGGTCGTCGCGGCTCATGACCGCAAACAGTAGCCTCCACCCCCTTTGACATGCCGGTTCGCCGCGCGTCCCGGGGCGACGACGCAGTGCAGACGCCTCGGTTCAGACGGCGTCCGCCCCCCGCTCACCGGTGCGCACGCGGACGACGGTCTCGGCCGGCACGACCCACACCTTGCCGTCGCCGATCTTGCCGGTGGCGGCCGACGACACGATGGCATCGACCACCGCCTCGGCCCGGTCGTCGTCGACGAGCACCTCCACGCGCAGCTTCGGCACGAAATCGACCTGGTACTCGGCGCCCCGGTAGTTCTCGGTGTGACCCCGCTGGCGACCGAAGCCCTGGGCCTCGGTCAGGGTCATGCCCTGCACGCCCATGTTCTTCAGGACATTCTTCACGTCGTCGAGCTTGAACGGCTTGACGACGGCTACCACGAGCTTCATCTCGGCGCTCCTCACGATCGGCTGGGCGGGCACGCCCTCACCCAGCACGTTAACGACACTGCCCCTCCGCCGCCCCGGCGGCCTCGGGTGCAGGGCCGCGAGGGCCGCTGCCGGGGAAAATGGAGGGCATGGGTCTGGGCGCTAGCCTTCGCCGATGCCCTCGAGTCGTGAGACCGGCGCTCCCGGAGGCGACGACGCACCCCCGATGACCCGGTGGGAGCGCTTCAAGTACACGATTGTGCGGCCCGACGACGCGGCCGACGACAAGAAGGGCGTCACCGACGAACGTTCGGTCGAGGAGCTAGAGGTCGCTGTCGCACGGTCCGATGACAAGGAGCGGGCGATCGGCCTCGTGGCGGCCCCCCTGGCCGCTCTCGTCGGCATCATCATCAGCTCGGCTTCCATCGACTATGCCAAGAGCCACCACCTGAGCACGTCGCTCTACACCGAGCTCACCTACGTGATTCTCGCCATGGCGGTGCTCATCTTGGTGTCCTCGCTGTGGCGCAAGCGGCTGTTCCAGGGCATCACGCTGGCGCTCTACGGATTGGCCGTCGTCAACCTGCGCTACTGGGGCTTCGGCATCCCGTTCCTCATGGTGGGGGCCTGGTACTTGGTCCGCGCCTACCGCCTGCAACAAGCCCTCAAACGGGCCGAGGCCAACGGCCCGAGGCCACCGAGCTCCAAGCGCGGTCCCTCGAACGGCTCCCGCCCCAACGGCGTGCGGCCGCGTTCCAACAAGCGGTACACGCCACCGACCTGAGCGAGCGGGCGGACCTTCAGCCCGGGCCGCTCGTTGGCTGTTCCACGGCGCGTCGGCGTCGTACGAGCAACACGGCGCCCCCGATGAGCAACAGCGCGGCGAAGAGGACCGCGGGCAGGACGAAGACCTTCGACGAGGCGCGCTCCGAGTCGACGATGCTCACGGGCGACACCAGGCGCGGATCGCCCGGCACGGCGAGGGCAGGCACGGTCGCGCCTCGCACGAAGAAGGACGTTCCCGGGAGCGGTTCCTCGTAGGTGCGGCCGTCGAGCCGGTAGGTCCCGCGGCAGGCGTAGCCCGCCCCGTTGCTCCCGCTGCCCCCCAACAGGCCCTGGCAGTTCGACACCGTGAACGTGACGGCCACCCCGTGCTGGCGTAGCTCGTTGATCTGGCGGTTCTTGTCGATCCCGACGACGACGAACACGATGACGAGCACAGCCAGCGTGACGAGCACGAGCCCCAGCGCGATGTGCGCGGCCTTACGCACATCGACGTGTGGGCTCGCGCCCCGGAGCGTCGACAGGGGCTCTTCCGAACCGTTACGGGCACGTGGCGCCCCAGGGGTTCGCTGGGGCGCACGGCTCGTGCCGGCAGGCGAGTCGGATTCGGTGACAACGGGGTCGTCGTGGGTGGGCGCGATCGGACGATCGTAGTGGTCCACCCGCTTCCAGCCGCAGGGCGCAAGCCCGTTCTTGGATTAACGCGCTCGAAACACAGCGGTGACGATGTGGAAACTCCTGACCTGCATCCTTTCTGCGGCGGGGAGAACCGTCCGAAAGTGGCTTGCCGTACCCGGAGTTCTGTGGCGCTGTCACAGGGTGGAGCGATGGGTCGACAACGACAGTTAGGAGAGCTTTAGTGATCCATCTATTAGGAGCTACGGTTCCCGTTCCGTATCCGAGTTGGCTGAATCCGGCCGACAACACGTGGCAGATCACCGCCGCAACGTTCGTCGGCTTGATGAGCCTCCCGGGTCTGGCCGTGCTCTACGCGTCGATCGTCCCCAAGAAGTGGGCGGTCAACGTGCTGGCCATGATGTTCGCCGGCTTCTCACTCGTGCTCATCGCCTGGGTGCTCTGGTCCTACAAAATGGGATTCGGCGCGACCTCCATCGGCGGTGGTGTGCGGGACGGGGTGCAGACCCAACTCAGTGGTGTCGGATGGGTGAAGCACTTCTTCGAGAACTTCGTGGGCAAACCGGGAGGCATCACCAACAGCGTGGGTGAACAGGGACAGGCGGTGTCCGCCGCCAACACCCTCATTCCGTTCCACTTCCCGACCTCGAGCTTGGCGTACTTCCAGTTCGTGTTCGCGGCCATCACCCCCCTGCTGTTCTTGGGGAGCGTGCTCGGGCGCATCAAGTTCTTCGCCTGGTGCCTGCTCGTGCCGCTGTGGTCGACCTTCGTCTACGGCGTGGACGCCTTCCTCCTCTGGGGCGGCGGCTACTTCGCCCAGGAAGGAGCTCTGGACTTCTCGGGTGGTTATGTCATCCACATGTCGGCCGGCGTGTCCGGCTTCGTCGCCGCCTGGGTCCTCGGACCTCGGCTGCTGCGAGACAGACAGCACGCGTTGCCCAACAACCTGGTCATGGCGGCGGTCGGCGCCGGCATCCTGTGGCTGGGCTGGAACGGCTTCAACGGTGGCGACCCGTACTACGCCGGGGCCAGCATGGCGGCCGCCGTCATCAACACGAACCTCGCCACCGGTACCGGCGTCGTGGTGTGGATGCTGATGGACGCCTGGCTCACCAAGGAGCGAAAGCCGACCTTCCTGGGCGGCGTCAACGGCATGATCTGCGGCCTGGTCGGTATCACACCCTGTGCCGGCTGGGTGAACGGCCGCGGCGCCATCTACGTCGGTGCCATCTGCTCGGCCTTCGTCTGGGTGGCCTGGAACTACCTGTCCAAGGTGCGGCCGTTCGCCAAGGTCGACGACGCGCTCGGTGTGGTCTACACCCACGGCATGGCCGGCTTCCTGGGCGGCATGCTGCTCGGCATCTTCGGCGACCCGAACATGATCGAGTACGGCTGCGGCCACCTCGACGCGGCCGGTCAGGTCGTGAACACGACCCCGGCGACGTACGCGACGGGAACCGCGCACTGCGTGATCACGTCGGTCAACGGGCTCATGTACACGGGTTCCGCACACCAGCTGTGGGAACAGTTCCGGGCGGCGATCTTCGTCATCATCTGGTCGGCGCTGATCACCTTCATCTTGATGAAGATCATCGGCTGGGTCCTGCGTGGTGCCCGCTACAAGGACGAGATCCTCGAAGTCGGTGACCTCGCCATCCACGGCGAGGAGGCGTTCCCCGAGGAGGAGTTCGCCACCCGCAGCGACGGCGCCTTCGCCATGGCCGGTCTGGACAGGGGTGGTTCGGACGAACCCGAACCGATCACACCGCCGCCCGGTGGCGGTGGCGATTCCTAGGCCCGAGACAGACAGGACGAAAGGAGTTCAACAATGAAGTTGATCGTGGCAGTCCTCAAGCCGTTCAAGCTCGATGACGTCAAGGAGGTCCTGAAGAACCACGGTGTGCAGGGCATGACCCTCACCGAGGCTCAGGGTTTCGGGCGCCAGCGAGGGCACACCGAGGTCTACCGAGGCGCGGAGTACGAGGTGGACTTCGTCCCCAAGATCCGCATTGAGGTTCTGGTGGAGGACGGTCAGGCCGACGACGTGGTCGATGCCATCGTCGGCTCGGCCTCCACCGGAAAGATCGGCGATGGCAAGGTCTGGGTCATCCCGGTCGACACCGTGGTGCGCGTGCGCACCGGGGAACGCGGGGCCGACGCGTTGTAACACGCGTGCGGTCCTGCGGAAGGTCGGTATGGCCGGGGCGCGGCGAGGCGCCCCGGCCAGCCGCCGTTCTGGTCCCGGTGCGCGTCAGACGACGGGTTGGTCGGCCTGGCGCGCCACCGCCGCAGCCGCTGCTGCGGCGGCCTCGGGGTCACCCAGGTAGTCGGCCGAACGCACCGAGAGATCGTCGTCGAGCAGCATGCGGAACGGAATGCCGGTCGGTATCTCCAGCTCGGTGATGGCCTCGTCGGAGATCCCCTCAAGGTGCTTGCGCAGGGCGCGGATGGAGTTGCCGTGGGCGGCCACGAGGACGGCGCCGCCCTTCTCGCCCGTGGACCTCAGGTCCGGGACGATGGCCGACTCCCAGTACGGCACGGTGCGGCGGACCACGTCGGCCAGGCACTCGGTGCGGGGCAGGTCGGCGGGGTCGAGGTCGCGGTAGCGCGGGTCGCCGGAGACGTCGTAGGGGTTGTCGGGCGCCAGCGGCGGCGGCGGCGTGTCGTAGCTGCGCCGCCATGCCATCAGCTGCGCCTCACCGAACTCACGCTTTATTTGCGCCTTGTTCTTGCCCTGCAGGTCTCCGTAGTGCCGTTCGTTGAGCCGCCAGTCGCGCCGGACCGGGAGCCAGCTGCGTCCGGCGGCAGCCAGGGCGATCTCGGCCGTCCGGATGGCCCGGGTCAGGACCGAGGTGTGCAGGGACCGCAGGTCCAGGTCCGCCGCGGTGGCGAGCAGCTCGCCGCCGGCCCGGGCCTCGGCCTCACCGGCCGCGGTCAGGTCGACGTCGACCCAGCCGGTGAAGAGGTTTTCGGCGTTCCACGCCGACTGGCCGTGGCGGAGCAGCACCAGATCGAGCACAGGCTCGATGGTACGCGACACCGGAGGCGGGTCGGCCACGGTGTCGGACCCACGGCGCCGGCGTCGGCCGCGTTACCCGCCGGGTCGGCAGCCCCACTAGAAACGCGGTCATGCCGATCGCTCCGCCGCCCACCGTTCGACCCCCCGGCCCCGGGACCGGGTCCGCATGAGCCCGGCCACACGTGTCGTCGTCTGGGGCACCGGCTTCGTCGGCAAGATGGTGATCCCCGAGATCCTCCGCCACCCCAACTTCGAGCTGGTGGGGGTCGGGGTCTCGAATCCCGAGAAGGTCGGACGCGACGTGGGCGAGATCTGCGGCCTCGAGCCGTTGGGCATGCGGGCGACCGACGACCGCCAGGCCCTGATCGACCTGCAGCCCGACGCGCTGGTGCACTACGGCCCGACGGCGGCCCAGGCCGACGACAACATCAGGGACATCGGTGCGTTCCTGCGCGCCGGCATCGACGTCTGCTCGACCGCCATGACCCCGTGGGTCTGGCCGGGCATGAAGCTCAATCCTCCTTCCTGGGTGGACCCGATCACCGAGGCGTGCGAGGCGGGCGGGTCATCGTGCTTCACGACCGGGATCGACCCGGGATTCGCCAACGACCTGTTCCCCCTCACGCTCGTCGGGCTGTGCAGCGAGGTGCGGCAAGTCCGTGCCCTCGAGATCCTCGACTATCTCAACTACGAGGGCGATTACGAGGAAGAGATGGGGATCGGGCGCCCCCCCGAGTTCACGCCGCTCCTGGAGCACACGGACATCCTGGCCATGTCGTGGGGCGGCACCATCCCGATGATGGCCCACGCGATCGGGGTCGAGCTGGACGGGATCACGTCGACCTGGGAGAAGTGGGTGACGGACCGCCCGATCACCACGGCCAAGGGGGTGGTCGAGCCCGGCACGGTGGCGGCGATCCAGTTCACCCTGAACGGGATGGTCAAGGCCGAGCCGAGGATCTGCCTCCAGCACGTGAACCGGGTGGGCACCGATGCCGCTCCGGAGTGGCCCCGAGGGCACCAGGACGACGTCTACCGGGTGGTGATCGACGGAACGCCCTCCATCACCCAGGAGACGGCCTTTCGCTTCACCGATGGTTCCGGCCGGGACGCCGCAGCCGCCGGCTGCATGGCGACGGGGCTCCGCGCGCTCAATGCCGTCCCCTACGTCAACCGGCTGCCCGCCGGCTGGGTCACCGCCCTCGACCTTCCCCTGATTCCCGGCGTCGGCACCATCCGCTGAACGGCCGGCCGCCGCCGGCACGACCGGATGCCGCTGCGGGGCCGGCCGGTCTCAGGACCGGACCTCATGCGCCCTGAACAGGTGATTCCTCGCTCCTCACCAGGTGTCGGTCCCCTCCTGCCCTGAGGGTTCGTCTGAGGTTGCACGAGGCAGTAAGAAATCTTGACATGGTCAGACTCAACTTTGCTACAATCGTGTGGAGCAACTAAGGGTTTCACGAGCGAGAATCGGAAGGACAGCAGATGGCGAAGGCCGTAGGAATCGACCTGGGTACCACGAACTCGGTGGTCAGCGTGTTGGAGGCGGGGGAGCCCGTCGTGATCCCCAACGCCGAGGGTGGCCGCACCACCCCGTCGGTGGTGGGCTTCTCCAAGACCGGCGAGGTGCTGGTCGGCGAAGTGGCCAAGCGCCAGGCCATCACGAACCCCGACCGGACGATCCGTTCGGTCAAGCGCCACATGGGCACGACGTGGACCGTCGACATCGACGGCAAGGCGTACACGGCCCAGGAGATCTCGGCGCGCATCCTCGGGAAGCTGAAGAGGGACGCCGAGGCCTACCTCGGCGACACCGTCACCCAGGCGGTCATCACCGTGCCCGCCTACTTCGACGACGCCCAGCGGACGGCGACCAAGGAAGCCGGTGCCATCGCCGGTCTCGAGGTGCTGCGCATCATCAACGAGCCGACGGCGGCCGCGCTGGCCTACGGGCTCGACAAAGAAGGCTCCGACCAGACGGTGCTGGTCTTCGACCTCGGCGGCGGCACCTTCGACGTGTCCGTTCTCGAGATCGGGGAGGGCGTGTTCGAAGTGAAGTCCACCTCGGGCAACACGAAGCTCGGTGGTGACGACTGGGACGACAAGGTCATCGAGTGGCTCGTGAAGAGCTTCAAGGACACCGAGGGCGTCGACCTCTCCAGCGACAAGATGGCGATGCAGCGCCTGAAGGAGGCTGCGGAGAAGGCCAAGATCGAACTGTCCACGGTGCAGGACACCCAGATCAACCTGCCCTTCATCACGGCGACGTCTGAAGGACCCAAGCACCTCGACCTCAAGCTGACGCGGGCCAAGTTCAACGAGCTGACCGCCGATCTGGTGGAGGCCTGCCGCGGGCCGTTCGACGCCGCGATCAAGGACGCGGGCATGAAGACGTCCGACATCGACCACGTGGTCCTGGTCGGCGGCTCCACGCGCATCCCGGCCATTCAGGACCTCGTGCAGAACCTGACCGGCAAGGAGCCCCACAAGGGCGTGAACCCCGACGAGGTCGTCGCGATCGGCGCGGCCGTCCAGGCCGGCGTCCTGAAGGGCGAGGTGAAGGACGTCCTCCTGCTCGACGTGACGCCGCTGTCGCTGGGCATCGAGACGAAGGGTCAGGTGATGCACCGGCTGATCGAGCGCAACACCACCATCCCGACCAAGCGGTCGGAGGTCTTCACCACGGCCGAGGACAACCAGCCGTCGGTGGAGATCCACGTGCTCCAGGGCGAGCGCGAGATGGCGATGTACAACAAGACGCTCGGCAAGTTCCAGCTGGTCGACCTGCCACCCGCGCCCCGGGGAGTCCCGCAGATTGAGGTCACCTTCGACATCGACGCCAACGGCATCGTCCACGTGTCCGCGCAGGACAAGGCGACGGGCAAGGAGCAGTCGATGACGATCACGGGCCAGTCGTCGCTGGCCAAGGACGACATCGAGCGCATGGTGCGCGACGCCGAGCAGCACGCCGAGGACGACCGCCAGCGTCGCGAGGAGGCCGAGGTGCGCAACACCGCGGACACCCTCGTGTACCAGACCGAGAAGCTGCTCAAGGACCAGGGCGACAAGTTCGAGGGCACCGAGAAGGACGACGTCGAGTCGGCACTCACGGGCCTGAAGGACGCGCTGGGCGGGACGAATGTGGAGTCCATCAAGGACGCCACCGAGAAGCTCGTGGGCGTGTCGCAGAGCTTCAGCCAGCGGCTGTACGAGCAGGCGTCGGCGTCGACCTCCACCAGCGGTGGGGTCGGGGGCGAGGGTGCCCCCGGCGAAGCTGGCGCCGAGGGTGGCTCGGACGACGAAGTCGTCGATGCCGAGATCGTCGATGAGCAATGAGCCTGTCGGACGAGCACCTTCCCGAGGAGGTGGAACCGGTCAACGGCGAGGGGCCTGAGCTCCTCGACGACGGGGTGGCCGGCGAGCGCGGCACCACGCTGGCCGAAGAGGCCGACCCGCGGGAGCAGCTGGCGCGCGAGCGGGACGAGTACCTGCTCGCGCTCCAGCGCACGCAGGCCGACTTCGAGAACTACCGCAAGCGGATCGCCCGGCTGCAGGAGGAGCAGTCGGCCCGCGCCGCGGCGGGTCTGGTGGACAAGCTGCTGCCGGTGCTCGACACGCTCGACCTGGCCGAGGCGCACCTCAACGAGACGCTCGACGTGAGTGAGGACGGCAAGGCGCTGCGCGCCTCGCGCTCCATGCTCATGGACATCCTCGCCAAGGAGGGTCTCGAGCGGGTCGACCGGGCCGAGGTCCCCTTCGACCCCTCGGTGCACGACGCGGTCGCGCACTCCGAGGGTACCGACGGCGACGGTGGCGAGACGTTGGTGGACGAGGTGCTGCGCTCCGGGTATCGCTGGAAGGGTCAGGTGCTGCGTCCCGCCATGGTGCGCGTGCGGGGGTGAGCTGAACAGTGGCCGCACAGCGAGAATGGTTCGAGAAGGACTACTACAAGGTGCTCGGTGTCGTCCCGACGGCGACCGACAAGGAGATCACGCGCGCCTATCGCAAGCTGGCCAAGGAGCATCACCCCGATGCCAACCCGGGGTCGGAGGAGCGTTTCAAGGAGATCAGTGCCGCCTACGACGTCCTGGGTGACGCCGAAAAGCGCAAGGAGTACGACGAGGTCCGGCGGCACGGGCCCGTCGGCGGCTTCGGCGCCCCCGGTGGCGGCACCTTCCGCATGGAGGACATGGGTGACCTGAGCGACCTCTTCGGTGGTCTCTTCGGGGGTGGTGGCCGCACGCGCACCCAGCGCGGCCCGCAACGGGGCGCCGACATGGAAGCGCAGCTCCACCTGTCGTTCCAGGACGCCGTGCACGGGGTGACCACCTCGGTCAACGTGCCGCAGGAGGTGCGCTGCTCGAACTGTCGCGGCAGCGGTGCCGCCCCGGGCACCTCGACGCACACCTGCCCACGGTGCGGGGGGACGGGGAGCCTCAACGACAACCAGGGCCTGTTCTCGCTCAGCACGGTCTGCCCGGATTGCATGGGGCGCGGCACCCTCTTCGACACGCCGTGCCCGGTCTGCCGTGGGACCGGTACCGAACAGAAGGTGCGCTCCATAAAGGTGCGCATCCCGGCGGGGGTCGAGAGCGGGCAACGGATCAGGGTGAAGGGTCGCGGCGCGCCAGGGCAGGGGATGGCGCCCTCGGGCGATCTCTACGTGGTCGTGCATGTGGCCGGTCACCCCGTGTTCGGGCGCAGCGGGCGCAACCTGACCATCACGGTGCCGATCACGTATCCAGAGGCGGCGTTGGGGACGACGATCACGGTGCCGACCCTCGACGGCAAGGTCACGTTGAAGGTCCCGCAGGGCACCGCCTCGGGCAAGGTGCTGCGCGTGCGCGGGCGGGGTGTCCCGGCCGGGTCCGGGCGCAACGGCAAGAAGCCGGGCGACCTCCTGGTCAAGGTGGAGGTCGTGGTGCCGACGGAGCTCACCGACGAGCAGAAGGCGGCGCTCGAGACTCTGGCCGCGGTGACGGAGCCGGCGCCGCGCCTGGCGGTGGACGGGTAAGGACGTCATGGCCGACCGCGACGCCAATCAGGCCGTCTACGTGATTTCGGTGGCGGCGGAGCTGACGGGCATGCACCCGCAGACGCTGCGCATCTACGAGCGCAAGGGCCTGCTCGACCCGTCGCGGACCAGCGGCGGGAGCCGGCGCTTCTCGGAGCGCGACCTCGAGCGCCTGCGCCACATACAGGAGCTGACGGCGACCGGACTGAACCTCGAGGGGGTGCGACGCGTGCTCCAACTCGAGACCGAGGTGGCACGGTTGCGCGACGAGCTGGTCGAGGTGCGGGCGCAGGCGCTCGACGCCGTGGCCGCCACCCACCGCCAGTACCGGCGCGACCTGGTGCCGTTGCGCCAGGTGCCCGCGCCCTACCGGCGGCGATCGGGGACGGGAAGGTGAAGGGAAGAGCAGTGACAGGTAGCCAGGAGAAGAAAGGGGCGGATCGGTGCCGATAGACCCCGAGCGCTGGACCAACAACACGAAGGCCGCCTTCAGCGCGGCAACGGGTCACGCCGCCTCGTCGAACCACCCCGAGCTGACGCCGGCCCACCTGCTCGACGCCTTGCTGCAGCAGCAGGAGACCATGACGCGCCCGCTGCTGACCCAGGTCGGGATCGACCCCGACGTGCTGGCCGGCAAGGTGCACCAGCAGCTGTCGCGCCTGCCGCGAGCCGAAGGGGGCTCTGAGCCCGGACTGTCGCGTGAGGCCCGTGAAGTGCTGGAGGCGGCGGACCAGAACCGCCGCGACCTGGGTGACGACTACGTCTCGGTGGAGCATCTCGTGCTGGCGCTGGCCGATCAGATCGGCGTCACCAGGGATGCCCTGCTGGGCGCGCTGCGCACCGTGCGGGGGAACCACCGCGTGTCGACGCCGGACCCCGAGCAGACGTACCAGGCCCTGGCCAAGTACGGGCGCGACCTGACCGAGGCGGCCCGCGAGGGCAAGCTCGACCCGGTCATCGGGCGCGACGAGGAGATCCGCCGCGTCATTCAGGTGCTGTCGCGCCGCACCAAGAACAACCCCGTCCTCATCGGCGAGCCCGGCGTCGGCAAGACGGCCATCGTCGAGGGGCTGGCCAACCGCATCATTGACGGCGACGTGCCCGAGGGCCTCAAGGGCAAGCGCATCATCGCGCTCGACCTCGGATCCATGGTGGCCGGCGCCAAATACCGGGGTGAGTTCGAGGAGCGCCTGAAGGCGGTGCTCAAGGAGATCACCGACGCCGAGGGCGAGGTCGTCACCTTCATCGACGAGCTGCACACCATTGTCGGGGCGGGCGCCGCCGAGGGCGCCATGGACGCCGGCCAGATGATCAAGCCGATGCTGGCCCGGGGCGAGCTGCGCCTGATCGGCGCCACCACGCTGGACGAGTACCGCACCTCCATTGAGAAGGACGCCGCGCTGGAGCGGCGCTTCCAGCCCGTGTTCGTGGGCGAGCCCTCGGTGGAGGACACGATCGCCATTCTGCGCGGCCTGTCGGAGCGCTACATGGCGCACCACAAGGTGCGGATTCAGGACGCCGCGCTGGTGGCGGCGGCCGTGCTGTCGGACCGCTACGTCACCGGGCGCTTCCTGCCCGACAAGGCCATCGACCTCATTGACGAGGCGGCCTCGAAGCTGCGCATCGAGATCGACTCCATGCCGACCGAGCTCGATCAGATCTCGCGGCGCATCCGCCAGCTCGAGATCGAGAAGCTGGCGTTGGAGAAGGAGAGCGACGAGGCGTCGAAGGAGCGCCTCGAGCGCCTGGAGCGCGAGCTGGCCGAGATGAGCGAGCAGCGCGACTCCATGGCTGCCCACTGGCAGCAGGAGAAGAGCTACCTCGATGCGGTCAGCCAGCTGCAGGAGGAGAAGACGTTCAAGGAGGAGGAGGCGAACCGGCTCGAACGCGACGCCGACCTGGCCGGCGCCGCGGCCATCCGCTACGGCGAGCTGCCCGACCTGGAGCGCCGCATCGCCGAGGCCAACGAGGACCTGGCCAAGCTGCAGGCCGACTCGCGCTTCTTGAAGGAGGAGGTCGACCCCGAGGACATCGCCGAGGTGGTGAGCCGCTGGACCGGCGTGCCGGTCTCGCGGCTCATGGAGGGCGAGGTGCAGAAGCTGGTGCGGCTCGAGTCCACCCTCCACGAGCGCGTGGTGGGGCAGGACGAGGCGGTCTCCGCCGTGGCCAACGCCATCCGGCGCAGCCGGGCCGGGCTGAGTGACCCCAACCGGCCCATCGGGTCGTTCCTCTTCCTGGGGCCGACCGGCGTGGGCAAGACCGAGCTGGCCCGGGCGCTGGCGGAGTTCCTCTTCGACGACGAGCGGGCGATGATCCGCATCGACATGAGCGAGTACATGGAGAAGCACACCGTGTCGCGCCTCGTGGGCGCGCCCCCGGGGTACATCGGCTACGACGAGGCGGGGCAGCTGACCGAGGCGGTGCGGCGGCGGCCCTACTCGGTCGTGCTGCTCGACGAGCTGGAGAAGGCCCACCCGGACGTCTTCAACATCCTGCTGCAGGTGCTCGAGGACGGGCGTCTGACCGACGGGCAGGGGCGCACCGTCGACTTCACCAACACGGTGCTCATCATGACGTCGAACCTCCAGGGCGAGCCGTCCGACTACTTCAAGCCCGAGTTCATCAACCGGATCGACGAGATCGTGCGCTTCAAGCCCTTGAGCGAGGACGACCTGGCGGTCATCGTCGGGATCCAGCTGGACCGGCTCCGGTCGCGCCTGGCCGAGCGCCGCCTCTCGCTGGTGGTGACGCCCGACGCGGAGCAGTGGCTGGCCCACGCCGGCTACGACCCCGACTACGGGGCCAGGCCGCTCCGGCGCGTGCTGCAGCGCACGATCGAGGATCCGCTGGCGCTGGCGCTGCTGGAAGGCCGCTACGTCGACGGGGCGACCGTCACCGTCGAGGTGGACAACGACCAGATCGTGCTGCGCTAGCTGTTCTGCTAGCGCACGCCCCCGGCGGATGCAGCCGCGCCCGGTGCGACGTCAGGGTCCGGCGAAATGGCGCGCGCCAGGTGGTGGACCCGCTCGCAGGGATACCGACCCGGTGACGTGGGCGCGGAGCGCCGGCCGGTCGGCGGCCGCCTGTGCCGTCGGCTCGCCGTCGGTCGCCATCCCGACCACCTGTCCGAGTCCGATCGCGGTCCCGCTGCCGTAGAACGGCGCGTCGCCGAAGTTGAAGAGCCCGCCGTCCGCCGCGGAGAACCAGTAGCCGCTACCGTCGGGCATGGCGGTCATGCCCACGATCGGCTTGTTGAGGTGGATGGCGCCGGTGGACCCGTAGAAGTTCGCGTCGCCGTAGGCGAAGACGCCGCCGTCGGAGGCCACCAACCAGTACCCACCGTCGTCCGGTGTGGGCGCCATGCCGACGATGGGTTCGTTCAGGTGGATGCTGCCCGTCGATCCGTAGAAGTTGGCGTCGCCATAGGAGAAGATGCCGCCGTCGGAAGCCACGAGCCAGTACCCGCGGCCATCGGCCGTCGCGGCCATGCCGACGATGGGTTCGTTGAGGTGCAGACCGCCGGTGGATCCGTAGAACGGTGCATCGCCGTAGTTGAAGATCCCCCCGTCGGAGGCCACCAACCAGTACCCACCGTCGTCCGGTGTGGGGGCCATGCCGACGATGGGCTCGTTCAGGTGGATGCTCCCGGTCGATCCGTAGAAGTCGGCGTCGCCGTAGTTGAAGATCCCTCCGTCGGACGCCACCAGCCAGTAGCCGCCGTCGTCACCGGTGGAGGCCATCCCCACGATGGGGTGGTTGAGCGTCGTGGTCGAAGCGTCTCCCCAGAACGCGGCATCGCCGCCGTAGGCGACTGCGCCCGTCGCGTCCACTTGGTAGTAGCCGATGCCGCCCACACCGGTCAGAGGGAGCGCGGTGCTCGAGCCCGTCGAGTCCGTCATCGTCAAGGTGGCCGAGCGCGTCCCGAGTGCGCCCGGGAGGAAATACGCGTCGATCGCACACGACCCCCCGTCGGCCGCGAGCGTGAGCACGTCGCCGTTCACGTCGCAGCCGCTCTCGGGGTCTCCGAAGAAATCGTCCGCCCCGGGGCCCGAGAGGGTGAACCCGGTGACCACGTCGAGGGTGACGGGCACTGCTGCGGTGTTCGAAAGGGTGAACGTTTGCGGTCCCACGTAGTCCCCCAGGGTGGCCTCCCCGAAGTCGAGGCCGTCGGCGGGTGCCGACACCTGCAGGTCCGGGTGGTCCACCGGCGCCGCGCCGGCCACCGGGCCCGCACCCCCGAGCCCGAGCACGCAGAGCGCGCCGGCCACGACGCCCGCCGTACCCGCTGCTGCCCGCCGTGCGACGCGGATGCCCATGGCTGCTCCACTCCAGTCCCCGAGAGCCGTCCCGGCCCGACGGACGCTAGCCGTTCGTGCGAGGGTCGGGCCGATGACGCGGACACCTCCGGAGGCAGCGCAACCACCGCGGAGTGGGGGACTGTTTCCGGGAGGGTTACACTGGTGCGTAATCCGAAGCGACTGAGCGAACGGAGAGACGCGTGCCCGCAACCGTGGTGGTCGGGACCCAGTGGGGCGACGAGGGGAAGGGCAAGCTCACTGATCTGCTTGCCCGCGGCATGGACATGGTCGTCCGCTATCAGGGCGGGCACAACGCAGGGCACCGCATCGTGGTCAATGGCGAGGCGTTCGCCCTGCAGTTGGTGCCGAGCGGCATCCTCTACGACCACATCACGCCCGTCATCGGCAACGGCGTCGTGGTCGACCCGGCCGTGTTGCTGGAGGAGCTCGACAGCCTGGCCGCCCGGGGGATCGACACCAGCCGCCTGGTGGTCAGCGGCAACGCCCACCTCATCATGCCGTACCACCAGGAGCTCGACCGGGTGACCGAGCGCTTTCTCGGGAAGAACGCGCTCGGGACGACCAAGCGCGGCATCGGCCCGGCCTACGCCGACAAGGCCACGCGCGTCGGCATCCGGGTGCAAGACCTCTTCGACCCCAAGATCTTCCGCCAGAAGCTCGACGTCGCCCTCAAGGAGAAGAACGCCGTCCTGGCCAAGGTGTACAACCGGCTGCCGCTGGTGGCCGCCGACATCGCGGACCGCTACCTCGGCGAGTATGCGCCCCGCATTGAGCCCATGGTGGGCGACACGGTCGGCATGGTGCACGACGCCCTGGACAAGGAGCGCCAGGTGCTGCTGGAGGGGGCCCAGGCCACGTTCCTCGACCTCGACCACGGCACCTATCCCTTCGTCACGTCGTCCAACCCCGTGGCAGGCGGCGCCTGCACGGGGTCGGGACTGGGGCCGCGCGACATCGAGCAGGTGATCGGCATCGCCAAGGCGTACGTGACCCGGGTCGGCGCCGGACCCTTCCCCACCGAGCAGGAGAACGACGTCGGCGAGCTCCTGGTCGAGCGCGGGCACGAATTCGGCACGAACACCGGGCGCAAGCGTCGCTGCGGGTGGTTCGATGCGGTCATGCTGCGCCAGGCCGTCCGCCTCAACTCGCTGACCGAGGTGGCGCTGACCAAGCTCGATGTCCTCGACACCTTCGAGACCGTGAAGGTCTGCGTGGCCTACGAGGCCGACGGCATCCGCTACACGCACCTGCCGTACCACCAGTCCACCTTCCACAAGGCGGTGCCGGTCTACGAGGAGCTGCCCGGCTGGCGCACCGACCTGAGCGCGGCGACCGCGCCCGGAGACATGCCGGCGGCGGCGCGGGACTACGTGGCGTTCCTGTCCGAGCAGATCGGCGTGCCCGTCCGCCTGGTCGGAGTGGGGCCCGGCCGCGAGCAGACCGTCTCCTTCGCCACCGCGTGAGGGTCTGCGTCGTCGGCAGCGGGGGCCGGGAGCACGCGCTCGCCCACGTGCTGGCACGCACGTCCGACGTCGTCGTGACACCGGGGAACCCCGGCATGGCGCCCCCGATCACGGTCACGGACGAGCCGGTCGAGGAGGTGGAGGCCGACCTCTACGTGGTCGGGCCCGAGGCGCCGCTCGTCGCCGGCCTGGCCGACAGCCTGCGCGCGGCCGGGAAGGCCGTGCTGGGCCCCGGTGCCGACGGCGCGTTGCTCGAGGGGTCCAAGGCCTTCATGAAGGAGGTCCTGAGCGCGGCCGGCGTCCCGACGGCGCGCTTCGCCACCTTCGATGCGCTCCAGACCGGAGCGGCCCTGGACTTCCTGCAGACGCTGCCCGGACCGTGGGTGATCAAGACGGACGGTCTCGCCGCCGGCAAGGGGGTGCTGGTGGCGCGGACCCTCGAGGAGGCCGGCGACGACGTGGCGGCCAAGCTGTCGGGCGCGTCGTTCGGCGACGCCGGCCGCCACGTGGTGATTGAGGAGGGGCTCGAGGGCGAGGAGTGCTCGCTGCTCGTCCTGTGCGACGGGGCGCACGCCGTCCCCCTCGTGCCGGCCCAGGACTTCAAGCGGGTCGGCGACGGCGACACCGGCCCCAACACGGGCGGCATGGGCGCCTACGCCCCCATGCCGCAGGTGGACGCGGACGCGGTCGACCACCTGATGGACACAGCGGTGCTGCCGCTGGTGGAGGAGTTGCGCCGCCGGGGCATCGACTACCGGGGCGTGCTCTACGCCGGCCTCATGATGACCTCCGACGGCCCCAGGGTGATTGAGTACAACGTGCGCTTCGGCGACCCCGAGGCCCAGGTGGTGCTCCCGCTCCTAGCATCGGACCCGGCCGAGCTCTTCCTCGCCGTGGCCAACGGGGACCTCGGCGGCGCGCCGCCGCCCGCCTTCTCGGGGCGGTCGGCCGTGTGCGTGGTGATGGCCTCGCAGGGCTATCCCGAGCATCCGCACACCGGCGACACCATCGAGGGGCTACTCCCCTCGGGCCAGTCCGTCGCCGCCGTCGACGGGGTGACGGTCTTCCACGCCGGCACCGGCCGTCACAGCCCCGACGGCCCGTTCCATACCGCCGGCGGCCGCGTCCTGGGCGTGACCGCGGTGGCGCCGACCCTGGCCGAGGCGCGCCGGCGCGCCTACGCCGCCGCCGAGCCGATTGACTGGGAGGGCATGCAGATGCGCCATGACATTGCGGCCGTCGCGGCCGAGGGAGCGGTGCCCGCTCCGGAGGGGGCCCGGTGATCCCACGGTACGCCCCGGCCGACATGGCGGCGCTGTTCAGCGACGCCGCCCGCTTCTCGCTCTGGCTCGAGGTGGAGCTCCTGGCCACCGAGGCCCAGGCGGCCGTGGGGGAGGTGCCGCCCGATGCTGCAGCCACCTGCCGGGCCAAGGCGCCGGCTGTCGACGACGTCTTCGTCGCCGACGTGCACGAGCGCGAGAAGGTCACCGATCACGACGTGGCCGCCTTCGTCGACGTCGTGCAGGAGCGCATCGGCGCGCCGGCCGGCTCGTACATCCACTTCGGGCTGACCTCGTCCGACGTCGTGGACACGGCGCTGTGTGCCACGCTGACCCGCGCAGCCGATCTGCTGTTGACCGACCTCGATGCCTTCGTGGCTGCGCTCAAGGCGCGCGCGCTCGAGCTCATGCATGTCCCGGTCACGGGGCGCACCCACGGGATGCACGCCGAGCCCACCACCTTCGGGGCCAAGTTCGCGCTGTGGGCCCTGCAGGCCGACCGCGACCGGCGCCGGCTCCGGGCCGCCCGCGTAGCCGTCGCCGTGGGCAAGCTGTCGGGCGCGGTGGGCACGTACTCCAACATCGACCCCGCGGTCGAGGTCCGGGTCTGTGCCGCGCTGGGCCTCACCCCGGTCCCGGCCACCCAGGTGATCGCCCGCGACCGCCACGCCGAGTACTTCTACGCCTGCGCATCGGTCGCGGCGACGGTCGAGCTCATGTGCACCGAGATCCGGCACCTGGCCCGCAGTGAGCTGGGCGAGGCGGAAGAGCCCTTCGGGGCCGGGCAGAAGGGCAGCTCGGCCATGCCGCACAAGCGCAACCCCATCCTCTCCGAGCGACTGTGCGGCCTGGCCCGGTTGCTGCGCGGCTACCTCGGGGCCGGGCTGGAGGACGTGGCGCTCTGGCACGAACGCGACATCTCGCACAGCTCGGTGGAACGGGTGGCGCTACCCGACGCGTCCCTGCTCGCCTGCTACGTGCTGCGCAAGGCCACGTCGCTGGCGTCGGGCCTGGTGGTCCATCCCGAGCGGGCGCGGCAGAACCTGACCGAGGGCACCCTCGGGCTCGTGTTCTCCCAGTCCGTCCTCCTCGCGCTGGTGTCCGCCGGCCTGACGCGGGACGAGGCCTACCGGATCGTGCAGCGCGACGCCAGGGCGGCCTGGTCCGAGCGGCGCCCCTTCCGCGAGATGCTCGAGGTCGATCCCGAGGTGACGTTGAGCGCCGCGCAGCTCGACGAGGCCTTCGACTTGTCCCGCACGCTCCGCCACGTCGACCGCTTTGCCGACGCGCTGGCCTCGCTGTGACGCTCGAGCTGCCGCGGATCCATTCGGGCAAGGTGCGCGAGCTCTACGACGCCGGCAGCGGGCGCCTGCTCATGGTCGCCTCGGACCGGGTCAGTGCGTTCGACGTGATCATGGCCGAGCCCATCGTGAACAAGGGCCGCGTGCTCACCGCCATGACGTGCTTCTGGGGCGAGGAGATGGCCGACGTGGTGCCGGGCACGCTGCTGGCCGTCGATCCCGCCGACATCGAGCGGGAGCTCGGCACGGCACTGCCTCCTGAATGGGCCGGCCGCGCCATGCTGGTACGCCGGGCCGAGATGCTCCACCTCGAGTGCATCGTGCGCGGCTACCTGGCCGGGCAGGCCTACGAGGAGTACGCGCGCGCGGGGACCGTGCACGGCACCGTCATGCCCGAGGGCCTGCAGCTCGCCAGCCGGCTGCCCGAGCCCATCTTCACTCCGTCGACCAAGGCGGCCGAGGGGCACGACGTCAACATCGACTTCGCCACCGCCGTGGACCTCGTCGGCGCCGCGGACGCCCTGGCGGCCCGTGCCATCTGCCTCGAGCTCTACCGCCGAGCGGCGGCGCGGGCGGCCACCGCGGGCTTCGTGCTGGCCGACACCAAGTTCGAGCTCGGCTACGTCGACGGTGTGCTCTGCCTGTGCGACGAGGTGTGCACGCCGGACTCCTCGCGCCTGTGGCCGGCCGACCAGGTGGTGCCCGGTGTCACGCCACCCGCCTTCGACAAGCAGCCCCTGCGCGACTGGCTGGCCGCGCAGCCATGGGACCGCACGCCGCCCCCGCCCCCGCTGCCGCCGGAGGTGACGAAGGCACTGTCCGAGCGCTACGTCGAGGCCTACGAGCGGATCAGCGGGCGCTCGCTGGACGACTGGTACGGTGCGACACCGTGAGGTTCCGCGCGCGCGTCGAGGTGCAGCTGCGTCCCGGGATCGCCGACCCGGAGGGGGCGACCATAGAGCGGGCGCTCCCCGCGCTCGGGTTCGACGGCGTGGCCCACATGCGGGCGGGCCGGTCCTTCCGCTTCGAGGTCGACGCCCCCGACGAGAGGGCAGCGCGCACGACGGCGACGGAACTGGCCGACCGGCTGCTGGCCAACCCCGTCATCGAACAGAGCCGACTCGAGCTCGAGGCGATCTGAATGGCACCGCGCGTCGGTGTCGTCGTCTTCCCGGGGACCAACTGCGAGCACGACGTCGTCCAGGCCGTGGAGGCGGTGGGGGGGGAGGGCGTCCTGCTCTGGCACGGCAACGCCCAGCTCGGTCCGGTCGACGCCCTCGTCCTGCCGGGCGGCTTCGCGCACGGCGACTACCTGCGCCCCGGCGCCCTGGCCCGGTTCTCACCCGTGATGACGGCGGTGTGTGAATTCGCCAGGGCTGGTGGCCCGGTGGTCGGCATCTGCAACGGCTTCCAGGTCCTGACCGAGGCGGGCCTGCTCCCGGGCGCGCTCCAGAAGAACGGCCGGCTGCGCTTCCTGTGCCAGCCGGCCCGCCTGGTGGTCGCCTCGACCGCGTCGGTGCTGACCGCGGGGTCGGCGGTGGGCGACGAGCTCGTCATCCCGATTAACCACTTCTCGGGGAATTACACCTGCGACGACGACACGTTGCGCGAGCTGCAGGCGGCGGACCGCATCGTGCTGCGCTACGCCGACAACCCGAACGGGTCCGTGGACGCCATCGCCGGCATCGCCAACGAGGCGGGCAACGTGGTCGGCCTCATGCCGCACCCCGAGCGCGCCATGTCCGCGCTGCTCGGCTCCGAGGACGGGCTCGTACTTCTCCGCGCGCTCGTCACGGCAGCCGCCACCAGCGCGGCCGCCTGAGCCGCCGCACCCGCGTCACCGCGCACCCGCCGCACCCGCGTCACCACTTCTTCATCCGCATTCCGTATGGTGAAGTCGTATGCACGACCGGTCCGCGCTCGGTGTCGTGGCACCGGCTGTGCGCCCGCTGTGGACAGCGCGGCGCCGGCCACGGTGCGGTCCATCGCCGCGGGGCGGAGCCTCGATACGCGAGATACTTCGAGCCCGGTGCCTGCGTGGAGTACCCGCCCACGACGGGTGACCGGCACCTGACCGTCTTCCTCGGTGCGGGACACGGTGGCATCGACCCGGGGGGCGTGGGGGAGACCGAGGCGGGCCAGACCATTTACGAGGCGGACGAGACGCTGCCCGTCGAGCTCGACGCCATGCAGTTGCTGCGGGCCAAGGGGTTCACCGTGGTGGTGTCGCGCACGAAGGACGAGACGGTGATCCGCCCGCAGCCCGACGACGTCTCGGGCGGCCTCTACACGGTCCAGGGCGTGCACGACGACGTGGCCGGGCGCGACATCTGCGCCAACCTGGCCAAGGCGGACGTCCTCGTGGGCATCTACTTCGACGCCGGCGGCTCCGCCTACAACGCCGGCAGCGTGACCGGCTACGACCCCGACCGACCCTTCTCGGCGCAGAACCTCCGCCTGGCCACCCTGGTGCAGAGCGACGTCCTCGCTGCCATGAACGCGCAGGGATGGGGCATCCCGGACCTGGGTGTCGTCGACGACAGCCAGCTCGGCGGCCCGGCCCTCAGCAGCGCGGCGGCCGACTACGGGCACCTGCTGCTGCTCGGCCCGGCCGACCCCGGCTGGTTCTCCATGCCGAGCCAGATGCCCGGCGCGCTCATAGAGCCGCTCTTCATCACCGACCCCTTCGAGGGGAGCATCGCCGCCAGCTCGTCGGGCCAAGAGGTCATCGCGAGCGGGCTGGCCCGAGCCATCGAGCAGTACTTCGCGCCGGCCGCGTCGCCGGGACAGAGCTCAGAGGCGGCCACACCCGACCACCGGCAAAAGGCGGCGATGACCCGCGGGTGATCGGCTCAGGTTCGGGCGCGGGAGATCTCGGCCTTCTGCAGCACAGCCGCACTTACGCCGGCCGCCCTCCAGGTGCCGTAGGTGATGCCCTTGCGCTCACCGTAGGCCTTGGCCACCTTGATGAACTGCTTCTCCAGCGCCGTCAGGTCCTTTACCTGGTCCACCCGGGAGCGCTCGTCGAGCAGGTCCTTCTGCTCCTGCAGGAGGTGGAGCCGGGTCAGCGCGTCGGCGCCGGCCAGCTGCGATTCGATCGAGGCCAGCCGGCGGTCGATGGAGGCGGGCGTGCGCTTGCGTCCCCGCTTGGGCTTGGAGGTCTCGAGCGCCTCGAGGTAGTGACGGACGGTTGCACTCTCGGCGCGCCCACGCGCCAACGCGGCCTTGTGGCCGCTGCTCATGGGTTTGCGAGGAGCCGGAGTTTTTGCCTTGGTTGCCATCGTCCCATTGTGGCGCGCTGGGCGTCTGCACATGCATCAATGGCACAGGTTTCTTTGGATTTTATTCCCCCGGCCACATTTCGCCTGAAACAATGCACCGACAACCCCCAATTCCCGCTCTGTCATCAATCAATCAGTGGGGTTGCCGGCACCCGTATTGCGACGGGCGGGATGGGCCATTTCCGGCGGGGGCGGCGTTACCCTGCTCCCGTGGCCGCCGACGGCGCAACGTTCGATGCACGCCAGCGCCGCACCATGGCCGGCGTCCTGCTGGCAGCCGCGCTCGTCGTCGTCTACTGGATGGCCTGGCTCGCCCACCGCTCCCTCGTCGCCTCGGAGACGGGCCCGGCGTACACCCAGTTCGAAGACGCGTTCCCCCTGGCCGACGGCTGGCTGGTGCTGTGCCTGGTCGCCGCCTCGTACTGCCTCGTGACGGCGCGGCGGGCGGCCCTGTTCTGGCTGCTGGCCGGGGGCGGCGCCGGGCTCTACCTCTTCGGGATGGACGTGCTCTACGACCTGCAGCACGGCGTCTGGGGCAAGGGCGGCAACGGCCTGATGGAGCTCGCCATCAACGTCGTCACCCTTGCCCTCTCCCTCTTCGTGCTCCGCTGGACGTGGACCCGCCGCGACGCCCTCGTCTCGCCGTGAGCCGATCGTGAGCCGATTGCACCCCGAGCGGTCGACGGCGCTCGACCTCGTGCGGGCCTGACGCGCCGAGACCTCTATCGTGGTGGTCACCATGCCCGCCCCGGCCGAGGCGCCGCCGCCCGACCAGCCCCGCGCCGAGCCCGCGCCCGGGGAGCCCCTGCATCGGGCGCTCGGCCTGACCGACGACGAGTTCGAGGCCGTCGCCAAGATCCTCGGACGGGCGCCCAACCACCTCGAGCTGGCCCTGTACGCCGTCATGTGGAGCGAGCACTGCTCCTACAAGTCGTCCCGGCTCCATCTGCGGCGGTTGCCGACCGAGGGTCCCCGGGTGCTGGTCGGCCCGGGCGAGAACGCCGGGGTCATCGACGCCGGCGACGGCATCGCGGTGGCCCTCCGGATCGAGAGCCACAACCACCCCTCGGCCATCGAGCCCCACCAGGGAGCGGCGACGGGCGTGGGCGGGATCCTGCGCGACATCTTCACGATGGGCGCCCGGCCGCTCGCCGTCATGGACCCCTTGTTCTTCGGGCCACCCGACGACGCCCGGCAACGCTGGCTCGTCGAGGGGGTCGTGGGCGGGATCTCGGGGTACGGCAACTCCGTCGGGGTGCCCACCGTCGGCGGCGAGCTGACCTTCGACCCCTGCTACGCCCAGAACCCCCTCGTCAACGTGCTCTGCATGGGCGCGCTCCCGGTGGATCGGCTCGTGCTCGGCATCGCGTCGGGGCCGGGGAACCTGGCCGTCCTGCTCGGCTCGAGCACCGGCCGCGACGGCATCGGCGGCGTGAGCGTGCTGGCCTCCGCCGGGTTCAGCGGGGACGAGGCGGGCGTGCCGGACGACGCCAAGCGGCCGAGCGTCCAGGTCGGCGACCCCTTCGAGGAGAAGCGCCTGATTGAGGCCTGCCTCGAGCTGCTCGACACCAAGCTCGTGGTCGGGATCCAGGACCTCGGCGGTGCCGGCCTGGCCTGCGCCACGAGCGAGACGGCCGGCCGTGGGGGCGTCGGCATGGACGTCGACGTGTCCGCCGTGCCCCGGCGCGAGGAGGGCATGGAGCCCTGGGAGGTGATGACGAGCGAGAGCCAGGAGCGCATGCTGGCCATCGTGACGCCCGAGGCGTGGCCGGCGGTGGCCGCCATCTGCGCCAAGTGGGAGGTGCGGGCCAGCGTGATCGGGACCGTGACCGCACCAGACCCCGACGGCGGCGGGCGGCTGCGCATCCGCGACGGTCTCGACGGCCCGGTGTTGGCCGACGTCCCCGCCGCGTCGCTCTCCGACGATGCGCCGCTCTACGACCGACCGCGGCGCGCCCCGGCGCGGCCGCCCGCCGATCCGCCGGCTCCGCCGGACGACTGCGCCGGCGACCTGCTCGCGTTGCTGCGCTCGCCGCGCTGGGTCTACCGCCAGTACGACCACCAACTCTTCTTGAACACCGTGGCCGGCCCCGGGGGCGACGCCGCACTCCTCCGGCTGGCCGGCCCGGGGCTGCCGCCCTCGGCGCGCGGCATCGCGCTCACGACGGACTCCAACCCACGGGCGTGCGCGCTCGACCCCCGGGTGGGCACCGCGCTCGTCCTGGCCGAGGGCGTGGCGAACCTGGCCTGTGTCGGCGCCACGCCAGTCGCCGTCGTCAACTGCCTGAACTTCGGCAACCCCGAGCATCCCGAGGTCATGTGGCAGCTCTCGGAGTGCATCGACGGCATGGCGGCGGCGTGCCGCGCCCTGGCCCTGCCGGTGATCGGGGGGAACGTCAGCTTCTACAACGAGAGCGGCGGGGCCGACATCGACCCCACGCCTGTGCTCGGGGTGCTCGGCCTGGTGGACGCCGTCCGGGCGCGGCCGCCCGGACCGGGCTGGACCGAGGGCGACAGCGTCGTGCTGCTGGGCGCGCGGGCGGCGGCCGACGGATCGTTCCCGCTGGCGGGGACGCGCTGGGCCACGGAGCGGCGCCACCACCGTGCCGGCACCGTGCCGGCCGTGGACTTCGTGACCCACGCGGCCATGTGTGCCTTCGTGGCCGCGCTCGTCGCCGCCCAGGTCGGCGGCGACGGCGCCGCCCCGCTGGTCGACGCGGTGCACGACGTCTCGGGGGGTGGCCTCGCCGTCGCCCTGGCCGAGATGGCCGTGCAGGGTGCGACCGGTGCCGTGCTGGAAGGGGCCGATCCCGCCGAGCTCTTCACCGAGCTGCCGTCCCGCTTCGTGGTGGCGACCCGCCGCCCCGACGAGCTGTGCGCCCGCGCCGGTGCGCTCGGGATCCCCGCCGCCGTCCTCGGCCGGGCGGGCGGCGACCGGTTCGTCCTCGGGGAGCTCGTTGACCTGCCCCTTCGTGCCCTCTGCCGGGCCGAGGAGGGGAACCTGGTCAGGGCGCTGGGCGAAACGTGACGATGCGAGCCTGTGCGAGAATGGGTGCCGCGTGAAAGAAGCGTGCGGTGTCTTCGGCGTCTACGCGCCCGGAAAGCGGGTGGCCACCCTCACCTTCGACGGCCTCTTCGCCCTGCAGCACCGGGGCCAGGAGTCCGCGGGCATGGCGGTGAGCGACGGCGACACCGTCACCGTGGTCAAGGACATGGGCCTGGTCGCCACCGTGTTCGACGAGCGCACCCTCTCGGGGCTGCAGGGCCACCTGGCCATCGGCCACACCCGCTACTCCACCCATGGCGCCTCCGACTGGGCCGGCGCGCAGCCGGTCTACCGCGGCGTGGGACGGGCCGGCTTCGCGCTGGGGCACAACGGCAACCTCACCAACACCGCCGCGTTGGCCGAGAAGGTCGGCATGCTGCCGGGGTCGATCGCCACCGACAGCGACGTGGTGGCCGAGCTGCTGGCTCGTTCCTTCCCCGAGACCGAGGACCTGGCCACCGCGTTGGCGGCGGTGCTCCCCATCCTCGAGGGCGCCTTCTCCTTCGTCCTGATGAGCTCCGAGCGCCTCTTCGGCGTGCGGGACCCCTTCGGCTTCCGGCCCCTGTGCCTCGGACGCCTCGGACCGGCCGACGCTCCCGAGGGGTGGGTCCTGGCCTCGGAGACCCCGGCACTCAGCGTCATCGGCGCCAGCTTCGTGCGCGAGGTGGCACCCGGCGAGCTGGTGGTCATCGACGCCGACGGCCCCAAGAGCCTGGAGATCCCGTGGCTGCGGACGGTCGAGCCGCGGCTGTGCATCTTCGAGTTCGCCTACATCGCACGGCCCGACAGCCGCCTCTACGGCCGCGAGGTGCACGAGACGCGCTGTCGGATGGGCGAGCTGCTGGCCCAGCAGGCGCCGGCCGAGGCCGACATGGTGATGGGGGTGCCCGAGTCGGGCGTCCCGGCGGCCGAGGGGTTCGCCCGGGCGAGTGGCATCCCCTACGGCCAGGGCCTCGTGAAGAACCGCTACATCGGCCGCTCCTTCATCGCGCCCGGCCAGCGCGAGCGCGCCGACGCGGTCCGGCGCAAGCTCAACCCCCTCGCCGACGCCATCGCCGGCAAGCGCCTGGTCGTGGTCGACGACTCCATCGTGCGGGGCACCACGCAGCGCTCGGTGATCCGGATGCTGCGCGAGGCCGGCGCGGCCGAGGTGCACCTGCGCATCTCGTCGCCGCCGTGGCGCTGGCCCTGCTTCTACGGGATCGACACGCCGTCCTACGAGGAGTTGCTGGCGACCGACCATTCCATCGAAGAGATGGCACAGATTCTGGGGGCCGACTCGCTGGCCTACATCTCCATCGAGAACCTGAAGCGCGCCATCGGCGCGGACGGGGGCTTCTGCGACGCGTGCTTCACGGGCGACTACCCGACGCCCGTGCCGCCGGCGTCGACCCCGGTCTCCCTGGGCCGGCCCGAGCCGGCGCGGGCCACGGTCCGGCAGGCCGCGCTGCCCGGAGTCTGAGCGCAGTGGACCGGGGCGGCGCCACCTACGCCGGCGCCGGCGTTGACATCGCGGCCGGCGACGCCGCAGTCGAACGGCTGCGCTCCATGGTGGCCGGCATCGGCGGCTTCGGGGGGCAATTCCCCCTCGACACGGCGGGCTACGACCAGCCGGTGCTGGTGGGCTCGACCGACGGGGTGGGCACGAAGTTGGCGGTGGCCCGGGCCACCGGCCGCTACGACACCGTCGGCATCGACCTGGTCGCCATGTGCGTCGACGACCTGGTCTGCGTCGGCGCGGCGCCGTTGTTCATGCTCGACTACATCGCCACGGGCCGGGTCGACCCCGAGCGGGTCGCCACCGTGGTGGCCGGGGTGCACGAGGGCTGCCGGCAGGCCGGCTGCGCGTTGATCGGTGGCGAGACGGCCGAGCACGCAGGCGTCATGGCGCCCGACGATCTCGACCTGGCCGGCTTCGCGGTCGGCGTCGTGGAGCAGGGCACGCAACTCGGGCCCGAGCGCGTCCGGGCGGGGGACCTCGTGGTGGGCCTGCCCTCGCCGGGCCTGCGCTCGAACGGCTACACCCTGGCCCGTCACGTCCTCTTGGACCGGGCCGGCCTCGACCTCTCCGACCCGGCGTGGCCCGGGGCGGACCACAGCGTGGCCGACGAGCTGCTGCGACCCTCCGTCATTTATGCACCAGCCGTGCTGGCGGCGCGCGACGCCTGCGGGGGCTGGCTGCACGCGTGCGCCCACATCACGGGCGGCGGCATCGTGGGCAACCTGCCGCGGGCGCTCACCGGTTCCGTGGGCGCCGTACTCGACCGCACGACGTGGGAGGAGCCCCGCGTGTTCACCGAGATCCGGCGCCTGGGCGCGGTCGCCGAGGACGAGATGGACCGGGTCTTCAACCGGGGCATCGGCATGGCACTGATCGTCGATCCCCAGGGACTCGAGGCGTTGCTGGGCGCGCTCGACGCCGCCGGTCGGCCGTCGCGGGTGATCGGCGAGGTCGTCGAGGGCGAGCCCGGCGTGCGCTTCCGGTGAGCGGCGCCGACCGCTACCCCGACCTGCGGTCGCACCTCCTCGAGCACTCGGTCAAGACGGGGGACTTCACCCTCAAGTCCGGGCGCAAGAGCAGCTGGTTCATCGACTCCAAGCAGACGGTGTGCCGGCCCGAGGCCATGCTGCTGGTGGCCGACGCCGTGCTGTCGCTGCTCCCCCCCGAGGCGAACGCCATCGGCGGGCTCACCATGGGGGCGGATCCGGTGGCCTTCGTCACCGCGGGCGTCGCGGCCACGCGGGGCCGGCCCCTCAAGGCGTTCAGCGTGCGCAAGGAGGCGAAGGACCACGGCGCCGGCGGGCGCATCGCCGGCGCGCTCGACCCCGGTGACAAGGTCGTCGTCACCGAGGACACCGTGACGCGCGGCACCTCGTTGCTCGAAGCGGCCCACGCCGTGCAGGCGGCGGGTGGCGACGTGGTCCTCCTCGTCGCCGTCGTCGACCGGGGCGGCACCGTGGAGGCGATGGCGGCGGCCGAAGGGATCCCGTTCCGCGCCGTCCTCACCGCGCCGGACCTCGGGTTCCCCTACGAGGGGGTCTGAGCAACCGGCCCGTGAGCCGCCGGCCTCAGAACACCGCGATCGGGTTGACCGGCGACGCCGTGCCGCGCCGCAGCACCAGCGGCGCCACCGTTACGAGGAACTCCCAGCGCCGCTCCTCGGCGCACGCCTCGGCCAGGCCGTCGAGGTCGAGGTTGTCGAGGAGGTGGACCCCCATGGCCACGATGACCACGGTGTGGATCGGCATGCCCACGCCCTCGACCCGGGAGGGCAGGACGTCCGAGACGCCATCGCTGCCGAGCACGGCCACGTCGCGGGCGCGCAGCCAGGGGAGGCACGAGGCGTCCAGGCCGGCCGCCAGGGCCGCTGCGTCCCAGGGCCCGTGCTCGTCGCGCCAGCGCCAGCGCCCCGTGCGCACCAGGAGCGCGTCGCCCGCCCGCACCCGCAGGCCGGCCCGTGCCTCGGCCGCCTCGAGGTCCTCGGGGAAGACGGGCTCGCCGGGCGGGAGGGCGTCCACACCCCACAGCGCGGGGACGTCGAGCAGCACGCCGCGGGTGACGATGCCGGCCCGCAGGTGGTGGATGCCGAGCCGGGTGGCTCCGTGGGCCGTCACCGTCTCGGCCGGGTAGCCGTTGTAGAGCTTCCCCTCGTGGAAGATGTGGCACAGCGCGTCCATGTGGCTCGTGGCGAAGCCATGCGGTGCGAGCGCGACGTAGTCGGCGCCCCCGCCCTCGGTGACCGTGCCGATCATGTGGTGCGCCACCGGGTTCGGGTTGTCGGCGGCCGCCCGCGTGTCGAGCGGCCGGGCGCACGACACCGTGCGGCCCACCCGGACCGTCGCGGTGGCCGCGGCGGTGACCGCCGGAGTGATCAGGTTGAGCGCGCCCAGCTGGTCGTCGTCACCCCAACGACCCCAGTTGGACAGCGACGTGTGGAGGGCCAGGACGTCGGCGGCGGCCATCGGCTGGCGGGGCACGTCCGGACAGTAGCCCGGGAGCAATACGATCGTTCCCATGACGACACTGCAGGGTGACTACGAGCCCAGCCCGTGGGATTGGGTGCGCGACCAGGTGGCCGAGTACGAGGCCTCCGGCGGTCAGCGCGCCAACACGCTGATGGACACGGGGATGCCCATCATCGTCGTGACGACGCGCGGGGCGAAGAGCGGCAAGCTGCGCAAGAACCCCGTCATGAAGGTCGAGCACGACGGCGAGTACGCCCTGGTGGCTTCCAAGGGCGGCGCGCCCGAGAACCCCGAGTGGTTCCACAACATCGTGGCCCACCCCGACGAGATCACGATTCAGGACGGGCCCGAGCCCTTCGCGGTGACGGTGCGCCAGGTGAGCGGGGACGAGCGGGCGCTGTGGTGGGAGCGCGGTGTCGCCGCCTACCCGCCCTACGCCGAGTACCAGGAGAACACCGACCGCGAGATCCCCGTCTTCGTGGCCAGCCGCAAGGGCTGAGCGCGCGGCCGCTCAGCGGGCGTCGGCGAAGGTCTGCACCACCGCGGCGCGCCAGGGCACCAGTGCGTCCTCGCGCGCCAGCGGGGTCTTGCCCAGGCGCACGAGGACCAGGTCGAGCGCCGGGCAGATGGTGATGGTCTGACCTTCGTAGCCCGAAGCCCGGAACGTGCCGAGCGGGTCGAGGTGCTCGAGCGTGTCGCCGCGCACGCCCCACCAGTGGGCGCCGTAGGGGCTCGGGTCCTCGGGGTCGTCGATCGACACCATGGTGCGCCCGTAGTCCACCCAGCCGTCCGGGAGCACCCGGACGCCGTCCCACATGCCGTCGCGCAGGTAGAGCAACCCGAAGCGGGCGTAGTCGCGCGCGGTCGCATGGAGGGACGAGGAGGCGGTCCAGGTGCCGGCTTCGTCGAACGCGGGGTCGGCGCTCGTCATCCCGAGGGGCCCGAAGAGGCGGCCGTGCAGGTAGCGGGCGTAGGGCTCGCCCGCCCCGAGCGTGCGGGCCACGATGCCCGAAATGATGTTCGAGGTGCCCGACGAGTAGTTGAAGCGGGTCCCCGGCGGGGCGGCCAGCGGCCGGTCGGCCGCGAAGTGCGCCATGTCGGACTGGCCCGTGCCGAAGAGCATCTGGATCACGTCGGAGACGCGGTCGTCCTCGTAGTCCTCCGCGAAGTCGAGCCCGTCGCGCATGGCGAGGAGGTGGCGCAGCGTGATGGCGCGGCGCGGGTCACCGGCGGCGGCCCACTCGGGCACGTCGGCCGGGGCGTCGAGGTGGAGCCGGCCGTCGCCGACCAGGAGTCCCACCACCGCGTGCAACACCGACTTCGCCATCGACCAGCTGAGCAGCGGCGTCTCGGCCGTGACCGGTGTGGGCGGGCGGTCGAAGTGCTCCAGCGCCCCGCCGTAGCGTTCGGCCACCACCCTTCCCCCCTGGACCACGACGACGGCGAAGCTCGGCGCGATCGGCCTGGCGGCGTCGAAGGCCTCGTCCAGCAGCGGCGCCAGGTCGACGCCGGGCACCGGCTCCCCCGCGGGCCAGGCCTCCGTTGGCCAGGGCACACCGGCCGGCTGGGGGGGCAGGGCGACGAGCTCGCTCACGCCAGGGACTCGCTCAGAGCGCGGCGAGGAACGACAGCAGCGCGGCGTTGGTCTGCGCCGGCTTCTCCTGTTGCACCCAGTGCCCCGCGCCCTCGACGGTCGTCGCCCCCCGGAAGTCCGGCAGCGCCTCCGCCATGGCCTCGGCCGCGCCCGGCATCATCAGGTTGACCGGGTCGAGCGCACCGGTGAGGAAGCCCGTCGGCATGGTGTAGACGGAGGCCGGGATGTCCTTGGCGCGTTCCCAGTTGGCGTCGATGTTGCGGTAGAAGCTGACGGGTCCGAAGAAGCCGCTCCGCTCGAAGGCCGCCGCGTAGACGTCCACGTCGGCCTCGGTGATCCAGTCGGGCAGCACCTCGGGCGCCGGGGTGAGGATGTCCTGGAAGCGAGTGCCCTCGCGCGGCGCGTCGGCGACGAGCGGGTTCGGGTCGGCCATGCCCTCGGCACCCGCCGAGAAGAGCATGGCGCGCAGGAAGCGGCGCGGGTCCGCTTCGAACTCCGCCTCGGCCGGACCCACCTCCTGGAAGTAGAGCATGTAGAAGAACTTTCCCTCGAAGATGGCCTCGAAGATCTGCGTGGGCGGGGCGGGCGCGTTGGAGTAGGGGACGCTCATGTTGTAGAGGGACGAGACGCGCCCGGGGTGCAGGCGCCCCATCTCCCAGACCAGCATCGCCCCCCAGTCGTGCCCCACGAAGGCGGCGGTTTCGTAGCCGTAGTGGTCGAGCAGACCGCACAGGTCGCCGGTCAGCTCGTCCGAGCCGTAGTCGCTCACCTCGGTCGGATGCGAGCTCCCGCCATAGCCGCGCAGGTCCGGGGCGATGGCCCGGTACCCGGCGTCGGCCAACGCGCCGAGCTGGTGGCGCCACGAGTACCACAGCTCCGGGAAGCCGTGGCACAGGACGACGGGTCGGCCGTCGGCCGGCCCGGCCACGGCGACGTGCAGCTCCAGCGCGTTGGCCGGGATCTGCTCGTGCACGATGTCAGGCACGGGTCGCCCCCTCCGCCGACGCCGACTTCTCGGCCTTCTCCTCGTGGTGCTTCTGGATCGCCGACATGACGGCGTTGCCCGCCGCGCCGATGAACTCCGGCCGGTTCTCGGCGGCCCAATCACGGCTCGACGTGAGCGAGCGCGACGAGTCCTGGAAGCGGGGCGCCACGTAGCGGGCGATGAGCTCGTAGGAGTGGCGGGTGGCCGCGGTGTCGGCCCACTCGTGGCCCATGAGCAGGAAGGTGCCGAACCCGCCGGACTGGGTCTGCAGGCGTTCGATCTGTGCGATGGCGTCGTCCACCGTGCCGATGACGGCGAAGCCCGACGCGTTGAGGGCGTCGACCAGCGAGTCGAAGTTCTCCGTGTTCGGCGCCAGCGGCAGGGCGGCCACCCGCTGGAAGTAGTCGACCCACTCCTCCAGTCCGAAGGCCACGTCGGTGACCGCCTGCTCCTTGGTGTCCGCGATGTGCATGGGCCCGACGAGGCGCCACCGGTTGCGGTCGACCGTGGTCGAGAACTCCTGCGCCCGCTCCTCCATGACGTCCCAGTGGATGCCGAGCACGTCGAAGCCGCCGGCCGACGTCGCGCCGATGGAGAGGAGGCCGCAGCCGAAGCGCCCGGCCGCGCGCGGCCCGGCCGGCGACACTTGTGCCGCCACTGCCACCTCGGGCATGGGTCGCTGGTACGGCAACAGCTGGAGGCGCGCCTTGACCAGCTTGAACCACTCCGTCTCCATGGAGACCGTCTCGCCCGCCAGCAATTGCAGCATCGCCTCGAGCGACTCTTCCATCATGTCGCGCTGCTTGGCGGGATCGATGCCCATCATGAAGGCGTCGGAGGGGAGCGCGCCCGGGCCCACGCCGATCATGACGCGGCCGCGCGTCAGGTGGTCGAGGAGCACCATGCGGTCGGCCAGCATGAACGGATGGTGGTAGGGCAGCGAGGAGACGCCCGTGCCGAGGCGGATGTGCTTCGTGCGCTGCGCGGCGGCGGCGATGAACACCTCGGGCGAGGCGATGATCTCGTAGCCGGCCGAGTGGTGCTCGCCGAACCAGGCCTCGTCGAAGCCGAGCTCGTCGAGATGCTCGATCAGCTGCAGGTCGCGCTCGAGCGCCAGAGTCGGGTTCTGGCCCACCGGGTGGAACGGGGCGAGGAAGATGCCGAACTTCACGCGGCCGGCGGCGTCAATGGTGGTCATCGGTCTCCCTGTCCGTGTCTCGGTGTCGCGCTGGGTCTCGGTATCGGCTCTGTGTCTCTCGTCCTGCCGTCGTTCACGGCTGCACCAGGATCTTGCCGTGCTCGCCGGGTGTGCGCAGCGTCTCGAAGGCGCCGGGTGCGCCGCCCAGGTCGACCGTGTCGGTCACCAGGAGCTCGGCCCCCGGCACACCGTCGGCGAGGCGCTGCAGCGTGGCCGCGAACTCGTCGGGGCGGTAGCCGAAGGAGAACCGGAGCTCCATCTCCTTCGTCACCGCCATGAACGGCTCGATGGCGTCGGTCTGCATGCACACCCCGACCACGACGATGCGGCTGTGCGGCGGCGCCTCGGCGATGAGGGACTGCAGCATGCCCGGCACCCCCACCGCCTCGAAGATGACCGGGGCCGTCATGGCGGCCCCGAGCATGGCGGCTCCGGTGCGCTCCATGACGGTGCGCGCGATGCCGAAGGCGGGCCAGCGGTCGTGCGGGGAGCCTTCGGCGGGGTCGATGACCTCGTCCGCCCCGAACGCCTCGGCCAGGCGCCGGCGCGCCGGCGAGAAGTCGGCCGCCAGCACCGGGCCGTGGCCGCGCCCCTTGAGCGCCGCGATCACGGCGAGCCCGACCGGCCCGCAGCCCACGACGAGGCAGGGTTGGCCCTCCGTCAGACCGGCCAGCCCCACGGCGTGCTCCCCCACGGCGAGCGGCTCGGTCAGCGCGGCGAGGTCGGAGGCCAGCCCGTCGGGGACGGGGAGGCAGAGCAGCTCCTGGAGCACCATGTGCTCGGCCAGGGCGCCGGGGTAGGCGTTGGAATAGCCGATCTGCTCCACCCCGGTCGGGCCCACGATGATCGGCACCGAGCAGACCCGGGTCCCCACGGGCAGCGTGCCGGCGGTGCCGGGCCCGTGCTCCACCACCTCGGCGCAGAACTCGTGCCCGAACACACAGTCGGCGGCCGGGTCGAGCGCGGGCACGCCCACGGAGTCGATGAGCCCGGTGAAGTGGGAGAAGTCGGCCAGCGCGTGCAGGTCGGACCCGCATATGCCGGCGGCGAGCGAGCGCACGACGACGTGGCCCGAGCCGGGGACCGGGTCGGGGACCTCGCCCACCACCAGCCGTCCACCCCTCGTCACCGCGGCACGCATGGCAGAGCCACCCCCCGGACGGCGCGGCCGCCCGCATTCGTCGCTACGTTTGCCCGGTGAGTTTCACACACGGGTCCGGTGCCCGCCCGTTCGCGGACAGCGTCGCGCTGGTGACGGGGGCGGCCCGGCCGCGTGGCATCGGGCGGGCAACCGCCCTGGCACTGGCCCGGGGCGGCGCGGACGTGGCCTGCCTCGACATCGCCCGCCCCTACGACGACGCTCCCTCCCACGGCACGGCCGGCAGCGACGACCTGGCCTCTCTGGCCGCCGAGATCGCCGCCCTCGGCGTGCGGGCGGTGACCGCCGAGGCCGACATCGCGGACGAAGCCGCGGTGGAGGCGGCGGTCGCGCGGGCGAGCGATGCGTTGGGAACGGTGACGCTGGTGGCCAACGTCGCGGGCGGCAGCGGCCCCGGCTTCGGGCTCGGCCCGCTGCTCGGCGTCGGCCCCCCCGAGTTCCGCCGGGTGCTCGACGTCAACGTCATCGGCACCTGGCTGGTCTCGAAGGCCTGCGCCACCCGCATGGTGGCCGAGGGCGTCGGGGGGAGGATCTGCAACGTCTCGAGCCAGGCGGGCAAGCGGGCCTTTCCGTTCCTCGGCCCCTACTGCGCCGCCAAGGCGGCCGTGATCCTGCTGACCCAGACCATGGCCATGGAGCTCGGCCCCGCTGGCATCAGCGTCAACGCCGTGTGCCCGGGCACGGTCGACACCGATCTCATCAACAAGGACTCCATGTTCGAGACGCTGATGGGAGGTCCTGACGGGCTGGCGGCCTACGTCGCCCGCGAGATCCCGCTCGGCCGGCTGCAGAGCGCCGAGGAGATCGCCGACGCCATCTGCTGGTTGCTCTCCGACGCGGCCCGGGGGGTCACGGGCGAGGCGTTGAACGTGAGCGCCGGACAGACAATGGTGTAGCGATGCCGATCCTCGATGCCCGACACGACCTGGCCCATCCCGTCGAAGGCGACACGGCCTGGAGCGAGTCGTACTACTTCAACGCGTACGACCCGGAGACGGACTCGGGCCTCTTCACGCGCATCGGCATCCGGCCCAACGAGGGGACGATGGACGTCGGCCTGTCGCTGTGGCTCCCTGGTGGCGAGCTCGGCGAGTACCGCTGGCTCAAGGAGCAGCGGGAGATGGTCGACACCGTGCTCCAGGTCGGCGACGTCCGCTACGAGATGCTCGAGCCACTGCGGTCGTGGCGGCTCACCATGGAGGGTGAGGTGCAGGCCCGCCCGTGCGTGCGGGGTGAGACCGCGACCCACCCGGTGCCGGTCTCGCTCGACGTGCGTTTCGATGCCATCACGCCCGCCATCGGAACGGACGGGCAGCCGAGCGGCGGACCCAAGTCGGCCGAGGCGGCGGCGGCGGCCGGCACGGTCGGCAAGGGGCATCTCGAGCAGGCGGGCCGCTGGACCGGCACGCTCAGCGTCGACGGCGTCGTCCACGAGTGGCGGGGCGCGCACGGCAACCGCGACCGGTCGTGGGGGCCGCGTCGCTGGGGCGGCCCGAAGATGTGGCGCTGGTTCTCCATCAACATCGGGGACGACATGCACTTCGGGGGCATCCGGCTCGGCACCGACGCCGGCGACCTGCACCGGGGCTGGGTGTGGGACGGGGACCGGGCGACCTCGGTCCGGGCCTGGAACGTGCGTACCGAGCTGGCCGACGACGGCGTGACCCAGCGGGTCGTGCACCTCGAGGTTCACGACAAGAAGCGCCGCATCTACCCGTTGCGGGGCGACGTGCTGCGGGTGGCCGACATCGGGCGGGCCGGCGGCACCATGGTCAACGAGGGGCTGGCGCGCTGGACCTACGAGGATCCGGGCGGCCAGGTGCGGACCGGCTACGGCATCTGCGAGTACCTCCACCAGCTCGACGACGGCGGGAGGCCCGTCGTCCCCGTCACCTAGCGGCACGGGCGATGGCACGGCTGCGCGACGACGAGATCGCGGCGGCGCTCGGCGCGCATCTCGGCGGGACCGTGCGGGACGTGCGCCGGCTCTCCGGTGGCGCCTCGCGGGTCACGAGCGCGTTCGAGCTCGAGGCACCCGGTCACGAGCCGCGCCGGCTCATCCTCCAGATGGACCGGGGCGACGTCGGCACCCAGTCCGGCAAGGTCCCGATGGAGCGGTCGCTGCTCGAGGCGGCGCAGGCGGCGGGGGTTCCGGTGCCCGCCGTCGTGGCCATGGGCGTGGACGACGACCTGGGCGCCGACTGGCTGGTGGTCGAGCGGCTGGAGGGCGAGACCATCCCGCGCAAGATCCTGCGCGACGCCGAGTGGACCGGGGCCCGGCGCGCGCTGACGGCGCAGTGCGCCGGTGCGCTGGCGGCCATCCACACCATCGACCCGGGATCGGTCGACGGCCTCCCGACCGCCGACCCCCTGGGCGACCCCCTGGCCTTCCTCGACGCGCTGGGCGAGGCACGGCCCGCGCTCGAGCTCGGCGTGCGCTGGCTGGACCGGCACCGGCCCGCGGCCGGCCGGCGGGTCACGGTGCACGGCGACTTCCGCTGCGGCAATCTCCTCGTCGGCCCCGAAGGGCTCCGCGGCGTGCTCGACTGGGAGCTGGCCCACGCCGGTGACCCGGCCGAGGACATCGGGTGGCTCTGCGCCCCGGCCTGGCGCTTCGGCGGCAGCGACGAGGTGGGCGGCTTCGGCTCCCTGGAGGAGCTGCTCGGGTCGTACGCCGCGGCGGGCGGCGAGGCGATGGACCGCGCGCGGGTGCACTGGTGGGAGGTGCACGCCACGGTGAAGTGGGCCGTCATCTGCTCCTTGCAGGCCTCGGCGCACCTGAGCGGGGCCACGCGCTCGGTGGAGCTGGCCGCCATCGGGCGGCGGGTCTGCGAGAGCGAGTGGGACCTCTTCACGCTGCTCGGGGTGGCCCCCGCCGACCCCGCGCCCGAGCCGCCGGCCCGCGGGATGCCCCAGGCCCCGTTCGGCCGCCCGACGGCGGCCGAGCTCGTCGAGGCGGTGCGCGAGTACCTCGAATCCGACGTGATGGAGCGCAGCGAAGGCGGGGCGCGCTTCGACGCGCGTGTGGCGCGCAATGCGCTGGCCATCGTGGAGCGCGAGCTCGTGTACGGCCGCGACGTGGCCGCCGCACACGCCTACCGTCTGCGTGACCTCGGGATCACGGACGACGCCGCGCTGGCCGCGGCCATCCGGGCCGGGGACTTCGACGACGGGTGGGAGCCGGTGGCCTCCGCGCTCGCCGCGTCGGCGCGCGACCAGCTGCTGGTGGCCAACCCCTCCTACTTGCCGGCCGCCAGCGCGTAGGCGGCCTCGTCCAACGGGGGCGGCTCGTCCAGGGCCACCGTCCCGGCATCCGCGGTCTCGGTGACCCGGGCGCCAATGCCCTGCAGGACGGCACCGGCCAGGAGGCTGCAGCCCATCATGAAGATCCAGGCGTGGTGGAAGGCCGGCACGGCGGCGCCGCCCGTGGCACTGCCCAGGATGGCGACGAGGCAGGCCACGCCCAGCGCCACGCCGATCTGGCGGGTCATGGCGTAGAGGGCGGAACCGGTGGCGAAACGCTGCGGTGGCAGCGGGGCCGTCGCGGCGCCGCCGAGGGAGGGCAGCATGAGGCCGACGCCGAAGCCGCCGAGGAGGCTGCCGGGCAGGTAGGCGCCGGCCCAGTCGGGGGTGGCGCCGACGTGGGTGACCCACCACAACCCGCCGGCAGCGAAGCACAGCGACCCGACGGTGCCGACGACCCGGTGGCCGAGACGCGCGCCCAGCATGCCGCCGGGGAAGGCGGTCAGCCCGGCGAGCAGGGGACCGGGGGCGATCATGAAGCCGGCGTGCAGCACCGACTCGTGCCACACGCCGGTCAGGAGGAGGACGCCACCGAGCACCATGGCGCCGAAGCCGCTGAAGAAGGCGAGGGAGCTCAGGTCGGCCAGGGCGACCGCCCGGTGGCGGATGACCGCCGGCTCGAGGATCGGGTTGGGGTCGCGGAAGGAGCGCAGCACGAGCCCGGTGCCCGCCACCGCCGCCACGACGAAGGCCCCGACGATGCGCGCGCTGGACCAGCCCCAGCCGGTGCCCTGGACGATGCCGACCACGAGGCTGGCCACGGCGACGGTCAGGAGGCCGGCGCCGAGCAGGTCGGCCTTGTGGGCGTCGGGGTCGCGCACTTCGCGCAGGAGGCGGACGCCGAACACGAGGGCCAGGACGCTGAAGGGGAGGTTGACGAGGAACACCCAGCGCCAGCTCACCTGGACGAGCAACCCTCCGATGGGAGGGCCGAAGGCGGCGGCCGCACCGCCCACGGCCGACCACAGGCCGATGGCCGCTCCCCGACGCGCCGGACCGAAGGCGGGCAGGAGGAGTCCGAGCGAGGTCGGGAGCATGAGGGCGCCACCGGTCGCCTGCAGGACCCGCGCGCCGACGAGGAGGTCCAGCGACGGCGCGACGGCGCACAACGCCGAGGAGGCGGTGAAGACGGCCAGCCCGAGGAGGAAGGCCCTCTTGCGCCCGGCGCGGTCGGCCCAGCGCCCCGCGGGCACGAGCGCGGCGGCGAAGACGATGGTGTAGGCGCTCAGCACCCAGGAGAGCGAGCTCAGGCTCTCGCCGTGGTAGGTGGCCGAGATGCTGGGGAAGGCGATGTTGACGATGAAGAGGTCGAGCGAGGACAGGAACACCCCGGTCAGCACGATCAGGGCGGTGAGCGCCGGGCGGAGGCGCTCGGGCGTCGTGGCTGGAACCTGCTCGGCTGTGAGTACTGTCATGAAACTCACTATAGGGAAGACAGTTGCATCAAACAATCAACCAGACCGAAATGTGCGATATGCTGGTTGAATGCTCAAGCGCGACTATCCCAGCCAGTACTGCCCGGTCGCGGCCACGCTCGAGGTGGTGGGCGAGCGGTGGACGCTCCTGATCGTCCGCGACGTCTTCTTGGGCATCCGGCGCTTCGACGACCTCCAGCGCGACCTCGGCGTGGCGCGCAACATCCTGCAGGCCCGGCTGGAGCGGCTGGTCGTAGAGGGGATCCTCGTCAAGCGCCCCTACCAGGAGCGCCCGCTGCGCCACGAGTACCGCCTCACCGAGAAGGGGGCCGACCTGTGGCCGGTGCTCGTCGCGCTCTTGCAGTGGGGGGACCGCCACGGCATTGAGGGCGAGCGACCGATGGTCCTCCAGCACCGCGGCTGCGGCGGCGAGCTCGACGACCGCCGGCGCTGCATCGCCTGCGGGGCCGACGTCGCGGTGACCGAGGCCGTGGCGATCCGGACCGGGGCGCGCCGACCGGCCTCCGACGCCGCGCCCGTTCCGGCCTGAGCGGGCCGCCGCCCCGGATCGGGCCCACCCGGCGCGGCGGCGCACGCCTCGCTACCGTGGCCGGCATGAGCGAGGACCCGGCATCAGTGGCGACCCGGCATGAGTGACGACACCGCCTGGCTGGACGCGACCGGACAGGCCGAGCTGGTCCGCACCAAGGAGGTCTCGCCGGCCGAGCTGGTCGGCGCGGCCATCACGCGGATGGAGACGCTCAACCCGCGCCTGAACGCCATCATCCACGAGCTCTTCGACCGGGCCCGGGGGGAGGCCGCCGGGGAGCTGCCCGACGGGCCGTTCCGGGGCGTGCCGTTCCTCTTGAAGGACCTCGGTGCCGAGCTGGCCGGGACGCCCTTCTCGGAGGGCCTCGAGTGCGCGGGCGACTACCGCTCGACGGTGACCCAGGAGTTGACGCAGCGCTACCTCGATGCCGGCTTCGTCGTGTGCGGCAAGACGAACACGCCCGAGCTCGGCATCCTCCCCACGACCGAGCCGCGGCGCTTCGGTCCCTCGCGCAACCCGTGGGACACCGGGCACTCCACGGGCGGTTCCTCCGGCGGATCGGCGGCCGCCGTGGCGTCGGGCATGGTGCCGGCCGCCCACGCCAACGACGGGGGAGGCTCCATCCGGATCCCGGCGTCGTGCTGCGGCCTGGTCGGCCTGAAACCCACGCGGGGCCGCAACTCGCTGGCGCCGCAGTACGGCGACCTGATGGGTGGCCTGGTGGCCGAGCACGTGGTCACGCGTTCGGTGCGCGACTCCGCGGCCATCCTCGACGCCACGGCCGGCCCCGTGCCGGGCGACCCCTACTGGGCGCCACCGCGACGCGGCCCGTCGTTCGCCGCCGCCGCGGCGACCCCGCCGCCGCGGCTGCGCATCGCCGTCATGACCGCCTCACCCACGGGGAGCGACGTCCACCCCGACTGCGTGGCGGCGGCGCGGGCGGCGGCCACGCAGTGCGAGTCGCTCGGGCACCAGGTGGAGGGCGCGGCGCTGTCGGTCGACGGCGACGCCTTCGTGACCGACTTCATCAACGCCTGGGCCGCGGGCAACGCGTGGGCGATCGGCGACTGGGAGCGCCGCCTCCGGCGCGCCGTCACCGAGGCCGAGGTGGAGCCCCTGTCGTGGGCCCTCATCGAGCTCGGCCGCTCTCTCAACGCCGGCCAGTATCTCGCCGCCGTGCAGGGGTTGCAGCGGGCGACCCGCCAGATCGGCGCGTACTTCGAGGGCATCGACGTCCTGGTGACCCCGACCCTGGGCGAGCCGCCGGCGCCGCTCGGCACCTTCGACTCGCCGCCGGGTGAGCCGCTGGCCGGCCTGTTCCGGGCGGCCGCGTACGTGCCGTTCACCCCGCCCTTCAACGTCACGGGCCAGCCCGCCATCTCCCTGCCGCTGCACTGGAACGAGGCCGGGCTGCCGATCGGGGTGCAATTCGTGGGCCGCCTCGGCGACGAGGAGACCCTGCTGGCGCTGGCGGGCCAGCTGGAGCAGGCGGCACCCTGGGCGGCACGCCGTCCGCCGGTCCGCGCCTAGGCGGAACCGGGGCGGTCGGCCACCAACACGCAGCGCGTGCCCGAATAGATGGTGGGCATGCACTTGTTGCAGTGGATGCACAGCGAGGACGCCGACGTGCCGGCCTGCATGCGGTTCGGCAGGTCGGGCTCGCGCAACAGGGCGCGGGCCATCGCCACGAACGCAAAGCCCTCGGCCAGCGCCGACTCAATCGTCGCCAGTTCCGTGACGCCGCCGAGCAGGATCACCGGCGTCGTGAGGGCGCGCTGGAACTGCCGGGCGAACGGGAGGAAGAAGGCCTCCTCGTAGGGGTAGGTGCGCAGGAAGCGGTGGCCGAGGACGCGGAAGCCGAGCCGGACCGGCCGCGGGAGCGTGGCCCCGAACTCAGCGAGCGGCGCGTCGCCCCGGAAGAGGTACATGGGGTTGGCGAGTGAGCTGCCGCCGGTGAGCTCCAGCGCATTGAGCGCGCCGTCCGCCTCGAACAGCGTCGCCACTTCGAGGCTCTCGTCGATCCACAGCCCGCCGGCGACGCCGTCGGCCATGTTGAGCTTGGCGGTGACGGCGACGTCCGGGCCGGCGGCGTCGCGCACGGTGCGCAGGACGTTGCGGGCGAAGCGGGCGCGGTTCTCCACCGAGCCCCCGAACTGGTCGTCGCGGCGGTTGAGCTTGGGGCTCAAGAACGCGCTGAGGAGGTAGTTGTGCCCCACGTGCACCTCGATGCTGTCGAACCCGGCTTGGACCGCCAGCGTGGCGGCGCGCCGGTAGTCCTCGGTGATGCGTTCGATGCCGGCCACGTCGACGGCGCGCAGGCGGGAGCCCATGGGGGTGAAGCCGCCCGACGGTGAGAGGGCGGGGGCCCGGTTGGAGCGGGCGTTGGCCACCGGGCCGGCGTGGCCGACCTGCGCCGCGGCGGCGGCGCCCTCGGCGTGGACGGCGTCGGTCAGGCGCCGCAACCCGGGCACCGTGTCGTCGTCGAGGAGGAGGCAGTGGCGGTCGGTCCGCCCCTCGGGCGCCACCGCCAGGTAGGCCACCGTGGACATGGCGGCGCCGCCGGCCGCCACCCGGCGGTGGAACGCGACCAGCTCGTCGCTCACGGTGCCGCCCGGTGTGACACCCTCGAACGTGGCCGCCTTGATGATCCGGTTGCGCAGGGTCAGCGGACCGAGCGGAGCCGGGGCGAACACCTGCGGGACGGGCTTGCGGGCGGTACGGGGCACGGGCCCACCTTTGCCGACGGGCGGGACGGCCGCACGTCGGGATCGGCGGGGCGGTACCGGGCGGCGTGCGCCCGGCGGCTCAGGCTCGCACCGGGTCGGGGCGCAGCGGGGGGTTGCCGACGGCGCAGTGCCAGGTGTGGCAGTACTGCTCCACCTGCTCGGGCGTGTGCGCCGGGTTGCGGATGGTCAGCGCGGCGAGCACTCCGCCGGCGGCGGAGGCGGCGGCCGAGATGAGCATGGCGGTGCGGAACCCGCTCGCCAAGGGGGCGGGGCTGAGCGCGGCGGCGCCGGTCAGGCCGGTGAGCAGCGGCAGGACGGCCACCGCGAGCAGCCCGGCCGCACGGGCGACGACGTTGTTGACCGCCGAGGCGATGCCGGAGTGCTCGGCCGGTGCGGCGCCCATGGCGGTCGCCGTCAGCGGGGCGACGACGATGGCCAGGCCGACGGCGAAGAGCAGCACGGCGGGGAAGACCTGGGTCAGGTAGCTGCCGGGGTTGGTGGCCCGGGTCAGGAGGGCGAGGCCGGCACCGACGACGAGCGGCCCGACGGTCATCTGGAGGCGGGGCCCGATGCGAGCCGACAGCTGGCCCGACCGCGCCGAGAACACCAACATGACCACTGTCACCGGCAGCAGGGCAAGGCCGGACGCCAGCGGGCTGTAGCGCGCGACCACCTGGAGCTCAATGGGGAGCAGGAACAGCGCGCCGCCCAGGGCGCCGTAGACGGCGAACGTCACCGCGTTGGCACCACTGAACTGGCGGGAGCGGAACAGCCAGAGGGGGAGCATCGGGTGAGCACGGTGGTGCTCGACGACCACGAAGGCGGGCGCGGTCACTCCGGCGAGGGCGAGGCTCGCCACCACGGCCGGGCTCGACCACCCCCGCGTCGGCGCCTCGATGAGCCCGTAGGTCAACCCGGCCAGGAAGGCCACGGCCAGGACCGCCCCCGGGACGTCGACGCGACCGGTGCTCGCGGGGTCTCTCGACTCGGGCACGTGACGGGCGGTGGCGGCGACGACGAGCGCGGCCACGGGCAGATTGATGAAGAAGACCCAGCGCCACGAACCGATGGCGAGGAGGTAGCCGCCGACGAGCGGTCCCGCGGCGGCGGCCACGCCACTCAGTCCCGACCAGGCACCGATGGCGCGGGCGCGGTCGTCGGCGCGGAACGACGCCTGGATGATGGCCAGGCTGGCCGGGGTCAACAGCGCACCGCCCACGCCCTGGATCACGCGGGCGGCGATGAGCAGGCCGGAGGTGGGGGCGAGCCCGCAGCAGGCAGAGGCGAGGGCGAACCAGACGACGCCGACGGAGAAGATCCGCTTGCGACCGTAGTGGTCCCCGAGCGCGCCGCCGAGGAGGAGGAAGGCGGCCAGCGTCAGCGCGTACCCCGTCACCACCCACTGCAGTGTGCCGACCCCCCCGTGGAGGTCACGCCCGATGGAAGGCAACGCGATGCCGACGACGGTCGAATCGAGCAAGGCGATCCCAGAACCGAGGACAGCGGCGGCCAGGACCCAGCGCCCCCGGGCCGAGGACAGGGCCAGCGGCGCTGCTGCCGTGCCGGTTGGGGGCGGGCGCCCGCTGCCGGCGTCGCTGCTCACTGGGGACAGGTGTACATGGTGAAGGAGACGGTGGCGCCCGGTTTGAGCACGGTGGCCGGCGCCGGGTCCTGGGTCAGCACGGTGGGTGCGTGCCGCACCGTCGTGGTCGTGACGACCGTGCCGGTGGTCGACGTGGACGAGGCGGTGGTCGTCGTCGAGGTCCGCTTCGTGGTCGTGGTGGTGGGCTTCCCCGCCGAGTAGCAGGCCCAGGTGAGGCCGGCGGACGTGAGCGCGTGCCGGGCGGCCGCGTAGGTCAGGCCGACGACGTCGGGCACCGCCGAGCTGGTGCCGTAGCAGCCGGACCAGGTGATCCCCACCCGTGTGCCGCGCGGCACCGTGGCGCCGGGGCTGAGCGGCACGGCGCCCACGGTCCGGTCGGGCGCCTTGCCGGGGACGGAGAGCGACGCGACGATGCTCTGACTGGCGAGCGTGCCCTTGTTGCACGCGACGTTCATGCTCACGGTGGGCAGTCCTGCGCTGTGGAGCGCGGTGCGGGCCGCGGCGATCTTGAGGCCGATGACGTCGGGCACCACGATGCCCGGTCGGGTCGTCGCGGTGGCCGAGGTCGACGAGGTGGTGGAGACGGTGGTCGTGGTGGTCGTCGTCGTGGTCGTCGTGGTGGTGAGGATGCCCTGGACCGCTGCCTTCTGGCTCGCGGTCGGCGAGCTGCCGCACGAGGAGAGGGCCGACGCGGCAAGGAGGCACAGGGCCGCGGTCGCCGCCAGCCGACCCCACCGGTTCATGCACTCCATCATGGCGCCCGACCTTGGACGGTGCCCGACCACCACCGGGCCCGGCCACCACCGGGCCCGGCCACCACCGGGCCCGGCCACCACCGGGCCCGGTCACCATCGTGCCGTCGCCCGCCAGGGGTCACTTCAATATGTTGACGGCCCGCGCCACGACGAGGATGCCGACCACCAAAGAGATGGCGGCCTCCGCCATCATCATCAGCTTCGCCCACGGCTTGACGGCGGACACATCGGTGGGGCTGAAGGCGGTGGCGGTGGCGAAGGCGAAGTGGAAGTAGTCGACGAAGGTGGGATACCAGTCCTCGCCGACGTGCTGCGGGTGCAGCATCTCGGGGAAGATCAGCGCGGGAGGACCTCCCGTTCCGGCCGCACGTGCCGCCGGGCCTCCCCGGTCGAGATTCCAGTACCACAACGCAAAGGCGATGATGTTGGAGAGCCAGATGGCGGCGCCGCTGGCCAGCAACAGCTTGGCGTCCTGGGTGAAGCTCGACACGTCGACGATGCCGACCACGAGGCGTATGGCAGCATCCGCGTTGGCGACCGAGATGAGTCCGATGAGCACGCTGGTCAGGTTGTGCAGCCAGGGGCGGTCCCGGTCGATGCGGCCGGGGTCGCCCACGATGAGCGCAGCCAGGAGAATGACCAGGAGCACCAGGAAGAGCCAGGGGGCGTCACCATTGCGCAGCTCGTGCGGCAGCGTCGCCCGCAGCACGCCGGTCGCGACGACGGCGAGGGCCATCGGCCATCGGGGCTCGCCGGCGTGCTTCCGTCGACCCGCCGGAAGCTCGGGCTCTCGCTCGGGGCCGGTCGACACGCCGCCATCATCCCCCAGGGCCGCCGGGCGCGGGCGAGCGTTACGCCTGGAAGGCCGCGATCCGTCGACTGACGTTGACCGCATGGTCGCCGATTCGTTCGTAGAAGCGGGAGATCAGCGTCACCTGGGCGGCCACGGTTGTCGGCATCTCACTCTTGGCGATCTCGCGCGTCAGGCGATCGTGGAGGATGTCCAACTCCTCGTCAGCCTCGTCGAGCTGGAGCGTCTCCGCGTCGGTGCCGGCGTAGGCGCCGGCGGTCGCCTGCCACATCTCGGCTGCCACTTCGGACATCCTCTGGACGATGCCGCGACCAGTGGGCGTCATGTCGGCACCGACGTTGGTGAGTGCCCGCTGCGCGATGTGTTCGGCCAGGTCCGCGCTCCGCTCCAGTTCGGGCAGGAGCATGAGCGTTCCGACGAGCTGGCGGAGAGTGCCGTGGTCGAACCCGTCGGCCTCGATGCGGGCCCAGATCAAGAGCTCGAGCTCTGAGGTCAGGTCGTCGATGTGTCGGTCGCCGTCCACGACGGCTTGTCCCAGCTCCATGTCGCCGTTGAGGAGCGCCCAGGTGGCCCGGGCCAGCGCCTCACGCACGAGGGCGAACAGGTTGAGGACCAGACGCTGTATGGGCGGATCCACCACGGCCATGAAGATACCCAGTTCAGGAGCCTGAGTTTGCCCTGTTGTCGCGTGAGGTTCACCGAACCGTCACAGAGGCATGGGGCGATCGGAGCGGCCGGTCGATCGCGTGGTATCCATGCGTCGCCGTCGGTCCGCTGGCTAGAACTGTGCAGTGGCCAGGAACCAGTGCCAGGTCATTGAGCTGAGGCTCAACGGCGCCGAGGAGATGTTCGACCTGGCCCAGACGGACCTGTTCTCCGAGTACCGGAACTACCTGACCGGCATTGAGTACAGCATCAACGAGCTCCGCTCCCACCGGGGTCGCGGACCCGTTTCACTGCAGCTCCTCTTGCCCCCCTCGGAGATCGTGGAGGGCCTGGAGGACCGGGTGGGCAACGCACTACGGCGTTACTGCACGTACCGCATCGGGTACAACGAACGCGAGCGACGGGCGACGTGGCTCGGGGGCCTGTCCTCGCTGTGGGTCGGCGTGCCCATCGCCATCGTGGGCTATCTCCTCGTGATCTACTCCGGCACCCTGGTGGGCCAGACGGGCAACACGAATCTGGTCTTCAACACCACGGGGTGGGTGCTGGTCTGGGTGGGTTTCTGGTACCCCCTCGACACCATGCTGTTCACCCCCCTCGGGTACGGGCGGGAGAACCGCGTCCTGGAGCGGTTGCGTGACGCCGAGATCACGGTGTTGCCGCAACGCTTCCGCACCATGGCCTGACGCCATCCTCACGACTCCACGCTCGTCAGGCCTGCGCACCGAGGTTCGCCGCTTGATGCGCGTGGTGCGCGCACACATCGTGCGCCTGTCCCGGTAGCTCCACGGCGCCTCCGTCCGACTCGGGCCAGCGGTCGGAATTCCTCGTGCGGTGCCGCATCCATGCCAGTCCGCGGCTCCGTACACCACACAGGAGAACGGGAGGTCGACCATGGGTCCCGAGCTGCGTGACGAGAGCGCACCGCAGGCAGATGGTTGGCGAGGAAGCCTGAGCCGACGCACCTTCCTGCGCCGCGGCACGTTCACCGCGGCGACCGTTGCCGTGGTCGGCAGCGTCCCGGGTCTGTCCGGACTCATTGCCGGGACCGCATCCGATGCTCCGGCGGTCGATACCGGTGCCACTGATGTCGAGGACGACGCCGGGGCCCTCTCGGAGCCGTTGGTGGCCCACGTCAAGGACGTCAAGACCGGCGAGATCAGCCTGTTCCAAGGAGAGCGAGAAGTCGTCGTCCGCTCACCGGCACTCGCCCGGAGCCTGCTGTCCGCCGCGCGCAAGTAGTGCAGTCAACCCGTCAAATCAGCCCGCCAAATCAGGAGGAAATCATGTCGTCACACCGCGAAGCGCCCGAAGTCGCCAAGGATCCAGTCGCCGACAGCACTGATCTCTACGCTTTCATGAGCCCCGATGCCGGTGCAGCGGGCACGGTCACGCTCATCGCCAATTACATCCCGCTGGAGGCTCCCGACGGCGGCCCGAACTTCTACGAGTTCGCCGACGACGTGCTGTACGAGATCCACGTCGACAACACCGGCGACGGCAACCCGGACATCAGCTTTCAGTTCCGCTTCACGACCGTGAACAACATCCCGGCGTCGTTCCTCTACAACGACGGCCCCATCACGTCGCTGACCCCTCCATCGCCGTCCTCCAACTGGAACCGCCAGCAGACCTACTCCCTGACCCGCATCGACCACAATCCGGCCAACCGCTGGGGGGGCTCATCGGCCATGTTGGGGTCGGGGCTCTTGTGTCCGCCGTGCAACATCGGCCCGCTGTCGACCCCCAACTACCCGGCCCTGGCGAGCGCCGCCATCCACGCCGTGGGGTCGGGGCCGTTCTCGGCCCAGGTGTTCGCCGGGCAGCGAGCGGAGGGGTTCTACGTCGATTTGGGCGCCGTCTTCGACCTCGGCGACCTGCGTCCCTTCGCCGGCGACCACGCCGGCGGCCCCGCGGCCGGCCTCATGAACGGCATGCCCGACGTCAACTCGACGGCAGACGTCAACGTGCACACTCTGGCGCTGCAGATACCGGCCGCCCAGCTCACCCGTTCCGTGCCCACGGGGGCGAGCGATCCCGCCGCCGTCATCGGCGTGTGGACCACGGCCAGCCGCCAGCGGGTCCGGGTGTGGGGCAACTGGTTCAACGGGGGCGACCTCAGGAGCGGCCGTGGACCCAGGTGTCCCGCCTCGGCAACCCGCTCGTCAACGAGCTCCTGATCGGCATCGGCGCCAAGGACGTCTGGAACACGCAACCGCCGACGACGGACGGTGCCGAGTTCCTGAACTACTTCGCCGAGCCCCTGTTGGCACAGTTGCTGTCCGGCCTCTACCCAGGCGTGTTCCCCAACCTCGCCACGTACAACAGCGGGTCGCCCAACACGCGGCCCGACATCGAGGCGATCTTCCTCACCGGGATCCCGGCCGGGGTCATCACCCAGGCCCCGACCTTCACCAACTACAACGGCACCGGCGTCAAGGCGGAGATGTTGCGGCTCAACACGGCGATCCCGCCGTCGGCCAGCCCGAACGATCTGGGACTCCTGGGGCTCGACGTGGCCGGGTGGCCGAACGGCCGGAGGGTGTTCGACGACGTGGCCACCATTGCGCTGCGTGCGGTCGCCGGGGCGACGCTCGGATACGTCGCGTCGTTCTCGGCCGACCCGGCGGCGCGTGCGGTCGACTTCGGGCTGACGACCGGAGGCACCGACCCCTCCGCCAAGGGCACCGAGAATTACCTCCCGGGATTCCCGTACCTGGGCACGCCGTACAGCGGCTACGCGAACCCCTCCGTCACGCCCGTCTCGGTCCCGTCGTAGTCATGGGACATCATCACCTGCACGGGCCGAGTGAAGAAGGGTCCGTCGTGCTCGACATCGGAGGCGACGTCGGTGCCGCCGTCGTGCATGCACCGGCGGCGCTCGCGGGGTCCGAGATCGAGATACGACCCCACGGTGCTCCGTGGGACGGCACGCACGTCGCGGTGCGGGAACGACGCGTCCCCGGTGGCGTCATGTACGCCGCCCTGTTTCCCGGCCTGGGGCGTGGGAGCTACGAGGTGCGCGTCCGCAACGACGCCCACGCTCCGGTGTCCTCGCTCGAGGTGGAGGGTGGGAGGGTGACCCAGGCGCATCTGGTGTCACCGTAGGGACCGCATGGGGCGAGGGAACCTCATGGGGGAGCACCCACCCTCGGAGTCAGGCCGCCGGCGGTGCGAGGTGCTGTGCCAGGAACTCGAGTGACGGCGGTTCCTGGGCAACGAAGAAGTCCCCGGTGTGACAGCCGTTCGAGATGTCCACGATGGCGCCCGCCGGGAGGGCTCGAGCCAGCGCCATGACGCCGGGGTGGAACGGATCGTCCACACCCGATGCGATGCGCACCGGCTTGCCGGCCAGGGACGAGGCGTGCGTGACCACGTCGTCCGCGGCGAAGTCAGACGCAGAGGCGTAGGCACCCGGGTTCGCTCCCGCCGCCTCGGCGTAGCTGGTCCAGACGGCCGGACTGATGGCGGCCACGGCGGCGACCAGCCCCGGGTACCTCTCGGCCACGAGCAGCGCACCGTAGCCGCCCATGGAGATCCCCATGGTGCCGATTCGACGCGGCGGCCGCCCCGCGTTCATCTGCTGGCAGATCGGGAGCAGCTCATCGGCGATCATCGTCAGAGGGTCGTCTCCGGGATGCGGATTCCAGTAGCCGCCACCGCCGTCCACGGTGACCATGGCCATCGGCGGGAGAGGTTGCCCGGCCACGTGCAGTGCCAGTGCCTGTGCCGGCGACATCCCCGCCAGGGCGTCGGTGTGATTGGCCCCATAGCCGTGGAGCATCACCACGAGGGGCAAGGGGTCTCCCGGCTGGTGACCCGGTGGCCAGGCGAGCGTGTAACCGACCCGCCGCCGCCGCCATTTCGAAGAGAAGTGGCCTGAGACCGCGACGCCGGGTGGGGCGAACCGCAGCGGGGGACTGGCGACGGTACAGGCGCCGTCGAGCTGGTCCAGCTCCTGTTGACCGGGAAGAACGCCGTGCGTGACCAGTTCGACGCCGACGATCCCGGCGGCCGCTGCCGCGGCGAGACCGCCGGCTCCGAGGGCCAGGAGCTTTCGCCGGCTCCATCGCCGCGCCGGAGCGGGTGCGAGAGGAGCCGGGTTGCCCGATGAGCTCGCAACGGCGGCCGGATCCGCCCGGCGCGGCACTGTCATCGATCCCGGTGGCGGTTGCTACCGGGTCGCCGCCGGGGCCGGGCGCTCACCGATCACGTGCAGCGCCCGGCCGGCCGCGGCGAGAGCAGCAACCATGACGCCGATGCTGGCGACGTCGATGGCACCCACGTGGAAGAGGTTCCTTGGCCCAGGCCCGCCGTCGACAACCCAGAGACCGGCTCCGAGCAGGAAGACGAACATCACGACGCCACCCGACTGAGCGAGGCGCGCCTCGAAGCGCACCAGCCCGGGCGAGAACTCCATCCGCCGAACCAGCTGCACCGCTCCCACCCCGAGGCACGCCAGGGCGACCGGGCTGACGACCATCCACGCGACTTCCGCGGCGGGAAAAGCGAGAAGGGCCCCCGGATGGGCCCAATACGCCGTGACGAACAGGGTCGCGGCCCACACGAAGGCCGCCACTCCTCCGGGAACGAGGCCCTGATGCGCCCAGGGGTGACCCCCGGTCCCGGGCCAGCCGTTCGCGAAGTGGCGGCTCCCGACGGTCAGGATCGCGGCGCCGGCCACGACGAGGACCATGGGCCGCACGACGTGGCCCTGGCGCCAGGCGCACCGCGCCACCGGCCAGGCCAGGGCTCCGACGGCAAGGGCACCGATGGCGAGGAGCACGAGCACCGAAGAGGACATCACCACCATGGCGGCCGAGGTGGCGACCGTGTCGGGGGGAGACCATTGCCAGCCGATGGTGATCTGCGCCCACATGCCGAGCGCGAACGTCACGAAGACGGTGGCGGCACAACCGAAGGCGAGCAGCGTTCTCCGGGTCCTCTCGGCGTGTTCGAGAGTGCTCTGACCCAGGCCGGCGTAGGCGAGACGCGCCACGACGCCGCGCACGGCCACATCGGCCGGCCTTCGCAGGGACCGGGGCCTCTCCTCCATGTCGGAGACGAGCAGCTCGGCGAACTCCTCTCCGTACCGGGCACGCCATTCCCTGGGGTACCAGAGGAGCATCCGCTCGGCCCTGCGTTGCACCGCGACTGTTCTGTCGGTCATGCGGCGCCCCAACGACCGGCCAGCCGCTTGAGCCCGACATCGGCGATGCGCCGCTGCGTCGCGAGATGTGACCGCAGCGCCGCCGCTCCGGCTGCCGTCAGCTGGTAGGGGCGGCGGCGGTCGTCGCTGTCGATGGCCGCGATGAGCCCCTGACCCTCGAGGCGGCTGAGCGCCTCGTACAGCGTGCCCGGGGCGAGTCGTGTGCCCGAGAACGCCTCGATGTCCTTGGTGAGCGCGTAACCGTGCTTGGGACCGTCGGCCAGGCTGGACAGAATCAGCGTGGCCGGTCCCGCAGAGCGCCCGAAGCCGGCGAACTCAGTCTTGGTCGGTTCCTGGCGCGCCGCCCGGGGCATGGAGCGACTCTATATCGGTCACCGATCTATCGGCAACCGTATTTGTGTCCCCGGTCGTCCCCGGGGAGACGAGGTAGGGAACTCGCAGCCCCAGGAAGGCGCGGACGGCTGGATCGCGGAGGCGCCAGGCGCCGGCGCCGACGACGAAGTGGCCGGCGAGAAGCCCGAGGTAGACGCCGAAGAACAGGCGCAGCGGCGCACCGGAGCCGTGGAGGTGGGAGATGAGGTTCAAGACCGTGCCGCCCACCAGTGCCAGGGCACACAGGGTCATGACGCCGCCCGCCCGCTTCCGGCGGTCCGTTCCGGCCGCGACGAGAGCCACGAGGAGCAGGTACTGCAGGCCGTGCGCCATCGTCATGCCGGCGACGGCGGCATAGGGAGACGTGAACAGGAAGACCGGGAGGGGAAAGAGGAGCGCCACCGCGTACATGGCGCCGAAGCCCGGTGGCCGGTCTGCCGTCGGCCGTCGCTCCGCGGCGAGGGCGCCGCCGGCCACCCCGGCCACGAGGAGCGAGACGGCACCGTTCGCCAGGCAGCCACCCAGTGGCGGTCGAATGTCCAGCAGGGTGCCGTCATAGAGAAGACGAGGGAACTCCTCGCGTTCGCGAGGTATCACGGCTACCGCAAGGAAGAGCTGATCGAGATACTGGCCGGGTTGCCCTAGCAATTCCAAGGTGTTCAGTCCACATAGTGCAGCCTGTCCACACAGTGCAGCCTGTCCACACAGTGCAGCCTGTCCACACAGTGCAGCCTGTCGATAGGGTGTCGATATGGCTCACGAGACAAGCACGGGATCGTCTCCGATCGTCGAAGGCCTGATGAATGGCCTCCGAGAAGTTCTCCCGAACGACGAGCAACAGAAGCTGGACGCCTACACGGATCGGGCCAAAGCCTCACGGCCGCATGGGGATTTTCACAGAGCGTTGCACTGCCTGCACTGGGCAATCGAGGTCGCCGAACAACCGAAGCACTCGCATCTCTCCGGCGTGGCCGTTGGGCTCAAGGAGACGTACAAAGCCTGGCAGGACATTGTCTTCGGCACTGAGTTCGGCTCCGACGTGAAGATGGGCACTGGCAATCCAGCGCAGGAGATCAAGGGCGATCAAAAGATCGGACCCGGAGAGGACATCGAGCTCTTGTGGGTCGGAGAAGCCATATCAGTTGCCAAGAGCGCAGCCGAGAAGTCAGGTTGGGAGAGCGTTCCGTGGGAGGATCTGCTTGACGCCGTACTCAGGATCGCTTCGCCGTAGGTCGGGTGCCGCGCACACCGGGATCTGGAGGTTCCATGGTGGGTCATCACAAGAACCAGCCGCCCGGTCAAGAAGTGCAAGTCGACGCGAACCTTGAAGAGGATCTGTCGCACGTCGAACGGTCGATCGCGACGTACCTACAGAGTCCAAACGATGCTCTGCGTCGCTCCCTACTGGTGACCTTGGAGAGGCTCGATGAACAGATAGCCCGGAGCGACGCCTACGAGGAGTCAGTCGTCGGCTCCGCTGCATGGGGATACGCGTCGAAGGGTGAAGTGCTGGGGGAGGCGGGCATGGCTCCGGTCATCGAGGAGGTCCCACAGACCGAGTTGCAGGCCCAGGTGGCGCTCGTCAAGGCCGCCAAGGACGACGTGCGGGGGCCGACCCCGGGCACCCTTGCTGCTCTGCGAACCGCCAGCGCGGCCCTCGCCACGATACGGAAGGCACGGGACATCTCGCCCTGAGCATGACCGATGCCAGGCGGCCCGCTTCGGCAGCGATCGGCTGGTTCACCTGCGACGACGCGTTGAGGTCGAGAGGGCGCTCCGGCCCCGACCTCAGGGGCAGCGGCGAGCATCAGGCCCCCCCTCAAATCTGCCGAGAGTATGGGTGTGAACTGGTCGGACGACAACGTGCACGCCCACGGCGCTCCCGGGTTCGGCGCGCGCCTGAAGGCACGGCTCGCGGATCCCGCAAATCTCTCCGTCCCGCCGGTCATCGCGATCTTTTGCCTGCTGCGGTGGTGGGGCCTCATCGCCGACATCCCCTATTGGGTCATTGCTGCCCTGGTGCTCTTTGCGCTCGTCGTCAACACGCTCAATGCCGCGCTGTGGCCCGAGGGCTCCCGCGGGTGGCGGCTCGACGTCCGGGTTGCGATCGAGATGGCCGTCATCGCGGTCGTGATCTACGGGATCGGGTGGGGTCCGTTCCTCGCCATTGGTTTCGTCTTCGGTGCCGTCGACGTGATGCGGACCGCGGGGTCGGTGACGGGCCGACCGGCGATCATTTCGACGCTGGTGTGCGTCGCAGCCGGACTGCTGGCCATCGCAGCTGGAGTGGCTCCCACCCTCATTCACCAACCCCTTCTTCTGACGCTGGGTGCGCTGAACGCGCTCGGAGCTGTGGTCACCATCAAGGTGTTGGAATGGTTTGCCGTTGCACGAGAGGTCAGCGAGGGACGATTCAAAGCGCTCGTCCACGAGGCAACCGACATCATCATCGTGGTCGACCGAACCGGGGTCATGCGCTATGTCAGTCCCGCGTTCGAACGCATTCTCGGGCGTTCCGCCGACTCCTACGAGGACGTCTCAATGGCGGCCGTGATGCACCCCGAGGACTTGGCCAGGATCACGGCCGAGCTCCCGCCGATTTTGGACGATCCCACACGCGTGCTCCATACCGTGCTGCGCGCGCAAGACGTCCTGGGTGGCTGGAGGTACTTCGAGACCACGATCACGAATCGCCTCGACGATCCCGACGTGCACGGCATGGTGGCAAACCTGCATGACATCACGGAGCTGCGCCAGGCGCACGAGCGCTTCCGGTCTGCATTTGAGAACGCTCCGATCGGTATGGCCATGGCTGATCTCGAGGGGCGGATCACCAGTGCCAACCCCGCTCTCGGTGTCATCGTGGGACGACCTCCGGAAGACTTGGTCGGTGTGGGCATGGACGATCTCACCCATCCCGACGACCGAGAATTGAACTCGGTCGAGAGGAGGCGTCTCGTCTCCAGCGCCTCTGAGGGGTACCACCTCGAAAAGCGTTTCCTGCATATGGACGGCCGTGAGGTGTGGGTCTCCCTGAGCGTGTCGTGCGTGCGCGACGAGCAGGAGCAACCGCTGTACCTGATCAAACAGGTCGAAGACATCACCGAGCGGCGGGCGTTACGAGAGCGTCTGGCCTACGCAGCCATCCACGACCCTCTTACCGGCCTACCCAACCGCGAACTGTTCATGGACCGCTTGGAAGTGGCGTTGCGCCGAGCCCACAGGGCGAGGCACGAGGTGGCAGTGATCTTTCTCGACGTCGATCGCTTCAAGCTCATCAATGACAGCCTCGGTCATGAGGTCGGCGATCAGGTCCTGGCCGCGGTGGCCCATAGGTTGGCCAGCGTCACGCGAACCAGCGACACGCTGGCGCGCTTCGGAGGCGATGAGTTCACCGTGCTCTGCGAGGACGTCCACAATCAGGGAGATCTCGTTGAGGTGGCGCAACGGTTCCTGGTGGCGATGGCCCAGCCGCTTGCCCTGCCGAGCGGTGAGGTCTTCGTCACGCTCAGCGTGGGGATTGCCCGGTCCGGTGCTGGGGAGTCCGCTGCCGTGATGTTGCGAAACGCCGACATCGCCATGTACCGGGCAAAGGATCGGGGGCCGTCACACATAGAGACGTATCAAGAGGACGATGACCAGAATGTGGTGAGCCGCCTCCGCACGTCCAACGACTTGCACCGCGCCCTCGAGCGGAATGAGCTGGAATTGCACTACCAGCCGATCGTCGATCTCCACAGCGAGACGCTGGTCGGGATGGAGGCGCTGGCGCGATGGCAACATCCGACCCGCGGCGTCTTGCTCCCAGAAGAGTTCGTCCCCTTGGCCGAGGACGGCGGACTGATCGTGCCCTTGGGGGCCTGGGTCCTCAAAGAGGCCTGTCGTCAGATCGCGACCTGGCAGGCGCGTCGGATGGATACGAATCAGGACAACCTTCGACTGAACATCTCCGTCAATGTCTCGGCCGTGCAGTTGGCCGATCCCGGGTTCCCGAGAATTGTGGGCCAGGCTATTGATGAGTCCGGTATCAATCCGGACCGTCTCTGGATCGAGATCACCGAGAGCGCACTCATGCGTGATGCCGACGAAGCCGTTGTGGCGCTCAAAGCCTGTCGAGACCTCGGCCTGCACATCGAAATCGACGACTTTGGGACGGGCTACTCGTCGCTCAGCTACCTCCGGCGCTTTCCGGTCGAGGCCCTCAAGATCGACCGCAGTTTCGTCAACGATTTGGATCACACCTCGGAAAATGGCGCCATCGTGAGAGCGATCATCGGTCTCGGCGACTCACTGGGGCTGACGGTGATCGCCGAGGGCGTCGAACACAACGCACAGGTTTCGAGGCTGCGAGTCCTCGGCTGCCACTTGGCCCAGGGCTATCTGTTCGGCAGGCCACTGTCGTCCGGCTCACTGGGTCTGTTCCCCAGTGACGATCTCAGCTCGTGGCAAGAGCTGAAGGTCGCCGCGTCGTAGGAAATTCGCCGCCGAATTATGTCCACCTCGTATTTTCTGTTGGATCATCTCCACGACGGACCGATCGAGCATTTGACCGCCCTGGGCTCGCTGTGAGGCGCGCTCGCTGTCGCAGCCGCGTCGGGGGCTCAACCGGGTCCTGTTGGCCCGTGCAGCCCGATCAGCCTTCATGAGCGGCAATGGAGTGTCGCTCGCTGTCCGCGGCGTTGTCTCTCTCGGCGGAGCGATCCTGGTGCTGGCCGCTCTGACCTCTCGGAGGGTTCGATGGCCCTCGCCCGGCGTTCTCGGGCACCCTCCCAACGGTCACGGACGCGCAATCTGGGACACTTGCCCCCGCATCTGTTGATAGGGCGGACCGTTCCAGTCAGGATGTTGGCAGATGAGGCGGCGTTCGAAAATCGAAAGAGGGTTGGTGAGACCACCTACAACACCGAGCACCGCAAGGCCGGACACAGCCTCTGTTGGGAAAAGAGCCGCCGTGTGCCATCAGCCACCCAACGAGCACGCATCTCCGTCAGCGGCATACGGTGGCGGTTGAGTGCCTGGGAAGCGGCGCACACGAATCTTGACCGCGATCGAGGCGTCAATGGACGACACCCGTTCACCGGTCCGACTGTGCAAGGTTGCAGCCGAGATCGTCGGGGTGACTGGCGCAGGGGTCATGCTCATGTCGGGAGATCTACCCCAGGGCTCGCTGTGCACCACCGACCACGTGAGCGATCTGATCGAGGAGCTGCAGTACACCCTCGGCGAAGGTCCCTGCGTGGACGCCTATCACGGCGACGGTGTCGTTCTGGAGCCGGACCTGGTCAATCCGATGACGCGGCGCTGGCCCGCCTTCACTCCGAGAGCATCCCAAGCGGGTGTCCGAGCCCTGTTCGCCTTCCCCCTGCGAGACGGAGCGGCCCGGCTGGGTGCCCTCAATCTCTATCAAGATCGACCGGGTCCCTTGAGTGACGACGAACACGCCGATGCGCTGGTGATGGCGGAGGTGATCGCCCACTGGGTGCTCGATGCTCAAGCCGCTGTACCCGACGGAACGGTGGCCAAAGACCTCGAGGCAGGCGCCGACTTCCATTTCGTCGTGCACAACGCGGCAGGCATGATCTCGGTGCAGCTCGGCGTCAGCGTCACCGAGGCTCTCATCCGCCTGCGGGCCTATGCCTTCAGCCAGGACCTCCTGGTCCGAGACGTCGCCGAGGACGTCGTGTCTCGCAAGCTCAGGCTGTCGTGAGCCTGCGGGGAGTGCTCGTATAGTTCGACCACCGGGCGAGAAAGTCCCGCCCACCGGACGCGTCGGGCGCAGTGGGCGCCCAGGAGAAGCCGTGGAGACGACCCGAGACCAATCCATCGTGCAGTTCCTCGTCGACATCGCCGACAACCTGGTCGACGACTTCGACGTCGTGGAGCTGTTGACCAAGCTGACCGAGCGGTGTGTGAACCTGCTCGGCATTTCCGCCGCTGGCGTCATGCTCGCCGCGCCCCCCGAGGAGTTGCGACTGATGGCGTCTTCGAGCGAAGCCATGCAGGTGGTCGAGCTGTTCGAGCTGCAGGCCAACGAGGGGCCGTGCCTCGACGCCTTCCGCACCGGGGAACGAGTAACACACGAGAGTCTTCGATCAGGATCCGGGACCTGGCCCCAGTTCTCCAAGGTGGCAGTTGCCGCCGGGTTCCGATCGGTGTCCGCGCTCCCCCTTCGCCTGCGCGAGACGACGATCGGCGCTCTGAATCTCTTCAGTGCCGAGGATTCCCCGATGGACGAGAGCGACGTACTCGTCGCGCGGGCATTCGCTGATCTGGCCACGATCAGCGTCCTCCAATACGGTGCGGCCAGCCAAGCCCAACGGGTCAATGAACAGCTGTCGGGCGCCTTGGCCAGCCGAGTCGTGATCGAGCAGGCCAAGGGCGTGATCGCTGAGCGAACTGGCATCGAGATCCCGGATGCGTTCTCTCGGCTCCGGACCTACGCCCGAAGCCACTCCCTCTTGCTGGCCGACGTCGCCCAAGCGGCCATCGACGGCACGCTGGACCCCGATGCGTGGACCTCACCTGCCTCAATCAACACCGGGCAGCCTGGTCAGCCTGACTGAGAACCAGATTCCGGTCGGTTCTTCGGTTACTCAAGTCACTGCCGACTGCGACGTGCGCCGGCAGCACGTCCCGTACTCCGCGACGTAGTGTCGATCACCAAGTTCCCAAAGCAGGAGACGATATGACCACACAGGCAACAGGAACGGGTGTCCGGACTGAACTGGCCCGCCACCAAGAGCAGCTCGTCCACGCACAAGTGTCACTTCGTTCCATGGGTCAGCCAAACTCAGTCGCAAGGGCGTTCGACTTTTGGGATGATCGTTACGAGGGTCGGCGACTCTTCTCTGAGGTCCTCGGAACCTTCCTCCTCGTCCTTGTTGCGGTGGGTGGCAGCATCGTCGATGCTCGATTCCCGGGCTCCATCCCGCTGGCCGCGCGCGTCGTGGCTCCAGCGTTGATGGTCGCCGCGATCATCCTCTTCATGGGAGCGGTGTCCGGCGCGCACCTCAACCCCGCGGTGACCTTGTCCTTTGCACTGCGAGGCGATTTTCCTTGGAAGCGTGTTCCGGCCTACATCGTTGCCGAGTTCCTCGGCGCCAGTCTCGGAGCGCTCTTGCTTTGGGGGATGCTCGGCAAGTTCGGGTCGGCCGGACTGACGCTGCCGGGCCACGGAGTCAGTAATCTGACAGCGTTCTTGACTGAGATGGTCCTTACGGCGGGCCTGGTGAGTGTGATCCTCGGTACCGCATCGGGCGCTCAGCAGCTCGGCCCGATCGCAGCAATCGGCGTCGGAAGCTACATCGCGCTCGCTGGCCTATGGTCGGCCCCGGTGAGCGGCGCGTCCATGAACCCCGCACGGTCTCTCGGTCCCGCCCTCGTCTTCAGTGATTGGACATCCTGGTGGGTGTATTTGGCGGGACCGATCGCCGGCGGATTCATCGCGGTTGGAATCGCCAACGTGCTGCGTGGTCCCGGTGGAGGACAGTCGGGAACGCACGCTGCACAGGGGACGCTTGGTACCGAGTGGCGCCCCGAGCGAATTGGTTCGCCCGATCCGGCGCCGCCGGCAGCACCCGAGGCGAGAGGCTGATCGGCCGGGTGAGATAGGACCGAAATTGCCACAGTCAGCGCGGCTCTGGCTGTCGTTAACCGTCCGTCGAAGCAATTGAGGTCGACGAATAGTGACCAGACCGGGCATCGCCTATTGGCACCGTGCACGAGGTCCCTGTCGAGGTGGGCTTTCGTGCCGCTCCCATTCGAACTGTAGATGTCAGACGCCTCACATCCACGACTGCAGACCTATCGTTAGACCGTGACGGTTCCGGAACATCTGCCCACTCGCTCGCACGAGCAGAGCCTCGATGACACGGCGGAGGCGAGAGCGAGGAGCCGACCCGGCCGAATAGAGGTGCTCATCCGCCGTATGGACAAGTTCCAACAAAGACATGATGTCATCGGGTTTCCCTTTGCGGTCCTGCAGAAGTTCGGCAATGACCAGGCCGGCAGCAAGGCAGCGCTCATCGCATACTACGGCCTGTTCGCCCTCTTCCCACTCCTCATGCTGTTCACAACTGTCCTCGGCTATGTCCTGCACAACAACGATCAACTTCGCAAGGACCTCGTGGACAGCGCTCTTGGAACCTTTCCGATCATCGGTCCGCAGTTGCAATCCCATGTCCACGGCCTGACCGGGAGCGCCTTAGCCGTCGCCATCGGCAGCCTGCTCCTCTTGTACGGTGCCATTGGCCTTGGATTGGCGACCCAGAGCGCGATGAACAAGGTGTGGAACATCCCTTACGTCCGCTGGCCGCCCCTCCCCATGCGCTATGCCCGAGGATTTGCCGTTCTCGTCCTGCTCGCCGTCTCCACAATTGGATCGACGGTGCTCACGGGGTTCGCGACCCTGGCTTCACACCGTGAGGTCTCCACCGGTCTCCTGTTGGTCGGTTCTCTTGCCTTGAACTTCGGGCTCATTCTCACCGCGTTCATGGTGATGACCGCGGTGAAGTTCACGTGGCGTGACGTTGTTCTTGGCGCGGCGTTGGCCACTGTGTTCTGGCAGACGCTGCAACTCGTCGGGAGCTGGTACGTGGGTCGCGAGCTCCGGCACGCGACTGAGACCTACGGGTTCTTCGGCATTGTCATCGTCCTGTTGGCCTGGATCTTTCTGGGGGCTCAGTTCTTCCTTCTCGCCGCCGAGATCAACGTGGTCAAGCGGTACCGCCTGTGGCCGAGGTCCATGACCCAACCACCGCTCACTGCTGCGGACAGAGCTGTCTTCGAGCGCCTGGCGCGGATGGAGGTCCGTCGGGAGGAGGTCGAAGTCCAGGTCGAATTCACGGCCGAGGCGGATTTCGACCCACTGGAGCCGACACCAGCTTCCGCGGGGAGAGCGAGCGACTGAACGAATGCCGGTCTGGCGATCAGAACCCCTCCAGGTACTCAAAGGACTGCAATTCAGACGGCCTCAGGACAATCGGCTCCAAACACCTTCGGTCCCGCGGCGCAGGCGGTGTCATGGTCACGAATCGTCGGATGAAGAGGGAACGGTGCATTGATTGCGTTGCCCCAGCCGACGGTGTTCCCCTGGGCAACGTCAGGGAGTCGCCGCCCGCTGTTGGAGGTAGACAGAGAGGTGCCGGATCCGGGCGTCTTCATCGAACTCGAAGACGGTCAGGGAGTTCACCACGTTAACGGCACCTCCTCGGCAATGACGCTCCTCGATCTCGTAGTAGACCAATGGTGCGACCTCCGAGATCCGCCGGACCGTCGTCTCGAACGAGTCGATGGACGACGCCCATTGCGTCAACATCTGGGTGTACTGCGCCCAGTCCTGTTGCTCCAGAAAGGTGCCGACCCTCTCGAAGTTCTCGACGTCGATCAACGCGGCCAGTGGGCCCCAATCGGATGGTGATCTGATCGTCGGCACCAGCTGCTTCATGGTGCGGTCGTACTCGAGCACCCTGTTGGTCAGCAGGCTCGCGTCTCCGGCGCTCGGCGTCATCGTCCTATTGCCCTGAATGCCGCACCGAGAGCCTTCGTCACGACGCAGGCCGAGGGCCGCGGGCCAAGATGTGCGGAAGGTCCTCGGTCGTCAGGATGCCGGGCCGCGCTGCGCAGACGTAGGGGATGGCGTTGACCGGCCCGTTCGCGTTGAACGCAGGCACATAGGACGCCAAGTCGTCGAGGGGCACCGGGAACGGCATGCGCATGTCGATCGGCGCGTCCCCGTGCACGCGGACCCGCCATCCCGTGGGCTGGAGCCCCCAGTCTGGTTCCACGTCCATGGCGACGAACCCGTACTGGGTGAAGCGGACGCGGTCCTCCCCGCCGCTGCGACCGGTCACGATGATGCGCTGCGCGGCCGCGGTCCCTGCCTCGATCTTGCCGGCGACGATCTCGAGGTCCTCCTTGGCGGCCGCGACGCCGCCCTCGGCGGTCCACTCGTCGATGTCGAAGCCGGCCAGGTCGGCAAGCACCGTGAGCGCGGGTTGGTATTCGCCGAAGAGATGGTTCTTGCGCCGCTCGGGGTCGAACTCTGCCAGGGGCTTACCGAAGCGCATCTGTTCCATGACCATGTGCGGCGACGGCCGGTGCGAAAGGTCTCCGAATTCTTCGATCTCGATCAGGTCGACCCGACGCTGGATCGAGAGGAACGCCAAGGGGAGGGTCTCGGTGACGAATCCCGGATCGCTCCCGCTCGCCCAGACCGAGGCGTTTCCCCGCCTGCAGGCAGCGAGAATCCGGGTGCGGTTCGCCTCACTGAGGCGCACCGCCCGGGCGATGAGATCGGTGCACGTGGTGACGACGTTGGTCCCGTTCTCCAGGAGGGCCACCATGTCGTCGACGAGCTCGTCTTGGGTCAGCCCGGCTCGGGTCTGGCCGGTGCCCGTGGCACGGGCCATGTAGACACAGCAATCCGCGTCCAACTTCAAGATGGCGTCCCGGTCCGTGGTGGCGGCGACGCCCGTCACCCCTTCGCCACACAGCTCGCCGACATCGACCCCGTCCTTGGCCTGGTCATAGACCCGTGCGCCGACCACCTCGTACGACGGATCCCTGATCAGCTCTCGCAAGGCTCGTTGTCCGGTATTGCCGGTCGCCCACTGAATCACGCGGTACTCCCTCGAAGCCATGGACACCCTCCTCATGCGGCTGAAGGAAAGGGTAACTGTTGTACTAGTCGATCGTCTAGCGATGGAATCGCCCGGCCGCCCGTCGACTCAGCGGAACCTCTTGGCGAGGCGAAGTAGTTCCGAACGGAGCGTCTCGTCGTCCATGTCGCTGAGCATCGGATGCATGACTGCCCCGCTGAGCGCAGCCATGAACATCGCGGTCTGCATGTGGCGGTGCCGACCGGTCGCCGGACCCATCAAGAGGTCGGTGAGACGGTCGAGGACCTGGTGGTACCGGTCGTGCTCAGCAAAGACACCAAGGACGACGGGGTCGCTCAAGATCACGTTGACCGTGCGGCGGCGGTCGACGGCGAGGTCGACGATTCCCTTGAGCAGGAGCTGGCGCTGCCGAGTCCGAGACGGCGCCACTTCAGCCTGGTCCAGGACCGCCTCGAGCCTTGAGAGTTCGTCCTCAGCGGCTGCGAGCACGATCTCGTCCTTGGTCCTGAACTGGTAGAAGAGCGCGGCCTTCGTGACACCGATGGCATCCGCGATCATCTGGAGCGAGGTACCACCGACCCCACGCGTGGCGAACAACTCCAGCGAAGCGGCAACGATGCGGGCCTGTGGAGGCGTCAGTGCATCTCGAGCGGATTCGGGCACATTGACCCCCTCGGCTCGGCTCATCCAGCGAGCCTATGGCTTGCGCGCTCTTCCTATTGCGATGCGTGCCAGGGGCTTGGCCCGTCAAGATCGTTGCGGGAGGCCGCCGCGCTTTGCATCCCCGCTCGACCTCCGGCGGCCCCGACCGTCCTGCCGAGCCGGAGTCTGGCGCCCCGCTGGCTAGGCCAATGTTGCTGTCATACCGCCGTCGATCGGGATGACGGCTCCCGTGATGTAGCTCGCTCGATCGGAAGCGAGGAACGCCGCGAGTTCGGCCACCTCCTCTGGTTGGCCACCTCGCTTGAGTGCCGTTCCTCCAACCAGCTCAGGACGTCGCTCGGCTGCACCCGGCCCGCCGGACATCTCGGTCTCGATGAAGCCTGGGCAGATGCAGACCGCACGGATGCCCTGTGGGCCATACTCAACGGCGGCGGCCTTGGTGATCGCGATCGTGCCGGCCTTAGCGGCTGAATAGAGACTGACGGGAAACGGCGTCGCGTTCATTCCACCAGTCGAGGACCAGTTCAAGATCACACCGCCGCCCGTTGGAAGCATCGTCTTGAGTCCATGCTTGGTGCCGAGGACGACACCGCGGAGATCGACGTCGATGATGCGGTCGAAGTCTTCCATGGTGACTTCCGCCAGAGCACCCGCGCTGCCGATGCCGGCGACGTTCAGTACAGCGTCAACCCTCCCGAAGGCATCGATCGCAGCCGAGAACATTGCCTCGACTTGATCCTCCCTCGTGACATCGCAACGGAAGGGTACAACCGTGTCACCCAGTTCGGCGGCCGTCTCCTCCTCACGCCCGCTGATGTCTGCGGCGAGCACGCGTGCTCCTTCGCGCACGAAGATACGCGTCGAGGCACGAGCCATACCCGACCCGGCTCCCGTGATCACCGCTACCTTGCCATCGAGCTCTGCCATGTCGATCCTCGTCTCGGTGCGCTCTCGCGCAGACCTACTTCAAATGGTGACCGAGCGCCGACGCGCAATCGTCGACCAACGATGGCGACGGTGGTCTGTTGCCCAAATCTAGTCGATCGTCTAGACTGCAGTGGGCAAGAGCGCCGAGGGATCCGTCACAGAGCTGGGGTAGGAGCGATGACGACGACGACCGACGTCCACTACGACCCGTACGACCGGGCGATCGACGATGATCCGTATCCCGTGTATCGGCGACTGCGAGACGAGGCGCCGCTGTACTACAACGAGGAGCACGATTTCTACGCCGTGAGTCGGTTCCACGACGTCCAGCGGGCGTTCCTCGATCGAGAAACGTACAGCTCAGCGCGCGGCGCTGTCCTCGAGTTCATCAAGGCAGACATCGAGTTCCCCTCGGGAGTCGTGATCTTCGAGGATCCTCCCATCCACGATGTGCATCGTGGCTTGCTCTCGCGGGTATTCACCCCCAAGAAGGTCGAGGAGCTCGAGCCGAAGGTCCGCGCGTTCTGCCGGCAGGCACTTGATCCACTGGTTGGGAGCGAGAAGTTCGACTTCGTTGCGGACCTGGGCGCGCAGCTGCCCATGCGGACGATCGGGATGCTGCTCGGCGTCCCCGAGTCAGCTCAGGAAGAGGCCCGGGATCGGGCTGTCGCAAGCTTGAGTACGGAACCAGGAAAGCCGATGGAGGTCTCGGCGGACAACATCGGCCAAGCCGACTTCTACGCCGAGTACATCGACTGGCGCACCGCGCATCCGTCTGATGACTTGATGACGGAGCTCTTGTTCGTCCAATTCGAGGACGAGAAGGGCAACATGCGTCGACTGACCAGGGACGAGGTGCTCCTTTACGTGAGCGTTCTGTCCACCGCCGGGAACGAGACGACCAATCGCCTGATCGGCTGGATGGGCAAGGTGCTCGGGGGGGAACCGGACCAACGGCGCGAGGTCGCGGCGGACCGTTCACTCGTGCACAACGCCATCGAAGAGCTCCTTCGTTTCGAACCCCCGACGCCGCACGTCGCGCGCTACGTGACCCAACCTGTCGAGGTTCACGGTCAGACCGTTGCGGCGGGCAGCGCCATGTTGTGCTTGAGCGGGTCCGCCAACCGTGACGAGCGGCGCTTTCCCGATCCCGATCGGTTCGACATTCACCGCGAGATGGGTCAACAGCACTTCACATTCGGCCGTGGGATCCACTACTGCCTCGGGGCTGCGCTGGCGCGGCTCGAGGGCCGGATTGCGCTCGACGAGGTATTGACGAGGTTCCCCGATTGGGACGTGGATTGGGAAAACGCGACGCGGGCGCCCACGTCCACCGTTCGGGGATGGGAGTCGCTTCCCGTCTTCGTCACTTAGCGCCGCTCGGTGTGCGATGCCTAGCCTGTGATCGGTCTGACGGCTCGGCAGGGCAATCCGCGTCACGTCGCAGTACCCTTCGGAGCGGAAAGACTGGAGGCGAAACCATGCCCGCGGAGTTGTTCCAGCGCTATCGTGTCGTCGACGTCGACACGCACCTGACCGAGCCGCCCGACTTGTGGACATCACGGGTGTCGTCGAAGTGGGGAGAGGCCGTACCCCACGTCGAGAACGTGCGCGGTACCGACCACTGGGTGGCCGACGGCAACTTCCTCAGCAGTCCGGGGAACACGGCCATCGCGGGCTGGCAGGGCTACGTGCCCGACGGCCCCAGAACCTACGACGAGATCCCGCCGTCGGCCTACGACGCCAGCGCTCGCCTCGCGCACATGGACGACGAGGGCATCTACGCGCAGGTGCTCTACCCGAACGTCGGTGGATTCGGTTCGGCGTACTTCCTGAAGCTCGGTGATCGCGATCTGGTCACGGCCTGTGTGCGCGCCTACAACGACTTCCTCGTCGAGTGGGCCTCGGCCGACCCGTCGCGGCTGATCCCGGTGATGTCCACGCCCTTCTGGGACCTGGACTTCGCGGTCGCGGAGCTCGAGCGCTGCGTCGAGAACGGTCACAAGGCGGTGAACTTCTGCAACCACCCCGACTCGCACGGCGAGCCACCGCTCTCGGACCCGCACTGGGACCGTCTCTGGGCTGCCGCGCAGGACGCGGAGGTCCCGATCACCTTCCACATCGGTGGCGGCGACATCACTGCGCCGTTCGCCAAGGATCCGCATCTCAGTTTCCAGGCGAAGTTCCCCAAGATCTCTGCGCTCATGATCATGGACAACATCGAGACACTCGCCGACCTCATCTTCGGCGGCGTGTGTCATCGCTTCCCGGAACTGGGCTTCGTCTCGGTGGAGTCGGGCGTCGGCTGGCTACCCGGTGTGCTCGAGACGTTCGACTGGCAGTGGGGCAACAGCGCGATCCGTCAGGCGCATCCGGCATACGACCTGCTGCCGTCCGAGTACTTCCGCCGTCAGATCTACGGCTGCTTCTGGTTCGAGGAAGACGCCGCGCGTTTCGCCATTGAGCACTTCCCGGACAACGTGCTCTTCGAGACCGACTTCCCGCACCCCACGTGCCAGCACCCCGGGCCGGCCAGCATCGGAGCGCCCCCTGGTGAGTATGCGACGAAGGCCCTCGACGGTCTGGCGGATGACGTCGTCGCCAGGGTCTTGCACGACAACGCTGCGAAGCTCTACGGCCTCGCCTGAAGACAGCCAGAGGGAGCCGATGAGTCGTGGCTCCTCCACAGCTGCGCCGACGAGCCGACTTTGGTCACGAAGGAGCCACGCTGGCCGTGAGAGACGACCCCCTTGTGGGCACGAAGGTTGACAACAGTGAAGTAAGTCGCAGGCGACGTCAGGCAACGTGCGGACCCTTTCCGTGATCAGTCGGCTGCTGTAGTTGTCGGCGGGGGCTCTTGAGGTGAGAATTCCTCCGTGGGCACCTCGTCGGGGACCGTGACGTTCCTGTTCACCGACATCCAAGGCTCGACGCGGCTGTGGCAGTCGGACGATGCCGCGATGCGGGCCGCCGTTGCCCAGCACGATGCCGTCCTGCAATCGGCCATCAGCGAGCGCGGCGGTTCCGTGTTCTCCACCATGGGTGATGGGGTCGCCGCGGTCTTCCCTAGTGCGGTTGCCGCCATCCTCGCGGCCCTCGAGATCCAGACACGATTGCAAGCCGAGCCCTGGCCCACGGCCGAGCCGATCCGAGTGCGGATGGGACTTCATTCCGGCGAAGCGGACGTTCGCGACGGGGACTCCCCTCGGGGAGTCCCCGGCACGGTCATTCAGTTCACGGCGTATCTCGCCTGCTTGTTGCACAAGTTCGGCGACAGCGAAGGTGCTCTCGTCCTGGCGGAGTGGTCCGATCAGCGCGGCGTGCGCGTTCCAGCGGATAACGCGATGACCGCCCCCCTCGGCGCGGCCGAGTTGTATGCGTATCGAGAAGGGCTCCCGGCGGCAGAACGGGAACATGCGGCCCGATCCAGCGCGGCACTCGACGAGTCGGGAGTCGTGGCGTACGCCCGCGACCGGCTCGCGAAACTGAGCGACCTGAACCAGTAGTCGCTCTCGGTGGTCGGGACCGGCGTCGATCCGGTGACCTCACGCTTTTCAGATCGGGACGTGAGCAAATGGCGTCTGCATGCTCCGACCTGCGAGGTAACCCAAACCTCCTGGACACAAACACCTGCAGCGACTACGGCGCCACGTACACGTCGTAGGTCGCCTCGCCCACAACAGAGACGGGCAGCGACGTGGCGCCCGGAGCCACAGTGATCGCCTTCTTGGAACGACGACCCGTGGGGGCCTTGGTCGTCACGACCGTCACGACCGCACCAGTCCGCGGTACTGGCACCGTCAGGGTGCCGGTGGTCCGACCCGGCGCGGTCACCTGCAGGGCGAAGCGGCCCGACGAGGGCTGCTGGGCCCAGCGAACCTCAATCGTGCCGTGGGGCGTCGGAACGTTGCCCTCGGCCCACGAGAGGGAGCCCGGATGGGGGTCGACCGACCAGACGTCGAAGCCCGCCGTGGTCGGCTCGACTCCGAGGACGTAGGAGGACAGATCGGCCGTGGCCCCTGAGGACCAGCCGTGCGCCAGGCTCGTCTCGTCGCCAAAGCCGGGAGCACCGTTTGGCCCGACCAGCTCCCAGTCGGCCCCGGTGTAGTCCGGTCCCGGAGCGTCCATGTATCCCCAGAGTCTTTGCAGCAGGGAGAGGGCGGAGGCGGTGTCACCGCGGGCGAAGAGGGCGCGCACTTCGTCGTTGGTGACGAACGGGCTGACTCCGTTTTGCAGCCCGGCATTGTCGGTGAACGCCAGCGGGCCGTAGGGCGTCGACGGCAGCGTCTTGGCCAGCGCGGCGAGAATGGCCGCGTCCTGCCCGGTCGGGGCCACGCCGAAAAGCACGGCGAGGGAGTTGCCGTCCTGGGCCACGGCGGCCGGCTGCTGGTCGGACAATTCGTAGAGCCCGGTGGAGGGATCGAAGAGGTATCGGTTGATCGCCGTCCGGAGACTTGCCGCCTCCTGCTGGTATGAGGCGGCCTGGTCGGGTTGCCCGAGCGCATCGGCCATCAGGGCGGCGTCGGTCAGGGTCTCGAAGTAGATGTCGTTGTAGTAGGTGACCGCCCCGGCATGGCTCCCGTTGTAGTAGTCCCAGTCCTGTCCATCGTCCGAGTTGGTGACGAGCAGTCCGCGCCCGTCGACCAGCGACGCGTTGTAGGCCAGCTCACGAGTGATCACCGGCCATTCGGCCCGGACGAAGGCGAGGTCACCGGTGTAGAGGTAGTAGGTGGCGATGTTGTCGACCTCGTCCATGGAGTACGAGGTCGAGTAGGTCGATCCGCTCTGGGGGAACGTGGCCAACGGAGCCGTCGGGTTGACGTTCGTGCCCGTCTCGCCGTCGGCTACCTGGTAGCTGCCGAGGAGCTGGAGCGAGCCACGCACGTAGTCGTCGGCTCCGGTCGTGTAAAGCACGTTCGGGGTCTCCACGCCGAGGTCCCCGCTCCAGACCACCCGATCGCGCTTGGCCCCGTCCATGATCACGGGCAGGGAATCGGAGGTCACGATGTCGGAGCCGCTGAAGTCACTCAGGGCCGAGCGGTCCGACAGGCTGTTGGCATAGAGGGTCGCTCCCCTCGGTCCGGTGACGTCGAGGTCCCGGAAAACGGCGGAGGAGGCCAGTTCGGTAAATCCGACCGAACCCGTCCCGTAGACGGGGGTCCCGTCGGGCAGCGCATCGGTGTCGAACGAGGCAACCCGGCGCCCGTCGAGGGAGGTCGTGATATTGCTGCCTGAGACCTGGGTTGTGACGTGGTGCCAGGCCGCGGCATCGAACGATTTTGGGAGGACCACCCTGTCGATGCTGGCGAACTCGGTGGGACCGAGCGCGATCTCAATCAGGGAGTTCGACGTGCCGGTCCCCGAGGCGGCGTGGTTCAAGGCGATCAGGTAGCCCGACGACGTCGACGAGGCGCGCACCAACCAGCCGACCTGGTTGTCCACGACGCGGGTGTCGAATGACATGGTGTAGTCGGACCAGTCGACACCCTGACGCAGGATGCCGGCTGTCCCCATCACGGCGTGGAGAGCCTTTGCCTCAATCGTCCAGGCCGAGGGTGCCGCATCGGGAGGCAGCTCGTCGAGCTGGGTGGTGTAGGCACCGTCGTACCAGATGCGATCGAGATCAGGCGAGCTCGAGTCGAACCAGCCGCGGTAGTCCTTCGCCGTGGCCCGGACCGCGGTGAATCGGATGCCGATCGACGTCAGGGTCACCCGGCCCGGGGAGGTGAGACTGATCCGCTCGTAGCGCTCGCCGCCCTGGATGGTCCCCGTCGTGAGCGTCCCGGGACTGTCCACGATCAGGTCGTCGAACCTGTTGGGATCGCCGGTCGGGCTGTTCGGGGGCGTCTGGTCGCCTTGGGGTCCGAGGTACTGCAGACCCTCGCTGTAGGCGGAGTGCAGCAGGGGCGTTCCGGATTCCGACTGCACGACGAAGTACGGGATGCCACCGACGTCCTGGCCGTAGTCGACGACGATCACGGGAGACCGTCCCCCTGGCCTCATCGTCAGGGTGGCCCGCCCGCCGCCCGATCCGATCAGCGTCGCGGCCCCACTGACGGAGCCGGTCGTGCTCACGATGCGCACCGGATGGACATTGGGTGCCGTCGGCGCCATGACGAAGCGCTGCCAGTCGGGATGGGCGGGCCACTGCGGAGGTTGCGAGACGACGGTCGCCGGCGCGGCCGCCTGCACGCCCGTGGCGACGGCGCTCAGCATGGCGACGAGCACCAACAAGGAGGCACGGACACAGTGACGGGCGTGCGCTCGCGGCATGCGGGTGTCCCCTCCACTCCCGGGCTGACGTGCTTGAACGGGCGGTTTGCGCTGCCACGGTAGACGACGGCACACAATCGCGCCGGTCACCGAGGGCGACGCGTTCGCAGCTCGCGGGCAGTATCTTCCGACACGTTCCAGATCTGTGCGGGGACGTTGTGGGCACGGCCATCGGTGGCACGTGCCTAGAGGAGTGACAACCAGGAAGTCGATGCGGCAGGACACGCATGACCTCACGCTTGTGGCTCGTGAGGTCATAGCCAGCAAGAGCGGCAGCCATCAGAGGAGAAGTCCTGGTGAAGACCCTGCCAGTGGTCGGGACCGGCGTCGATCCGGTGACCTCACGCTTTTCAGGCGCGCGCTCTACCAACTGAGCTACCCGACCGGGTAACCAGGTCCGACCGGCTCGGGACAGGTCTGAACTTGGTGGCGGACCTGACGGGATTTGAACCCGCGACCTCCGCCTTGACAGGGCGGCGTGCACTCCGAGCTGCACCACAGGTCCGTAGCGGCAAGAAGCCGTTGTGCTCCCCGGGCGGGTTTGGCTTCCCGATGAGCAGCCCTTCACTGTAGCCGGTCGGGGGTTCGGCCGGCCCGAGCCCCCGAGGGCTACGGGATGGCGGCGCGCAGTGCCCGGACGCCCGTCTCGAAGTCGGAGAACTTGGCGGCTTCGAGGGCCTCGGCCAGCGCTCGCGCACACAGCCGGTCGGTCATCTCCTCGGCCTCGTCGTGCTTGGCCTTGATGGCCGTGAAATCCGGGAAGGGTTCGGACCATCCGAAGAATTTCGCCTGTCCCGGGCCCTCGTTGGTCAGGATGGCCTCAAGGGGGGAGAGTCCGACGGCCGTGGTGGCGACGAGGTGGAGCCCGCCCCGCCACTCCCGGAGGATCTGCATGAGCTGCGCGGCCCGTCCGGCGGCCGATTCGCAGCGAGCGGCATCCCGCCATCCGACGAAGAGGGGTATGGCCGAGCCCTCGAGCCCGTCGACCATCTCCTCGGTGACCGCCACGATGTCTTCCAGCCCCTCGACGTCGCCGTAGTGCTTGCGGCCCCACTTCGAGTGCGCCTCCGCCATGCGCGCCGCGGCGTCGCGCGCCGGGGCAACCCCGATGCCCTCCTCGTACATCGTCTTGACTGCGTTGGGCTCGAACCACCCGAGGGCCGATGTGACCACGTCCGGTCCCACGTCACCGAGCATTCCCCCGCGCCCCGCGAAGTAGAACGCGAAGGGATTCGACCATCCCCATTCCGCCGCCCATGCCATGACGTCAGGGCTGAGGTAGATGGTGGTGCCGATGTCGTGAATCGAGACAGACGTCGCTCGGACGACGGCTAAGGCCGCGTCCTCGTCATGTGCACCCACGGAAGCTCCTTTGGTTCAGGTCGGTTCGAAGGGCGTCGACGTGACGCGGAGGACGCGTCGCATGCCCGGGATGGTGCCGACCACGGCTTCCATCAAGTGTGCCAACTCGGTCACGACGGCGTCGAGGTGGGAGAACCGGTCGTCGAGCAGGCCCGCGACGCTGGCCAGCTGGGGTGACACCTCCTGCAGCGACCGGGTGGCTTTGGGGAGCTCGCTCGCCAGCTCCATCGCCACCCCGCTCAGGCGCTCGGTGAGGTTCCACAGCGCTGCGGCTGAGTCGGAGAGTGAGGGCAACGAGGAGTCGAGCGTGCCGACGGCCTGCTCCAGTCCGGACACGGCGGTCGAGATGCCCAACGCGGCGAGGTCGATGCCCGAACCCGCCTTGTTGACGCCGCCCTCCAGGCGCTCGAGCAGGGTCATGAGGCGGTCCAACCGCTCCGCGGTGTCGTTGACCGCCTCGAATGCCGTGAGCGCAGAGGTCGGTAGCCGGATCACCGCGATCGGGAAGTTGATCATCGCCTCGAGTAAGGACGGAGACTGCACATCATGATCATGGGCCGGATGGCGCCGGGTGTCCAGTAATGCTGCTGTTGTCCGCCGTCGGTTCAGCCGAGTTCCGACTCCATGGCAGACCGCAACTCCTCGAGGACGGGCCGGCGCGCCCGGAGCTTGGTGACCGCATGTGCCTGCCGGTCGAGCGACGCCAGGTCGACGGCGGCCGCCAGGCCCGCTGCGCCGAGCTCGGCGGGCGACACGACCGCATCGAGCAGACCGGCCTCCAGCGCCGACCGCGGCTCGAACATGGTGCCGGTCACGGCGGCGTGGTCGAAGTGCGCCGGCGTCAGGCGGTGCCGGGCGAGGACGACGGCGAACCACGGCAGGGTCAGCCCGATCCTGACCTCGTTGAGCCCCAGCTTGAAAGCCCCCTCGGCACCGATGCGCCGGTCCGCCGCCATGAGCAGGAAGGCCCCGGCGGGGAAGGCGTGGCCCGTGCAGGCGACCGTCACCGGCGCCGGGAAGGCGAGGATGCGCTCGGCCAGCGTCGCCCCGAGCCTGAGCATGGCGACCACGTCGTCGGGCGGTCCGTCGAACACCTTGAGGTCGAATCCGGCGGAGAAGTAGCCGGGCCTGCCGGTCAGCAAGACGACGGTCCCGTCCTGCTCGGCCTGGTCGAACGCCCCATGGAGAGAACGGAGCATGGGAATGGAGAAGACGTTGACCTTGCCGTCGTCCATCGTGATGGTGCTGACCGCATCGGTGCGGCTGTAGGTGACCAGCTCTTCCATGGTGCCTCCAGTCCGGGCGGCTACATTTGAAACTATGTTCCGAAACATTGTTTCGATATTGGGCCACGGCCGTCAAGCCCACGGTCCAGCCCGGCGGCGCTGATGCCCCGCACCAAGCAGCGCACCCCGGACCTGCGGGACCGCGTGCTCACGACCGCCGTGGACGTCTTGGCCGAGGAGGGTGCGGCGGGACTCACGGCCCGGTCGCTGGCGGCGCGGGCAGAGACGTCCGTGCCGGCGCTCTACGAGCTGTTCGGCGGCAAGTCCGGTGTCGTCCGCGCCGTCTACTTCGAGGGATTCCGCCGGCTCTCCACCGACCTGGGGGCGTTGTCCGAGACGCCGGACCCGGTGGCCGACCTGTGGGCGCTCGCCACGGCGTACCGCCGTTTCGTACGGACGAACCGCCCGCTGGCCGAGGTCATGTTCTCCCGGCCGTTCACCGACTTCTCACCGGGACCGGACGAGTTGGCGGCGACGAGCTCGGTCCGCATCCTCATCGTCGGGCGGGTGCGCCGGTGCATCGAGGCCGGTCGACTCCGCGGCGACGAGACCGACGTCGCGCACGTGCTCGTCGCCCTCATTCAGGGCATGGCGTTCGCCGAGGCGGCCGGGAGACTCGGGACGTCAACCGAGTCGGTCGAGCGGCGCTGGCGGCTGGCCATCGGCACGTTGCTCAACGGACTCGGGGCCCAACGCGGCGAGCGGTAGACCGAGCGACGCCCGTGCGCACGCCACGTCGGTCCGGAGGCCACCGATCGGGGGGCTGCTCCGGCCCGGCAACGGAGGTGACCGGGACGCCGCGGTCTCTTCCCGGCGCCGGCCCGTCTCCGGGGGCGCTCCGGGCCGTTTGGGCCGTTTCATTACCCTGACGTAAACGTTAAACTTTCTTCCCGTGCGCATCTCCACCCATGCCAACGGGAACGGCCGCGCGGCCGTCGCGAGCCCCCCGGACGTCTCGGCGTACCGCTGGATCGCCCTGTCGACGGTGACCCTCGGCACGCTGATGGTGTTCATCAACCAGTCGATCGTGCTCATCTCCCTGCCGGACATCTTCCGCGGCATCGACCTCGACCCGCTCACCCCGGGCAACACCGGCTACATGCTGTGGATGCTGATGGGCTTCATGGTGGTGCTGGCCGTCCTGGTCGTCAGCCTCGGCCGGGTCGGCGACATGTTCGGCCGGGTCAAGATCTTCAACCTCGGCTTCGCCGTCTTCACATTCTTCTCGGTCCTCCTGGCCGCGACCTGGCTCACGGGGACCGAGGGCGCGATCTGGCTCATCTCGATGCGCGTTGGCCAGGGCGTCGGCGGTGCCATGCTCTTCGCCAACTCCTCGGCGATCATCACCGACGCCTTCCCCGTGCACCAGCGCGGGCTCGGTCTCGGCATCAACAACGTCGCCGCCATCTCCGGCTCCTTCATCGGTCTCGTCCTCGGTGGGTTGCTGGCCCCCGTGCAGTGGCACCTCGTCTTCCTGATCTCGGTGCCCTTCGGCCTTCTCGGCACAGCGTTCGCGTACGTGAAGCTCGAGGACCGCGGGGTGCGGACGCCGGCCAAGATCGACTGGCTCGGCAACGGCACGTTCGCGGTCGGCCTGATCCTGATCCTGGTGGGGATCACCTACGGGCTGCTCCCCTACGGGGGCCACACCATGGGGTGGACCAGCCCGGTCGTTGTGGCAGAGATCTTCGGCGGCATCGCCATCCTGGTGGCCTTCGGGATCATCGAGACGAAGGTCGCGCAGCCGATGTTCCACCTGTCGCTCTTCCGCATCCGCGCGTTCACCGCGGGCAACGTCGCCAGCTTCCTGGCCTCGCTGAGCCGGGGTGGCCTCATGTTCATGCTGATTATCTGGCTGCAGGGGATCTGGCTCCCGCTGCACGGCTACAGCTTCGCCCAGACGCCGCTGTGGGCCGGCATCTACATGATCCCGCTGACGGTGGGGTTCCTCGCCGCCGGCCCGCTCAGCGGCGTGCTCGCCGACCGCTACGGAGCGCGGCCCTTCGCCACGGGCGGGCTGGTGCTGGTCGCACTGACCTTCATCGCGCTCGTGCAGTTGCCGGTGGACTTCTCCTACTGGGGGTTCGCCGCGCTGATCTTCTTGAACTCCGTCGGCATGGGCATGTTCATCGCACCCAACCAGACCGGCATCATGAACAGCCTGCCGGCCGACCAGCGCGGCGCCGGCGCGGGCATGGCGGGCACCTTCAACTCGTCGGCCCAGGTCCTCTCCATCGGCATCTTCTTCACCCTCATGATCCTGGGGCTGGCGTCCACGCTGCCGGGTGCGCTCTACCACGGCCTCACCGCCCAGGGCGTCAACCCGGCGCTGGCCACGCGGGTCTCGCACCTGCCACCCGTGGGGAGCCTCTTCGCCGCCTTCTTGGGCTACAACCCCATGCAGATCCTCCTCGGCAGCGCCGCGCTCTCGCACCTGCCGCACGCCACCGCGAGCTATCTGACCAGCCGCCAGTTCTTCCCCCACCTGATCGCCCCGGCCTTCTCGCAGGGGCTGACCGAGGCCTTCTCGTTTGCCGCCGCCGTGTGCCTGCTCGGTGCCGTGGCGTCGCTCCTGCGGGGCGGCAAGTACCACCACGAGGATGCGCACGGCGCGGTGCCCCTCGACGTGGTGGACGACTGGGTACCGGCCCAGGAGGCGGTGGCCGAGACCGAGCCGTTGCTGGTGGACTGAGATGGCCGTGTCCACGCCACGCAAGCAGGCCACCGTCGCCGAGGAAACCGCCGAGGCGGGCATCCGCATCAGTGATGCGGCGACCCGTGCCGGCGTGTCGGCCCGGACGCTTCGCTACTACGAGGAGCTCGGCCTGCTCACGCCGTCCCTCTACACGGCGGGAGGGGAGCGCCGCTATACGCCCGACGACCTCGACCACCTGCAGCGCATTCTGGAGCTGCGCGAGGTCCTCGGCATGAACCTCGACGAGATCCGCGAGTTCCTCGCGCTGGAGACGAGACTCGACGAGCTGCGCGCCTCCTACCGTGCCACCAAGGGCGCCACGAGCAAACGAGCGCGGGCCGAGCAGAGGGCGACCCTCGAGGAGGCCATGGTGCTGAACGAGTCGTTGGCACAGCAGATCAGCGCCAAGCTGGCGCGGATGGACGGCTTCCGGGCCAAGCTGCTCAGCGACGCCCGTCGGTGCCGGGAGCTCCTGACCGAGCTCGGGGAGGACGGCGCCGGGCGCTAGGTCCGACCGCTGTGCACCGAGCGCTGATCTCCCCATCTGCGCAGTGGTGCCGGCGATGGTCGCGTCCCGTGGGCTCTAGAACCCGATCAGTCCGGCTGTCTACGCTGGACCGCGTGGCCTACGACGAGGACCTCGCCGACCGCATCCGTGCCCTGGTCGCCACCGAGCGGGGCCTCAGCGAGAAGAAGATGTTCGGCGGGCTCGCCTTTCTCGTCGGGGGCAACATGGCGATCGCGGCCAGCGGACAGGGCGGCATCCTGGTCCGGGTCGAGCCCGAGCGCTCCGAGAGGTTGGTGGCCACGACCAAGGCGACCGTGGCCGTCATGCGGGGACGGCCCATGCCCGGATGGCTGCGCGTGGACGCCGAGAACGTGCGGACGCGGCGTCAGCTGGCCCCGTGGGTCGAACGGGGTGCCGACTTCGCTCGCTCGCTGCCGACGAAGCGCTAGGGCGCCTGCGACGTGACGCACGCCGGTTCGTGAGCACTGCCGCCGCCCCTTCGGTGCCGGCCGAGGGCCGGGCCCGTCCCGGGTCGCGGCAGTGGCTGCGGTCCAAGGACCCCCACCTCCTGGTCGTCAAGCGCTCCATCAGGGCGGCCGTGATCATGCCGTCCGTTTTCGCCCTCGCCCACGGGCTGTTCTCGAATCCTCAGGTCGGCCTGTTCGGGGCGTTCGGGTCCTTCGCCCTCCTCCTGCTCGTGGAGTTCACCGGTCGTGTCCACAGCCGGCTCATCTCCTATGTCGGCCTCTACGTCGCCGGCAGCTGTTTCATCGTCCTCGGTACGGTCGTCTCGACCCACAAGGTCGCCGCGGTCGCGACGATGGCCGTCGTGGGTTTCGCCGTGCTCTACGCCGGGATCGTCGCCCCACCGGTGGCGACCGCGTCGACCGCCGCGCTGCTCACCTTCGTCCTCCCCGTGTCCGTCGCGCAGCCGGCCTCCGCCGTCGGTCCCCGCCTGATCGGGTGGAGCTTGGCCGCCGCCTTCTGCATTGCCGGTTGTCTCCTGGTGTGGCCTCCGCCGTGGCACGACAACCTTCGGCGCCGCCTGGCGTCCGCGGTCTCGGCCGTGGCCCGTCTCGCCGAGGCGCGGGCGCGCGGCGCGTCCGATCCCGAGGCACACGCTGCCGTCGTCTCGGAGCTGGCGAGCCTGCGCCGGCAATTCTCGGGGACGCCCTATCCGCCGACGGGGGCGGCGTCCGGCGCCGTGGCGCTGTCCAAGCTCGTCGGCCGGGTCGAATGGGTGGCCGGCAACACGGCGATGATCGGTGACGAGCATTGGTCCACGGAGCTCCCATCGGCACTGGCCGTCACGCGGCAGGTGGCCGAGACGCTGCACCGGACGGCAGAGCTCATCTGCGACGGTCTAGCCCACCCCGTCGACGACCCGGCCCGCATTGAGGCGGTCCAGGAATCCACCCGGCGGCTCGACGGGCTGATTGGTGCCGCGCTCGATGCCGACGTGGTGTCGCTGACCGAAGGGGACGCCACCGCGCCGGAAAGTGCGTCCTCCGACGCGCGACGAGCGGCACCGGCGGAGGAGTCGAGCCTGGCGGGCGCGCTGGACCCAGGGTTCCACGCCCGGGCGCTCGGTGTGGCCACGGAGATGGTCGCCGACGCGGCGCTCGAGTCGGCCGGGGCCGAGGCGGTGGTCGACCGGCGCTTGGGGATGGGGGACGAATCGACGGCGAACCTCTACGCGTACCGGCTGCTCTCCCACCTCTCCTTTCGCTCGGTGTGGTTCCGCAACGCCGTACGGGGAGCGATCGGGCTGGCCATTGCCGTCGCGGTGGTCGAGGTCACCGACGTCCAGCACGGGTTCTGGGTGGTCCTCGGCACCATGTCCGTGCTCCGATCCAATGCCCTCGGCACGGGCGCGACGGCCCTGCGGGCCGTGAGCGGGACCGCGGTCGGCTTCGTGGCCGGCTCGGTGATCATGATCGGTGTCGCCGACCACTCCGACCTGTTGTGGGCACTCCTGCCACTGGCCGTACTCGTCTCGGGCATCGCGCCGTCGATGATCTCCTTCGTGGCCGGCCAGGCCGCCTTCACCCTCATGGTGGTCATCCTGTTCAACATCATTCAGCCCATCGGCTGGAAGGTGGGGTTGACCAGGATCGAGGACGTGGCCATCGGGTGCGGCGTGAGCATCGTCGTCGGTCTGCTGTTCTGGCCGCGCGGCGCGACGGCGGCGCTGGGGCGGGCGTTGTCCAGCGCGTTCGTGGCCAGTTCGGGCTACCTGGCCGACGCCGTGGACCGGTTGACCATCACGCGACGCCACGTCGACACGGCGGCCGGCCAGGAGGCGTCGCACCGTGCCTACCTCCTGCTCGACGACGCCTTCCGCCAGTTCTTCGCCGAGCGCGGGGCCAAGGTCGTTCCCGTCGAGACCATCGCGCGGCTCTTCACGGGGTCGAACCGCCTCCGCCTGGCCGCGTACACGCTGGCCTCGCTCCCCGTGCGCCCTCCGGCGGCCGGACAACCCGAGGTCGAGTCGGTCGCCATTGCCGAGGCGGTCCTGCGGGACTCGTACGCCTCCACGCACCGGTGGTACCGGGACTTCGCGGATCTCCTGGCCGACCGGCGCACCGCACTCGATCTGCCGGCGCCGCACGACGACGTGCTGCATCGCGTCCTTCGAACGGCGTTCGACGACGTCAGGACCCAGCAGCGAAGCGACCGGGTGCAGACCACGCTCCAGATGCTGTGGGCGGACGAACTGCTCGAGAACCAGAGCCAGATGCAGATCGATCTCCTGGCGTCGGCGAACCTCTTCGTACGCGGGAAGCGCCGCAGCGTCCTGATTTAGGCCCGTGCCACGTCGCCCCCCCGGGTCGATCGCGCTCAGGCATGCAGGGGTCGAGGCTCGGTGCTGGGTACAGTGACCGCCTCGGCGGCAGAGGCGGCGGGAATCGGAAAGATCGAATCAGGGGGTTGTGCTGAGGCCGGCTCAAGGAGGATCACGCCCTGCGCGGGCAGTGCGACCGAGTGTCCGTAGGTCCGTCGGGGCCGCGCTGGTCGCAGGGCTGTGTGGCGTGTTGACCCTCGGGCTCGATGGCGGCGGTGCCGGCGCGACGACCTCGACGACCCCGCGACGGTCGGCCACGACCACCACCGTGTCGCCGAAACCCTTGACCTCCACCACGACCACCACCGTGTCGCCGAAACCCGCGACCTCCACCACGGCCCACCCGACGACCTCCGTCACCACCGGTGCGCCCACGACCTCGAGCTCGGCGTCGACCACCACCACGACGTCCCCGGTGGGTGCGCCGACGACCCCGGGCCCGACGGTCACCACGACCACCACCCCGCGACACGTCGTCAATCAGCCGAACCTGGGCGCTCTGACGCCGCACATCGAGGCCCTGAGTGGGCCGGGCGTCCAGTACCAGTCCAGCAGCGGCCTCTCCTCGAGTGAATCGAGTGCCGGTATGCCGAGTTTCCTGAGCTCGCCCGGCGGTCCGTACCTCTATGACGCCAGCGGTCGCGTCGTGCTGCTCCGTGGCACGAACGTCGTCTACAAGCACGCCCCCTATATCGCCTATCCGGATCCCGGCAAGCCGTGGAACTTCAGCGCGGCGGACGCCTCGAGGATGCAGAGCCTCGGCTTCAACGTCGTCCGGCTCGGCATCGAGTGGCAGGCCCTCGAGCCGGGATCCGGCGGTCCGAATCAGCCCAACGTCTGCACGCCCGGGACCCCGGGGGACCCGCACGAGTTCAACAAGGCGGTGGCCATGCGCTACCTCAGCCACGTGGCCGCCACCGTCAGGCTGCTCGGCCGCTACGGGATCTACACCCTGCTCGACATGCACCAGGACGTCTACAACACGCACTTCCGTGGCGAGGGGGCACCCAACTGGGCCGTGTGCACCAACGGGGTGCCGATCGTGCCGAGCGGCGGCCGCTGGTCGAACAACTATGCGAATCCACAGCTCCAGACGGCGATTCAGCACTTCTGGAGCAACGACGTGGTGGGCAACCTCCAGGGCAACTTCGATCTCGTGTGGGCCACTGTGGCGAACTACTTCAAGAACAACCGCTGGGTCGTCGGCTACGACCCCTTCAACGAACCCTTCTCGACGGAGACGCAGATCGCTTCGGAGTCCATCTTCACCGGCCAACTCGAGTGCTTCTACACGGGGAAGGCCCATACCGGGTTCCTGGCCAACGGGACCGATCCGTTGGTGTGCCCGTCCGACGTGCCGGACAACGGGGTGGTGCCGGCGATTCAGGCCGTCGACCACCACCACCTGATCTTCGTCGAGCCGGACATCTACTGGGTCACGGGGGGCAACATCCCCTCCCAGCTGGGCCCGATGCCGTTCCAGCGCCTGGTCTTCAACTTCCACGTCTACTGCGGCGACCGCAGCCCCGTGACCGGCAACCCGACCAACCTGCTGAAGTGCCTCCAGTCCGAGGAGACGGCGGCGGCCGAGCAGGACATCACCCGCCTGTCCATGAGCTCCGCCTACCAGTCGAGCGGACCGGCCATCTTCATGAGCGAGTTCGGCGCCACCACCAGCACCTCACTGGTCGGGTTCGACGCGGAGTGGGCCGGGTTGGACCAGGTCGGCTGGGCCTACTGGGCCTGGAAGTACTACGACGACCCGACCGGCTCGTCGGCCGAGGGCCTCGTCCAGGCCGACGGGAACTACAGCCCGATCGTGACGGTCCTGTCTCGGACGTACCCCCAGGAAGTGGCGGGCCAGCCCAACTCGATCCTCTTCAACCCCTTCACGGGCGCCTTCAACATGGTGTACGCGCCGGGCCTCGCCGCGCACGGCGTCACGGACATCGTCATGGCGGCGTCACAGCACTATCCCGACGGGTGGTGCGCGGCGGTCAAGGGTGGCCGCATCACCTCGCCACCCGGCGCGAGCCATCTCACCGTGCAGACCGTCGGGCACCCCGTGCAGGTGTACGTCTCGGTGACCGCGGGCGGGTGCCCGTCGAGCTGAGCCTGCTGCGGCACCCCCCACACCCTCGCGGCTGGGGACATATCAGGTCTGCGCCCGGATCTCCCTTTGGATCCGCTTCTGTTGTGCCGCCATGAGCTCGTTGGCGTGTGGCGGCACCGCGGAGACGTGCGCGCTCGCCGGGGGGAGTGACCCGGCAGGGAGCTCTGTGCACGTCGTGTGGAACATCGCCTGTTCCGCTCCGGTGATGGAGCCCGCCGGAAGGGCCGCCGGGCTCGAGAACGGGTTCTTGGGCGTCTCCAGCGCCGGGGGGTCGGCGAAGGGCGGCTTCTCTGCTGCGAGGTCGAAGAAGTCCAACATGTTGTGCGCATTGGCGTCGCGGTAGGTCAGCGCCGGGAGATTCCACTTGGTCTCGACGAGCTTCAGGATCGACGTGTGGTCGAACGTCTGATGGGAGACGTAGTCCTTCTTCGAGCGGGCGGAGACCACGCAGCACGGCACCCGGAACCCCGTGTAGTCGTACGCACCGGGGAGATCACCCGGCCCCAGTTCGGGCGGCACGTTGTCCGGTTTCACGGCGGGCTGCGGGGGCACGTGGTCGTACCATCCTCCGTGTTCGTCGTAGACCCAGATCAACGCGGTCTTCTCCCATGCGGGCCCCTGCATCACCGCGTTGATGACGAGAGCGGCGTACCCCTCACCGACCGTGATGTCCCCGTCCTCCTCGGAGAAGTTCGTGTAGGGATCCACCAGGCTGAAAGCCGGGAGGTTCCCCGACGCCGCGTCCGTGAAGAACTCACTCACGTGGACGGCCTTGGTCGGATTGTTCAAGAACACGGGCTCGAAGAGCGCACAGGTCGGCAGGTCCGGGTAGTAGTCCTTCCATGAGATGCCGTACTCGTTGAGCCGGTCGAAGATGGTGCCGTTGGGCGCGTCGACTTTGGAGATACCCGAGACGTCGGTTCGGATGTCGCCGAGCGCGGTGCCCGCGATCAGGAACCGGCGATTCGGGTATGTCTGCGCCATCACCGACGAGAAGTATCGGTCACCGATGGGAAACAGGCGAGCCATCGAGTAGTAGAAGGGGAGGTCGTCGCCGTCCCAGTACCCCATGGCCGCTCCGCTGGAGCCCTTGACGAAGCCCATGTTGGTGCCGTTGTCCCACGAGACGTGCGACGCGTTCCACGTCTGCGTGATGCCCGAGTCCGTTTCGCCGCACGTGTTCGGGTTGTGGAACGAGCGGACGTAGCCACCGGAGGGATCCGGGTTGTAGTTCAGGGGTGTTCCGTCCGGTCCGAGGGTGAGCCCGTCGCCGCGGCCCAACATCCCCAGGTGGTCGTCGAAGGAGTGGTTCTCCATCATGAGCACGACGATGTGCTCGATCTGCGGCATGGTGTCGACGCCGGCCGGACGATGCGGATACGGACGCGATCCGGGCGGGAGAATCGATCCCTTGGGCCCGAGACCTCTGGCCGTGGCGGCGGCCGCGTACGTCTCGCTACCGACGGCCGCCGCGAGACCGGTTGCCGCCAGTCCGCCGGCGACGGTGCCGGCAAGGAGCGAGCGACGCGAGAGCCGTTGCGTCCACGGTGCGTCGGGTGTGTGGTCCGGGGTCACCGGCGTACGGTAACCGCGGGCTCCGTCGCGTCGTTCGTCGGGATACGGGGTGTTCCTCGTGCGTCACCGCATCGACACGGTGCGTACCCCGCACGGGGGTCGCAGCCCGAGGGTCGTTCCGGCCCTCAGCTGTGAGCACCCCCAACCGGATTCGAACCGGTGCTGCCGCCGTGAAAGGGCGGTGTCCTAGGCCGCTAGACGATGGGGGCGGGGCCGCGCGGGACGCCCGGGCACACGGAGCCTAATGGGCGCCGACGGGGACGCCCGGCGCCGACGTGTCCCGGACGAGCGGGGCCGGCACCGTCTCCGGTGCGTGATACGTGCAGGCGAGGAAGGTCTGGGTGGACCCGATCACCAGGGCGGTCACGCCGATCAGGTGGACCTCGACCAACAGGGCCGGCAGGTGTGTGAAGTACTGCGTGTAGCCCACGGCCGCCTGGGCCACCATCACCGCCATCAGGATGCGTCCGGCGCGACGCACTCGTTCCGGCACGTCGCCCACGTGGACGGCCACGACGAAGCCCATGGTCACCCCGATCAGCAGAAGGGCGAGGCTCGAGTGGAGCTCGGCCATGTCGCGCAGTGCGACCGGGATCCGCTTGGCGACCTGTTGCCCTGAACTCTCGCCCGCGTGCGGGCCGGCCCCGGTGGTGGCCGTGCCCGCGGCGATCACGAGGGCGAGCAGCGCCAGGAGCCCGTAGTAGAGGCGGATGAGCGGGCGCGGCACCAGGAGGCGGGCCGAGCCCGGCGAGTAGTCGCGGGTGGAGCGGTGCACCAGCACCACCGCGTCGACCAAGAGGAGCATGGTGGCGTAGAAGTGCACCATCACCAGGTACGGGTTGAGCTTGGTGTAGACGACGATGCCGCCCAGGACGGCCTGGGCGAGCACGCCGGCCACGAGGCCGCCGCTCAGCCAGACGAGGTCGCGCCGCCGGGGCGAGCGGAACGCGGAGCCCAAGAACGACGCGGCCACCGCAACGGTGAGAACGACCGTGACCAGCCGGTTGCCGAACTCGACCCAGCCGTGGAACTGCAGGGCCGGGGTGAGGTGACCGACCGAGCACTCGGGCCAGTCGCTGCAGCCGAGGCCCGATCCGGTGAGGCGAACGGCCCCTCCGGTGACCACGATGAGCGCGGTCAGGACGAGGGCCAGGACGTTGAGGCGATGGCTCAGCCAGGGTGAAACGGTGGGGGTTCGGCGCCGCGACACTCCGTCCCAGCGTACCGGGGCCTGCCGCCTGGTCCCGGGCGAGCCCTGGTCCTAGGCTGGCCCGGCATGTCCATTGAGGCGCCCGCCCTCCAAGGCCGGCGAGCGGGGTGGTCGTGGCAGACGGTTGGGGCCTATGTCGCCTTGACCAAGCCACGGATCATCGAGCTCCTGCTGGTCACGACGTTGCCCACCATGATCGTGGCGCAGCGCGGGCTGCCGCCGGTGTGGCTGATGGCCGCCACCCTGGCCGGCGGTGCACTGGCGGCCGGCGGGGCCAATGCCATCAACATGGTGGTCGACCGCGACATCGACCGACTGATGAAGAGGACGAAGAACCGCCCGCTGGTGACGGGTGCCATGACCCCCACGGCGGCGCTGGTCTTCGCGCTCTGCCTCGAGGTGGCCGCGTTCGTGGAACTGTGGCTCGCCGTCAACCTGCTCTCCGCCGTCCTGGCGATCTCGGCCACCTTGTTCTACGTCTTCGTCTACACGCTGTGGCTCAAGCGCCGGTCCACGCAGAACATCGTGATCGGCGGCGCCGCCGGCGCGGTGCCGGTGCTCGTCGGGTGGGCCGCGGTCACCGACAGCCTCGCATGGGCGCCCGTCGTGCTCTTCGCCATCATCTTCATCTGGACGCCACCGCACTTCTGGTCGTTGGCCGTTCGCTACAAGGAGGACTACGAGGCGGCCGAGGTGCCGATGCTGCCCGTGGTGGCCTCCATGAAGCGCACCACGACGGAGATCGTGTACTACACGGTGGTGTTGGTGGCGGTGACCTTCGTGTTCGGCCCGGTGGCCCACCTGGGGTGGATCTACATGATCACCGCCGCCGTGCTCGGCGCCGGCTTCCTCTACCTCGTGACGCGGCTGTGGGGCCTCGCCCAGGCCGACAAGGCAACCGGGCGCGACGCCATGCGTGTCTTCGGGTACTCCATCACGTACCTCACGGTGCTGTTCGTGGCGATGGCGGGCGACGTACTCATCCGCAACCACATTCACTAGCGTCCGGCGTCATGACCGGTGCAACACCCCCCGAGCGGTCGGTACCGCCTGCGCGGGCGCACGGGGACGGGCCGCAGCCCGAGCCGCAGCTGCGTCCGCCGCGCAAGAGGTTCATCGTCATCGGCCTGGGCATCGGCGTCCTCGTCGTCGTCATGATCGGCCTGTTCACGAGCTTCGGCTCGGGGACGCCCGGGACGGGGACCGCGACCGGGGGCCAGCCGACACCGGGCGACCGGGTGCCCTCGTTCAGCGCCGCCAACGTCGGGCCGGCCGGGCCGGGCCGCGTGGCCGTGCCGAGCGACGGGGGAGCGAACGGGACGCCCGCCGTGCTGCTCTTCTTCGGGAACTGGTGCGCCAGCTGCCACCAGGAGCTCCCGCCCTTGGCCGCCGCCGTGCGTCAGCAGGACGAGGCGGGTGGCGCGCTGTCGAAGATCCACGTCATCGGCGTCGACAGCGAGGACACCACGGCGGACGCCAAGTCCTTCATCAAGAGCTCGGGCGTGACGTTCCCGGTGGCCTACGACCCGAACGTGGACATCACGGAAGGCACCTTCGACTTCCACGGCGATCCGTACACGGTCTTCGTCAAGGGCGACGGGACCATCAGCAAGGTGGTGGCCGGCGCCCAGCTCACGCCGTCGTCGTTCACAGCCGACGAGCGCGCCCTCATTCCCAGCGGAACGTGAAGGCCGCCGCCAGCGGCGCGGCCACCGCCCATACGGCCAGCACGGCCCACGACTCGGGCGGGACGGCGGTGCCGCTGCCGAGCGTGGCATGGAGCGCGGCCGAGAGCGCCTCGGCGGGCAGGAGCTTGGCGAAGGAGGCCAGTCCGCTCGGGAGCTTGGTGATGGGGACGATCATGCCGCCCAGCAGCAGGAGAACGAGGTAGAGACCGTTCGCCGCGGCCAGGTTGACCTCGGCGCGCAGCGTTCCCGCCATGAGTAGGCCGATGCCGGCGAAGGCGGCCGAGCCGAGGAGGACGGCGCCGATGGCGCCCGCCACCGCGACGGACGCGCTGCCTCCGGGGCTCCAGCCGAGCGCGAGCCCGACCGGGAGCAGCACGGCGGCTTGCAGCAACTCGACGGCGACGATCGTGACGATCTTGGCGCCGAGCAGGCGCGGCCGCCCGAGCGGCGTGGAGCCCAGGCGCTTGAGCACGCCGTAGCCGCGCTCGAAGCCGGTGGCGATGCCGAGGGAGACCATGGCCGTGGACATGACCGCCAGGGAGAGGATGCCGGGCACGAAGAAGTCGGCCGGCGTGACCGTCGGGGTGGACACCACCGACACCTTGGAGAAGAAGAGAAGGAACACGACGGGGATGCCCAGCGTGAGGAGGAGCGTCTCCCCGCGGCGCAGCGTCATGTAGATCTCGGCGCCGGTCTGGGCGGCCAGGGGGCGCAGTGTGCCGGCGGTCGCGTTCATCGGGGCGGCCTCCGCTCCCGCCTCCGGTCGCGACCGGCGCGCCGCCCCCGGGGGCGCTGCCCGGCGGTCCCGCCGTCGGGTTCCGCGGTGGCCGCGGCGCCGACCGCCTCGAAGTACACGTCCTCGAGGGTCCTCCCCGCCACCAGGTCGGTGAGGGTGGCGCCGCGTTCGGCCAGGAAGGTCGCGACGGCGGCCGTGACGGCGGGGGTCGGCCGGTCCGTGGCCCCGACCCGGTAGCGGCCGGGCGACGTCTCGCTGACCACCGCGCCCCCGCCGATCGCCGCGGCGAGGGAGGTGACGTCGAGGTCGGGCGGCGCCCCGAAGGTGAGGACGGGGTCACCGGTGCGGGCGCCGGCGCCGGCGGCGCCGGCGGTCAGCGCGTGGGGCGTCCCCTCGAGCACGACGCGGCCCGACGTCATGATCACGATGCGGTCGGCCATCTTCTCGGCCTCGCCCAGCTCGTGGGTGGTGAGCAGGACGCAGACGCCCTTGTCCTTGAGGCCGGCCACCACGCCGCGCACCGCGATGCGTCCTTCTGGGTCCACGCCGGCCGTCGGTTCGTCGAGGAAGGCCACCTCGGGCTGCCCGATGAGCGCCAGGGCCAGGGACAGGCGCTGCTGTTCGCCGCCCGAGAGGTGGCGCCACGGGGTGGCGGCCACGGCGCGCAGGCCGACGACGTCGAGCAGCTCGCCCGTCGGCAAGGGGTCCGCGTAGTAGGCGCCGAACAGGTCGAGGACCCGGCGCGGCCCGAGCATCGGGTACACGCCCCCGCGCTGGAGCATGACGCCGATGCGGCCGGTGAGGGCGGCGTGGTCGGACATCGGGTCCAGCCCGAGGACCCGCACCTCGCCGCCGACCGGGCGCCGGTAGCCCTCGAGGGTCTCGACCGTCGAGGTCTTGCCCGCACCGTTGGGTCCGAGCACGACGAGCACCTCGCCGGCCTCGGCGCTGAGGTGCAGATCGTCGACCGCGGCAGGCGTCCCGGCCGGCCCGTAGCGCACGGTGAGGCCGGAGACCCGGACGGCTGGCATGGCGTCGCAGGCTACTTTGGCTCGAATGATCGATATCCGGGCGCTGCGTGACGACCCCGACGCGGTGAAGGCCGCGTTGGCCCGCCGTGGCGTCGACGGGACCGAGGTCGACGCCGTCGTCGAGGCCGACGTGGCGCACCGGGCCAAGGTGGCGACGGCCGAGGCGATGCGCGCCGAGGTGAAGGAGCTCTCCCGCCAGGTGGGGCAGGCGAGGAAGGAGGGCGACGACGCCCTGGCCGCCGAGCTCAGCGCACGCAGCCGTTCCCTCGGCGAGGAGGAGCGCGCCGCAGCCGCCGAGGCCGACGCGCTCGGGGAAGAGGTGCGCACCGGGTTGCTCTACCTGCCGAACATCCCGGCCGAGGACGCACCCGACGGCGAGGGCGAGGCGGACAACGTCGAGGTCCGCCGCTGGTGGCCCGCGCAGGACGTCGGTCGGCCGGAGCCGGGCCGGGCCGACCACCAGCACGTGCCGCACTGGGAGATCGGCGAAGCGCTCCAGCTCCTCGACATGGAGCGGGGGGCGCGGCTGGCCGGGTCCATGTTCCCCCTCTACCGCGGACCGGGTGCCCGGCTCCTGCGTGCGCTCACCGCCTTCGCCATCGACCGCCACTCGCCGGCCTACGAGGAGATCCGCCCCCCGACCGTGGTGCTGACCGACACCATGACCTCGACCGGCCACCTGCCCAAGTTCGCCGACGACGCCTATCACGTGGAACGCGACGACCTGTGGCTCATACCGACGGCCGAGGTCCCGCTGACGTCCATGCACCGCGGCGAGATCCTGGAGGAGTCGCAGCTCCCGCTCCGCTTCACCGCGTCGACCGCCTGCTACCGGCGCGAGGCCGGGTCGGCGGGCCGCGACACACGCGGGTTGCTGCGGGTGCACGAGTTCGACAAGGTGGAGCTGTTCGCCTACGCCACGCCCGAGGGCGCCCTCGACGCGCAGGCGGACATCCTGCAGCGGGCGGAGTCCATGCTCCAGGAGCTCGAGCTGCGCTACCGCGTGCTGGACCTGTGCGCCGGGGACCTGGGCGGCTCCTCTGCCCGCACGTTCGATCTGGAGGCCTACGCGCCGGGCGTCGACCGCTGGCTCGAGGTCAGCTCGGTCAGCTGGTTCCGCGACTACCAGGCCCGGCGGGCCAACGTCCGCTTCCGGCCCGCCGGGGGCGGCGCACTGCAGCTCGTGCACACGGTGAACGGCTCGGCGTTGGCCTGGCCGCGCATTTGGGCGGCCCTGGTCGAGAACGGTCGCCAGGAGGACGGGACGGTGATGCTGCCAGAGTGCCTGGCGCCGTACATGGGTGGCGAGCTGCTGATCAAGGCGCCATGACGGCGACCTCGGGGGTGAGGGCTCCAAAAACTCTCAACGATCTCGTTTGTAGTTTTGGGAGACATCCCTTGGCGGCGGAGGCCGGCCCGCCATGACGGCAGCGGCCGGCCCGGGAACCGGCACCGACCGTCTGGCCTGGGCGCTCGGTGCCATTCGGGCGGCGAGCGAACGCTTCGCGGGGGTGATCGAACGCTGGGGGGCCGACGGGTTCGACGCAGTCGTGCCCAGCTGCCCCGAGTGGTCCGTGCGCGACCTGGCCCACCACCTCGGGGAGGTGCAGCGCTTCTGGGGCGAGAACGTGCGTGCGGGCGACCCCGCTGCCCCGTGGGGAGGCGAGGTGGCGAGGCCCACCGACGACTTCTTGGTGGGCTGGCTGCGCGAGGCCACGGCCTCGCTGTGCAGCGCGTTGGAGGCGGCCGGGCCCGGTGCGCCGTGCTGGACCTGGTGGGGTGCGCCGGCCACGTCGGGCGCGGTTGCCCGGCACCAGGTGCAAGAGGTGGCGGTCCACTGCTGGGACGCCGAGGCGGTCATGGGAGAGCCGGCCCCGCTGCGTCCGGACGTGGCGGACGACGGCGTGCCGGAATTCCTCGAGATCGTGCTCGGGTCGGGCGCCGACGGGTTGCCCGGCGTCGTGACGCTGCGTGCCAGCGACACCGGTGGGAGCTGGCAGGTTGCGGGCCGTGGCGGTGCCGACAGGGGCCGGCGCACGGCGGAGGTCAGCGGCACGTCGTCGGACCTGGTGCTGATGCTCTACCGGCGGCTGCCGGTGTCCGACTGCGTCGTGGAGGGTGACCCGCTGCTCATCGCCTCCCTGCTGTCGCTGGCCGACACGTCGTGACCGAGCTCACCTTCCTCGGCACGGGCAACTTCCTGGCGCCGCCCGGCCGCTACTGGAACAGCTTCGTGATGGACGGATCAGTCCTCGTCGAGCCCTGCCCCACCGCGCTGCCGCATCTGCGCCGGTGCGGTTTCACCGTCGACGCCATGGAGGTCGTGGTGATCTCGCACTTCCACGCCGACCACTGCTTCGGATGGCCCTTCCTGTTGCAGGCGGCGGCCGAGATCGGTGGGGGCCGGACCCTGCACGTCATCGGTCCCCCGGGCCTCGACCGCCACCTGGCCGACATGGTCGAGGTGGGCGCCGTGCGGTCGGTGCTCGAGATGGCCCAGGAGCGGCTGGACCTGCGCTTCGCCGAGGTGGACGGCTCATGGCAGCAGGCCGGCCCACTGCGGTTCCGGGCCATCGAGGTGGTCCACGTCGCGTACCTGCGCTGCTTCGGCTACCTCTTCGACCGGGGGGGGACGACGATCGGCTACTCGGGTGACACGACGCCGTGCGACGGGCTCAGCGAGCTCGCCCGTGCATCCGACGTGCTGGTGGTGGAGTGCAACGGCAAGCATCTCCCTCCGGGTGCGGCGCCCACCCACATGGACGAGGACTCGATCCGGGACCTGCAGCGGGCGCACCCCGAACTGCACATCGTGCTGACGCACCTCGGCGAGCAGGTCGATACCGGGTCGATGCCCGGCGTCACCATCCCGGCCGACTTCGAACGCCTCACGGTCTGACCGGGGGACTGTCCGACGGCGGACCGGCGGACCGGCGGCGAACCTACACGTTGGCGGCAGCGAACCGGTAGCCCACACCGCGCACGGTGGTGATCAGGACCGGGGTGGAGGGATCCGCCTCGATGCGGGAGCGCAGACGCTTGATGTGCACGTCGAGCGTCTTGGTGTCGCCGATGTAGTCGGTGCCCCAGACGCGGTCGATGAGGACGTCCCGGGTCAGCACGCGCCCGGAGTTCTCGACCAGGAGGCGCAACAGCTCGAACTCCTTGCGGCGCAGGTGCACCTCTTCGCCCCGCACGAACACCCGCCGTTGGTCGAAGTCCACCTTGATGCCGTTGGACTCCCAGACGCCGTCGCTGCCGAACTCGATGTCGCCGCCGTTGTCCGTGGCCTCGGGCCCTCCCGGCGCGCGCCGCAGCACGGCGCGCATGCGGGCGACCAGCTCGCGCAGCCGGTACGGCTTGGTGACGTAGTCGTCGGCCCCCACCTCCAGTGCGACCACCGTGTCGATCTCGGTGCCCTTTGCCGTCACCATGATGATGGGGACGTGCGAGCGCGTCCGGATCGCCCGGCACACGTCGATGCCCGACAGCTTGGGCAGCATGAGATCGAGCAGCAGGATGTCGGGACCGATCTCGTCGAAGAGCTGCAGGGCCTCGTTGCCGTCGCGCGCCACCGTCACCCGGAAGCCCTCGTTGGTCAGGCCGATCACCAGCGCCTCGATGAAGGACTCCTCGTCCTCGGCCAACAGGACCTTGACCGGTCCCTCGCCGGGGGCCGGGCGCGCCGCCTTCTTGGCGCCGGCCTTGCTCGAGCCCTTGCTCACGCGACCCGCTCCGCCTGTATGGGGAGGACGAGGGTGAAGGTGGATCCCTCGCCCTCACGCGACTCGACGTCGACCCAGCCCTGGTGGTTGTTGGCGACGTGGCGGACGATGGAAAGGCCGAGCCCGGTGCCGCCGGTGTCGCGGCTGCGGCCGTGGTCGACCCGGTAGAAGCGCTCGAAGATCCGGTCGAGGTCCCGGGCCGGGATCCCGATGCCGTGGTCCTGCACGGACAGCCGCACGTTGTCGCGCTCCTCGATGCGCCAATTGGGCGAGAGCACCGCCGCCGTCTCCGCCGACGCCGGCCCGGCGATCTCGTCCTCGGTGGCGGGGGGGACCGGGGGCGCCGTGCTGCCGGTCGCCGGTGAGGCCACTGCGGATGCCCCGCCCTCGGCGTGTGGCGTGTAGCTCTCCAGGATCTCGGGCGTGAAGACGGGCTCCACCGGGCCATCCTCTCGGGTTTCGGGGGTGACGGGGGTTTCGGACCCGGATTCTGGTGCATCGGCGCTCGTGACGGCGGGCACCTCGCCGGTGACCGGGCCAGGCGTTGCGGTGGGCACCTCACCGGTGTGGGAACCGCCCGCGTCGCCGCGGCCCAGGCCAGAGCCGAGGAGCGAGGGGTGCTCCAGGTTGGGGTTGGAGCGCTGCACGGTGCCGGTGACGACCACCTTGGAGTTGTCGTAGGAGTAGGTGATGGCGTTCTCCAGGAGGGCGTGCATGGCCGAGACCAGCTGGCGCCGGTCACCCATGACGGCGACGGGGGGCGAGGGCTCGTGCAGCACGATCTCTATCCCACGCTGGTCGGCGGTGGCGCGCACGCGCTCGATGGCGTCCGCCATGACGAGGTTCACGAGCACCGGCTCGCGGGGCGGGGCCTCCTCGGATTCGATGCGCGAGAGGTCGAGCAGGTCGTCGATGATCCGGCTGACCCGGAACGCCTCGTTGTGGATGCGACCGGCCAGCCGCTGTGCCACCTGGGGGTCCGGTTCCGAGACGAGCGTCTCGGCCAACAGTCCGAGCGCCCCCATCGGCGTCTTGAGCTCGTGGCTCACGTTGGCCACGAAGTCACGGCGGATCTCCTCGAGGCGCCGGCGCTCCGAGATGTCCTCGATGAGCGCGATCACCCCGAGCGGCCGCCGCCCGTCGTCGATCTGCCGGGCGCGCACCTGCAGCGTGCGCCGGGGCGGACCGTAGAGGTCGAGGGTGCGCTCGGCCGAGCCTTCGTGCCAGGCGTCCTCCAGCACCTCGGTCACCGCCTGGGCGGCGAGGGCATCACCGTGGCGGCTGACCATCAAGGCATTGGCGCGCCCGTTGCGGTAGATCACCGTGCCGTTCTCGTCGCACAGCACCACGCCCTGGGTGAGGGTGTCGAGCGAACGCCGCAGGCGGATGGCGTCCGAGCTCGACTCGGTCACGGCCTGGGCCGCCCCACCGGTCACCTGCTCCAGGTAGGCCAGCGACGTCTCGATGTTGTACTCGTCCCGGGGCGGATCGAGGCCGAGTCGGGTGCCCAGAGCCGCCACGCGTTGCGAGATGGCCCGCCGCCCGGAGCGGCGCCCGAGGAGGGCGGCCACGACGCCGACCAGCACGCAGACGGCCACGGCGACGGCGACGAACAGGATCTCCTGGGTCTCGCTCAGATTGATCTCCCCCAGCCCGCTCAGTGGCACGCCCCCAATATGACAGGGCTGGAGAGCGGAGGGCGAACGTTGGAGCTCGCACGGCAACCGGGGTAGGGCACCGCAGCCCCCACCAGCCGGGTTACGCCGCGCGGCCGACCGGATGTGACATGAACGGACGCGCGACCTCCTCGCCGCACGAACCGTTCTCCGGCCGGACGGCGGCCCGGAGGGACCGGTGCCGGCAGACACCACGGAGGGCACCGATGGTCGTGTGGCACTTGGCCGATGTCTCACTGAACCCGAGCGTGAACGCGCTGCCGGGCGGCGGGACCCTGCAGGACCTGACCAACGGCCTCGGCGCCTGGGCGCTGATCGCCGCGCTGGCCGGCCTGCTGATCGGCGCGGCGGCGTGGGCCCTGGGCGTGCACGCGCAGAACTTCCAGCAGTCGCTGATCGGGCGCCGCGCCGTGCTGGTCTCGGGGTTGGCAGCCCTGCTCATCGGTGCGGCGCCACCGATCATCAACTTCTTCTTCCACACCGGCACCAACCTGCACTGACGGCGCGCCGCCGCCCTCGCCATGCTCACCGCCGGCTGCACCGGACTCGACGCGCTCAACCCGGTCTGCCAGGTCGGGAGCATCGGAGGGTCCATCGCCGCCTCGGGGTTCGAGTCCGTCCTCAGCGGGATCAGCCAGTGGGTGGCGAGCGGGGCCGAGTGGCTGCTGGGCCAGATCGGCGACGTGCTCGTGTCGACCACGACGGTCGATGTCGGGGCGACGTGGTTCCGCACGCACTACGGCCAGATGTCGGCACTGGCGGGCGTCGTCATCCTGCCCATGCTGCTCGCCTCCACCGTGCAGGCGGTCGTGCGCCAGAATCCGGGCCAGCTCGCCCGGACCTTCCTCCTGCAGCTGCCGCTGGCCCTGCTGCTGGCGGCGGTCGCCATGCAGTTCGTCATCCTGAGCCTCTCCGCCACCGACGCCATGAGCGATGCCATCGCCGGCGGGAGCGGCGCCGACGTCACGAGGCTGCTGTCGGGCGTGACCACGGGACTCGCGGCGGCCGCGGCCGACCCGACCATCGCCAGCTTCGTGCTCCTGCTCATCGCGTTGCTGATCGCCGTCGCCGCGTTCGTGCTGTGGCTCGAGCTGCTGATCCGGGCCGCCGCGGTCTACGTCGCGGTGCTCTTCCTGCCGCTGGCCCTGGCCACCCTGGTCTGGCCGGCGGTCTCGCACTGGTGC
>CAVTPF010000002.1:0-193175 GCA_963736525.1 uncultured Acidimicrobiaceae bacterium
CTGAGAGAGGTCGGACTTGTCAACAACGACAGGAGCAATGGCTCTACGGCTATTCCGGGGCAGACCGGGGCATCCTGTTGGGGCTTGGCGGTCGTGTTGCCGTCAGATCGCCCGCAATGCCTTCAAATGGCCCGCATGCCCGTCGCACGACCACACCCGGTGGACCTGGCCGGACGGAGTGACGAACCGGCCGCGCCAAGCGACCGGAGCCGGACAGTGGAAGGGTGGCCGCGTTTGCCACCGGAACCATTCACGAAGCGGAACCATCGGCCCGGGGCGAAGAAGGCGTTGGCGTGGTGGTCCACGGGGTGACCGTATCCGGGGGTGGGTTGATGTCCAGGTCCCCGGTGCGTTAGCGGGCAGGGTTGGAGCAACTCGACGCCCACTCCGTGCGATCCCGCGGGAGAGCCTACGAGGCCGACTGCACTGCCCCGGCGTTGCAGGCCTTTCCCGCCACGCTGGGCACGCCCCGCTGGTCGGTGGTCGGGCAGAGGGTTACGGGGTTGCCGTTCGCACGACGGCCACGTTCAGCGGGATGATCCCGACGGCGGGGTTCGGGGCGAGCGGCCGCATCGTCTTGGTCGACCCGCCGCTTCGCACCAGAGGACCCAGGTGGTTCGCCCCGTTGCTCACGTCGCCCGCCCCGCCGTTCAGGCAGCTTGCATTGGTCCCAACGTTGTAGCCCGCGTCACTCCACTTGGTCTGGCTGCTTGACTGGTAGCACGAGCCGTTGAAGATGTCGCCAGCCACGAACAAGGACCCCGTCGTTAGCCACCGTGCCGCCGGTGTGCTTGGCCACATTGCCTGAGAAGGTGGAGGCCGACACGACCACGGTTCCGAGACCGCCATTGTCGGCGTTGTCGATGGCACCCCCATCGCCGTTGACCACGCTGGAGTCCACGCCGCACGCCATTGCCGGTTGCGGTGTTGCCCCAAAAGGTGGAGTCCGAGACCGTGAGGGTGCCGGGGCCGGTGCCCTCGCCGTTGTTGATCGCACCGCCGTTCCCGGTGGCACGATTGGCCGAGAACGTGGATCCCGAGACGGCGAGAGACCCACCGAGGTGATCCCGTTGGTGATGGCGCCGCCGTACGGGGCGCTGTTGGCGGAGAAGGTCGACCCGGACACCGTGCCGGTGGCTTTGCCTTCATTGAAGGCGCCGCCGTAGTGGGCGGAGTTCCCGATGAACGTGGATCCCGACACGTTCATCGCAGCCTTCACTGCGCCACCTTCGGCGATGTCGATGGCGCCCCCACCGCCCAGACCCTGGGCTCGGGTCTTCACGAGGTTGCCGACGAAGGTCGAGCCCGACACGGTCAGGGTGCTGACGCCGCTGGCGCCGTCGTCGATCGCACCACCCCCGTGTCCGCCGTGTTGTACGAGAAGGTCAAGCTGGCGACGGTGACCGTCCCCAATCCCTCGAACGCATTGTCGATGGCACCGCCACCGCTGGCGCTGTTGTGCGAGACGTGGAAGCCGAGACGGCGAGCGTGCCACTCCCATGGATTCCATTCTCGATGGCCCCGCCCCGTCGGTGGCGGAATCAGCCAGGAACGCAGTATCGGAGACGGAGACGGTGCCGCCCAGCAGGTTGTCGATGGCGCCGCCGTCGCCGAAGGCGCGGTTGTGCAGGAAAAGGTCGTTCGTCACCGTGACGTGCGTGCCGGTGGACACCATCATGGCGCCGGCCTCGCCACCGGTGCTGCCGGCCAGGACGCTGTTGGCGTTCTCGACGGTAAGGCCTGGATCTGGGCGAACACATTCAACGCCGGGGTGCCCGCACCGGCGGGAGCCGAACCGGACAGCGCTGAGCGGACCGGGGGGCGTCCCGACGGTGAGCACCGGCCCGTTGCAGGCGGTGGTGCCGCAATGGGCGGCGCTGCCGTGGTTGCCGTCGAGCACCGGGTTGGAGACCCCAGAGGCGGGCTCGATGCTCAACGGGGTCGAGGATGACGTGCCCGCGGGGTTCACCGTCCAGTTGCCGACGTAGTGCCCGGTCTTGCCCGGCGTGGCCAGGGCCACCGTGTCGCCGGCCCCCGCAAAAGACAGCGCCTGGGCCAGCGTGCACTGCTGAGAGGCGGTGGTGCTCTGAGGGCACGTCGTCGGTGAGGTGGCGCCCCCCTTGGCGTAGGCGTACCACGTGGTGCCCGCCGCCCCTGCGGGTGTTCCGGCTGCCAGGCCCAGCACTAGGAGGCCGGCCAACGTGATCGTCGCCGCAACGAGGGGCCCCCAGCGCACAGCGGTGAAGCCGGGCCTCTTCGATGGTCCGGTGGATGTATCATGATGGATCCCGTAGGTCGGAGGGCTGTTGCAACATTCATTGCCGCGCATCCTTCGCCTTAGGATCTGCCGGCACGTAGAGGCGAAGGTCCCAGATCGGGACCGGATGGGGTCCGCGGTGGCTTGGTAGAGCGATGCCTCCACCGAATAGTCCCTTCGGCTTCGTTGGAGTATCCCCGTTGTGCCTGATTCGTACGGGGGGCATGGACTTGGGGGCCTGCAGTTCAGCCTGTCGCCTGACCTTTTGCGACTGGTTTGTTACTGAAATCCCAGACAATCCAAGATTCCAGAGTCCACCGAGTGGACACCTCGCCTGACCTGAACAGGTCGACGGATTTCACAGAACGGTGTAGACGGTCGGGTCCCGACTCATATCCCAAGGTGCCGGGATCGAGACCCCGGGCAGCCCACTGGGTGCATGGACTGCGTCGGCTGAGACCGGACATCGCAGCGGCTGATGTTCGAGACCGGCGCCCAGCGTGCCTCGGCTCTCTCGGTGCCACCCGATGCGGCGGCCGTTTGCTCGAGGGCATTCCGCCAGCCTCTATTGGGATCGCATCGCATCGTCATCCACGGCGATCTCGGCTCTTTCACCGACCCCGATGGGTTCAACTGGGAGGCCTCGTGAACGATGGGTCTCCCTCCCAGGTGAGAGGTGCGAGAGCTGGGGAACTCTCCGATTGGCGAGTCTCGATGCTTTCCCGGATTCGCACATTGATCAAGCAGGCCGACCCGGAGATCCTCGAAGAGCGGAAGTGGGTCAAGCCCACAAATCCAGGAGGTGTGCCGACCTGGTACCACGACGGTTTGATCTGCACGGGCGAGACGTACAAGAGCCATGTCAAAGTGACCTTTGCCAAGGGTGCCTCTCTGAGGGATCCTCCGCGCCTCTTCAACTCCGGCCACGAAGGCAACGTCCGCCGTGCCATCGATCTCCATGAAGGCGAGAAGATCAACGAATCGGCCTTCAAGGCTCTCATCCGAGAAGCCGTGGCCTTGAACGAAGCTTGGCTCCCACGGATGAATCGAACCTAACGCTTCTGTAACTTCGGAGCTCCCGTTTCGTTACACAATCACCGCGTTGTTGCTTCACCGCGGCTTCCAAATCGTCGATTCGATCAGCCAGATCCTTGAGCCCACCTTGGGTGTGGATGTCCAGCCGATCGAGGATCTGTACGGTGTCATCGTACGTATGCTGTGAGCGGACATCACTCGCCACACTCTGCACGTTCTGGCCGACCATGATGACCGACAGCAGCACCGCCAATTGGAGGAACGTCTGCGCAATCCAAGCGATGATGCCCTCGCCGCCCGGCTTCAATGCAGGTGGTAATCCGATCAATGCGATGACCGCGAACCGTTCCGCGCACCACATCGATCCAACGAGGTTGGTGAGGAAAACGGCAATCTTGGCATTGATCCCGTCGGCCCTCTCGACCTCGGCTCGCAACCACGGAAGACTGATCGCTTGACCAATGTGGTGGTGTGTTTTGACTGGCCTCGATATCTGAACATTACTCATCCTGCTCCCCTTTTCGGTCGCCAGACTTTCTCATGAAAGAGGCTTCGAACTCGAAGTGAGCAATGACGGTCTGACCATCATCAAGCGCATCGTGAGGCGCAGGATCTCGTCACAGTCGAAACCCGTACCGGCGGCTAGGTAGGCCACCATCACGCTCGCGGACGGACGGAGCCCGGGTCCAGGCGCGCAGGGGCCACCAATTCCACACGCCGAGGAGCACCACGGTCGACGGCACGAGCAACGTCCGCACCAGAAAGGTGTCGAGGAGGATGCCCAGCGCCAGGCCGGTCCCGATCTGGCGCACCTGACCGGTCGTCGTCAGGGCGAGCACGCCGAACGTGCCGGCCAGAATCAGTCCGGCCGTCGTGACCGTCGTCCCGGTGGTGGCGAGCGCACGAGGGACCGCGGCGCGGAGGGGGAGTCCGGCCGCCTCCTCTTTGATCCTGCTCATGACGAGGATGTTGTAGTCCTCTCCCAGAGCCATGATGAAGACGAACATGAAGAAGGGCAGCGTGAAGTTGATCCCGAGCTGCCCGCCGATCGTCACGAAGATCAGCCACGGCGAGGCCGAGCGACGCGGTGTAGGAGAGCACCACGCTGGCGACCAGATAGAGCGGTGCCACCACGCTGCGCAACAACAATCCGAGGAGCAAGGTGAGCACCAGCATCACGACAGGGAGGATGCGCAGAACGTCCTGGCTCGAGGTGGTGCTCACGTCGGCAGCGCCGGGTGCCTGTCCCGTTACACCCCACCGCACGCGTCGCCCCGACCGACCGAGCGACTCCCAATGCCGCTGCACGCACTGAGGGGATCGCCTGCATCGCCGCCGTGCTCCCCGCCGAGCCCGCCCGGAGCAACGTCTGGAAGAGCACCGTGCGGCCGTTCTCCGTCATGTACTGCGCCATGGCCCGGTAGGCGGCATAGAGGGGAGCCGGCAGGTCGCCGGGCGCCTTGGTGTCCACCAGCGGCAGGTGCTCAGGCGGACCGAGGGTGGCGTAGAGGTAGGACACGGCTCGCGGGGGGAGGGATCGACCGCCGGCGTCGAGGGGGCCGGTCACCGAGGAGAAGCGTCCCGACGCCAACAGCTCGTCCTCGGCTCGGTCGAGGAGGACGGGGGCCGTCCACACGGAGGAGGGGAACCGGAACACGACGTCGGTGGCGCCCACGGCGATCTCGCCGAAATGCTCCTTCAGCGCCATCTGCCCCCGGCTTGAGTCCGAGCCGGCGATGGCACCTCCGGGGTTGAAGCCCGAGGGTGCGTAGCCGAGCAGGAAGGAGGAGAGCACGCCCAGGATGAGCACCCCGCCGACGAGGGCGCGCACCGGCTGTCGCACGACGCGGCCCGCCATTCGTCCCGAGACGCCCGTACCCCTCGACTCTAAGCACCCCGACGGCCAGAACAGCCGGGGGCCGACGATGGAAAGCAAGGCCGGCAGCAGAGTGAGCTCCACCACCAGCACGATCCCGATGCCTATGGCCAGTCCCGGACCCACCCCCGGTAGAGGCCGAAGCTCGCCAGCAAGAGGCTGAGGAGGGCACAGACGACGGTCAACCCGGAGAAGGTGATGGACGTCCCCACCCACGACCGCGGCCACGATGGCCTCGTCGGTCGGCATGCCGGTCGCCAGATTTTCCCGGTAGCGGAACAGGAGGAAGAGGCCGTAGTCGGTGCCCGCTCCGAGCACCAGTGCAGTCAGTAGAAGCTGGAGCAACGAGGAGATGTCGACACCGACATGGTCGATTCGGCGATCAACGGTCCCGCCAGTGCCGACGCGAGACCGGCGGGTGCCGCCGCGATGAGCGGTGCAAGGAACCACGCGGAAAGCGAGGGCGAGCAGGACAATGATGAGCAGGCTGGTGCCCACGACCGCGGTGGCCTCGGTCCGCACCGCCGCCGCCTGCTGGTCGACGAGTATCGGCAGCGAGCCGGTGAGGTGCAGCGAGAGCCACAGGTCGCGCGACGACACGCCGGACGTCGCGGAAGGCGTTCACGGCGTCCCGTCCCGCACTGCCGCCCCCTGCGGTGGAGGCGGCGAAACGGACCTGGGCGGAGTACGCCTGGTCGTCGGCTGAGACCACGCCCCGGCCGATGGAGACGACCAGCGGCGATCAGAGGGCGCGGTCCTCCATCACCTCGATCGCGGACAGGTCCGCCGGCGCCAGTGGTCCGGCCGCGTCCGTCGCAACGAGCACGCCGGTCGCGCCGCTCGGGGCCAGGAACGGGGCGGCCGGCTTGGCCGCGCGGACACTCGGCAGGAGTCGGCCGGGCGGCGCGCCGTGGTGGCGTTGCGCACGACGCTGGCGCGCGCACCGGCTGCCGCCGACCGAGGCGACGGTGCCGGAGTCCAGACCGCGACGATGCCGGCCAGCGGTACCGACCACGGTGCGCAGCATCGCCCGGAGCACACGCAAACCCTATGGCCGCCTCACGAGGTTCACAGCGTCGGGCATACCGGCTTGTGGGCTACCGCAAAGAACGGATGCCGACGTAGTTGACCCATGCCCACCGGTCCGGCGTCGGGATGCGTCGGAGGGACGCCGGCTCCCGCCAAACACCCGGCGAGCCGTGACGCAGCTCTGCCGTGCCCTGAGCGATGCCCACGGCACACCTGGAGCTCGCGCATCGGCGAGCGCCACGCCCCGGTACCGAAGGATGACGCCTCCCGGTACGATGGATGCCCAACAGCGTGATCAGGAGCGGGCTCATGGGCGCGGCAACAAAATGTGACAATCCGATGTGCTCGTGTGATCCATGCACATGTGCTGAGTGCGCCTGCGGCGTGGTGACGCTCGGCGATCTCGAACGTCGGGTGCTCGGCATCGTGTGGGACCTGCCCGATCCCGAGCCGACGGGACAGCGAAGTGGCTGACCGCGCTTCCCGCACATGCCTATACAACTGTCGCGACGGTCCTCGATCGCCTCGTCAACAAGGGAGTTCTGAGCCGCCGCCGGGACGGTCGGACCATCCGGTTCGCTCCATTGGGGTTCGGGGGGCCCACACGGCCATGGTCATGCGTCAGGCTCTGGTGGCCGACGGTGACCCGAGCCGCGGCTCTCGTCTGCTTCGCCGACACGCTGTCGTCCTCTGAGGTGGCCGTCCTCCTCGATGCACTCGGCCAGCGCACCTCCGCGGGTTGAGACGCACGTGTGCCTCGATTGCCGATGAGAGCGCACTCAGTGTTGTGCCCGGTCGGCGAGCCCACATGCACTCCGGATATGACTTTCTAGATCATCAGTATCAGCATGAATCCCATGCCGACGCACATGACGACGTGGCTGGCGTCCTCGAGCCATGGCGCGGTGATCAGCCTCGTGGCGCCCCCAGCGGCCGGTGCCGGAGCTGACCCGGTCGGACCCTCCACCGACCCGCCGTCCGCCACGCTCATGACATAGGCCCGGGCGTGCCTGCCGTGATGGGAGGCACCCTTAACCGGTGAGGCCAGCGTGAAAATGGCGGATGCGAAGAACACGACGGCGAGGAGCAAGCTGAGGCCGGGATCGATTCTCGCACTCGACGACGACGCCGTCGACATCGACATGGCTGCGGAACGGGCTCCGGCGGGGAACACGTACATCAAGAGCATGACGAAGCTCATCGTGGCGTGAATCAGATAGTGAGTGAGGTGAATGCCGAATGCGATCACCGATTGGGCGCTCTGGACGAGGAACCAGACGAGCAGCACCGTGAAGATGAGCTCCAGATACGCGCTGGGACCGAAGGCCCAGCCGGCAACGAACATGCCCGCCATGGACACTCCCATGCAGATGTCCGCGATGTCGACGTCCCAACCGGCGTGCCGTCGCGTCACGACGGACACGGCCAGCAACACGATTCCATAGGCGGCCACTGCCAGCATCGCGACAGCGAAGAGGTAGTACAGCCAGGCCGGGGTGGGTGTCATGGGACGGGAGCCACCTTCGAGCCGGCCGGCGGACTCGACGGCGCGCCTGTGGTGACATTTCGAACCAACGTCGAGGGCCAGTAGATCAACGCCAGGATGATGACCAGCGGCCCGGAATTCGGGTCGGTGGCGCCGCCGGCCAGGATCCCGCCGAAGTTCTCTGTCGCCACCCAGATCAAGACGAAGGTCACGATCCCGAGGACCAGTGTGACCTTGGTGAACTGCGGAGGAAGGTAGATCCCGACCGCCACGACTGCACAAACCACTGCGAGAAGGATCGCGGCGGTCGTGCCGTGGTGGAGCAGGAGCGAGTCGGTGGAACGATCGATATGAGCCAGCCACCCAGGCTGTCCGGTGTAGCCGGCCACCAGGTCGTGCAGCGCCTGGGGCGACCGCCCCGAGCCGACGACGGCCAAGAGAGCCAAGAGGCCCCACACCACGGCCCAGATCGCCTTCGCGGTCGTGACCCCGACGGTCCGAGCAGCGACGAACGGCGTGTCCGAACCCTCGCTCGGCCACAACAGCACCGCCAGAAGGGCATAGATGAGCACCGCACCAGGGCCGCCGCCGAAAGGGGTTGCTCCACCGTGCAGGACGTTCCCGAGACCTTCCCCGAACCACCAGACACCCAGGGCCCAGACGATGGAGAGCGCCAGCGCGGGCTTGAGGGTTCGCTTCCAGACGATCCCGAAGCCGATGAAGAACTGCACGAGCGCGAAGACGCTGTTGCTCAGGACCGGGTCGTGATACACGTTCGACGCGTTCCAGGTGATCGAGTGCTCCACCCAGCTGGGGTTGCCTGCGGCGAGGTTGTTGAGCATGCCGCTGAACCCGTTCGGCCCCCGAGTGAACATGAACGGTTGGAGTTGCAGGACCGCATCGAGGAGCCAGACCGTTGCCAGGACGAGCTGGAAGGTCCGCTGGAGGTCCTTCGGTTGCTCAACGGAGCTGGTCGTGACCCTCCTCGAGTCGATCACCGGGGCTGGCGCATCGCCGCTCCTCACCTCGGTCGTGCTCATCGCTCACCACCCTTGGGTCGGGGTTCGCTACTACGATCCGTAGTTATTACTACCGGTCGTAGTATTGGCGCAACTGAGATCGATCGGGCCTGAGCGCCCCTGCGAGACCGCAACGAGCCGAGCCCGCAGCGAGTCGGGCCCAGGGCGACCGCCGGAGCCCCCCCGGCCCGCCTGCGTCACTCCCTCCCCGGCCCGGTTCGCCGGTTCCAGGCCGCCTGATTCGGGAAGGTGCAAGCGCAATAGCATGGCGGCGTGACCTCGTCAGGAACCGCTGACACGCCAGAAGCTCAGATTGCCGTCGCCCAGCTCACGGTGGAGGGCATGCATTGTGGCTCGTGCGTCGCGCTCATCGAGGAGACGCTCAATGAGCGTGAAGGAGTAACGGCAGCCTTAGTCGACCTTGACTCTGCACGCGCCGTGATCGAGTACGACCCGTCCACGCTTGACGTGGAGGAGATCCGTGCCGCCATCGCCGAAGTCGGGTACTCCGCCACTCCAGTGAGCTAGCAGTCCGATGCTCACGGCGGGCTCGGAGGCGACGTCCCTCCTCCAGCAGGAGGGGCCTTCGGTCGCGACCGCTGAGCTCGAACTGGGAGGCATGCACTGCAGTGCCTGCACGCGACGCGCATCCAGCGTGCGCTCGGGCGTCTGCCCGCCGTCGCGAGCGCCTCGGTCAATCTGGCGACCACCCGGGCCTATGTCGCATACGACCCCACCCGACTCGATCCCGAAGCCCTGTGCCACGCCGTCAGCGATACGGGCTACACCGCGACTCCCGTGGTCCACGGCCACTCCGGCGAATCGAATCGGGACCCGGACCATTGGGACGTCCGGGTACTCATCTCCTGGCCTTTGTCGGTGTTGGCCCTGTTGGTTGCGTTGGCCGGTCCCGAGTCGGCGACCGCCGGATGGACCGTTCTGGTTCTCGCCATCGTCGTGGAGATCGTCGGTGGCTGGCCGTTCTTGAGGGACAGCGCTCGGCTGCTTCGGCACGGGGCGACCAGCATGGACACGCTCATCGCTCTGGGAACGCTGGCCGCGTTGGGCGTCAGTGCAGTCGAGGCCATTGCTCTTGGCGGTCGGCACGTGCACCTCGGTGGCGGAGGCGCCTTCGCGGCCCGGTTGCACGGAGTCATGGCCCCACTGATCGTGTCCATCTTGGCGACGGGACGGGCCATCGAGGTGCGGGCGCGATCACGGGCGGCGGCGGCGATGCACTCCCTGCTCTCGCTCCGACCACCCACGGCGCGGGTGGTGGTGAGCGTTGAGGACGAGGAAGGGGTGTTGGTTCCGCCGGAGAGTCTTCCCGTGGGGGCCCTCATACGAGTCCGGCCTGGTGAGGCCATCCCCCTCGACGGCACCGTTCTCTCCGGATGGTCGCCGGTCGACGAGTCAATGCTCACCGGAGAGCCTCTGCCGGTCGATCGGGGACCCGGGAGCTTCGTGACGGGGGGAACTCGGAACGGGAACGGCATCTTGGTCGTCACTGTCACTTCGGTCGCCGACGAATCGGTGTTGGCACACCTACAACGCCTGGTGGAGGATGCGCAGAGAGACAAGGCACCTTTGCAGCGGATCGCCGACCGGATCAGCAGCGTCTTCGTTCCCGCGGTCCTCATCGCTGCTGTGGTGACCTTCTTGACGTGGTGGCTGGTCGTTGGCGACGCGGGACGAGCCGTGCTCAGCAGCCTGGCCGTCCTGCTGGTGGCCTGTCCGTGCGCCATGGGCCTCGCCGCTCCGGTCGCCATGATGGTCGGCTGTGGGCGGGCCGCCGCCCTCGGGATCTTCATCCGTAACGGAGACGTTCTCGAGCGGCTGGCCAAGGTCGATGGGGTGGTCTTCGACAAGACCGGCACCCTCACCGAACGACACGCAGAAGTGACTGCTGTCCTCGCGGTGCCTGGGTACTCGGACGTGGAGGTGCTCTCGTTGGCGGCGGCGGTCGAGGCCGAGAGCCAACACCCGATCGCCCTCGCCATCATGGCGGCCTCCGGGTCGCGGATCCGAGCCACGGATGTCCGCTCGCTACCCGGGGTCGGCGTGATCGGGACACTGGACGGCCACGAGATCCAGGTGCGCAGGGTGGTGCTGTCGCGACTGCCGGAGCCGATTACCGACGCGGTGACCGAGCGTTACCTCCGCGGGGAGACCGTGGTGGTAGTGGAACACGATGGTGACATCGTCGGAGCGATCGCCGTGACGACCCCCTTGCGACCCGAGGCGCGTCCGGCCGTCGACCACCTCCGTGCACTTGGACTCTCCTCGTCCATCCTCAGCGGAGACAGCGACACCGCTGTGCAAACGGTGGCCGCGGAGCTCGGCGTCACGTCGGCCCGGAGCAATGTCAGTCCGGCGGACAAGGTCGACGCCCTCACCGCCATGCGTGAGGATCACCGACAGCTCCTCATGGTGGGTGACGGCATCAACGACGCCCCTGCTCTCGCCGCGGCTGACGTGGGTTGTGCCATCGGCAGCGGGTCGGAAGCGGCTCTCGCCAACAGCGACATCGCACTCCTCGGCAACGACCTCCAGGGAGTACCGGCGGCCGTCGGCGTCGCCAGATCGACGTACTCGGTGATTCTGCAGAACTTCGGGTGGGCCATGGGCTACAACGTCTCGGCGCTGCCCCTTGCTGCGTTCGGACTCCTCGACCCGCTGGTCGCTGCCATCGCCATGGGGCTCTCCAGCCTGCTGGTGGTCCTCAACAGCCTGCGATTGACCCGGTTGGGTCGCTCGGGACTGTCGAGCATCCAATTGCCCCACTTCATGAAGGGCCGACGCGGTGTCATCGTGTCGGTACTGCTTCCGGTCTTCCTGTTCGCCAGCCTGACGGTGGTCAGCGAGGTGGTCTCTCCCGCCCGGGGCCAGTCGCTCCTTCCCGAGCTGCCTTCGATCACGACGGTCGCGCTGCCGCATGGCGGTTCGGTGGAGATGTATCTCGACCCCGGCACACCAGGAATCAACCAGTTCCACATCATCTTCAGCGGATCGGCGGCCGATCTGGCCACCGTCAGGCCGCTGGTGGTTGCCAGTGTCGCCGGCGGAGCTCCTCAGAACCTCAGGCAGCTCCGCGTTGCCGCTGGCCACTACACCGACTTCGTGCTGCTGCAACCCGGTCGGTCGACGTTCCATGTGGTGGCCGAGTTCGGAGGCACTCCGGTGTCGTTCGGCTTCAGCCGGACGCTGTCCTGAGTGCGCCCGCCGAATGAAATGCGATCTGGTGCCTTGACTCAGTCACCGTCCCAACAACCGAGAATGACGTCTGCGACCGACTCCGCGACAGCCCGAGAGCTGGTGGGCGGCTGGCCAAACTGAGGGGGGAGTCCCGCTGCATTGACCAGGAGGACCTTCCAGTCCTTCCGCACAATGATCGATCCGTCAGTGGTCTCAACCGCCGCCTGCCCCAGCCCATTGATGACTTGGGACGTGCCCATCTGCTTCGTGAGCATCGCGAAATAGCTCTTCGTCTGTGCCCAGCTGGAGAGTTCCTTCACCGAAAGCACCATCGAACCGCTCGGATACCTGTACTGGCACGAGTAGAGGTGGTTCATCCAGGTGGGATGGGAGACCGTGGCGAACTCGCCGAGCACCGACGCAATCTCTTGTCTCGCCTTCGGCTTGCAGATCATCGTGGCGATGGTCGAGGGCGTCCGACCGGCCGGAAGCGGCGCCTCGGATGCCGCCTCGCCCGTTGGCGCCGCGAAACAGACGGCCACGACCAAGGCCGGGATGAACAACGCACCCAGGGCTCGACCCCGAGCGCCCTCTCGCGAGCTCCGGCGGGTCACGGTGTCAGACCATGCCCGAGCAGCAGCGATGGCGGCGCTGTCCGGTGCCGAGTCTGGGGTCGCCGCTCGCTGGATGTGACCCAGGCACCGGCCACCCGGTGTGCCCAGATCCGCACGGTCTCCGTCACGTTCCCGCCGACATGACCGCCGCTTCGACGATCTGAATGTCCGGTGGTTGAATGGCCAACGGGCCTCCGGCCACCGGCACCTGCCACACCATGGTCATGAACGGCGTGGACTGCTGAATGCTCCCCGCCGGGCAGGGTGGGACACCGGTGATCTGCAGTGGGTTCGAGGCGGACTGAGAGCTCGGGGCACAGACGTTCGTACGCTGATGCCACTGGACCAAGACGCCGTAGGGCATGGGCGGGGTCACGGTTGGCTGAAGGAGGTACATCGCTGCCGCCAGCACCTCCTGACCCGAGGGTGTCTGTGCGAAGACGAGACCGTCCACGCTCTGCGGGTCGAGCGTCCTGCCCGCAGCTTCGTTTGCCGCCACAATGGTCGGGTTGACGTAGTACACGACGGGGTAGCTCGTCGGTGAGACCGGCACGTACCCTGCGGCCGTAGCTGCGGTGGGTGACGAGTAGCGCGCCACGGCCTGACTTGTGGTCTGGACGTATTGGGCCGCGTTGATCTCTTCCGAGAAGGTGGGCTCCGACGCGCACCCGCTCACGAGCATGTGGATGTCGCTAGGACCGTTCTCTCCCTGCGCCAACAGCTCCTGTGCCTCCGCCGTTGGCAGAGCGGGGCCTGCGTAGTGCCAGTTGGCCTTGGTGGTATTGAGGCCGGCCGCCGCGCTGGCGTCTGCACCATTCATGTTCATGCCCGTGCCGGGCCCCGCCATGATCATGTTCGGGGTGTTGTTCACGTCCAGCCCTGCCCTCGGGGCGCCGTTGTTCCCTCTCGAGCAGGTCGCTGTCGCCGCAGTCTGCTCACTCGAACCCGTCATGGATGCTCCGGACATGCCGGTCATGCCAGACATCGCTGTGCTGGTGGACTCCTGAGCGGCGACCGGGTAGACGGCACTGAGCAACAGGGCGACCGCGAGACCCACCGCGCCTCCGAGGACCAGCACGGGGGATCGGGAGAGAGCCCTTGCAAGGGGGGAGCGCCATGTCGAGGGATCCGCCAATGCGGCGGGCACCATGGCCAGGGCCAGCAGGATAATGAGGGGACCGGTGTTGGGGTCTGTACCAGATCCGGTGAAGATGCCGCCGAGACCTTGGCCGCTGACCCAGAAGAAGGCGGAGAGGAGGCCTCCCACGGCGAGGAACGGAGTCGGTCGTCGGAACAGCAGGGGTCCGAATCCGACGATCAGGGAGGCGATGGCCAACAGCCACGTGGTCCAGTCGCCGCCGCTGCCGAATTGGTTGCCGAAGTTGGTGAGGAAGTGGGAGTACGCACTGGGTTCGCCGGACGACATGCCGGTGATGGCGCTTGACACCGAGGTTGACGTCCGGTTGTTCGGAAGCAGGAACAGGACTGCGGCGAGCGACCAGTACCCAACCCAGACCAAGAGGGGAGTGCTCGCTCCCCCGATGCCCTGACCCGCCGCCGAAGACCCGATGCCGACCGCTGGTTCGGCATCGTCGCTCGTCCGCGATCGAGGCCACGCCATCACCCCGATCAGCCCGTAGAGGAATACGGACCCCGGCGCTCCGGTCAGGGCCGAAGCCGATCCGGTGAAGATCAGACCGAGGCCCTCACCGAAGAACCAAACGCCGAAGGCCCAGAAGAACGACGCTGCGAGGGCGGGGCGCACGGTGCGCCGAAAGAGCAACCCGGCACCGATGAAGACCTGGATGAGAGCGAAGAACGTGTTCCACACGGCGACGTGGGGTCCCACAAAGTGGCCCACATTGGTGATGATCCACCGGACCACATCGGGCTGATTCTGGGCGTTGTTCAGCAGGTAGGTCGTGGTGAAGGTACTGCGGAACATGAACGGCTGGAACTGCAAACCGGCGTCGAGGAGCCAGAAGAGACCCAAAACGATCTGGAGTGTCCGTTGTGTCCTGATAAGCGAGAAGGACCGGTGGGGCGGATCGACCGGAGAGCTCTGTCCGACTTTCACGGCCGTCATGCGGGCCATCCTCTGCGCTCGATCTGCCCGTGCTACTACAGAATGTAGTATTCAGGTCGGTCGAAAAGACGTCAAGTCAGGAACAGGTCACCCGTGTGCGTCGTCGTGACGGTCTGAACGCCGGAGGTGCTATCCGCAAGTGGGAGACACTGCGCCCACAACGTGTGCAAGTCCGGCTCCTGGTTCGGCCTTCCGCTGGACATCGGTCGAGAAGTGACGCAACCGAGCGCTGTTCCACACCACGCAACCAGAAGAGAGGGCCATGGCGGCGCCAGCGATCAGAGGATTGAGGAACCCGAACGCAGCAAGGGGGATGGCGATCACGTTGTAGCCAAACGCCCACAGCAGATTGGTGCGAATGGTGCGATACGTCCGCCGGGCCAGTGCAATTGCGGTGGGAACTGCGGTGAGGTTGTCGCGCATGATGATCAGGTCGGCCGACTCCATCGCGACATCGGTACCCGAGCCGACAGCGAGGCCTAGGTTCGCGCACGCCAGGGCCGGACCGTCGTTGACGCCGTCTCCCACAATCGCAACGCGATGACCCTCTTGTTGCAGGTGTCTGATCGCCGCGACCTTGTCGGCAGGCAACGCCGCGGCGATGACATCGTCGACTCCGATCAATGCTGCAACTCTTCGCGCCGCTGCCTCGTGGTCACCGGTCACCAGGACACAGTGCAAGCCAAGCGCTTTCAGGGTTCGCACGGCAGATGGCGCTGTGGACCGCACCCTGTCGCTGACGGCAAGCGCACCCACCATTACCCCGTCTCGGCTCACGAGCACGACTGTCCGTCCCTGGCTCTCCCATGCCACGCAGTGCGATGCCAGCGATTGAGGCATTGCCGAAAGTGTCGAATCCGAGAAGAGCTCGCGTCTCCCCACCTTCAATTGGTGGCCGTCGAGAGACCCCCGGGCACCAAGACCGGCCAGCGCTTCGAAATCCGTCACCATCTCCAACTGGACCCCGTCACTCTGCGCTCGCTGAACGATCGCCCTGGCCACGAGGTGCTCCGACGCCAGTTCGAGCGATCCGGCCCATCCCAGGACGGCTTCGGTCGAGATCCCATCGACCCCGCTGACGTCCTCGACGACCGTCGCGCCCTCCGTCACCGTCCCCGTCTTGTCGAGGAGCACCGTGTCGATCTCTTGCGATTCTTCGAGTGCCTGGTAACCCTTGAAGAAGATGCCTAGTCGTGCCCCCTCACCGGAGGCCACCATCAGCGCAGTGGGGGTGGCCAGACCCAGCGCACACGGGCACGCAATAATCAGCACGGAAAGCGACGCGCTGAAGGCCTCCTCGTTCGTTCCCCCGATGAGCAGCCAGCCAGCCAGTGTGACGAGTGCGATCCCGATCACGGCCGGTACGAAGACGCCGGCGATTCGGTCAGCCACTCGTTGGACGTTTGCCTTCTGATTCTGTGCGTCCTCGACCAGCCGGAGCATCTGAGCTAGTTGTGTGTCCGCCCCCAACCTGGTGGCCTTCACCACTAGGCGCCCCCCGACACACACGGTGCCTCCCAGGACCGTGTCACCGACGGTTACGTCGGCCGGCATCGACTCACCGGTCATCGCGCTGCGGTCGATGGCCGACTGCCCGAAGATGACCTCTCCGTCGGTAGCGATGGTCTCTCCGGGTCGGACGACGAACCTATCCCCCTTGGAGAGTGCTTCGATCGGCCGGCGCTGCTCAGTTCCTGCCGCGTCGAGCACCGCGACATCCTTGGCGCCGACCGCGGAAATAGCACGCAGAGCGTTGCCGCTCCGCCGCTTGCTGAGGGCCTCGAAATACCTGCCGGCAAGGAGGAAGGTGGTCACACCGGCTGCCACGTCGAGATAAATCGCCCCACTCTGTTGGTGAGCCAGCACGTAGCGAAACGATCGAGCGACGTGGCTCGTGTCGCGGAAGAACATGGCATAGATCGACCACGCGGTGGCGGCCGCGATGCCCATCGAGACCAGGGTGTCCATCGTGGCAATTCCATGCCGGGCGTTTCGAACAGCGGCCTTGTAGAACGGCCATGCGGCCCAGGTCAGAATCGGCGCCGCCAACCCAAGCAGAATCCACTGCCAGCCGGGGAAACGCAGCGAGGGGACGAGCCAGAAGGCGACGGAGGCATCGCCGAGAGGCATGAACAGCAGGCCCGCTACAACGAGGCGCCGTCCGAGATAGCGGACCTTGCGGTCCGCCTCGGCCTCGGCCTCGGCGACGGCGTCGGGAGCCGAAGTGAGGTCATCGACGATCTCCGCGGTGAAACCTGCCGACTCGATGCGTTCGATGACGACTGCGAGGGAAGCCCCAGGCGGCATCCGAACTCGGGCCCGCTCAGACGCCAGGTTGACCCGTGCTTCGACGCCGTCGAGCGAATTGAGCCTGCTCTCGATCCGGGCCACACAGGCGCCGCAGGTCATCCCCCCGATGGAGATGGAGACCTCGGTGTCCGAGGCGGGGACGGCCAGGTCAGTGGCGGTCACCGAGCACTCCGATGATCCGCCGAACCACCCGATCCGTCGGGGCGAGGCGTTGCCGTGGGGCGGGCCACCCGTTACATATACTACAAAGCGTAGTAGTCATGATCACCCTCGCCCGAGATCCAGCTTCTCGGAGCCGCTACAACGACGGATCCGAAGATGACGGCTCGTGCCAGGCCGAGAAGCTTGCTTGCCATCTTCAGACTATGACGCCTGCCGGCGAGAGGCACCGAGCGCATGAAGGCGACTTGAGCGTGAGAAGTCGATCTTTGTGGCGGTGGGACGTGTCGGAACCCACAACGTCGCCCATCCGTGTCGCCGCGTCGAACCACCGGGAGTTCTAGTCTTTGATCGTGGCATCGAGGTGGCGCTGGATCGTAGTGACCCTTGCGGCCGTCGCCGTGAGCTGCCTTGTGCCGGGCTCCATGCTTTCTCAGCCGACACGTGCGACGGGGGCCACCATCGTGACGGCGGTGACGCCCGCACCGTCGGGCATCGAGTGCGCCGTGGTGTCCTGCAACCGTGGGTCGCCGTCGTCTTCGGTGCCAGTTCTCAGCCTCGCACTGGCCGGCACAATCACCGCCGGCGTCCTGGTCCTCGTCGCACTCCGCACCGTCCGTCGCCTGGGTTTGGCAGCGGTCGCCTTGCCGGCGGGCTCACCCTCACGGCTGCTCCGGCCACCGCAGCGCCTCCCCTCCGCGTAAGGAGCCGGCGCCGACGCGCCGATGTCCTTGATAGAGCGCGTGCACCGAGCACGCTCCGACATTGCCGATGGTGCGTGGTCGCCTTCAGGTGACCACCCGCGTGTCGCTGACAGAGATCCGGAGACCCGTCATGCCGAACAACCCCCCTCGACCAGCAAAGCAGTCACAGAAAGGTAAATCGTCCTCCAAGACCACACCCGCAAAGAAGTCATCCTCCAGCCAGCGCTTCGCCGCGCGCCAGGCGGCGAAGCAGGAGGCCGTTCTACGAGAACGTCGGGCGCGTACCCGGAATTACGGGATCCTCACCATCGCGCTGGTGGTGGTCATCGTCGCCGTACTGGTAATCGTCAAAGTCGTCGGAGGTGGCTCGGGCTCAGGCACCGTCGACCAGGCATCGCCTCCCGCGGGCACTCCGATTCCGGCGGCCACGCTGGCCAAGCTCCAGTCGGTCCCGATCTCGACCCTCGCCGCCGCGCCGACCGGCGGCGTCGTCACAACGCCCCAGTCGGTCAGCGGGTCGTCTCTCGTGGCGGACGGCAAACCCGAGATGTTGTTCATCGGTGCCGAGTACTGCCCGCACTGCGCCGCCGAACGGTGGCCGCTGTACATCGCCCTGTCAAAGTTCGGCACGTTCACACCCCAGCCCGGCCGCATCCACTCCGCCAACGAAGATGGCGACGTCCCTACCTTGACCTTCTACGGCACGACGTACACGAGTCCGTACTTGACGTTCGCTCCGGTGGAGGTCTTCACGAACAGGCCGCAGGGCAACGGCTATGCGCCTCTGCAGACGCCGACGCAGGCTCAGGTCACGCTGTGGGAGGACACGAATGGCGGCGAGTACCCGTTCGTGGACTTCGGAGGGAAGAAGGTCCTCCCCTCGGCCCAGTATTTGTTCACCCCGCTGGAGAACCTGCCCTTCTCCGCCGTCGCAGCCCAGGTGGGCAACAACTCGACCACCATCGGAGCGAACATCGACGCCAGTGCCGCTCAGTTGATCACGACGATCTGTGGCTCACTTTCCAACGAGAAGCCCGCCGCGGTCTGCTCGGCGGTGCATGGTGGATGAGGACATGCCCCGGTGGCCCGGGATGGTCGGGACCGTCCTCAGCGTGCTCGGGCTCGGTGTGGCCGGCTACCTCACGTACGAGCACTTCACGTCGTCGAGCACGCTGGCCTGCTCGGACAACGGGATCGTCAACTGTCTGAAGGTCACCACGAGCTCGTATTCGGCGGTGGCCGGTGTGCCGGTGGCCGTGCTCGGCCTCGTGTTCTTCGCCATCATGCTGGTGCTGCAGCTGCCGCCCATGTGGCGGCGACCCGAGCCGGCTGTCCGGATCGGACGGCTGGCCTGGGCGGTGGTCGGGCTCGGCACGGTCCTGTACCTGTTGTACGCCGAGCTCTTCGCGATCGACGCCATCTGTCTGTGGTGCACCTCTGTGCACGTGCTCACACTGGTGCTCTTCGGGACGACCGTCTTCGCTACGTCCTCTTACCCGTCTCCGGTTGCCGTCGACACGTGAGACCGACCGGGCCGACCACCGCTGTTTCCGGTTTCTTGCGTGCGCTAGGTCTTGGCCTTGATGACCCGGCCCGTGGGTGAGAGCACGTACCAGCGGCCACCGAGGCTATTGATGCCCTGGCCGGTGGCCTGACCGGGCCCCGTGTCGCCCACCCAGAGGTAGAGCGGCCAGCCGTCGTAGGTGACCTGCAGGCCGCCGTCCTTGCGGGCCGTGGTCCCGAGGAGTGACGTCCGGGCCTGGCCGCCGGCCACCGGTACGGTCTGCCCGGCGGGCAGCCGCAGCGGCGGCCAGCCTGAGGCGCAGCGGCCGTAGCAGGTTGACCGCCCGCGCTGGGCGTCGGGCACGAACATGTAGAGGGTCAGACCCTGCCCGTCCACCAGGACGGTGCCGAGGCCCGACACGGCGGCCGTCTTCACTTCGTAGTACGGAGACGTGCCGGCGGCCGCCTCCTGACCACCCGAGGCAGTTGTGCTGGTGGCGCGGACGCTGGGATGGCTGCTGGAATTCCAAGCCGCACCGACGCTCCCGGAGCCCCAGGCCGCGGCCAGTAGACCGATGGCCGGCAGGATCACGAGCACCGACAGTCTCCTCGCTCCGACCCTCCCGGCCGAGCCCCTTCTCGCCATGTTCCTCCCCACCTAGCTTGGTCGCCAACATAGCTCCGGGTGCGGCCCGACCCCCATTCGTGGGGGAGCGACTGTTACCCTCAACCGCGTGCGTCGGCTGATGGCGATCGCCGCTCTCGCCCCACTGATCCTCCTGGTCTCGGTGTGCCTGTCGGGGACTGTGCCTGCCAGCGCCACGGTGGCCCAACGGCCGCTGCCGGCGGGCCGGAACCCCTCTCTGATCGCTTTGATGGTCTGCCGACCCAAGGCCCAACGCGAGATCAACGAGGTGCTCGGGGTGAACGCCACGGTGACCGACCGGACGTGGGTCGACCACAAGTACTCCTGCCGCTACGACTACCCCAACGGGTCGTTCACGTTGTCTGTGCAGGAGCTCTCCAGCTGGTCTCAGACCCTCGCCTACTTCCACGGGCTGGCCACCCAGCTGGGTGACACCCAGACGCTGGGGAACCTGGGCCAGGGCGCTTTCCGCACGTCGGGCGGCGACGTGGCGGTACGCAAGGACTGGAAGGTGCTGCTGGTGGACATCTCGGGGCTGCCACCCCAGTTCGGCCGCCCGCCGACGGGAGCGACGGACGTCGCCTACACGGTCGCCGACCTCATCTTGGGCTGCTGGGACGGCGACTGAGTCGCGACGCTGAACGGCTTGTCGAGCGGCCCGAGCTCAGAGTCCGGAGCTGATGGACCGGTGACGAGGGAAGCCCAGATCAGACGGAGGGGGAGAACGCGTGCGCCAGCGCCGCCGACTCGGAAACGCTGCTTGGTGGCGTCATGAGAATCAGACCCAGGCACATCTCGTCGGTCGAGCCGTCGCCCCAGGTCACGAAATGTGGTGGCACCTGGCGCAGGAGGGGCAGCTCCTCTTGGAGCTGCGGGTTGTAGGTGCAGGTGATCCCGATCGTGTCGCCCGGGGAGACAGGGACGGGCTTCGCCAACACGTAGCCGTGTTGGTAGTGGAAATCGTAGTTCGTCACGTTCAGCAGCGTCTGTTGGGTGGGTTTGCCGGGGTTCAGGACGAATTTCATTTGCACCCCGAGCAGATGCATGTGCGCCGCGAGCTCAACAATGTTGCCTGAGGTGTCCATCGGCCACGTGCACGTCGTGGTATCCCCGACGGGCGGGTCCGACGGGCTCCTGCCGCAGAGCGACTCCAACCCGTCGACCAGCGCCTCTTGACCCATCCCGAAGCGCTGACCGACGCTGGCCAGCTCGGCCGCACGATTGCACATGGGACCCGTGACGCCCGGAGCACACGGGATGTCCGGTGGGGCGGCCACGATGTTGAGGCGCAGGGGGCGGAGGGGAGTACTGGCTGGCATGGTGGTAAGGGTCAGCTTGGAGCGGACCGGCTTGTCCCCCACCAACATGTTGTAGTGCTCCTGCACGATCACGAGGGTGCCGGCGGGCATGGGCGCGCCGGTTCCGGCCGGTTCCTTGGAGAGGTTGTGTCCCGGGCCCCAGGCAGTGAGCCATGGGGTGCCTCCGTTCAACGACCGCCCCGATCCGCCTGTGTTGAGCCCGGATTCCCCGAAGCATGTCCACCCCTTGCCCCCTTCGTTCTGGGCCTCAGCCGCTGCTGCGAGGTCCGGGGGCACGGCGTAGGTGATCTCGTGGTGCACTTCGGGGCTGTTCGGCTGGAAGTCGATGGCTGTGATGAACGCGTCGTGCGTCAGGTGCGGGTTGAGCAGGGTGCAGTGGTAGTCGTCCGTGCCTCCGCCGGGCGGCGCTTTCGGCTTGTACGCGGTCGGTGCCTTCAGGACGATCGTGGTCGGCTTCGGCCCTGCGTGCACATTTGTTGCGCCGGCCGCAGCATTCACGCTCACGAGCGCCATGGTGACGAACACCAGGGCCATGAACGCCCGGGGCATCCCCCGGGCTGCCAGCACCCCCAATTGCTTCTTCCCCACGGTTGGACACTATCGCTTGGTCGCCGCCGGCACACCTAGCACGATCTCGAGGTAGGTGGCGGCGGGGCCCATCGATTCCGGATGGCGGTGGGGGCAATCAGCGAGGCCGCGGCGGCTAGCCGCTTCGAAACGGTGGGCTCACAAACGTTGGGGTCTGCATCGAGAGATTCGAGCTTTGCCCTGGCGTAACGCTCGACGCCGCCGCCGTCGCACGTGCGCGCGCAGCACACCCGGAATGCCAAGCTCTCGGGACACCGACGAGTTGGGAGTAGGGCGCGTGCCACGAATCGAATTCCAGGGAAAGATCGGTAACGACTGGCGCGACTCGCAGCCGTGGTGGCCAGCTCTGCCCGCCCCGCCGGAGGATGCGCCGAACGTGGTGCTCATCGTGCTCGACGACGTCGGATTCGCCCAGCTGGGCTGCTACGGCTCCGACATCGAGACCCCTTCCATCGACGCCGTCGCCGCCGAGGGCGTGCGATTGACCAACTTCCATACCACCGCCCTGTGTTCGCCGACGCGGGCCTGTCTGCTGACCGGGCGAAACCACCATCGCAGCGGCATGGGCAGGGTGGCCGACCTCGCCACCGGATTCCCCGGCTACTGGGGGCGACCGCCGCGCGAGAACGGCTTCCTCTCCGAGATGCTGCGGGCGACCGGCTACGCCACTTACGCGGTGGGGAAGTGGCACCTGAGCCCCGAGGGCGAGACCAACATGGCGAACTCGCGGGCGACGTGGCCCCTCGGGCGCGGCTTCGATCGCTGGTATGGCTTTCACGGCGGGGAGACCCACCAGTTCGTGCCCGCCCTCTACCACGACAACCACGCAGTCCGTCCGCCGCGTTCGCTCGACGAGGGGTACCACCTCAGCGCGGATTTGGCCGACCGGGCCATCGAGTACCTGGGTGACCTGCGCGCCGTCGACGACCAGCTGCCCTTCTTCCTCTACTTCGCCACGGGGGCATGCCACTCGCCCCACCACGCGCCGGCCGAGTGGATTAGGCACTACAAGGGCCGCTTCGCCAAGGGTTGGGACGCCTGGCGAGAGGAGACATTCGCCCGCCAACTCGCCGCGGGCATCGTCCCCGAGGGCACCGTGCTCACGCCACGCCCGCCGTGGGTCCCGGCCTGGGACAGCCTCGAGGAGCGTCAGCGCACCCTCGCCGAGCGGTTCATGGAGTGCTTCGCTGCCTTCTTGTCCTATACCGACGAGCAGATTGGCCGAGTGCTCGCCTTCATCGAGGACCTGGGCGACGCGGAGGACACCGTGGTGATCGTCGTCTCGGACAACGGTGCCAGTTCCGAAGGCGGCAAGCAGGGGACCATCAACGAGGGCCGCCTGTCGAACTTCGAGGGCGCCGGCGTGTCGGAGATGTACGCCCGGCTCGACGAGATCGGTGGGCCACGCAGCCACAACAACTACCCGTGGGGGTGGACCATGGCGGGGAACACCCCGTTCAAGCGTTGGAAGCGCGAGGTCCACGAGGGCGGCGTGGCCGATCCCTGCATCGTCCGCCTGCCGGTGAGCCGGCGGGCCGCCGAGGGCGGCAGCGTACGTCGGCAGTACGCGCATGCAATCGACATCGCCCCGACGGTGCTCGAGCTGGTCGGCATCGCGCCACCGGCCGAGATCGAGGGCATCGCCCAGTCGCACCTCGACGGCACCAGCTTCGCCTACGTGCTCGGCGACGGAGGAGAGACGGAGGCTGGCCGGCATGTCATTCAGCACTTCGAGATGCTCGGCTCGCGTGCGATCTACCACGACGGGTGGAAGGCGGTGACGTACCACCCGGTCGGTCCGATGTACGACGACGGCCTACGGTCCAACGCACCGTGGGACGATGACGTCTGGGAGCTCTACCACGTGACCGATGACGTCTCGGAGTCACGTGACCGCGCCCCCGAGTTCCCCGACAAGGTCGCCGAGCTCGTCGCGCTGTGGTGGGAGGAGGCACGGCGCAACGACGTGCTCCCGCTGGACAACCGGGTGCTCGAGGCCATTGCGCACAAGCACGACCACCGGCGCCCCCAAGCGACCTACCGCTACTTCCAGGGCGGGGCTCCGGTGCCCGAGTGGGTGGCCGTCGACGTGCGAAACCGCTCCCACGCGATGGAGCTCACCGTCGAGCTTCCCGACGGCGTTGTGCCATCGGGAACTCTGCTGGCGCTTGGGTGCGCACTCGGCGGCTGGTCCTTCCACGTGGTCGACGGCCGGCTGCGCTACGTGCACAACCTGTACGGCCAGCGCCTCTACGTGGTCGCGGCCGACACGGCACTTGATTCGGGACGCCACGAGGTCGCCTTCCGCTTCGAGAAAGACGAGGCGCTCGGGGGCCAGGCGACGCTCGTGCAGGACGGCGTGGTGGTCGGGAGCGGGGCGGTGGAGCGCTTCACCCCGGTGGCCTTCAACGAGGTGATGATCGGGCTCACGTGCGGCTACGAATGGGGGCCCGCGGTGGGAGGCGACTACGAGGCGCCCTTCGCCTTCAACGGCACCATCGTCCGGGCGGAGGTGACGGCCACCGGTCCGGTCGTACGCGACCCGGTTGCGGAGGTGGCGGCCATTCTCGCCTCGCAGTAATGGCGTCTGGTCCTCTCACATCCCCAACCTCGATCGGAGCTCCCGTTCGTAGAAGCCGAAACAACTCTCTCCAAATGCCGAAGATCAAATGCGGTGGACACGCGAGTCGAGGCTGCTCCCTCAATGACCGTCTGAGATTGGACGGTGGCAACGTGGGCAAAGACACTTCGTGGCTATGAATCGATTGCGACCGGGAATCGCTCCGAAGAACGTCGAAACACGGGCGAGCGGACGACCGCCGGAAGAGAGCCAGAGCGACAATCCGGAGGAGCGGGCCCAGGCCAACCTTGAAGAGTCAGAGGACCGCACGATCGAGGGTGCCGAACGGTCAGCAGAAGACGAAGCGTGAGCGTCTATTGCCCAGATGTCAGACCGGCTGGCCGCCACCGTGCCCGGGACGCTGCTCGACCTGTCCGTCGGCGTGACGTGCGAAGCGCCCGACGTCTCGGGACTGCACGGGATCGTCGGTCGGCCAGGGCCAGCCGCCGAAGCCGGTGGTCTGGTAGTCGACGAGTGCCTGCTCGATGCCTGCCCGGTCGTTCATCACGAAGGGGCCGTATTGGACCACTGGCTCACCGATGGGCCTGCCCTGCAGGACGAGCACCTCGGCGCCCGCGGCACCGGCGGTGACGGTGACCGGTTCGTCGGGTCGGACGACGACACCAGTTGCCTCGGTCACGGGATGGCCGGCGATCGACACGGAGCCTTCGAACACGTAGAGGGTGCGCAGGGTGTCGACCGACGCCGCAGGCGGGGTCTCCCACCGCGCGAGCGGCTCGAGCACGAGGTGCCACATGGCCAGATCGGAATCGGGGCGCGACGCATATGAGTCGGGCGGAGCGGCCAGGGGTCGAATCCCGTCGACCGCCCCGGCGATGACAGTCAGCTCCCCTCGACGTCCTTCGTCGTCCTCCAGTGCAAGGCGAGGGATGTCCTCACCCCACTGCATCGTGAAGTAGGGGTCGACCATCTTGTCCTCGTGGGGCAGGTTGAGCCAGATCTGGAACAGCTCGGTGGTGTTCGGGCCCGTGCGGTCGAGTAGGGGGAACATCTCGCAGTGGACGATGCCCGCCCCGGCTGTCAGCCACTGGACGTCGCCGCGCCCGAACCGGGCCGTGGCGCCGAGCGAGTCGGAGTGGTCGATGAAGCCCCTCCGGACGAAGGTCACGGTCTCAAAGCCCCGGTGCGGGTGCTGGGGAAAGCCCGGGACGATGCTGCCGTGGTACATGCTCCACCCGTCGGCCCCGGAGAAGTCCATCCCGATGTCGCGCGCTTCGAGCGACGCCGCGGGGCCCAGGTGCTCGTTCGCCGCCGGGTAGCGGTCGAGGTGGTGGACGCAGAAGAGGAAGGGGTCCGCCGTCCCCCATTGCCGGCCGAGGGGAACGGTCTGCCGCACCGGATCGCTCACGGTGGCAGAGCCTACCGACCGCGACGTGCTGCAACTGCCGGCGGCACGCCGCGCTCTGCCATCGGGTCCGATCGACGCACGCTGCACACAGACCGAAAGCAATGGGCGGGAGCACCGTTCCCCCACTGGCCGCCCTCGTGCACATGAGGGTCGTAACGGGCGTTGAGATCCGCCCCGGAGAGGGAAGGTGCGTCATGGAATACCGCCGCCGAGTACCACGCCAACGTGCCGGTTGGTATGGGTCGTGCCTTATCGGGGGCGAGTCCGCCACCGAATGGTGTGACTGCCGGGTCATCGACATCTCCGTGCTGGGTCTCGGGATCCAGATCCATCATTCCCGACCGTCCGAGCTGGTGGGCCGGCGCGTCTCCGTGGAAGTCCCGCCGGTCGGCGATTCGGTCAACATCCTGCTCGAGGGCGAGATCAGAAATGCCGCGCTCAGCCCCGGGGGGACCGTTCGAGTTGGCATCGAGTTCATCGGGCTCTCCGACGCGGAGCGGTCCATTGTCGACATCCTGACGCTGAGCCACGCGATGCAGTGACGACGCCCGACTGGCCAGCGAATCCGACAGGGTGCGCCGGTGCTCGCAGCTCGTTGTGGGCGAACCTCACCGTGGCGAAGCGATGGTCACCTCGACACGATCGACCGATTTGACATCACTGACGGCGACCCGTGCGAGGGCGGCGCGGACATCGTGGCCCGCGAGGTCGTGACGAAGCCGGATCGCCGTGTCGTATGCCGCGCGGCACGAACCCTCGCTCACGGGGAGTGGGTCAAAGAGCGCGCATTCGGCCACCTGAGCAACCCTGGCCCCGTCCGCCAGTAACGAGGCAAGCCGATCGTCCGAGACCGAGTCGCCGCCACGCGATGATGCATGTACCGTCCCGACTCGGTCGATCAGCCCCTCCACGTACATGCGCAGTGGTTGCCACCGGGGGCGCTCGGCGCCTGCACGCCGCAACGCGCGGTCGACTTCGGCTTCGGCCAGGACGCACAACTCGGCCGGCGTACGACCAGCAGGAGACCAGCGGCGGCGGCGACGCATCACGAAGAGCCCGAGCGCGATGACGATCGCGCCGGCGACGCCGATCAGCGCCCATTCCGTCCCGCTCACTCCTGCGCTCGACCCAGCCGGCGACGAGGCCGAACCCGTGGCGCCCTTCGGTGAGCTCGTCACCGTCGGCGCTGCCGTCGTGGGCGCCGCCGTCGCGGGCGCCGCCGTCGTGGGCGCTGCCGTCGTGGGTGACGGAGGCGTCGTCGACGATGGGGTGACGGCGGGAGGGGGCGGGACCGTCTCGATGCCGGTAGGCCCGACGACGCCCTCCGGCGCCAGCTCACCGGTCAGTCGCTGCGGAGTGGGTTCGAACGACACCCAACCCGCGGCCGGTCCGAGGTACACCTGTGGCCAGGCGTGGGCATCGTCGCCTTTCACCGTGACCTCGTCCGGTCCGGCGTGATGCCCCGCGGTGAACCCGACCACCAACCGGGTGGGGAGGCCCAGCGATCGTGCGAGCACGGTGAAGGCACCTGCGAACTGCTCGCATGTGCCCGACCGAGTCTGGGTGAGGAAGCCGATGAGCGGGTTTGATCCCGGAGCGGGTGCGGGGGGATTCAGCGTGTAGGAGAACCGGCCCGAGCGGAACCAGTTGACGAGCGCCTCGGCCTGACCCAAGGGCGTCTGCGCCCCGACGGTGGCTGCTCGGGCCAAGAGCGCCACGCTGGAGGGAAGAGGAGGGAGCACCGTCTCGGAGCGCAGGAAACCCGGGGGATATGCCGCGACGGAGGAACCGCCCGCAACGGCTCCGGGATCGTTGACGGGAACGGCCGAGACCGTCGTGTACCGATCACCCGACGTCGTGGGCTTCGACGACTCTGCTCCCAGTCCGGTGATCGTGGCGGCTGGTGCTCCGGTGAGCGACACCGTTGCCGGTGGCACCGGGAGAAGGCGGCTCGAGAGGTTCTCGATCGCAACGGTGGCCGAGAAGGTGTCGGCCACCGGGACAGGGGTCGAAGAGCCCGCTTGAACCGCTACGGCCGGGGCGCTCCCATCAATGGCCGCTCGGGTGTTCGGATCCGGGACCCACACGCCGTTGCGGAGGATGTTCAACACCGCCACTTGCCAGTAGGTGGGATAAGGAGTGCGGGCGCGGAACAACACTTCGTTGGCGTCGTGCACCTCCAGTGCGACGAGATTGGAGGTCAGCGACAAGTCTGTCGGCGGAACGAGACCCGCGGCGCCGGCCCCTGAGGACCCCCCCGCGAGCCCTGCTCCGGATCCGACGGACAGTGCGACCAGTGTGACGCCGACCATGATGGAGGTAGTGACCGCCGTGGCGGTGGAGAACCGGCGGGAGTGGGGTTCGCCTCTCTGGGCGTGGACGGGCTCCGGCTGCGCGGTGCTCAGCGTGAACGCACTGGCTGCGACGAAGAGCGCAACCGGGAGAGCGATCGAAGGCGACGTCGTTCGGACGCAGGCGAAGGCCAACAAGCTGAAGGGGCAGAGAAGGGCGAGTCCCGGATACAGCCGATCGGGATCGTCGCTGGAGCGGAGCGCCACGGACCCCAGTACCGACACCATGCCGGCGGTCAACGCGCCGAGCAGGACAACCCCTTCGATCGGACGAAGAGGAATCGTGAAATCCACGAGCACCGGTCGCGCCGCCTGAAGGCGCAACGCGAGCACGTGCCAGGTGTGGGCGGTCGGTGCCCCGAACGTGGTCGATCCCGGGACGGTCGCCCAGAGGCACACCAACATCACTGCAAGCGTTCCCGCGAACGCCCGGACCGGGACGGGGATCCGCTTCAGGGCGATCAGGGCCGGGACCACCGAGCCCGCACCCGCCGCCGCCACCAAGGGTCCGATGGCCGGACCCCGCACTCCACCCCCGATCAGACGGCCCAGCGAAGCTCCCGCGACGAGTGAGGCGCAGAGCAGGCCGACATCGGGTCCGTACCGCCGGAGAGAGGAATGTGTCATTCGACCACGACGACGCTCTGCGTTCCGTAGGGCGGTGGAAGTGTGGTGCGGGCGGTCTGCGTCGTGACCACGATGGCGCCGTCGGGTCCGCCGGGCCGCGCCAGGCCTGGTGCGGTGTCGCTGGGCACACGTCGCGGCTGGGTGCCGGCCAGGAACGTCAAGAGCTCGACCATCCCCTCGGGTGTGGGTGAGCCGGTGATCCGGCGTCCGGACAACGTGACGACCTCGACGTCAGCCGAGCGCCGGGTGGCCTCCGACACCAGCGCGATGATGGCGGAGAGGGCACCATCGAACGCTTTACGTCGGTGAACGCCGGCCCGGTCGTCGAGGACAATGGTGACGAGGTCTTCGGCGTCCGGCCGGAAGTCATGGACCAGCAGCACGCCGTACCGTGCCTCGGCCTGCCATGAGAGCAGATGCAGACGGTCACCCGGTTCGTAGAGTCGCAGTCCGTTCCATTCTCCTCCCGGATCGTCGGTGTGTCCCGTTGCGCTTTGGCGGGCACCGGTGCTCCATGCCGATCCGGACCGGATGCTCGGCAGCACTGCGTCAGCGGTCGCCGGAGGATGCACGACGAGGGTGACGGCCGCGGCGCTCGCGACGGGCAGCCCGAACAATCCGAAGGGATCGTGCGCCCACAGCCGCAAAGGACCGATCAGGAAGACACCACGTCGTCCGGTCGGGAGGCGGACGGCAGACGCCCTGCTTCGACAGGCGCCCACGGGGTCCCAACGAATGAGTCGGCCGGGATCCACGGCCAGCAGCGGGGGACGCCGGATCGGCTGCGCGGCCGTGTGGCGGCTCGAACGTATCGCCGTGCTCGGGCGGCCCCGCGGTTTCTCGAGACCGAGAGGGGGGAGTGCCACGTCACCGTCGTTCGTCACTTGCACGTTGAGCTCGCACGAACCGCCCACAGGGACCAACGGGGGCGAAACCATGATCCGAACCTGGGCGGCTCTGGCCCGGTGCGCGCGCTCGAGCACCACCACCGGAGCGATGACAACGGGAAGTCCGAAAACCAGTACGAAGACGAACAATCCCGCGCGCCCGGACACGACTTCCGCCACGGTCAGCGCCACCGCACACGCGGCGGCGATCGATCCCCTCAGAGTGGGCCGCAGGGCGACGACGGTGGTGCCACGGCGCGGCGTGGACGGGCGGCGCGGAGACGGCCGACCACGAGCAGCGTCCTCGCGGGCCACGCGGTCACTCGTGGCGGGTGTCGTCGAGGGCGTCGGCGCCGGGGAGCGCGACCTGATGGAGGAGGTCATCGATAACCGCTGGGACGGCGGTACCCGAGCGCTCACTCCCGGGCTCGAGGAGAAGGCGGTGACCGAGTGCCGGTTCGAGGGCTCGCTGCACATCGGAGGGGATGACGAAGTGGCGGCCGGCCGCCAAGGCAAGTGCCGCCGACGCCCGCCGCAGTGCGATGGCGGCCCGTGGCGATGCCCCGACGGCCACCGCGGGGTGGAGACGGCTGGCCGCCACAAGGTCGAGGATGTACCCCCGGACGGCGGCGGAGACGTGCACGTTGACCACGCCGATCAACAGGGCATCGAGCTCCGGTCGGCTGAGGGCGGCGGGAAGCGTGTCGACGGGCGAGGACGGATCGGCGCGCGCCAGCAAGCGGTCCTCCTCGGTCCGACTGGGATAGCCCAGAGACAGCCGGAGGAGGAACCGGTCCCGCTGCCCGTGGGGCAGGGGGGACGTGCCGGCAGCGTCGAACGGATTCTGGGTGGCGAGGACCATGAACGGTCGAGGAAGCGCCATCGTCGTGCCGTCAGCGCTGACCTGCCGCTCCTCCATCGCCTCGAGGAGGGCTGACTGTGAGCGAGCCGACGCCCGGTTCAGCTCGTCGGCCATCAATACGTTGGTGAAGATCGGTCCGGGCCGGAAGGTTGGTTCCCCGAGGGCCCGGTCGAGGACCATGGCGCCCGTGACGTCCGCCGGCAACAGGTCGGCCGTGAATTGCACCCGGTGAAAGTCCAGCCCCAGCGAACGGGCCAAAGCCTTGGCCAGGGTGGTCTTTCCCAGCCCCGGGAGGTCTTCGACCAGCAGATGGCCTTGGGCCAACAGGCACCCCACTGCGAGCTGCACCGTCTGTTCGTCTGCGTACAGGACCGTCCGCACCGCGTCGACCACCTTGGCCACGAGCAGGCTGAGCCGCTCCGATGCTTCCGGCGTCAGAACGGGCGACGTTCCCGTTCGGCCGTCTTCGACCCGCTCGGTGGATGTCACGGCGGCTCACGCCTCCATTCGCGACGCCATCGCCTGCATGGGACAGAGACTAGGGGCTTGTCTGAACCGAGGTGGGGGCGACGACGGGCGCTTGACCTGGGAGACTTGGGTGGGCCGCCTCCACCACCGGGACGTGTGGCCCGTTTTCGGATTGCCGGAGAAGCGAGGCACGCATGGCGCGCTCGAGGTATCGATCGGTGACGTATGGCCTGGAGCCGTCGCTGGCACTGACCCGGGCGGTGGCGAGAGAGGGTGGCCGGGTCGACTCCGACAGTCTCGCCTCGTCGCTCTCCTACAGCGGGGTCCGCAACGGTGCCTTTCTCAGCCGGTTGGCCAATGCCCGTCTCTTCGGGTTGGTGGCGGGCCGATCGGGCGAGGTCGTCCTCACCGACCGCGGGCGCCGATGCCTCTCGGCCGACCCGCACGTGGCCATGCCGGCACGGGCCGAGGCGTGCATGGCCGTTCCGCTGTTCCGGCGCGTCCTCGAATCGTTCTCCGGAGAGGTGCTGGGGGACGCCGCAGTGTTGTCCGACGTGTTGCAACGCCGCTTCGGCGAGACCGTGAGCAAGGCACCGTCCACGGCGAGGGTGTTGCTCGAATCGGTCGGGCAGGCGGGACTTGTGCGGGACGGGAGGGTCGACCTCTCCCAGGTCAGCGACCTCGTTACGGGTTTTACGGATTCGCCCTCAACCCCTGGATCCTCGGTCGTACCTCCGGTACGATTGCCCTGGAACCCGTACTCTGCGTGGGTCAAGCGCCAAAGTCGGCTGGTAGCCGGCAAAGGGGGTCGTGCCATGGTTGACGACGCGACGTCAGCTGGGGCCGCCACCCACCCCGAAGACGACGGCGGGCTCTGGATAGACGCGCGGACGGAGACCACCCGGAGTCGGCGCGGCCGCCGGCGGACGGGAGTCGTGCTCGGCACGGCGGCCTGTCTCGTCCTCGTCGGAATCCCCCTGGGGCTGTTGCTCACCGGTGGATCCACGCCCGTCGCACCTCGAAGCGCACATCCGGTCGCGGTGGGCAATGGGCCGGCGAAGCATTCTGTCTTGGCTGCTCTGAGCACCACCACCGATTCGGGGAGCTTCTCGTTCAGCTATCAACTGAGCGAGACGCCGTATCAGGACCCGGTATCGGCAGGCTCCAATTGCCCACCGAGCGGTGCGGTGGCTGCCTGCGGACCCGCGACGACGCAGGACAATGTCGTGCAGGGCTCGGGCACCATCGACACCAATCCGACGGCAATGGCGGCCTCGGCTGACATCACCTCGAACGGAGCGGTCGGACTGCAGGTGGGTGTCCGCGTCGACCCCACCACCGTGTGGGAGGTATCCGACACCGACAACGGACTGACTCCCCAGAGCAACGACGGGAGCGGTCAGCCCCTCTCCGGGTTTGCCGGTTTGACCGAGGGAACCCTCGGCCAACGAGAAGGTGCGGTCGCCATGATGGGTATGGCCAGTCCAACCGGCTTTCTCGATCTCGTGCAGCCGGCCATCACCGGCGCAACCGAGGCAGGGCAATCGACGGTGGACGGCGTGCCGGTCACCCAGTACGAGCTCGCGGTCGACCCGATGTCGCTGGCGACGGCTCCCGGGACGAGCAGCGAGGAGCAGACCACCATCAACGGCGCGGTCGGCGTGCTGACCAGCCAGGGTTACACCGCCATTCACGACCTCGTCTCCATCGATGCGTCCGGGTACATCCGCGCGTCGTCCTCGACGGTGACGTTTGACGATGGCGGTACGGTGACCCTCGACGCCCAATTCTCGGACTTCGGATGCGCCGGCACGCTGCTCATGCCCGGTCAGGGCGGCACATCGACTCCGCCTGCCGGCTGTGCCACCGCCGACACCGGTGTCGCCCCGACGGCCACCACGACGACCACGAGTGCGCTGTCGCCCACTACGACACCGACGACCACGTCGTCGGCGCCGCCCACCACGCCGGCGATCGCCCCGGCCTCCTCCACGTCGACGACATCGACGACGGCAACGACTTCGACCACTTCGACATCGTCGACCACCACGACCACGACGACGGGTCCGAGCGGATAGGAGCACCAGATGGCTGATCGCAACGACCATGAGGGTCTCTGGCTCGATGACGATGCGCAGCGCACCAGCGTTCGTTCCGGGAGGGGTCGCCGGGTGTGGATCGTGTTGGCCTGCGTGGCGTGCGTCGGAGCGCTGTCGGTCCCAGCCGTCTTTGCGCTGACCAGCAGCCCACACCGACTTTCTCCGCAGGCGACCAAACACGACGCGACCGGCGTGCCGACGCACCTCGGGAACGGGCAGGCCGAACGGCAAGTCCTTTCCGCGCTGAGTGCCACCACGAGCTCCGGCAGCTTCAACGTGACATATGAATTTGATCCCCTCACGCCGCCCACCACGCCGACCACGACCACCACGACGCCGCCGACCTGCGAGGTCGTCCCGAACACAGTGATCGGCGGTACGGTGAATCCCAGCACCGGCAACGTCGTCAGCCCACCCTCGGTGGTGCAGTGCAGCGCCTCGTCGACGAGTTCCTCCATTGGGGGTGTCTCCATCACCGGTCAGGGGACGATCGACACGGATCCCTTCGCGATGGTTGCGGTCTCGAACGTGGGTGGGCTCGGAAAGATCACGTTGCGTGACAACGGGACGACGGTCTGGGAGATAGGCGGAGGCGACTACGGGCTGGCTCCGGGATCCACCGACGACGGCCCCGGCGCGTCCCTGTCGGGGTTTGCCGGTCTGGTCGAGGGCACCTTGGGCCAACGCCAGGGAGCCCTGGCGATGGGCGGCATCTCCAGTCCAACCGGCTATCTCGATCTCGACCAGAGCATGATCACCGGAGCCGACCAAACCGGGACCGGGACGGTCGACGGGATCCCCGTGACCGTCTACCAGGTCTCGATCGATCCGGCACAGGAGGCCGATGTTCCCGGCATCAACGCGGAGCAGGCAAAGGCCATTTCCGCGGCGGCTGCCATCCTGCAGGCCCAGGGGTACACGGGAACGACAGTGCAGGTGTCGGTCGATGCCTCGGGATACATCCGCCAAACCGTGTCCGTCGCCCATTTTGCCGACGGCTCCACGAGCACGAGCGAGGCAACGTTTTCTGACTTCGGCTGTGCCGGAACGGTGCTGATGCCCGGTCAGACCGGAGCAACGGCGCCGCCTGCCGGATGCGTCTCGCCTGACACAGGGGTCGCGCCGACAACCACCACCACGACGACAACAGCACCGCCTGTGACCACGGTGCCTCCGGCCACGCCATCGCCGAACTCCGCGCCCGCCACACCGTCGCTGCCGACGACGACCGTGCCGCCGGTGACGACGACATCGTCCACGACCACGATCACCACGACGACGACGACCACTTCCGGCGTGCCCCCGGGCTGATCGAGTCCTCGACGAACGACCAGGCCAGGCTCTTCTGGGCGGCGCCGGCCCGGGAGTGAATCACTGCGGCCCCGTCGCATCGTGATCCTCGCGGGACCCCGCGATCGAATGTTCAGGTGACGGTCCGACGTTCCGATCATCAAGTGTGGCGACGACACACTTGATGCGCCGGCGCTCGTGGCGTCGACAGCCGAGCCGGAGCCCGCGTCTCCCGACCCGTCCTCCGGCTCCGCGTCGGCCCCGCGAGCTATCTCTCCGAGATCGTCGACGAGCTGCGTTGGACCTTCTCCGAGCGGCGCGGCTGGCTGATCGGCATTGCCTTCAACCTGGCCGTCGCTGCGGTCTACGTCGGGTACACCCACTACCGGCCACACGCGCACGATCTCGTGCGCGTGGCGGGGATCGCTACCGCGTGGCGCTGTGGGTGCTGGCCGACGTGATCAACACCAACCAACTGGGCGCCGACGCTGATCGAGTGGCCGACCGGCTCGAGCGTGGCCATGGCGTCACCCATGAGCTACTGCTGAAGAACAGTGCCTTGGCCGTCCTGCTCTTGCCCCTGACCGTCCTCATCTCGGTGAGCGTGCGCGTCGTGCTGGCACCGTACCTGGCGCTGCTCTCAGTCCGATGGCTCGCGTGGCGGCCGAATGCCTGCTCCACCACCGGGTGTTCGGACGACCGGAAGCCCACCTGATGAGCTACGCCCTCACGTACACGAGCTGGGGACTGGGTGCACTCGCGCTGCCCCCGGTGCGAATCGGATCGGGCACGGCGCGTGCTTCGGTACATCGCCGTGGTGCGCACTGAGGTTGCTTCGGGTTCGGCCCGCTCGGAGACGAGCGGTTCCACACAGGCGAGCGTGCGGGGGCGGTAGCGTACAGAGCGCGCCGTCGCACAGCACCCTGGGAGGCACCGTGGAAACCGAAGCCGCCGTCTTGTGGCACTACCGCACCGACTGGAGCGTCGAGCCCATCGAGCTCGACCCGCCCAAGGACGGCGAGGTCCTCATCAGGCTGGCGGCGTCGGGCATGTGCCACTCCGACGAGCACCTCGTGACGGGGGACCTGCCCGGCATGCTCCCCATCATCGGCGGGCACGAGGGCGCCGGCGTGGTGGAGGAGGTCGGCCCGGGCGTCAGGGGCCTCGTGCCCGGCGATCACGTGGTGCTGGGCTTCGTGCCCGCCTGCGGCAAGTGCCCCCCGTGCGCCACCGGGCACTCCAATCTCTGCGACGCCGGAGCCGTCCTCATGCAGGGCCGGCAGATGGACGGCACGGTGCGCCACCACGCTCGCGGCAAGGACATCACGACCATGGTTTGCCTCGGCACCTTCGCGCCCTACACCGTGGTCAACGAGGCGTCCTGTGTGAAGATCCTCGACGACATCCCGCTGGACAAGGCCTGCCTCGTCGGCTGTGGCGTGACCACCGGCTGGGGCTCGTCGGTCTACGCGGCGGAGGTGCGGCCCGGGGACAACGTGGCGGTGATCGGCATCGGCGGCATCGGGGCGTCCGCGCTGCAGGGCGCGCGGCTCGCCGGAGCCGAGATGATCTTCGCCATCGATCCGGTGGAGCTCAAGCGGACGTTGGCTCCCACCTTCGGAGCGACCCATGTCGCTGCGTCCGTCCAGGAGGCCCACGCGCTCATTGAGCAGGAGACCTGGGGCCACATGTGCGACAAGGTCATCTGCGCCATGGGCGTGGGATCGGGGGCGATGATGAACGACATCCTCGGTCTCACCGCCAAGCGCGGCCGCGTCGTCGTCACCAACATTCACCCCGCGGCCGAAATGAACGTCGAGATGAGCCTGATGATGCTGACGATTCTGGAGAAGCAGGTCGTCGGCAGCATCTTCGGCTCGGCCAATATCCATTCCGACATCCCCAAGCTCCTCAAGCTCTACCGCGACGGCCAGCTCGATCTCGATTCCATGATCACGAGCACGTACAAGCTCGGCGACATCAACCAGGGCTATCAGGACATGCGGGACGGCAAGAACATCCGCGGCGTCCTGCTCTACGACAGCTAGCCGTTCTGGGGTGCCGTTCTGGGGGTGCCCCAGACGTCAGGCGGCGGAGCGGCGCGCCTGCGTGCCCCAGATGTCGTTGCAGCGCTCACAGACCTCCTGCGGCACCACGCCGGCGCGCATGAGGACGGCGAACGCCTTGCACCCCAGGCAGAGCCCGAACGCCGACTCCAAAAGGGCGGCGCACGCCAACAGCGCCAGCACGACCTCGGCGGCCGTCCAGTAGCCCAGGCCCGTCAGGACCAGGGCGGTCGCCGAGAAGACCACGCCCACGCCCTGGGCGAAGCGCTTGGGTGGACCGGGCACCGGACGTTCGCGGAGGCCGAGCCGTGGCGTGATCACCCGGGTGACCAGTTGGCCGAGCGGGCTGAGCGTCGGGCCGCTGAGCACCCGGGCCACGAACCCGTAGGCGATCACCACGGTGGCCCAGCGCAGGCCGAATGCGATGGTCAGCGCGCACATGACCACCACACCCGCGGCCACCAGGCGGGCCGAGACCTCGTTGACCGGGTCGGGGAAGGTGAAGATCGCCCGCGTCCGGGACGAGGCGTTCCCGGTGGCGATGGTGCCGTCCATGACCTGCTCCCTTCTCCGAACCGTATAACCCTGACCATTTTAGTCAGGATTTGGGAGCGGTCGGCCGCAGTCAGGCTGCCGGCGGGGGGACCGGTTGGGGCGGGGGCGGGCCCACGTAGCGCGCCGCCGGGCGGATGAGGCGGTTGTGGGAGGCCTGTTCCATGACGTGGGTGCACCAGCCGATGGTCCGACCGGCCGCGAAGGTCGGGGTGAACATCTCGCGGGGGATGCCGCAGGTGTGCATGACGACCCCGGCGTAGAACTCGACGTTGGTGTAGAGCTGGCGACCCGGTTTCAGCTCGGCCAGGACGTCGACGGTCGTGCGCTCCACCGACTGGGAGAACTCCACCAGCGGGCCGCCCAGCCGCTCCGTGACCGAGCGCAAGAGCAGCGAACGCGGGTCGTCGGTCTTGTAGACGCGGTGCCCGAAGCCCATGATGCGCTCGCCGTCCTCGACGGCGTGCCGGACGTAGGCCTCGGCCCGGTCCGGCGTGCCGATGGCGTCGAGCATGTCCAGCGCGCGGCTCGGTGCGCCGCCGTGCAGCGGTCCCGACAGCGCGCCGATGGCCGCCACAACGGCCGCACCGAGGTCCGCCCCGGTCGACGTGACGACCCGCGCCGTGAACGTCGACGCGTTGAAGCCGTGGTCGATGGTCAGCATCATGTACTGCTCGATGGCGCGGGCGTGCAGCTGGCTCGGCACCTCGCCCGTCAGCATGTAGAGGTAGTTGGCGGCGAAGCCCAGGTCGTCCTTCGGCTCCACGGGTTCTTTCCCCTGGCGCAGCCGGTGCGCCGCCGCCATGATCGTCGGCACCATGGCGCACAGGCCGACCGCCTGGTCGGACAGCTCGTCCGCCCCGATGTCATGCGTGGGGCGCCAGCCGAGCTCCGCCCCGAGGAAGGAGACCGCGGTGCGCAGCACGTCGAGCGGTGTGCCACGGCGGGACAGCGCGGGCAGCATCGTGCTCAGCCCGGGCGGCATGGCGCGTCGCGGCCGGACCTGCTCCGCGAAGGCCACCGCGGCGCGAGCGTCGGGCAGCTCACCCCGGAACAGCAGGTACCAGACGTCCTCGAGCGACCGCGTTTCGGCCAGCTCGACGGCGGAGTACTGGCGGTAGTGATAGAAGCCCTCCTGCCCGCGCACGTCGCCGATCGTCGTCTCGGCCACGACGACGCCCTCGAGGCCGGCCGGCACGTCCCCGCTGGTCTCGTGGGCGGGCCGGATGCGGGCCAGGCCCATGAGGTCGCGCAGCGAGACGACACCCACGCAGCGGTCGCCGTCGACCACCGGCAGGTGCCGGTAATGGTGCGACGTGAGACTGGCCCAGGCCGAATCGACCCGCTCGTCGGGACCGAGCACGTCCGGACGCGAGGTCATCCAGAACCGCACCCGTTCCCGCTCGGGCACGCCGGCCGCGGCGGCTGCCCGCAGGAGGTCGCGCTCGGTCAGGATGCCGACGACCTTGCCGTCGTCGGTCACGACCACCGAACCGGTGTCGGCCTGGTGCATCACCCCCGCCGCCGCCACCAGGGTGTCGTCGGCGGTGCACGTCACCGCCGGGGATGTCATGAGGTCGCGCACGATGGTTTCCATGGGTCCCACTATGTCTCTCCATCCCCAGCGTTGTAAACGTTGATCAAGTCAATATAAGGTTCTCGAGTGGACCGGATGCTTTCGACCGAGGAGGCGGCTCGTCGCCTCGGCGTCAAGGTCCCGACGCTGTACGCCTACGTGAGTCGCGGCATGCTGGAGTCCCATCGCGACCCCGCCCGGCGGGGGAGCCTCTTCGACCTCTCCGACATCGAGGGGCTGGCGGCCCGCAGCCGCGGCGGGCGACAGACGGCCACGCGCCTCGCCACCATCACGACCGGCGTGACCCAGCTCGACCAGCACCTCGGCCCCGTCTACCGGGGGCGCCCCGCCACCGAGCTGGCAGACGGATGGAGCTTCGAGGACGTGGCCGAGTTCCTGTGGCAGTCCGACGGCGGCGGGCACTGGACAGCGCCTGGCCTCGGACCGTGCTCCCTCACCCACACGCTCGACCGCATGCGGTGGGCGCTCGTGCTGTGCGGTGCGACCGAGCCCCTCCGCTCCGACCTGCGACCCGCCGCCGTGGCCCGCGCCGCGCGCCGATGTGCCGCTGCCCTCACCGAGGCGGTCGGGCCCCCGCCGCCCGGGGAGGACCCGGGAGCGTCCATCGCGGCGCGTCTCACCGCCCGCCTCACCGGGTCGGCTGCTGCCGTGCCCGCCGCCGTGAACGCCGCCCTCGTCCTCCTGGCGGACCACGAGCTCGCCACCTCGACCATGGCGGTGCGCGTGGCGGCGTCGGTGCGCTCCGACCCCTACGACGCGTTCGCGGCCGGGCTGGCCACGCTGGCCGGGCCGTTGCACGGAGGGGCGAGCCAGCAGGCCTACGAGTTGCTGGTGGTGGCGGAGCGCGACGGCGTGACGCGTGCCCTCAACGACGTCTTGCGGGAGACGGGCCGGCTCCCGGGCTTCGGGCACACGGTGTACAAGAGCGGCGACCCGCGGTTCGCCGCACTGATGGCCCTCGCGGAGCCGCTGCTCAACGAACAGCGGCGCGCCCTCGTGCGCGAGCTGATGGCGGTGGCGGCAGCGCACGACGTCCCGCTGGCCAACTGCGATCTGGCGCTTGCCGCGCTGAGCTGGGGCACGGGCATGCCGCCCGACACCGGGCGCACGATCTTCGCCGTCGCCCGGGTGGCGGGCTGGGCGGCCCACTACATGGAGGAGCTCACCGAGCGGCCCTTGCGGTTCCGTGCCCGCGCCGTCTACAGCGTCTGACGCACTCCGCCGCCCCGATCACTCCGCCGCCCCGATCACTCAGCCGGCCCCGATGACGATGGCCGACGGGTGCCCGCCGAGGTGGATGGGCACGCCCACCTTGCCGGTCGCCAGCGTGACCGGGACGAGGGTGCCGGCCTGCTGGGTCACCCATGCCGTCGAGCCGTCCGCGCTCAGCGCAATCCCCTGGGCCACGTCGGGCAGGCTGATCGGCGCACCGACGGCGAGGTCGGCGGTGGTGACCGGCACCACGCCCGCGCTGCCGCACACGTAGGCGGTGGTGCCGGACGGCGCCACCGCGATGCCGGTCGGGTTGAGCGGGAGTGGGACGGCAGCCCCGGGTCGCAGCGTCGACGCGTTGATCGGCGTCAGGCTGCGATTGCCGAAGATGCCGACCAGCACCTGACCCGCCGCTACCGCGATCGTCTGCGGACCCGGCCCGACCGGGATGGCGCTCCCCGCCTGCATCGTCGAGACGTCAATGGGCGTGACCGCGTCGCTGCCGAAGTCGGCCACGAACGCCGTGACCGAGCCCGACGCCGCCACGGAGACGGCGACGGCCACGGGCTCGCTCCCCACCGGCACGGGCGGCCCGGTGCGCCAGGTGCCGAGGTCGACCGGGGTGACGGTGTTCGAGTCGAGGTTCGCCACCAGGGCGATGCCCTTGCCCCCCGTCCCCCCGGGCGCTACGGCCACCGCGTCGGGCTCGACGCCCACCCCGGCTGTGTGCACGACCACGTGGGTCGCGGTGTCGATCTCGTGCAGCGTGTCGTCGCCCTGCGTCACCACCAGCAGCCCGGCGTCGCCCGCCGTGTAGGCCAGCGCCGAAGGGAGACTGCCGAGCTCCACCCGGGCGCCGACATGGCGGCTGGCCAGGTCGACCGGTGTCACGTTGGTGCCCGGCAGGGTCACTGAGCCTCCCGCGGTGACCCAGGCCACGTCGTGCACCGAGGTGCTGCCGACGGGTTTGGCGCACGCCGCCAGGGCCGGGACCACGGCGAGGAGCCCGAGCAGCACGGCCCACCGACGCCTCACCGCGTGCTCAGCCCCGCGCGCACGCCGCCCCCACCGGACGATCGGCGCTGCCCCAGCCGCTGGTGTCACCCTCGGGCCAGAAGTCGCCGGTGACGGCGTCCTGGACGTAGGGCACCGGCGCGGGCTCCCCGGCGGCCAACACGCGCAGCGCCCCGAGCAGCGCGTCGACGTCGTCGTCCGAGGTGCCGAGCCCGCAGCTGGCCCGGACCGCGCCCGGAATGCCACTGCGATCACCGCGGCGCACGGCGGCCCGCGCCCGCGCCACGCCCTCGGGGCCGACGCCGAGGAGCCTGAGCAGGTAGGGGTGCGCGCAGAAGCAGCCGTGCCGCACCCCGATCCCGAATTCGGCGCTCAGGCGGGCGGCCACCAGCGCGTGGTGCATGCCCTCCACGGTGAACGTCGCCACGGCGAGCCCGTTGCCGGCCCCTGAGTCGCCGTGTGCGCGCGGGCCGAGCACACCGACGCCCTCGATGCCCCGCAGTCCCTCGTAGAGCCGGGACGAGAGCACGGCTTCGTGCGCAACGATGGCATCCCAGCCGATCCGCTCCAACTCGTCCATTGCCATGCCGAAAGCCACGGACCCGACCACGTTGGGCGAGCCGGCCTCCTCGCGCTCGGGCGGCTCGGTCCAGATGACCTCGTCCAGGTCGACCAGGTCGACGGCGCCGCCTCCGGCCAGGAACGGGTCGCCCGTCTCGAACAGGCGTCTCGGCCCGACCAGCGCCCCGGCTCCGAAGGGCGCGTAGAGCTTGTGCCCGCTGAAGGCCACGAAGTCCGGGCCGTCCGGCAGGGGCCGGTGTGGTGCGAGCTGCGCCGCATCGAGCAGTACGGGCACACCTCGCGCGTGCGCCTCGGCGCAGATCTCCTCCACCGGCGGCAGCCATCCGGTCACGTTCGAGGCGCCGGTCATGGCCAGCAGCGCGGGCGCCGGCCCGTCGTCCAGCACCTCGACGACGTCGTCGGTGCCGAACGTGCCTTCGGGGCCGCACTCGACCCAGCGCCGCGTCGCCACCCGGGCCCAGGGCAGCAGGTTGGCGTGGTGCTCGACCACGGTGGTGACCACGACGTCGCCGGGGCCCAGCCGGAGTCGATAGGCCAGGTGGTTGATGGCCTCCGTCGTGTTGCGGACCAGGATGACCACGTCGTCGTCGCCGGCCGGCCGGCGGGCGAAACGGTGCACGCTGGCGCGGGCCTCCTCGTAGGCCGCCGTGGCCCGTCGCGACTTGTAGCCGGCGCCGCGGTGCACGCTCGAGTACCAGGGCAGGAACGCGCCGACGCCGTCGGCCACCGACTGCAGTGCCGGCGTGGAGGCCGCACAGTCGAGGTCGCGGTACGGGCGTTCGACCCCGTCCAGGCACGGAACCGGCAGGTGCGCGCCGACGAGCGGAGCGATGGCTTGCTCGGATGTCACGGCGTCACAATACGGAGCGCGGCGCCTTGACCCGGACAGGTCGGTCGAGGCCGCCACGGGCGGCTCTCAGCCGGACGAGTTGGGGTCCCGTCGGCACGCCGTGAGCACGACGATGTCGTCGGAGCTCTTCTCGTCCGCCGTCATGGCGTCAATGACGAAGTCGGCGACGTGGCCGGGCTCGGCGCTCGTCGTCGCGCGCAGCGACGACTCCAAGAGGGCCATGCGCGCGTCGAGGGTGGCGCCCCGCCGTTCGACGAGCCCGTCGGTGAACATGAGAAGGCATCTCTGGTCGAGCAGGAACTCGTGGCTCTTGTAGTGGCAGACCTCGACACCGAGTGGGGGTCCTGGCGGGACCGGGAGCTCGACGGCCTGTCCCGCGCTGATGCACACCGGAGAGTGGTGACCGGCCGACGAGAAGGAGATGGCGCCCGAGGCCGTGTCGAGGACGCCGACGAGCGCCGTGGACAGCCGCGATCCCACCCGCGACAGGGAGACCCGGTTCAGTCGCTCGAGCGCCTTCCCCGGCGCCCGCTCCTCCAGCAGGAGCAGGCCGAGCGTGTGACGGAGCCGGCTCATGATCTTGGCGGCCTCGAGGTCGTGGCCCTCGACGTCGCCGACCACCAGCGCGACGAGCTGGTCGGTGATCGGCACGACGTCGTACCAGTCGCCGCCCACCTCGACGCCGACCGATGCCGGCAGGTAGCGAGCCGCCACCTCCCACCCGTCGATGGATGGGATGGCGTCGGGCAGCAGGTTGCGCTGCAACTCGTGGGAGATCCGCCGTTCACGGTCGTAGGCCCGCGCCCGGCTGACGACCGAGCTCACCTGCGTGGCCAGCTGCTCGGCCAGGCCGAGGTCCTTCTCGGCGAACCGGCGTCCCGATCCGGCGGAGACGAGGGTGACCGTTCCCAGCACCTGGTCGTCGCGCAGGCGCAGCGGCACGCTCATGTACGAGGTGAAGTCGAGTGCCTTCAAAATCGCATAGTGCCTGTCGTCACGACTGGTGGCGCGCAGGAACTCGTCGCTCATGGACGAGCTCCACGTGGAGCGGCCGGTCCGCATCACCTCGAGGATCGGGTGGTTGCCCTCGGGGTCGGGCGAGTACGAGGTGCGCAGCTCTTCGGTCAGCGCCCGCTTCCGGGGGTCGGCGTGCCACGCCGCCATCCGGCGAATCTGGCCGTCCTCGTCCCCGATGTCGATCAGGCAGAGATCGGCCAGCACGGGGACGGAGACCTGGGCCAGACGCTCCACCATGTCGCTGTAGTCCACGACTTCGGACAGCACCTGTGTCGCCAGGAGCAGGAACTCGTTCCGCCGTCGCGCCTCGAGCAACTGCTCGACCAGCTGCTCACGCTCTGCCGCCTGTGCCGACGCGTGGAGCAGCTCGCCGAGGTGGCCTCCAACGGCGTCCATCAGCTCGACCACCGACGCGTCACGGTCGCGCTGCTCGCGGCTCAGCATCTTGATGATGCCCACGCAGGCGCCCCGGTAGTGGATCGGGAAGGCGTAGGCGCTCTGGATTCCGTCGTGCGCGAGGGCGTCGGTGATGAAGCGCCGGTCGTCCTTGAGGTCCGGGACCCACAGGGGTTCGTTGTGCTCTACGACCCAGCGGGGGAGGTCGTTGCTGCCACTGGTGGGGTCGGCTGCCTTCTCGGCTGTGAAGGCAGGTGCGGTGCTCGGCGTGCGTGTCCACACGTTGCGGCACACCAGCTCTCGGTTGGCCGAGAGGGCCCACAGCGTCGTCGCGTCCCATCCGAGCCGGCGTCCCAGGGTCGACAGGATGCGCTCGGCCGGGGGATCGTCGATGGGCGCGTCGGCCAGGATCTCGAGCAGCTCGGTCGTCAGCTCCGTCCAGCGCTGCAGTTTGCGGTCGTCTCGGGCGCGGAGGATGCCCACGACGACGCGCCCCCCCACGAGCGGATGGTCGAACATGCTGATGACCAGCTCGAGGTCGACCTCCACGCCGTCGGCCCGTCGGATGACCGCCGGCAGCCGCCGGCCCACGAGCTCGTCGGCCCGCGTCTCCACGAAGCGCCCGAAGCCCTCGCGCAGCGGGCCGACCAGCGACTCGGGCACCAGCTCGACGGCGGACCTGCCGTTGAGGGATCCGGGCGGCCATCCCATCAGCACCTCGGCCGCGGCGTTGGCGTACCGGATGATGCCGTCCTGGTCCGTCGCCACGACCGCGTCCTGCAGACCGTCGAGCACCGCCCGCACCCCGTACAGGATGGGCCAGGCAGCTGCGGTCCCCCCGGCGGCCTCGCCCCCGGCACTGGTCGCCTGGGGCGGGGCTGTCCCGGCGGGCCATTGCAACGAGAACCACACGGTCTTGCCCGGGCGCCCGCGTCGCGTCTCGACACCCCACGCGTCGGAGAGGGCCTGCACGATCTGAAGCCCGCGCCCGTTCGGTGCGTCGCCGGCGGGCTCCCGCAACGTCGGGTAGCCGGCGGCGGTGTCGGTCACGTCCACGCGCACCCGCCGCTGGTCGAGGTCCACGGTCACCGACACCTCGAACTCCCCGCTGGACAGTCTCACCGCGTTCGTCGCCAGCTCCGAGAGCATCAGCACGACCGCGCCCCCGGCATCACCGATGCCGGTTGGCAGCTGCCCGAGCAGGAACCTGCGGGCATGGGCGACCGAATCGGCGGTCGTGGGGAACCGACGCGTGGTGGCGAACGCGACCGCACCGGACGCGGCGTCCCGCCACTCGGCCTCGGGTTGGTGCCCTGGAGACATGGGGCTTTGCATACCGGTCGCGGGAGTTCTGCCCTCGTGCCGCAACCCCTGAACCGCGGGCCAGTCCGTGGCTACGCGGGTCGCGGCGGGCGCCCGGGACCGAGGCTAGCCTGCCCTTCTGGTGGAGGAGCGTTATGAGTCCGACCTGGCCCGGTCCGCCGCCGTGCTCGAGGGTGTCGACCGGGCATTGGAGCGGTTGAGCGAGGGCACCTACGGGCAGTGCGAAACCTGTGGCGAGCCGATCCTCGATGTGGATCTCGAACGCGACCCCACCCGCCGCCTGTGCGAGCAACACCTGACCCTCGCCTAGGTCGGACCGCTCCGTAGATCCTCGCCGAGGTCGGACCGCCCCGGCCCCGCCCCGGGCGGGCTGGCGTCAGCCGTTGATCTTGAGGCCCTTGGCGGCGTCGAGACGCGCCGCCACGTCCGGCCAGTTGACGACGTTCCACAGCGCAGCGAAGAAGTCGGCCTTCACGTTCTTGTACTGGAGGTAGAAGGCATGCTCCCAGGCGTCGAAGACGAGGAGCGGGACGGAGCCGTTGCCGACGTTCCCTTGGTGGTCGTAGACCTGTTCCACGATGAGGCGGCCGGCGAGGGGCTCGTAGGCCAGCACACCCCAGCCCGAGCCCTGGATGGTGGAGGTGGCCTGGGTGAAGTGCGCCTTGAACTTGTCGAAGGACCCGAAGTTCTCGTCGATGGCCGACCCGAGGGCGCCGTCAGGCTTGTCGCCGCCGTCGGGGCTCTGGTTCTTCCAGAAGATGGAGTGCAGCACGTGGCCCGAGGTGTGGAACGCCAGCGTCTTCTCGAGTCCCACGATGGCGCCGAAGTCGTCCTTGTCACGGGCGGCGGCCAGCTTCTCGAGCGTCTGGTTGGCCCCCGTCACGTAGGCGGCGTGGTGCTTGTCGTGGTGCAGCTCCATGATCTGGGCCGACACGTGAGGCTCCAGTGCGGCGTAGTCGTAGGGCAGATCGGGGAGGCTGTACTCGGCCATGGCGGTCTCCTCAGTCGTGGTCGTCGTGGTGGTACGTGCTGGACCATACCCGAAGGGGACCCGATCCCAACCGGAGGCCCGACCACCATGCGAGCAGGCCCGCGGGGCGATCGGAACGGGCCACGCCGTCGGAGGGCACCCACCGGGCAGGGCGCCCCGGCAGTACGCTTGCAACAGTGAGCACCGACCCGAAAGACCGCTGGCACGAGCTCGGCTCTTTCATCCGGGAGCAGCGGGGATCGGCTCGCCTGTCGTTGCGGCGTCTGTCCGAGCTGGCCGGGATTTCGAACCCCTACCTGAGCCAGATCGAGCGTGGGCTGCGCCGGCCCTCGGCCGAGATCCTCCAGCAGATCGCCAAGGCGCTGCGCATATCGGCGGAGACGCTCTACGTCCAGGCCGGGATCCTCGAGCCGCCCAGCGGGACGCCCGACCTCACCCGGGCCATCCTGGCCGACCAGACGATCAGCGAGGAGCAGAAGCAGGCTCTGGTGCGCATCTACCTGTCGTTCCGGCGTGAGTACGAGGACGAGCACGGCGCGCCGGCCGGCGCGGAGCCCGCCGTTGTGCCCGGCGCGGAGCCCGCCGTTGTGCCCGCGGATCGGGTCGCCACCGCCTGAGGCCGACCGGCCCGTGCCCGGAGGGCATTTCCCGGCCGCCAGTAGGCTCTGAGCGCCATGCGCCGCCTCGCCGTACTGTCCCTGCACACCTCGCCCCTGGCCCAGCCCGGGACGGGCGACGGCGGCGGCATGAACGTCTACGTGCGGGAGCTGACCGCGGCGCTGGCCCGTACCGGTGTCACCTGCGACGTCTTCACCCGGGCCTGGTCGTCCGACCTCCCCGCGATCGTCGACGTCGAGCCCGGCCTCCGTGTCCACCACGTGCAGGCCGGGCCCCTCGAGATACTGCCCAAGGAGTCCCTGCCGGCCGTCGTCGACGAGTTCACGGCCCGGGTGCTCGAGCGCATGACCGACGCAGCGATATCCGCCGGGGCTGCCGGCGGCGGCCTGCCCTACACCTCGGTCCACGCCAACTACTGGCTGTCGGGATTGGCGGGCCACGTCATCAAGCACGAGCTGAACCTCCCGCTCGTGTGCACCTTCCACACGCTGGACCGGGTGAAGGCGGAGTCGATGCCAGAAGAGGTCGAGGCCGACATGCCCCACCGTCGGGCCGAGGCCGAGGCGTCCATCATCGACTGCTCCGACGCGGTCCTGGCGTCGTGCACGGTCGAGGCGGAGCAGATCGCCTCGCTCTACGGCGGCGAGCCCGGGCGCATCCGCATCGTGCCGCCCGGCGTGGACCACGCGTTCTTCGGCCCGGGCCACCGCCCCCAGGCCCGGCGCGCCCTCGGATTGCCGCTCGACGGGCGGCTCCTGCTCTTCGTCGGGCGGATCCAGCCGCTCAAGTGTGCCGACGTGGCGATCGAGACGCTGGCCGAGCTGCTCGAGGGCGGGGGAACACCGTACCGCCTGGTCGTGGTGGGCGGGCCGAGCGGGCCCCACGGGGAGAAGTCCCTGCAGCGGCTCTACGACGTGGCGGACGCACGCGGCGTGCGCGAGCACGTCCACTTCATCGCCCCGCAGCCCCACGAGCTGCTGTCCTCCTACTACCGGGGGGCCGACGTCTGCGTCGTCCCCAGCCGCTCCGAGTCCTTCGGCCTGGTGGCACTCGAGGCGGCCGCCTGCGGGACGCCGGTGGTGGCCTCGGCCGTGGGCGGTCTGACGACCCTGGTCGACCACGGTCACACCGGCTTCCTGGTTGACGAGCCCGACCCGCGCGCCTACGCGGCCGCGGTGCGCCGCGTCCTCGACGAGCCGCTGGCGGCCGAGCGCCTCTCGACCGCCTCGGTGCTGCGGGCCCGCCGCTACACGTGGCGGGCCGCCGCCCGGACACTGATGGAGTTGCACGACGAGCTGGCGTCGGGCCGCCTCGTCGAGTGCGGCTGAGCGCGCCCGGCGCAGAGGCAGCACCCTTTCGTGCCCGTCGTCGATCTCCCCGAAGACGAGGAGATGGCTGCGGCCGTCGCCTGCATCGACGCCTGGGCCGAACGTGAGCTGGCCGCGGGGGGCTTCCTCGTAGCGGCGGAGCGACAGGAGGTGACCGACCGCACGGCGTCGCACCGCTGGTACCTCCGCTTCAAGGGGGACGAGAAGGACTTCATCACCGTCTGGTTCACCTTGAAGCAGCGGACGCTGCACCACGAGACCCAGTTCATGCCCGCACCGGAGACCAACCACGCGGACGTGTACGCCTATCTCCTGCGTCGGAACGCCCATCTCTTCGGCATGTGGTTCTCGCTCGGCCCCGAAGATGCCGTGTACCTGGTGGGACGGGTGCCGGCTCGTCTGGTGGACGACGACGAGCTCGACCGCATCGCCGGCTCATCGGTGCTCTACACCGATGAGCACTTCCCGACGGCCATGACGATGGCGCACCCCTCGACCTACCGTCGCCGCCCCCGGCGCTAGCTGTACCCGGTCACCCGTTCGGTCTGCGCCCACCGCCTACCGGCCAACCAGGCGGCACCCCCCGGCCGCGCTCGGTATCGTCGCGCGCGTGTCGAGCCTGCTCATCGTCGGCGGCGGGAAGATGGGAGGCGCCCTGCTCGGTGGTCTGCTGCGTGCGGGCTGGGCGGGCGTCGACGACCTGGCCGTGATTGAGCCGGTGGCCGAGCGGAGGGACGAGCTGGCCGCAGCACACCCGGGTCTGCGCACCCTTGCCGCGCCCGAGGCCGGATCGCTCCAAGGGGCGGGCGACCGGCTCCCCGGTGCGGTGCTCGCGGTGAAGCCCGACATGGCCGAAGGGGCGTGTCGGGCCCTGGGCGTGACCGGGGTGACCCGGGTGCTCTCGGTCGTGGCCGGCCTGCCGTGTGTGCGCCTGGAAGCTGCGCTGGGTGGGGAGCCGGCGGTCGTCCGCGCCATGCCCAACACGCCCGCGCTGGTCGGGGCGGGGGCGACGGCCATCTCGGGCGGGTCGTTCGCCACGTCCGGCGACCTGGCCTGGGCCGAGGACGTGCTGTCGGCAGTGGGGACGGTGGTCCGGCTGCCCGAGCGCCTGCTCGATGCGGTGACCGGGCTCTCGGGATCGGGACCCGCCTACTTCTTCCTGGTCGCCGAGGCACTGATGGAGGCCGGGGTGCAGATGGGTCTGACCCGTGAGGTCAGCCGGACCCTCGTCGTCGAGACCATGCTGGGGTCGGCGGCGATGCTGAAGGAGACCGGCAGCGAACCCGACGCCCTGCGCGCCATGGTCACCTCGCCGGCCGGAACGACCGCGGCCGGCATCCGGACGCTGGAGGCCCGGGCGGTGCGTTCGGCCTTCATGGAGGCGGTGGCAGCCGCCACAGAGCGGTCGCGCAGTCTGCAGCGCTGAGAGCATGCCCGTGCCGACTGAGCCCGTGCGCACCGTGTTCTTCCTCTCCGACTTCGGGACCCAGGACGAGTTCGTCGGAGTCGTCCACGCGGTCATTGCGAGACGTGCTCCCGGGACGACGGTCATCGACCTCACCCATCACGTCCCCCCCTTCGACGTGCGAGCGGGGAGCCACACCCTGGTGCGCGCCGTGCCCCACCTGGGTGCGGGCGTCGTGCTCGGCGTGGTGGATCCCGGGGTCGGCACCGAGCGCCGGGGCGTGTGCATGGAGGTCGCGCTGCCCGCGGGCGGGGTCATGTACTTCGTGGGACCGGACAACGGCCTGCTCGTCGCCGCCGCCGAGGCGGCCGGCGAGGCCCCGGTCTCCAACGTCATCGAGCTGCGGCGGGAATCACCAGCCCCCGGCCGCGGCCCCACCTTCGACGGGCGCGACCTCTTCGCGCCCGCGGCGGCGGCACTGTGCGCGGGGACCGCGCCGGCGCAAATGGGCGAGGCCCTCCCGGCGGCGTCGCTGGTCCGACTCCCCGGCGGCGTCGTGGAGCAGGGCCGGCTGCACGACGGCCGCCCGTGCCTGCGCACCGAAGTGACGTGGGTCGACCACTTCGGCAACTTGCAGCTGGCGGCGACCGTGGCGGACGCGCGCGTCGCCGGCATCCCGGCGGAGGGCGCCATCGAACTGGCGGCCCATGGCGAGACCGGCCGCCAGTACCTCGACGGACTGCCGCACTCGCTCGTCCCCGACGGCATCCGGCTGCGCTGCGTGAACGCGTTCGGCGAGCTTGCGCTCGGCGAGCTCGGCCTGCTCGTCGATGCCAATGGGCACTTGGCCGTGGTGGCCGGTGAAGCGTCGGCGGCGAGCTGGCTCAACGTCGCCGCCGGGGAGCTGGTGGTCCTGGCCTGGTGACCGGGCCCGTGCGGCTCCCGGTTTGGTGTCGCGCGGAGCCTCCTCGGTACCATCCGACGCAGTGAGCGACGAGCAACCCGCAGTGCCGCACTCTGGCGCGCCGGATGCGCCGGCGGCCTCGGCCGCGCCGACCAAGCGGATCCCCGAGGCCACCGTGCTGCGGCTCCCCGTGTACCAGCGCATCCTGGCCGAGCTGGCCCGCTCCGGGGCGCGCACGGTGTCCTCGGAGCGGCTGGCCGAACTCGCCCGGGTCAACGCGTCCAAGGTGCGCAAGGACCTCTCACTGCTGGGCTCCTTCGGCACCCGGGGCTCGGGGTACGACCCGGGGTTCCTGATCTCCCAGATCGACCGCGTGCTCGGCGTCGACGAGAACTGGTCCGTGGCCATCGTCGGCATCGGCAACCTGGGACGGGCCCTCACCAACTCCGCCGGCTTCGCCTCGCGCGGCTGCCAGGTCACTGCTCTGTTCGACGTCGACTCGGCGGTTGTCGGCGAGGAGATCCGCGGCATCAAGGTGCGCCACATGGACGAGATCGCCACGTTGCGAGCCTCGGAGCGACCCGACATCGGCGTGATCACCACGCCCGGGTGGGCGGCCCAGGGGGTGGCCGACCTGCTCGTGCGAGCGGGGGTGACGTCGCTGCTGAACTTCGCCCCGCGCGTGCTCGACGTCCCGTCGAGCGTGCACCTGCGCTACGTCGACCTGTCCATTGAGCTGCAGGTCCTCGGCTTCTACCGGGCTCGCCAGGAGGAGCCCGAGCGAGCCGGTGCCAACGGGGGTGAGCGCGGGGCACTCATCCGGTCGGTGGGGCTCTCGCACGGTTCGAGCCTGGCCTGAGCTCTCGTCCGGGGCGGCCCAGCCCGCCTCTGACTGGCACCGCGGGGGCAGGACCGGCACAATTACGGGCCGACCCAGGAGGAAACCGAGTGTCCGTCGTCGTCATAGGGCTCCAGCACACCCAGGCTCCCCTGGCCCTGCTCGAGGCCACCGCAGTCTCCGACGCCGACCTGCACAAGATGCTGAGCGCGCTGAGCCACCGCCGCAACATCCAGGAGGCCGTGGTGCTCTCGACCTGCCTGCGCACCGAGGTCTACGCGGTGGTGGACCGCTTCCATGACGCGGTGGCCGAGGTCTATGACGTCCTGTCGGAGCACGCGGAGGTCTCGGTCGAGGAGTTGGCCGCTCATGCCACCGTCCGCTTCGACGACGATGTCACGTCCCATCTGTTCTCCGTGACGGCGGGCCTCGAGTCCGTGGTGACCGGCGAGACCGAGGTCGTGGGCCAGGTCCGGCGCGCCTTCGAGCGGGCCCAGCACGAGGGCGCGTGCGGGCCGGTCCTGTCCGCCTTGTTCCGCCACGCGCTGCAGACCGGCAAGCGCGTCCGCACCGAGACCGGCATCAGTGCGGGCACAACCTCCTTCGCCCATGCCGCCGTGACGGTCGCGCGCGGCGGGGATCACGCGGGGTTGCGCGGGGCCCGGGTGGTGGTGGTCGGCGCCGGCGACATGGGTCTCGGTGTCTGCCGCGCTCTGTCGGACATCGCCGCGGACGACGCCCCGCAGCGCGTCGTCGTGGCCAACCGCTCCTCCAAGCGAGCCAAGGACCTCGTGCGGGAAGCCGCGGGCGGCCACTTCGAAATGCGCGCCGCGCCCTTCGAAGGCGTCGCCGCCGAGTTGGCGGACGCCGACGTCGTGTTGACCGCCGTCGCGGCGGAGGCCCACGTCCTGGACGCCGCCGACTTCGCGAGCGTCAGCGGTCCCTTGCTCGTGATCGACCTCGGCGTCCCGCGCAACGTCGACCCCTCGGTGGCGGCTCTCCAGGGGGTCACGCTGCTCGACATGGACACGCTGAGCGCGTCGGTCGCCCGGGCGCTCGGTGACCGCCAGGAGGAGTCGGTGGCGGCGCGGGCGATCGTGGACGCCGAGGTGGAGCGTTTCCGCACCGCCAGCCGCCAACGCGGTGCGGCGCCCATCATCTCCTCGTTGCGCACCCGCCTCGAGTCGTTGCGCGTCGCCGAGCTGGAGCGGCACCGCGCCCAGCTGGCGGACCTCAGCGAGGAGGAATGGGAGCAGGTGGACGCCGCGACCCGCGCCGCCCTGTCCAAAATGCTCCACGAACCGACCATGCTCTTGAAGGAGACAGCCGGGACCCCGCGCGGCGAGCGGCTCGTGGAGGCGCTGCGCCTCCTCTTCGACCTGTAGTCGCGGCCATGGGATAGTCACGGCCATGGGAACAGTCCGCCTGGCCACCCGCGGCTCGCCGCTCGCACTGCGCCAGACCGACATGGTCGCCGAGCTCCTGCACCGGGCTCATCCCGAGCTCGTGGTCGAGCGCGTGGTGGTGCGGACCCAAGGCGACCGGGACACCTCCGTGCCGCTCGACCAGATCGGGGGACAGGGCGTCTTCGTCACCGAGGTCGAGGCGGCGCTGCGCGACGGGAGGGCCGACGCCGCCGTGCACTCGGCCAAGGACATGCCGTCCACCATGGCGGCTCAGCTCGTCCTCGGCGCGGTGCCCCGGCGCGCCGACGCCCGGGACGGCCTCGTCGGGCACGCCCTCGCCGACCTGCCACCGGGTGCCGTCGTCGCCACCGGCTCGGCCCGGCGCCGCGCCCAGCTCGCCTACCTTCGCCCGGACCTCGTCTTCACCCAGCTGCGGGGCAACATGGCCCGGCGGGTGGCCGTCGGCGAGGAGGGCGGCGCCACCGCGGTGGTCGCCGTCGCGGCCATGGAGCGACTGGGCTGGCGGGACCGGTTGAGCGACGTGCTCGACCCGGTGGACCTCCTGCCCCAGGCCGGGCAGGGTGCCATCGCGGTGCAGTGCCGGGCGGACGACGACGGGATCCGCGGGTTGTTGGCCGCGATCGACCACGGGCCGAGCCACCGGGCGCTGCGGGCCGAGCGCGCCGTGCTGGCCGGGTTGGGGGGGAGCTGCACGGTTCCCGTCGGGGCCTTCGCCGAGGCGGCGGAGGCCGGCGGGGCCTCGCTGCGGGTCTCGGGGCTGGTCGCCAGCGGCGACGGTCGGACGCTGATCCGCCTGGCGCGCACGGGCGAGGACCCCGAGGTGGTGGGCGCGGGGCTGGCCCGGGCGCTGCTCGAGGGTGGCGGGGCGGCGATCGACGGCTTCGGCGACGACCCGACCGTCGGGGCGGCGGCGCCGCGATGACCGTGTACCTGGTCGGTGCGGGGCCGGGCGACCCCGGGTTGCTCACCCGCCGTGGCGCGCAGCTCCTCGCCCGGGCCGACGTCGTCCTGCACGACCGCCTGGTCAGCCCGGCCGTGCTGGACCTGGCCCCCCCGACCGCGCGGATGATCGACGTCGGCAAGGATCCGGACGCGCCAGGCGGGGGTGCCTCGCGCCAGGAGGAGATCGCCGCCCTGCTCGTCGAGCACGGCCGGAGCGCCGGTGTGGTGGTGCGCCTGAAGGGGGGCGACCCCTTCCTCTTCGGCCGGGGCGGCGAGGAGACGGAGGCGCTGACGCGGGCGGGGATCGCCTGGGAGGTCGTGCCGGGCGTGACGTCGGCCTTCGGTGTGCCGGCGGCGGCCGGCATTGCGGTCACCCAGCGCGGCCTGGCGTCCTCGGTGACGGTGGTGACCGGGAGGGTGGGCGAGCCGGGGGCCGAGGGTGTACCCGACTGGGAGGCGCTGGCCCGGGCGGGCGGGACGCTGGTCATCCTCATGGGCATGACGATGCGGGGCGTGATCGCGGACGCCCTGGTCCGGGGCGGTCTGGCGCCCGAGACCGCCGTCGCGGTGGTGGAGCGCGGCACCACGCCCTCCCAGCGCGTGGCGCGCACCACGCTGGCCGGCCTGGCCGCGGTCGACCTGGGGGCGCCGGCCGTCATCGTCGTCGGCCCGGTGGCCGCGCTGGGCGCCGAGCGGTCCTCGGCTGCTGCAGGCGGACCGCTGGCCGGTCGCACCGTGGTGGTGACGCGTTCGGGCGCGCGTGCCCGCGGTCTGGTCGACGCCCTCGAGCGGGCCGGCGCGACCGCGCTCGAGCTCCCGCTGACGCGCCAGGTCGATCCGTCGGACGGTGGCGCGGCCTTGCGGGCCGCCGCGAGCGCGGTGCGGGACAACCGGTGGGTGGTGCTCACCTCGGTCAACGCGGTCGACCGCTTCATGGCTGCACTGCGTGACGCGCGAGCCCTGGCCCCGGTGCTGGTCGCCGCCGTGGGGCCGGCGACGGCCGACGCATTGCGGATGGCGGGCGTCGAGCCGGACCTGGTGCCCGCCGAGCACAGCGCGCGAGGACTCGTGGATGAGTTCCCCGCCGCCGGCGGCGACGGGAACGGGGTCCTCTTTCCCGGTGCCGACCTGGCGCCCGACACCGTCGCCGTCGGCCTCGAGGGCAAGGGATGGGACGTCCACCGGGTGGAGGCGTACCGAACGGTACCCCGGTCCACTCCCGAGCCAGCCGTGCTCGCACGCGTGGCCGCGGCGGACGCCCTCACCTTCGCGGCAACCTCGTCGGTGGCGGCGTTCGTTGCGCTCCGCACCCCGGGCGGCACGCCGGTGCGCCCGCCGGCGCACATCGTCTGCATCGGTCCCACCACGGCTGCAGCGGCGCGGTCGGCCGGCTTCGGTGGCGTGCACGAGGCTTGGGGCGCCTCCGCGGCCGGCATCGTCGCCGAGCTGGTCGACCACTTCGTCACCGGAGCCGGCAACCGCGACGGGGGCACCGGCGACGCCGACGGCGACGCCTCGTAGGCTGGCTCCATGGCCGAGGACACCTCCTCCACGCCCGACGCGGGAGCCTTCCCGGCCCGCCGGTTGCGCCGGCTGCGCCGCACGCCTGCCCTGCGGCGCCTCGTCGCCGAGGCGCGCCTCGGTGTGGACGACCTCGTCGCCCCGCTGTTCGTCCGTGAGGGGGGCGAGGTGCCGACGCCCATTGCGTCCATGCCCGGTCAGGTCCAGCACACGGTCGACACGCTGGTGGTCGAGGCCAAGCGGCTGGTGTCGCTCGGCGTGCCGGGGCTCATCCTCTTCGGCGTGCCGGCGCGCAAGGACGCCCAGGGCAGCGGTGCGTGGGACCCCGACGGCGTGGTGCAGGTCGCGTTGCGGGCCCTGCGCGACGGGGTGGGCGACGAGCTCGTCCTGATGGCTGATCTGTGTCTCGACGAGTACACCGACCACGGGCACTGCGGCGTGCTGGGCCCGGCGGGCGAGGTGCTCAACGATCCGACGCTCGAGCTGTACCAGAGGATCGCCCGGGCTCAGGCCGAGGCGGGTGCCGACGTCGTCGCGCCCAGCGGCATGATGGACGGCCAGGTGGCCGCCATCCGGGCGGCCCTCGACGGCGGCGGCCACGACCAGGTCGGGATCCTGGCCTACGCCGCCAAGTACGCGTCCGCGCTCTACGGGCCCTTCCGCGAGGCCGTCGACGTCACCATCGCGGGCGGCGGCGACCGCCGGGCCTACCAGCAGGACCCGCGCAACGGCCGCGAGGCACTCGATGAGATCGTCCAGGACGTCTCGGAGGGCGCCGACATCGTCATGGTCAAGCCCGCCATGACGTCGGTGGACGTGCTGGTCGAGGCTCGCCGCGTCGTGCGCGTCCCGCTGGCCGCGTATCACGTCAGCGGCGAATACGCCATGGTCAAGGCGGCCGCGGCGGCCGGTTGGGTCGACGGTCCCGCGGTGGCGTTGGAACAGCTGACGGTCCTGAAGCGGGCGGGGGCCGACTTCATCCTCACGTACTTCGCGGCAGAGGTGGCCGAGGCGCTCGGTGGTTGACCCGCCCCCGGCGTCGAACGCCGAGTGGTTCGCCCGCGCCAGGCGGGTCATCCCGGGCGGGGTGGACTCGCCCGTCCGGTCCTTTTCGTCGGTGGGCGGGACGCCGTACACCGTCGTCTCGGGCGACGGCCCCTACGTCGTCGACGTCGAGGGGAACCGCTACATCGACCTCGTCCAGTCCTACGGCGCGGTCCTGCTCGGCCACGCGCACCCGGCGGTCACCCGGGCCGTGGCGGCTGCCGCGGCGTGCGGGACCACGTTCGGCGCGCCCACCCCGGGCGAAGTGCTCCTGGCCGAAGCCATCTGTGCGCGCGTACCCGGCTGCGAGCAGGTGCGCCTGGTGTCCTCCGGCACGGAGGCGGCCATGAGCGCGGTGCGCCTGGCCCGCGGGGCCACGGGCCGCGACCGGGTGGTCAAGTTCGACGGCTGCTACCACGGGCACTCCGACGGCTTGCTGGCGGGTGGCGGCAGCGGCGTGGCCATGCTGGGGCTGCCGGGCTCGGTCGGTGTCTCCGCGGGCGCGGTGGCCGACACCGAGGTCGTGCCCTACAACGTCGTCCCCCTGCTCGACGAGCGGGTGGCCTGCGTCATCGTCGAGCCGGTCGCGGCGAACATGAACCTCGTCGCGCCCGCGCCCGGGTTCCTGCAGGGCCTGCGTGCCGCCTGCGATGCGGCCGGCGCCCTCTTGATCTTCGACGAGGTCATCACGGGCTTCCGGCTCGGTGAGGCCGGTGCCACCGGCTGGTCGGGCGTGCCGCCGGACCTGTGGTGCTTCGGCAAGGTGATCGGGGGCGGGCTGCCGGTCGGCGCGTTCGGCGGGCGCCGCGACCTCATGGCCGAACTGGCGCCGGCCGGGCCGGTGTACCAGGCCGGCACCCTGTCGGGGAACCCGCTGGCCACGGCGGCGGGCTTGGCCGTGCTGGGCGAGGTGGCGCCAGCGGACTACCTGGCCCTGGCCGACCGCGCCGCCGCGTTCGCCAAGGAGCTCGAGTCGGCCGTGACGGCGGGCGGCCTGGCCGCCGCGGTCCCGGTGGTCGGCCCGCTCGTCGGTCTCTTCCTCGCCGTACCGGGCGCCCGGCCCGTCGTGGCGCCGGCGGACTACGAGGGTGCGCGCGCCCTGGCCGGCGGAGGGACCTACGGGCGCTTCTTCCACGCCATGCTCCGGCGCGGCGTGGCGCTGGCCCCCGGGCCCTACGAGGTGATGTTCCCCGGCATGGCGCACGACGAGGCCGTCCTGGCCCGGATCGTGGAGGCCGCGGGCGAGGCGGCGGAAGAGGTCGGCAGGGCCCCGGATTGAGCGCCGCGGCGGCACTGCTCGGCGGGCGAGGCGGTGGGAGATGACGAGTCGTCTTGGGCCGATGGGCCCTAGGGGGGTTGCCGGCCGGTCTGGATACTGGATGGAGTGGAACACGACGAGCGTGATCAGCCGCGGGACCCCGCGCCGGAGCAGGCGACGCCGCCGGCGGGCTCGGCCTCGCACCCGCCCCGGAGGCGCCGCCGCCGCTGGCCCTGGGTCCTCGGTGCCCTGCTCCTCGTGGTCGCGGTGGGGGCGCTCGTGCTCGCGCTCACGACCAGCCGGGCCCACGAGGTGACCATGGGGCAGGCCGAGCAGCAACTGGGCAACCAGGGTCAGGGCAGCGCGGGCGCCCGGCCTGCACGCGGCGTCTACCGCTACACAGGGTCGGGTACCGAGCACCTGTCGCTCCCGCCCCTGTCACAAGGCGAGGGGCCCACCATTCCCGGGACCGTGACCCTCGAGGGGGAGAACTGCTGGGTCTTCCGGATCGACTACAGCTCACACCACTGGCAGACGTGGGACTACTGCCGCCACGGCGGGGACACCTGGGAGGCGGGCGGCCAGACGTGGCAGCTGTGGGCGATCGGTCCGTTGAACGAGACCAACCTGAGCACCTTCTCGTGCGCGCCCCGCACCATGTCGCTCCCGGCCGCCGCCGTCCCGGGTCAGGTGTGGCAGGGCCGGTGCACGGGGACCAACACGGCGGTCAAGGGCCGGACGCTCAGCGAGGGTCCCTATCGCTTCGTCGGGCTGACGACGCTGTCGGTCGGCGGCCACCCGGTGCACACCGCCGAATTCCTCCGGCTGCGGACCGACACCGGTGCCCAGCACGGCACCGAACGGGCCGAGGTGTGGATCGACACCGCCAACGGCCTGCCCGTCCGCCTCCGTCAGGACCTCACGGTGACGACCGACACGCCGTTCGGGTCGTCCACCTACACCCAGTCCGGCGTCTTCACGCTGGCGTCGCTGGTGGTGCACCGGTGAGCACACGGGAGGCGGGGGCGCCACCGCGGCGCGGGATGGCGGCGCGGTCGCGGGGGGCCTGGCGGTGGGCGACCCTGTCGGTGCTGTGCGTCACGTTGCTGCTCATCAGCCTCGACATGACCATCCTCAACGTGGCCCTGCCCTCCATCGTGCGGGACCTGCACGCCACCTCGAGCCAGCTCCAGTGGATCGTCGACGCCTACGCGGTCGTGTTCGCCGGGCTGCTGCTCACGCTCGGCGCGCTCGGCGACCGGCTGGGCCGCAAGTGGGTGTTCATGACGGGGCTCGTCGTCTTCGGCACCGGTTCGGCGCTCGCCGCCTTCTCGGGCAGCCCGGACCGGCTGACCGCGGCGAGGGCTGTCATGGGGGCGGGGGCCGCCGCGCTGATGCCGTGCACGCTGTCGATCCTCACGAACGTGTTCTCCGCGGAGAAGGAGCGGGCGACCGCCATCGGCATCTGGTCGGGGACGACCGGACTCGGCGTGGCCATCGGGCCGATCCTCGGCGGGTTCCTCCTCGTCCACTACTGGTGGGGCTCGGTGTTCCTCATCAACGTGCCCATCGCAGCCATCGGGCTCGTGGCCACCGTCTTCTTGGTCCCCAACTCCAAGAATCCGTCGGCCCAGCGTTCGGACCCGCTGGGGTCCGCACTGTCGATCATCGGCTTTGGCCTGCTCCTGTGGGCGATCATCGAGGCCCCCAACCGGACCTGGACCTCACCGCTCATCCTCGGAGCGTTCGCCGCCTCGGCGGTCACCATCGCCGCCTTCGTCGTGTGGGAACGGCGCAGCAGCCATCCCATGTTGCCGTTGCGCTTCTTCCGCAACCGTCGCTACAGCGCCGCCATCGGTTCGCTGGCCATGGTCCTGTTCGCCCTGCTCGGCATGTTCTTCCTCTTGACGCAGTACCTGCAGTTTTGCCTCGGCTTCAGCCCACTGCGCACCGGGCTGGCCATCGGTCCGCTCGCCCTGGTCATCCTGATCGCCGCGCCGTCGTCGGTCGCCTTGGTGAGACGGCTGGGGACCAAGCCGGTGGTGGCGAGCGGGCTGGTGCTCATCGCCATCGGCACGGGGCTTCTCGCGCGGACAACGGTCCACGCTACGTACCGCGACGCGCTCCCCGACCTGGCGCTCATCGGCCTCGGCGTCGGTCTGGCCCTGGCGCCGTCGACGGAGTCGATCATGGGCTCGCTGCCCAGGGAGGAGGCGGGTGTCGGTTCGGCCACGAGCGACACGTCCATGCAGGTCGGCGGTGCCCTCGGGGTCGCCGTGCTCGGCACGGCCCTCAACATCCGCTTCCAGGACACCATGGCCCCTCTGCTCGCCCATCAGGCTGTACCGGCCAACGTCGCCACGCTGATCGAGGGATCGCTGGGCGGTGCCCTCGCCGTGGCCTCCCACCTACCCGCGCGTTACGGGCTGCCCCTGGCGGTGGCGGCCCGCCATGGGTTCGTCTCGGGGATGGATCTCGGTCTCGCCGTCGCCGCCGCCGTCGTGGCCGTGGCCGCCGTGGTCGTCGTGGCCCTGCTCCCCAGCCGGCCGAGGCGCCGGCCCCCGGGAACCGGCGACGACGAGCCGGATCGCGTTCCCACCTCGGTCACCGGCGCCGGCGCGCCGGATGGCGTTCCAGCCTCCGTCACCGGCGCCGACGAGCCCCGGGCGGCTGAGCATGGTGGGTGGGCGCAGTGCCGCGCTGTCAGAACGATCGGACGACGGCATCGGGCCCCATGACGATGACGGGGTGGAGCGCCGGGTTGAGCCACCGCAGCACCGCGTCGAGGTACGCCAGGGGCAGGGAGACGCAGCCCTCGGTGGGGGAGCCGGTGTCCGCGTGCAGGAAGATGCCGGAACCGAGGGGTCCGGTCGGCGGCGTGTTGTAGTCGATGACGGCGAAGGACGGGTACGCGTTGCCCTCGGTCCACAGCGCCTCCGAGTCGCCGCCGAACGGCGGGGTGGTGCCGCAGGCGACGTGCTGGAAGGTGTTGTACGCCGCGCTGGTGGGATCCTCGTCCCACCAGTCCCCGCACACCAGTTGGTGGTAGGCGAACTGCGTGCCCGGGTCGGGGTCCGTCCCGTACATGGTGGCGCCGAAGGGGTAGATCCCCTCGGGGGTGGTGCCGTCCCCCTCGGATCGGCTGGCGCCGGGCGACCAGCCGTTGACGCCGTCGACCGCCGGCATGGGCCCGAAGGCTTCGTACCAGCCGCTGCCGTCGTTCTCGTAGGCCGTGAGCGTGGCGGTCGTGCTGGTGGCGCTCGGCGCGTCGACCACGACCACCTGCTGCGCACCGCCGGTGGAGGCCAGCTGATCCACCAGCAGCGGGTTGACGTCGGAGGTGGCCGACCCGTCGAAGGGCGCCGAGCCGAAGGTGAAGATGCCGCCGTCGGCTGCGACCAGCCAGTAGCCGCCACCCGACGAGGTGGCCGCCATGCCCACCACCGGCTGGTTGAGGCGGATGGAGCCTGTCGAGCCCCAGAAGCGGGCGTCGCCGAAGCTGAAGATGCCGCCGTCGGCGGCCACCATCCAGTAGCCCTGTCCCGACGAGGCGGCCGCCATGCCCACCACCGGCTGGTTCAGCCGGATGGACCCGGTCGATCCCCAGAAGCCGGCGTCGCCGTAGCTGAAGATGCCGCCGTCGGAGGCGACGAGCCAGTAGCCGCGCCCAGACGGCGTTGGCGTCATGCCCACGACCGGCTCGTTGAGGCGCATCCCGCCTGCCGAACCCCAGAACTGCGCGTCGCCGTAGCTGAAGATGCCGCCGTCGGAGGCGACGAGCCAGTAGCCCTGTCCCGACGGCGTGGCCGCCATGCCGACGATGGGGGCGTTCAGCCGGAGAGATCCGGTCGAGCCGAAGAAGCCGGCGTCCCCGAAGTTGAAGACGCCGCCGTCCGACGCCACCAGCCAGTAGCCGCCGCCCGACGGCGTCGCCGTCAGCCCGACGACCGGCGCGTTGAGCGGCTGACCGCTCATGCTCCCGTAGGCGTGGGCGTCGCCGAAGGGGTACACGCCGCCGTTGGACGACGCCACCCAGTAGCCGGCCCCGTCAGGAGTGGCGGCGATGGCGACGGCGCGGGCGGCCGGCGCCGCGGTCGTGGCCGCGGCCGGGGTCGGGCCGGGCACCGTGCACCAGCCGAACACGACGAGCAGCACGGCGAGGCCGACGATGCGGGCGGTCCGGCTCCGGGAGGACTGAGCAGACGGCAAGGACCCCCAAGTTAGGAGTCCGGCGCGTCCCTCCATGAGCCAACCGGCGTTGAGGTTGGCAGACTGGGGCGCGTGGCGTCCGAGAGCCGCTGGCCGGAGAACTTCGCCGCGCTTCGTCGCGGCGAAGGGCGCTCCATGTGCCAGGGCGGTGCCGAGAAGGCGGCACACGGCGTGCGGTTGGGCCGGCACGCCGCAGAGCCCACGGAGCCCGCGGCCGACGAGGCCGCCGGGTTCTGGTCAGAGGTTGCCCGCGTCTCGATGGCGGTGGCGCAGCGCTACCAGCCGGCCAAGATGAACTGGCTCCACCTGGGCACCGGCGTGCCGCATCTGCACGTCCATCTGGCGCCCCGACCGCTCGACGATACGAGGGCGGGCGGCCCCCTCGAGACGGAGGCCTTCGATGCCTCCGCGGTGGCTCCCCTGGCGGACTCGGACCTGGAGGTGGCGGCCGCCGATCTCCGGGCCCGGGTGCAGCGCTGAGAGAGCGGAGACGGCGTGGAGCTGCTGGCCGAGGGGCGCACGGCCGAGGTCTTCGCCTACGGCGAGGGCCTGGTGCTCAAGCTGGACCGGCCCGACTGGAACGGTCTTTCGCTCTTCGAGAGCGACGTGCTGGAGACGCTCGCCGACGCGGGGCTGCCGGTTGCCCGCCCGCACGGCACCGTGACGGTGGGGGGGCGCAGCGGCGTCATCCTGAGCCGGGTCGAGGGCCCGACGCTGCTCGATGTCCTGACCGGGTCGGACCCGGTGGAGGCCGAGGAGCTCGCCCGGCGCTTCGCCGCGTTGCAGCTGGAGATCAACGGGGTCATGGTCGGCGGCCTGCCGGATCTGGTGTCCCGTCTGCGCGGCGAGATCGAGGCGAGCGTGGACGGCGCGCTCCGCACGGAGCTCCTGGCCCTGCTGGACGACCTCGACGACGGCGGGCACGGCGTGTGCCACTACGACTTCCACCCTCTGAACGTGTTGGTCGGCGCCGACGGCTGGTTCGTGGTCGACTGGCTCACCGTGGCGGCCGGGCCGCCCGCGGCGGACCTGGCCCGCACGCTCGTCCTCTGGGGTCGGTGGACGACCGAGCCCGTGGTCAGCTTCCTGCGCGCCATCCGCCGGATCGGCCGTCGCGATCGTGGGCTCACCGACGACGCTCTCGACGCCTGGGTGCGCGTCAGCGCCGCGGCGCGCCTGGCCGAGGGTTTCGTGGGCGAGGACGCGGCATGGCTGCTGCGGGTGGCGCGCGGCTCGGTCCGGCTCTTCGCCTGACGCGTGCCGCCCCCTGCGGGATCGAACCCGGTGCGTCAGGCGACGGGGCTCTCCAGGCCCTCTCGCTCGGGCAGGAGCCGCGACACCAGCTCCATGGCCCGGTAGCCCAGCTCGGCCGGACCGGTGGTGTCGGGCCGCATGAGGTTGGCCATGATCCGCAGCAGCTGGTTCATGAGGAGCTCCGAGCGCATGCCGAGGCCGACGCAGACCCGCATCGCCTCGGGGTGCGAGATCAGGTGGACGAATGCCCGTGCCACCTTGTAATAGGGCCCGTACGCGGCCGTCAGCTCGCGGTCGTACTCGCCCAGGGCCGCGGGGCCCTCACCGGTCAGCGCATGGCCGAGCGCCGCCGCAGCCAGCCGCCCCGTTTCGTAGCCGTAGGCGATCCCTTCCCCGTTGAACGGGTTGATGGCGCCGCTGGCGTCGCCGGCGATCAGCACGTTGCCCCCCGCCCGCGGCCCCACCGACAACCCCATGGGCAGCTTCCCTCCGGTCGGCGGCCCGAGGCTCGTCTCGGGGCTCAATCCCCATGACGTGGGGGCATAGCCCACGAACGTGTCCATGAGGGTGCTGGTGTTGAGGCCCTTCCAGCGCTGTTCGGTCGAGAGAAGACCGACACCCACGTTGACCCGGCCGTCGCCCATCGGGAAGATCCAGCCGTACCCGGGCACCACGTTGCCGTCGGGGTCCCGGATGTCGAGATGCGACTCGATGAAGGGGTCGTCGTGGCGCGCCGAGGAGTAGTACCCGCGCAGCGCCATGCCGAGCGGCATGTCCCGCCGCCTCGAGGTGCCGAGCATGCGGCCCACGCGCGAATTCGATCCGTCGGCCACCACCACGTAACGGGCCTTGATGTCCCGGTTGCGCCCCGAGGCCTTCTCCATGACGCTGACGCCGGCGAGCACGGGGAGCGGGCCGGCCGGCGCCCCGCTCTCGTCGAGGACGGGGGCCACCACCTCTGTGCCCTGCAGGAGGGTCGCGCCGGCCTCGGCGGCACGGGCCGCCACCAGCCCGTCGAGGTCGTGGCGGGTGATGGTGTACCCGTAGGAAGGGAAGTTTGGGTGCTCGGGCCAGCTCATCTCTATGGAATGGCCGAAGCCGAAGGCGCGCAGGCCGCTGTAGCGGTGCGAGCCGGCCAGCGCCTCTTCGAGGCCCATGTCGGCGAGTTGGCGGACGGCCCTCGGCGTGAGCCCGTCGCCGCAGGTCTTCTCCCGCGGGAACTCCTTCTTCTCGACGACCACCACGTCCCAGCCGGCCTGGGCCAACCAGAAGCCGCACGAGGCACCGGCCGGGCCGCCGCCCACGACCACGACGTCATGGACGCGCTCCGCCGGAACCCTGCGGGCCCCGGTCGCGGCCGCGGTGGGGGCCGCCGCCGGCGCGGGGGCCTGCTTCGCCGGAGCCTTCTTGGCGGCGGCCTTCTTGGCCGGAGCCTTCTTGGCCGGAGCCTTCTTGGCCGGCACGTTCTTGGCCGGCGCCTGCTTCTTCGCGGGGGCCCTCGAGGTTCTGGCCGCCTTCTTCGGGGTACCGGACGGAGGGGTCGTGTCGGGAGCCGTCACGGAGGCATCGTAGGTCCGCCGCCGGGGCCTCTGACCAGCGCCGCGGATGTGCCTGGCGAAGGGGTCACATGGTAGAAACGGAACACAGTGGACCAGTACCTCCCGATCCTCATCCTGGGGCTGCTCGGCCTCGCGTTCACCGTCTTCTCGCTGGTCTCTTCGGCGATGCTCGCGCCGAGGAAGAAGCCCACCGCGGCCAAGCTCGCCCCCTACGAGTGCGGCATCGTGCCCAACGTGGAGCCGCCCCAGCGCTTCCCGGTGCGCTTCTACCTGGTGTCCATGATCTTCATCATCTTCGACATCGAGATCGTCTTCCTCTATCCCTGGGCCGTGGTCTTCCACCAGATCGCCACGTTCGGCCTCATTGAGGTCATCGTGTTCGCTGCCGTGGTCTTCGTGTCGTTCCTGTACCTGATCTCCAACGGCGCCCTGACCTGGGGGCCGCCCAAGACCTTGCAATCGGGCATGCCGAGCCGCACCTCCGAGTCGACCATCACGCGCATCAGCGCAGCTCGCCCGACCCCGGGTGAGGCGGCCTGACGCATGGGGTTCGAGGACCTCCAGCACAATTTCCTGACCGGCCGGATCGAGGACCTGGTGAAGTGGGCCCGGCGCAACAGCGTGTGGCCCGCCACCTTCGGCCTCGCCTGTTGCGCCATTGAGATGATGTCGGTCGGCGCCGCCGACTACGACATCAGCCGGCTCGGCATGGAGGTCTTCCGCGCCTCGCCCCGGCAGGCCGACCTCATGGTGGTCGCCGGGCGCGTCTCGCAGAAGATGGCGCCGGTCCTCCGGCAGGTCTACGACCAGATGATGGAGCCCAAGTGGGTGATCTCCATGGGCGTCTGCGCCTCGACGGGCGGCATGTTCAACAACTACGCCATCGTGCAGGGCGTCGACCAGATCGTGCCGGTGGACGTCTACGCGCCCGGTTGCCCGCCGTCACCCGAGACGCTGCTGCACGCGATCCTCACGCTGCACGAGAAGATTCGCACCGGCGAGATCACCCGCCGCCCGGGCACCTCGGTTCCCGCCGGCGAGCAGGCGACCGGCGGCTGGACGCCCACCGTGCCCGACGCGGTGCGGGTGGCCACGCCGCGGTGAGCGAGACAGCTCCGAGCGCCGCTCCGAGCGCCGCTCCGGCGACGCTCACGGGCGTGCTGCCCGAGGTGCCGCGGCTGCCGGATCGACTGGTGGACCAGCTCGCCTTTCCGCAGCGCGACACCTACAAGCGGATGGTGGCCGCCTTCCGCGACGCCGGCTTCGAGACCTGCGCGGACCTGTGCGCCGTGGACTACCTGACCCACCCGGGACGCTCGCTGCCCGAGGGCGTGGTGCCGGAGCGCTTCGAGGTGGTCGTCAACCTGCTGTCGCTCTCCATGCGCCAGCGCGTGCGCATCCGTGTGCAGGTGCCCGAGACCGATCCGTCGGTCGACTCCCTCGTCGACCTGTACCCGGGGACCGACGCCATGGAGCGCGAGGCCTACGACATGGTGGGGATCGTCTTCAACGGCCACCCCGACATGACCCGCATCCTCATGCCCGAGGACTGGGAGGGGCATCCGCTGCGGAAGGACTACGGCGTGGGGCGGGTGCCGGTCCAGTTCAAGGAAGCGCCCGGGCCGCGATGACCGAGCACGAGCAGGAGCACGAGCAGGAGGCCGCACCCGCCGAGCCCGAGGAGCTGGGCCTCGAAACCACCGAAGCCGAGCACTTGCGGTCCGAGCAGCGGGCCTTCGTGGCCGAGACGTCGGAGGGCGCGCAGGAGCTGGCGCCCCGCGGTACGACGACCGCCGGCGAGCTCCGCAGCGAGGTCGGTGCGGTGTTGCGCCTCCCCGAGGGCGGTTACGTGGACCCGGGCGACATCGACATCGAGCGCCGCGACGACCAGACGATGATCATCAACATGGGGCCCCAGCACCCCTCGACGCACGGCGTGCTCCGGCTGATGCTCGAGCTGGACGGGGAAACGGTGCTGCGCACCAAGCCGATCATCGGCTACCTGCACACCGGCATGGAGAAGACGGGGGAGGAGCTCACCTACACCCAGGGCTCCACGAACGTCACCCGGATGGACTACCTCTCGCCCCTGCACAACGAGCTCGTGTTCTCGTTGGCCACCGAGGCCCTACTGGGTGTGGAGCTGCCGCCGCGCGCCATCTGGATTCGCATGCTGATGGCCGAGCTCAACCGGGTGTCGTCCCACCTGATGTGGATGGCCACCAACGGCATGGACCTCGGGTCCACGTCGATGATGATCTACGGCTTCCGTGAGCGCGAGATGGTCCTGAGCTTCTTCGAGAAGACGACCGGACTGCGGATGAACAACAACTACATCCGCCCCGGCGGCGTGGCCGCCGACCTGCCCGACGGCTGGGAGGACGACATCGAGATCCTCTGCGAGACCATCCTCGCCCGCAGCTACGAGTACGACGAGCTGCTGACGGGGCAGCCCATCTTCCGGGAGCGCACCGAGGCGGTCGGCAACCTGTCGGCCGAGGAGGCGCTGGCCCTCTCGGTGACCGGTCCCATCTTGCGCTCGACCGGCGTGCCGTGGGACCTGCGCCGCACCATGCCGTACCTGGCGTACGACAAGCTCGACTTCGACGTCATCGTCGGGTCCTACGGCGACAACTTCGACCGCTATTCGGTGCGGCTCAACGAAATCCGCGAGTCGATCAAGATGATCCGCCAGATCGCCGACATGATGCCGCCCGGGGACTACCGGGTGCAGGACCGCAAGGTCACGCCACCGCCGCGTGCCCGCATCGACGAGAGCATGGAGGCGCTCATCCACCACTTCAAGATCTTCACCGAGGGCTTCCGGGTGCCCGAGGGCGAAGTCTACGTGGCTATCGAGTCGCCGCGGGGCGAGCTGGGCTGCTACCTGGTCTCGGACGGCACGTCGAAGCCCTACCGGATGCACATCCGCGGGCCGAGCTTTGTCAACCTCCAGGCCCTGCCGCTCCTCTTGCGCGGGGGCCTCATGGCCGACGCCGTGGCCGTGATCTCCTCGGTCGACCCGGTCATGGGCGAGGTCGACCGGTGAGCCACTTCGACGCGGACGTCCGCGAGCGGGCGCAGGAGCTGGTGGCGCTCTACCCCCACCCGCGCTCCGCGCTGATCCCGCTGTGCCACCTCGCCCAGGAGCAGGACGGCTGGCTGCGTCCCGAGGCCATGGAGGAGATCGCCGAGCTGTGCGGCGTGACCACCGCCGAGGTGCAGGGCACCGCGAGCTTCTACGACATGTTGCACACCGAGCCGGTCGGGACCTACGTGGTGTCGCTGTGCACCAACATCGCCTGCATGCTCGGGGGCGCGCTCGAGCTGTTGGAGCACGCCGAGTCCGCGTTGGGGGTCCGCGCCGGGGGCACCACGCCCGACGGCGTGTTCACCCTCCACGAGGCCGAGTGCCTGGCCGACTGCGACCGCACGCCGTGCGTGCAGGTCAACCACCGCTACATGGGCGCACAGACGCCCGAGAGCTTCGACGCCCTCCTCGCCGACCTGCGCGCCGGCGCGCTGTCCGAGGCCGTGCCCCCCCACGGCACCTTGGTGCGGGTGCGCCGCAGCGTCGGGCTGATGGCGGACCGGGCTGCCGTGGCCACCGAGCGGGCGCAGACGGCCGAGGCCCAGGCCGCCCGTGCCGCGGCGGCCTCGGGCGGGGAGAAGCAGGCCTGATGGCTATCACCGACGCCCCCAGGATCATCACCGCGCGCCTCGGGTACGAGGACTCCTACACGCTGGAGCGCTCGCTGGCCACCGGCGGCTACACCGGCCTGCGCAAGGCGCTGTCCATGACGCCGGAGGCCGTGGCGGCCGAGGTCGACGCCGCCAGCCTGCTGGGCCGCGGCGGTGCGGGGTTCCCGGCGGGCCGCAAGTGGTCCATGCTGCGCAAGAACCCGGTCACCTACCTGGTGGTGAACGGGGACGAGTCCGAGCCCGCCACCTTCAAGGACCACATGCTGATTGAGGGCGACCCGCACCAGATCCTGGAGGGTGTGCTGATCTCGGCCTACGCGCTCCAGGTGAGCCAGGCCTTCATCTACCTGCGCGGCGAGTTCGCCGTCGGCCTGGAGCGCCTGCAGGCCGCGGTGAACGAGGCCTACGCGTACGGTGCCGTGGGCGCAGACATCTTCGGCTCGGGTTTCTCCGTCGACGTGGTCGTCCACCCGGGGGCGGGCGCCTACATCTGCGGCGAGGAGACGGCCCTCCTCGAGTCGCTCGAGGGCAAGCGCGGCTTCCCCCGCATCAAGCCGCCCTACTTCCCCGCCGCCATCGGTCTCTACGGCGAGCCGACCGTCGTCAACAACGTCGAGACCATGGCCAACATCCCCTGGATCGTCAACAACGGCGGCGCCGCCTTCGCGGCGCTGGGTGCCGGGCGCTCGACCGGGACGCGGCTCTTCGCGCTGGCCGGCCACGTGCGCAAGCCGGGCAACTACGAGCTCGAGATGGTGAAGACGACCTTCCGGGACCTCATCTACGCGCCGGTGCTCGGCGGCGGCATCCGGGGCTCCAACACCCTGAAGGCGTTCATCCCCGGTGGCGTCTCCGCCCCGTGGTTCGGGCCGGACCAGGTCGATCTGCCACTGGGCCAGGACGAGGTGGGCGACGCCGGCTCCATGCTCGGCTCGGGCTCCGTCGTCGTCATGGACTCGGCCACCTGCATGGTCCGGGCCGCCTGGCGCATCACCAAGTTCTTCTCCCGCGAGTCGTGCGGACAGTGCACGCCCTGCCGCGAGGGCTCGGGCTGGCTGGAGCGGATCATGTACCGAATTGAGAACGGGGCCGGGCGCGAGGAAGATCTGGACCTCCTCATGGACCTGTGCGACAACATCTCCCCGGGCGTGGCGTGGCCCCCCCAGCAGACCACCATCTGCGTGCTCGGCCCCTCCATCCCGTCGTCCATCGCCTCGGGCATCCGCATGTTCCGCGACGAATTCCTGGTGCACGTGAAGGAAGGGGGGTGCCCCTTTGACTGACACGGCCAAGACCACGAACCCCACGGCGGCGCTGGAGGCCGACTCCCGGGAGACAGGGACCCACACCTTCACCCTCGACGGGCGTGAGGTCAGCGCGCGGAAGGGCGAGCTGCTCATCGCAGCGGCCGAGCGCGCCGGCACCTACATCCCGCGCTTCTGCTACCACCCGCGCATGGAGCCGGTCGGCATGTGCCGCATGTGCCTGGTCGACGTGGAGGGCCCGCGCGGCGCGACCCTGACCCCGGCCTGCTTCGTCGAGGTGACCGACGGCATGGTGGTCGACACCGCCAACGACCGGGTCAAGAAGGCCCAGGACGGCGTGCTCGAATTCCTGCTGGCCAACCACCCGCTGGACTGCCCCGTGTGCGACAAGGGGGGCGAGTGCCCGCTGCAGGACCAGACGCTCGCCTACGGGCCCGGGGAGAGCCGCTTCGTGGAGGAGAAGCGCCACTTCGAGAAGCCGATCGCCATCTCGGACCTCGTCCTGCTCGACCGCGAGCGCTGCATCCAGTGCGCGCGCTGCACCCGGTTCGCCGCCGAGGTGGCGGGCGAGGCGCAGATCGACTTCGCCGGCCGCGGCGAGGCCGTCGAGGTCGCGACGTTCCCCACCGAGCCCTTCTCCTCCTACTTCAGCGGCAACACGGTGCAGATCTGTCCCGTCGGCGCGCTGACGGCCACGCCGTACCGCTTCACGGCTCGCCCCTGGGACCTGGACCAGGTCGAGTCGACCTGCACCGCGTGCTCGGTGGGATGTCGGGTCGCCGTGCAGTCGTCGCAGAACCGGCTCACGCGCCTGCTCGGCATCGACTCGGACCCCGTCAACCACGGCTGGCTCTGCGACAAGGGGCGCTTCACCTACGAGTCGGTGAACGGCGACGAGGTCGACGCCGGCCCTTTGCCCAGCGAGCTGGCGGACGAGGCCGTCGACGTGGCGCCCGCCACCGCCTCCCAGGTGGTCAGCCTCGGCGTCACCCGCGGCCAGTTCCTCGGCGAGGCGCGCGAGACGGGCCGCTTCGAGCACGGGCGCCTGGTCGAGCCGCGCGTGCGCAAGGAGGGCGAGCTGGTCCCGGTCAGCTGGGGCGAGGCCCTGGCCGCCGCGGCGTCCGGCCTCGCCGCCGCCAAGGACGCCGGAGGCGCCGGCGCGGTCGCGCTGATCGGCGGCGCCCGCCTGACCAACGAGTCCGCCTACGCCTGGGCCAAGCTGGCCAAGGGTGTCATCGGGACCGACTCGGTCGACGCCCAGCTGGGCGACGGCCTCCCCGCCGACCTCGTGCTGGGGCTGCCCCGGGCCACCATCGACGAGGCCTGCGCCGCGCCCGTCCTCCTCACCCTGGCCGGCGACCTGCGCGAGGAGCTCCCGGTGCTCTTCTTGCGCCTGCGCGAGGCGCTGGCCGGTGGCGGGACCGCACTCGTCGAGATCGCCCCCGCCCCCGGTGCCCTCACCCCCCTGGCGGCGGCGGCGCTGCGCACCCGCCCGGGCGACGCGCCGCTCGTGGCCCGTGCGCTCACCGGCGACGCAGCGGCTGCCGCGGCGCTCGGCGCCCACCCCGAGGGTGCCGCCGTGACGCCGCACCAGCTGGAGGCGGCGCGGGCGCTGCTGGGGGCCCACCCCGGCGGCGAGGGGGTCGTCATCGTGGCCGGCCGGTCCTCCTACGCCGAGTCGGGCGAGGTGGCCGCCGAGGCGGTGCGCGTGCTGGCGGCCGCGCTGCCCAAGGCGACCTTCCTCCCGGCGCTGCGCCGGGGCAACGTCTTCGGTGCTCTCGACATGGGACTGGCGCCCGGGCTCCTCCCGGGCCGGGTCAGCCTCGATGCGGGCCGGGAGCGCTTCACCGCCGCCTGGGGCTCGGTGCCCGCCGGCGCCGGCCTGTCGACCGCCGACATCCTCGCCGCCATGGCGGGCGAGGGCGGCCGCGGCACCGTGCGCGCCCTCGTCCTGCTCGGCGCCGACCCGCTCAGCGACTTCCCCGATCACGCCGTGGCCGAAAAGGCGCTCGCCGCCGGGCACTTCGTCGTCGCCGTGACGGGCCACCCGTCCGAGTCGGTCGACGCGCACGCCGACGTCGTGCTGCCGTGCGCGGTGACGCACGAGCGGGCGGGCACCACGACCAACATCGAGGGACGGGTGAGCCGGCTCGGCCCCAAGCTCTCGGCGCCCGGCTTCGCCTGGCCCGACTGGATGATCGCGGCCGAGCTCGCCGCCGCCCTCGGGTCGGACCTCGGTCTCGCCAGCGACAACGACCTTTCCGACGAGCTGGCCTGGACGGCACCGGCCTACGCCGGGCTGACCCAGGAGGTCCTGCACTCCGACGTGGCGCACGACGGCATTCTGGTGCCGCTCACCGGGAGCGAGGACCACCGCGACGACGTGACCCCGATCGACCCGGTCGCCCTGCCCGGCGTGGAGTCGGTGGAGCGCCAGGGCGCGCCGCCCCGCGTGGGCACCGGCAGCAGCGGTCCCGCCCGGACGCGTCCCGCCGAGCTGGGCAGCCCGCCGCCCCTGCTCTCGGGGACAGGTGCCGGCGGTGCCGAGCCGCTGCCGATCCCCAAGGCCGACAGCTACAGCCTCCGGCTGCTGTCGGGCCGCCGCCTCTACGACGCCGGGAGCTCGGTCACGGGCTCGCCGTCGCTCACGCCGCTCGTGCCGCCGCTGGTGGTGCGCGCCAACCCCTACGACCTCGACCGCCTGGGGGCGAAGACGGGCGACCGGGTCAAGGTGCGCTCGGCCCGGGGCGAGCTGGTCCTGCCCGCCGAGTCCGACGAGGGCGTGGCCCGGGGCGTCGTCGCCATCGATTTCAACGTGCCCTATGGCGAGAGCGCACCCGGCAACGCCGCCGCCACGCTCATCGACAGCCGCCAGCTCGTGACCGACGTCCGAATGGAGTCGATGTGATCGCGGCGCTCTTCGCCACCGCGGGCTCCGCCGGATCCGTCGGCTCCCAGGTCCTGACCCACAGCGCGGACAACGGGAACGGCGACCCGCTGTTCTACTTCGGGCTCAACTGGCAGGTCTGGCTGATCGTCATCATCAAGTGCCTCGTCGCCTTCGTGGCGCTGCTGGTGGCCACCGCCCTCATGATCTGGTTCGAGCGCAAGGTGATCTCGGACATGCAGAGCCGGGTCGGGCCGAACCGGGCCGGGCCGTGGGGCCTGCTGCAGACACTGGCCGACGGGACCAAGCTCGTCTTCAAGGAGGACCTGCTGCCGAACCGGGCCGACTCCTTCGTCTTCAAGCTCGCGCCCTACCTCTCGGTGATCCCGGCCGTGCTGGTCTTCACCGTCGTCCCGGTCGGCGGCGTGATCACGATCGGCAGCCACACCTTTGAGCTGCAGGTGGCCGACCCGCCCATGGGCATCCTCCTCGTGCTCGCCATGTCGGGCATCGCCGTCTACGGCGTCATGCTGGCCGGCTGGTCCTCGGGGTCGAAGTACCCCCTCCTCGGTTCCGTGCGCGCCTCGGCCCAGGTGATCTCCTACGAGGCCGCGCTCGGCATGACCACCGTCATGGTGGTGCTGGTGACCGGTTCGCTGTCGACCCGGGCCATCGTGGCGTCGCAGTCGAACGGGTTCTGGAACTGGAACCTGATCCGGTTGGGCTTCCTGCCGTTCATCTTCTTCATGATCGCCATCACGGCCGAGCTGACGAGGCCGCCCTTCGACCTGACCGAGGCCGAACAGGAGCTGGTCGGCGGCTTCCACACCGAGTACTCGTCCATCCGCTTCGGCCTGTTCTTCCTGGCCGAGTTCATGAACACCATCACCATGTCGGCCATCGTGGTGACGCTGTTCTTCGGCGGCCCCAACGGCTACATCTTCCACATCCCCGGGGCCACCATCTACATGCCGATCATCTACTTCCTGCTCAAGACCGTGGCGTTCTGCTTCATTTACGTCTGGTTCCGGGCCGCCCTGCCGCGGCTGCGCTACGACCAGCTGATGGACCTCGGATGGAAGCGCCTCATCCCGCTGACCCTCGGCTGGCTGCTCCTGGTGGCCGCCATCGTCAACTGGGGCTGGGGCGGCCTGGTGTTGGTGCCCGTCGTGGTGCTCGCCTCCGCCTTGTTGCTGCGGGCCAGCCAGCTCGGCACCGGTCGCAGCGAGGAGGCCGTCGTCATCCCGGCGATCGGGCGGCGGGTGACCCGAGCACCGCGGCTGGCGCCGGCCGAGCCGGACCCCGGGGGTGACGCGTAATGGGCGTGGGCGACGAGGTGAAGGACCAGCTCTCGTTCCTGGGCGGGTTCAAGCTGACGTTCCAGCACCTGACCCGGCCCCGGGTGACCACGCCCTATCCGGACGAGAAGAAGCCCAAGCAACCCCGTCAGCACGGCCGCCACGTCCTCAACCGTTACGAGGACGGCATGGAGAAGTGCATCGGCTGTGAACTGTGCGCGGGGGTCTGCCCGGCCGACTGCATCTACGTGCGCGGGCTCGACAACCCGCCCGACCACCCGGTGTCGCCCGGGGAGCGCTACGGCTACGTCTACGAGATCAACTACCTGCGCTGCATCCACTGCGACATGTGCGTGGAGGCCTGCCCGACCGAGGCCATCACCGAGTCCAAGCTGTTCGAGTTCTCCTTCACGAACCGCTCCGACGCCATCTACACCAAGAACGAGTTGGTGGTGAACGACGACGGCACGCCCAAGAAGCTCCCCTGGGAGGATTGGCGGGAGGGCGACGACCTCATGACGAGCGGCTGGATGCGGGCCACCTCGCCGTCGGGCAGCGCCGCCTACGAGGGCGAGGTGCAGTGGTCGGGCGAGCTCGGCTACGGGGTGCGCGCCCCCGAGGGCGGCCAGTCGGGCCGCCGCGACGACGCGGCGACGGGGACCAAGCCCTTGCGCGAGGTGCTCGAGGCGCACCTGCTCGACGAGGACATCCCGTTGGCGCACCGCGGCATGCAGGGCCGGATCTGGCGGGCCAAGGAGGGCGCGGCCAAGAACCGCAAGAAGATGGAGGCCACCCGGGCCCGCCTGAAGGAGCTGCGGGCCTCGCGCAAGGCGGCCAAGGCCGAGGCCAAGGGCCAGCAGGCCGGCGCCGGTGCCGGCGCCACATCCGAACCGGACGCCGGCGCCGAGGAGAGCGACTGACCCATGGTCCACGCCTCTTTGCTCCTGGCTTCGACGCGCCCGACCTGGCCCGACATCCTGGTCTTCGCCGCCGCGGCGGCGGTCATCCTGGTGGGCTCGGTGGGTGTCGTCACCTCCCGCAACCCGGTGCACGCCGCCCTGAGCCTCGTGATGACGCTCTTCGGCGTGGCCGTGCTCTTCATCGAGCAGGAGGCCGACTTCCTGGCCGCCGTGCAGATCATCGTCTACGCCGGCGCCATCGTCGTGCTGTTCCTCTTCGTGATCATGTTCCTCGGTGTCGACCGCGCCGAGGACGTCAACGTCGAGCCGCTCATCGGCCAGCGACCCCTCGCGTTCGTGTTCTCCGCCATCACCCTGGGCGGCGTGCTCGCCATGGCGGCCACGGCACACTGGGTCACCGGCGCCCAGCAGGTGGTGGGGCCGATTCAGGGGCACGTCGCCGGGCCGAACTCGCCGGCGGGCGAGCCGGCCCAGCTCGGCCGGCAGCTCTTCACCACCTACCTGTTCGCCTTCGAGGCCACGGCGGCCCTGCTCGTGATCGCGGTCGTCGGCGCCGTCGTGCTGGCCCGGCGCCCGCCGACCGTCCACGCTGACCAGGAGGACACCACCGAGAGCGAGCTGTCGGCATGAGCCTCTCGGGTGCCTGGTACCTCGGCCTGGCCGCCATCGTCTTCACCATCGGCGCCATCGGCCTGCTGGTGCGGCGAAACGTCCTGATCATGTTCATGTGCATCGAGCTGATGCTGAACGCGGCCAACCTGACCTTCGTCACCTTCGCCCGCATGCTCCACGACATCGGGGGGCAGGCCGTGGTGTTCTTCGTGCTCGTCGTCGCGGCGGCCGAGGTCGTGGTCGGCCTCGGCATCGTGGTGACCAACTTCCGCCGCCGCGCCACGACGGTGGCGGACGACCTGGACTCCTTGAAGGGCTGACCGTGGTCCACGTCGCGTACCTCATGCTGCTGTTCCCCCTCGCGGGCTTCCTCTTCCTGGTCGCGTTCGGGCGGCGTCTCGGCGACCCGGTGGCGGGCTGGGTGGGGACGGCGGCCGTCACCGCCGCGTTCGTCGTGGCCTGCATCGTGCTGGTGGGCCTCATCCACCTGCCGGTCGACCACCGCGTCGTGGTGCACAACTACTTCACCTGGTTCAGCTCCGGTGGCCTCTCGGTGCCCGTCGGCACCCTGGTGGACCCGCTGTCGATGACCATGTGCATGTTCGTCACCGGGGTCAGCGCGCTCATCCACCTCTACTCGGTCGGCTACATGAAGAGCGACAGGGACTATTCGAAGTTCTTCATCTACCTGAATCTCTTCGTCTTCTCCATGCTCCTCCTGGTGCTGGGGGACAACCTGCTGCTGACCTTCGTAGGCTGGGAGGGGGTCGGCGTCTGCTCCTACTGGCTCGTGGCCTTCTGGTTCCAGCGCGAGTCGGCGGCCTCGGCCGGCAAGAAGGCCTTCATCTACAACCGCATCGGCGACGCCGGCTTCCTGCTCGCCATCTTCTTGATCTTCGAGAAGACGGGGACGGTCCAGTACGAGAGCGGGCCGGGCGGCGGCATCTTCGGGCAGCTCTCGCACCTCGGCGGCGGCACGGCCACCGCCGCCGTGCTGCTCCTGTTCCTGGCCGTCACCGGGAAGTCGGCCCAGATCCCGCTGTTCAACTGGTTGCCCGACGCCATGGAGGGCCCGACCCCGGTGTCCGCCCTCATCCACGCGGCCACCATGGTCACGGCCGGGGTGTACCTGCTGTGCCGGATGAACCCGCTGCTCCACCTCACCGCCTCGGGCACGGAGGTCATCGCCACCATTGGCGCGGTGACGGCGTTCGTGGCGGCGACCATCGCGTGCGCGCAGCAGGACATCAAGAAGGTGCTCGCCTTCTCCACGGTGTCGCAGATCGGCTACATGGTGTTGGCCGTCGGCTCCGGCGCCTACATCGCCGCCATCTTCCTCATGGTCTGCCACGCCTTCTTCAAGGGCCTGCTCTTCCTGGGGGCGGGTTCGGTCATCCACGGGCTCGAGGACGAACAGGACCTCAAGCGGATGGGCGCGCTGCGCCGGTACGTGAAGTGGACCACGATCACCTTCACCATCGGCTACCTGGCCATCGCCGGCATCCCGCCGCTGTCGGGTTTCTGGGCCAAGGGCGACGTGCTGGACAACACGTTCGCCCACTACAAGCCGCTGTGGGTCATCGGCCTGATCACCGCGGTGCTCACCGCCTACTACATGAGCCGGCTGGAGATCCTGGCCTTCGGCGGCGAGCCCCGTTTCGACCGGGCCGGCCCCAACGGCGAGCCCGCTCACCACGCCCCGCACGAGTCGCCCTGGGTCATGCGACTGCCGCTCGTCGTCCTCGCCTTCTTCGCCTTCTTCGGGGGCGCGCTCGATCTGCCCTGGGTGCACACCCACAACCTCGAGAGCTGGCTGACCCCGGTGTTCTCCGGCACCCTGTACAACGACAACCTCGGCTCCGGCCCGCTGTGGGGCCTGGCGTTGACCGACGTCGCCGCGGCGCTGGTCGGCGTCATCGTGGCCGCCTGGCTCTGGCGGGGCGCCGTGGTGGACAAGCCCGCCCTCGAGCCGGCCTTCCTGCAGCGGGTCTGGTACTGGGACGACGTCTACGACACGGTCATCGGGCGGCCGAGCCAGCGGCTCGCCACGTTCCTCGCCTGGGTGGTGGACGCCCGTTTCATCGACGGTGCCGTCAACGGCACGGCCCACCTGGCCAAGGCCACCGGTACCGCAGCACGCAAGCTGCAGACCGGCTACGCCCGCAACTACGCCCTGGGGATCGCCCTCGGCATGGCCCTGATCATCGCCTTCATGCTGAGCCGGACGTGGTGGGGATGACGCACACGGTCCCGTTCCTCACCCTGTTGGTCCTGCTGCCCGCCGTGGGTGCGGCCGCGCTCGGCCTGCTCGGCCTCGACCGCCGGCTGCCCCGCGAGATCCCGTACGCCCTGGCCCTCATCACCTCGCTGGTCACCCTCGTGATCGCCATCTCGGCGCTGGTGGCCATGAAGGTCCACGACGGTGGGTTCCAGCTCGTGTCGAACCACGACTACACCGGGGACGCCCTCGGCGTGCACTGGTACCTCGGAGTCGACGGGATCTCCATCTTCCTGGTGCTGCTCACCGCGCTGCTCTTCCCACTCACCATCATCCTCGGTCGCAACCGCGAGAACGCGCGGGTCTACTTCGCCTGGATCCTCCTGCTCGAGGCCTCCGTGATGGGGAGCTTCCTGTCGCTCGACCTCCTCGTGTTCTTCTTCATGTTCGAGCTGACCCTCGTGCCCTCCTACTTCATCATCGCCGGGTGGGGGCACCAGCGACGGGCCTACGCCGCCATCAAGTTCTTCCTCTACACCTTCCTCGGTTCGGCCTTCCTGCTCGTCGGGATCCTGGCCCTCGCCTTCATCCACCAGTCCCAGTACCACTACCTCACCTTCTCGCTCGGCCCGCTGATGCAGACCCACCTGTCGTCGTCGACGGGGATCCTCCTGTTCCTGGCCTTCACGGCCGCCTTCGCCGTCAAGGCCCCGCTCTTCCCACTGCACACGTGGTCGCCCGACGCCTATACGGAGGCGCCCGAGGAGGGCTCGGTCCTCCTGTCGGGCGTGCTGGCCAAGCTGGGTACCTACGGGATCATCCGTTTCGACCTCAGCCTCTTCCCGCAGGCCACACGGACGCTTGCCCCGCTCGTCCTCACCCTGGCCGTCATCGGCATCATCTACGGCGCCATCGTCGCCTGCGCCCAGCGCGACATGAAGCGGCTCGTCACCTACTCGTCCCTGGCGCAGATCGGCTTCATCGCCCTCGGCACCATCGCCCTGAGCACGCAGGGCCTGGCAGGCGGCGTCCTCCTCATGCTCAACCACGGCCTCATCGTCGGCGCGCTGTTCATCCTCATCGGCTTCATCTACCAGCGGCGCGGCACCTGGCAGACGGGTGAGCTGCGCGGGCTGCAGAAGGCGGCGCCCGTCCTGGCGGCCGTGTTCACCGTGGCCATGATGGCCTCCATCGGGGTCCCGGGGCTCAACGGCTTCGTGAGCGAGTTCCTGGTGCTGTCGGGCACCTTCATCACCCACCGCTGGTGGGCCGTGGTGGCCGTCCTCGGGGTCATCGTGGCCGCCATCTACCTGTTGTGGGCCTACCAGCAGGTGTTCCACGGCGAGCCGCGCCCGGCCGACGAGAAGACGCGTGACCTGGGCCTGCTGGAGCGGGCGGTGATGGCGCCGCTCATCATCCTCATCGTCTTCCTGGGCGTCTACCCGAAGCCGGTGCTCGACCGCATCAACCCGTCGGTGAACCAGCTCATCGCGCACGTCGAGACGAGCACGGGCCACTACCAGCCGTCGGTGGCCGTCAAGGGCGTGGAGGGCCTCAAGTGATCGCGCCGGTCCTCGCCGCCACCCACGCCGCATCGAACAGCATCCCGGTCCCACCGATCCGGTGGCTCTCGATCATGCCGCCCATCATCATGATCGGCGGCGCCGTCGTGCTCCTCGGCCTGGCCTCGGTGGTGAGCAAGCCGCTGCGGGTACGCGTGAGCACGATCGCAACGGTCGTGATCTCCGGCGGCGCGCTCGGGGTGGCGCTGTGGCAGTGGTCCGACGTGCAGGAGCACGGGCCGCACACATACATCAAGCAGGCCGTCGTGATGGACGGCTTCAGCGTCCTGGTGACCATGCTGGTCGCCATCGCCATGCTCCTCACGGCACTGGTGGCGGACGGCTACCTGCGCCGGGAGGGCGTGGAGGGGGCGGAGTTCCACGTGCTCGCCATGGTGTCCGCCTCGGGCGCCATGGTGATGGGCATGGCGAACGACCTCATCATCGTGTTCCTGGGCCTCGAGATCCTCTCCATCGCCCTCTACGTGCTCACCGCCTTCAACTACCGGCGGGCGGCGTCGGGGGAGGCGGCGCTCAAGTACTTCATATTGGGCGGCTTCTCCTCCGCCATCTTCGTCTACGGCATCGCACTGACCTACGGGGCGACCGGGTCGACGAACCTGACCCAGATCTCCGACTTCCTGTCCAAGAACGTGGTCCTGTCCAACGGCTTGCTGCTGGCCGGCTTGGCGCTGATGCTGGTCGGCTTCTCCTTCAAGGTGGCGGCGGTGCCCTTCCACATGTGGACGCCCGACGTGTACCAGGGGGCGCCGTCTCCGATCACCGGCTTCATGGCGGCCGTCGCCAAGGCGGGCGCGTTCGCCGCCATGCTGCGGGTCCTCTTCTCCTCCTTCGGGGTCGTGAGCACCGACTGGCGCCCCATCGTCTACGGGCTGGCGGTGCTCTCGCTCGTCCTCGGCGCCTTCGTGGCGCTGCGCCAGCGCGACGTGAAGCGGATGCTCGCCTACTCGTCCATCAACCATGCGGGGTTCATCCTCCTCGGCGTGGTGGCCGGCACGGCCCGGGGCGCCAGCGCGTCGCTCTACTACCTCTTCGCCTACATGTTCATGGTCATCGGCAGCTTTGCCATCGTGACCCTGCTCGGGCGGGAGGGTGACGGCGACCACGACCTGTCCCGCTACCGCGGCCTGGCCGGTCGCCAGCCCGTGCTCGCCCTCGCCTTCGCGGTGCTCCTGCTGGCCCAGGCCGGCGCGCCGTTCACCACCGGGCTGTGGGCCAAGGTGCAGGTGGTCTTCGCCGCGGTCGACGCGGGCGCCGTGCCCCTGGCCGTCATCGCCATGGTGACCGCGGCCGTCGCCGCCTACTTCTACCTGCGGGTCGCCGTGTTGATGTACGCCGGCGGCGGGCTCGGTGAGACCGAGGGTGGGACCGCCGGCTCGGCCGAGGAGGCCGTCGAGGGCGGCATGGTCGGCGGCGGCACGCTGGGTTCGGCCCCCGGCGGGGGGCTCGCCTGGGCCACGCCCGCGGCCGCGTCGGTCGCGGTGACGACGCTGAACGACCAGATCCTGCTGGCCGACGAGGAGCCCGAGTCGGAGGTGGAGATCCCCGAGGCGGTCCCCGTTCCGGCCCTCAGCGGCCTGGCCGTCGCGCTCTGCGTGGGCGTGACGGTGCTCTTCGGCGTCTGGCCGCAGCCGCTGATCGACTTCGCCAACCACGCCACGCTGCTCTTCTTGCCCAAGTAGCAGCGCCCGCTCCCGGAGCTCAGCCACCCATTGCTGCGACCACCCTGGCGGGACGGCAGGTCTAGTCCGGCAGGCCCTCCACCATGCCCCGCCGGATGGCCGAGACCAGCTGGGTGTGGTCCCGCTCGTTCTGGTCCGCGTAGCGCCGGGCGAACTTTCGCATCGCCTTGGTGAACGCGTCGCTCTTGCCCATGTAGGCGTCGATGGCGGCCGGGTCGCCGGAGCGGGCGTGCGCCCGGGCCAGCGAGTTCCCACACGCCGTGGCGAACTGGACCAGGACCGGCGCGATCAGGTCGGTGGTCGGGATCAGCTTCATGTCGCGGTACTGGCGCACGTAGAAGTCGCGCTCGCCCAGCGAGCCCCAGCCGACGAAGATGTCGGTGGCGCTCTGCACCATCCGCTTGCCGGCGATGACGCGGGCACCGTGGTTGTCGTGCCCGCTGGGGTACGTATGGGCCTCGTACACCGAGGGGCCGGCCTGCTTGCACTGCAGGAAGAGCGGGTCACCCCGGGCACTGCCCTCGAACAACACGAGGTACACCACCATGCCGACGCTGCCCACGCCCACCACCTGGCGAACGACGTCGACGAGGAGGAAGCGGTCGAACAGCTTCCGGCGGTCCTCTTGCAGCGTCAACCGGTAACTCGCGATCAGGTGGTCGACGATGTCGCCCTGTTCGGCGTCGTCGAGCGTCACGCGCAGCGGTGGCTCCGCCGTGATGCGCGGGCGGCCGCGCCGCTCGGTCGTCAACTTGGCGAATGCACCGCGGCTCGTGCGCTTGTGCTTCCCCTTCTCGAACTGCACCTTGACCTGGCCGCGGTCGGCCGGTTCGAAGTGGTCGATGAAGCGGTCGAACCGCGTGCCGTCGTACCAGATGTCGAGCAGCGGCATGGTGGCGTAGCGCCGCATCCGGCGCCGGTAGGCGTCGACGGCGGCCGTGACCGCCGCATCGGCGCGTGCCGGTTCGACCGAGTTCTGGCGGGCGGCGACCACCAGGCTGGCGGCGAGCCGCGCCACGTCCCATTCGAAGGGCCCGGGCAGCGTCTCGTCGAAGTCGCGCAGGTCGAAGTTGAGGTTGCGCTCGGGGGTGGCCCACAACCCGAAGTTGAGGACGTGGGCGTCGCCGCAGAGCTGGACCTCGAGCCGGCTGTGCGGCCGCGATGCCAGGTCGGCCGCCATCACCGCGGCCGCGCCGCGGTAGTAGTTCCACGGGGAGAGCGCCATGCGCTGATAGCGCAACGGGAGGAGCTCGGGCAGCCGCAGCCGCTCCTGGGCCATCAGCGTGGCGAGGGCGTCGTGCCCGCGCGCCCGCTCGTCCCACTGGCCGATGTCGGCCCGGGGCGCCAGCACCCGGGCCTGCCGTCCCATGTCGCGGCGCTCGGCTTCCGTGGCCGCCAGGTCGTGCCTCGCGGCGACCGATGCTGGCCCTACGATGCCGGTCTGGCTCACGGTGTCCGTCCTCCCCCGCTCGGGCATCGAACTCTGACTCGGGCGTCGAACTCTACCGTCGCCCCGTGGTGTCGCCTGCGTCGGGCCTCTGCCTCAGAGGGGCGCGGACGTTCATCGATGGTGCGGCGGGCGCTCGTGCCGCTGCTGTTCGCTCCAGCACCGGTCGCAGCCCTCGCAGGCGCCGCGGTCGCCGCGACCACTGTCGTGATCGGCCGCGTGTCCGCACCGGGGGCAGGGCGCCCCGGTCACGGGCGCGGCCCTGCCGTCTCCGCCGCCCGCTCGGTTGCCGCCCCGTCCTCCTCCCCGGCCATGGCCGCCAGTACGTCATCGGGCACGGCGGGCCCGGCCCGCTTGGCCACGCCGGTCGTGAGGAGGCGCCCGATGACCGGGATCTCCGTGAGGGACTCCGCCCGCATGATCTGCACGGCCACCGGCACGAACTGCTCGGCCGAGTCGAACACGATGTAGCGAGGGAGCCACTTGGGCTCGTACTTGGCGTTGAAGCGCCACAGTGTCTCGATCTGGAGGACACCGGAGAGGCGCCGCAGGGCCCATCGTTCCACCCGCTGGGTGACGCCGTCGCCGGTGTCGCCCTCCAGGATGGAACGCATGGCCGCGAAATTCAGGCTCAGGCCCTTCATGCCCATCGCCTTCAGGTGGTCGATGGTCGAGCACAGGGCGAAGTCGAGCAGCCCGTTGGGATGGTCGCCCGGGTCTCGCCGCATGAGGTCGAGCGAGTAGCCGCCGATCGCCGGTGACGGCACGAACTGGCACATGGCCACGGGCGCTCCGTCGGGACCCTCGACGAGGGTGAGGAGGAGACCGGTGTCGCGGGGGTCGAAGAGCCGGCCGAGCATCATGGAGAAGCCGCGCTCCTGCTCCCCCCGCCGGCTCTTGGCCATCAGCTCCGCCATGCACGCGGCGTCGTGGGGGTCCAGGTGTGCCGGGTCGAGGAAGCGCACCGTGTAGCCGTAGCGAGCCACCCGGTTGACCGCTTGGCGCAACCCCTTCATCTTCCCCCCCTCGAGCGAGAACTCCCTCGGGTCCACCACCGCCTCGTCCCCGATGTAGACGAAACGCATGCCCGACGCCTGGTACGTCGGGAGCCATTCCTCGCCCGCGCCCATGACGCCGAGGCCCCATCCGTTGCGGTCGACGAAGCGTCGGAACGAGTCCCACACGTGGGCGCGCTCGGAGAACGGGCCGATGGGGTCGGGTGAGACCAGGCACACGCCGCCGAAGACGGCGTAGGCGACGAGCGAGTCGCGGTGGAAGAACCAATGCTTGTCGTCGCGCAGGGCGAAGTAGTCGAGCGTCCCGGTGCCGTGTCGGCGTACGATGTCGCGGGCGCGCAGCTCGGCGGCGCGTCGGCCCACGCTGGCCCGGCCCGACGAGAGGCGGCGGTCGACCACCGGGCGGGTCAGCAGGTAGAGCGCCACCATGACGAGGCTGATCCCGACGGCGAGCAGACTGACCGAGACGTAGCGGTCGAGGGTGCTCGGGAACCGGACCCACTGCACCCCGACCAGGCGCTCGGCCGACCCGAGGAGCACGTCGGGCCACGCCGGCAGCGTGTGATGGTGCACTCGCCCCGCCACCTCCACGGCGATGAAGCCGCCGAGGGTCGCCAACACACCGCCCACGGCGAGGATCACGAAGGCGTTGACCAGGGTGGCGGGCTCGGTCTGGGCCCGGAAGAGCTCGCGCTGCACGATCAGGAGCGTGAGCACCCCGGCGCACACGAGCAAGGTGACGACGTCCGCCGCGTGCACCAGGTGCAGGGCGAGCGAGGCGACGAGGAGCGCCACCGCCACCAGCCAGGAGCGTCGTTGCCCCTTGAGGATGCCGCGGGAGAGCATGATCATGCCGAGGCCGGCGATGGCCGTCAGCGCCCCGGCCGCCTGGACCACCGCGACCGGGAGGTACTGCGCAATCAGGTGGAGGTGCTGGCGCAGGGGGGTGGTGACCGACGACAGCAGGTCGATGGCCCCGGCCACGAACAGGGAGACGGCGGCGATGCGACGGATGCGGCGCACGCGGATGCGGTCCGCGGCCACCTCGGGCGCCGGCGGCCACGATGCGCCGCTCGGCCAGCCGGCCGCCAGCTCCGGGTGCACCTGGGCCGACTTGGAGCGACCCTTGACGACGGTGTCCGCGGTGACCAGGCGCTCGCCCAGGGTGGCCAGGGGCAGGTCCGCCTCGGCCAGGTTCAGGCGCACGTGCAGCTCCGCCCCCGTCTCCATCTCGAGGGTCGACTCCTGGCGGTGGTGCAGGAACGTGGGCGGCAGCCCCAGGCGCCCCCGGTGCTCGTGCACGATCTCGGATGTCGCGCCGGGGCACGCGAAGAAGCCGGTGTCGAGGTGCGTGAGCTCGGGTACGAGCGCCCCGCCCGCGATGACGCCCGACGCCCCCGCCTCGGCGGCGGCCCGCGTGAAGTCGAGGGCATCCTCGCCGTCGATCTCGAGCTGCGCGTGGGCGATCGGGCGCGCCCCCGAGCCCCCGCCCGCCCACGGCGCGGGGAGACCCTCACCGCCGAGCGCGCGCCAAATGCCGCGCGAGGTGAAGGCCACCACGAGCGCGAGCACCGCCAGCAACGCCACCGCGATGAGCACGGTGACGATGAAGCGGGAGAACCACGTGGCGGCGTAGGCGCGCTGCAGCGCGTTCTGCTGGCGCGGTGACCGGAAGACGCGGCCCAGCCCGTCGATGACGAAGTCCACGCGCAGCAGCAACGCGATGGCAGCCAACACCAGGGGCGGCGCCCACAGGTAGCGGCGCAGGCGCCGGTACAGCAGCCGCGAGGTGACGAAGCGCCGCGCGAGCCGCGGGTCGTCCAGTCGTTCCATGCCGGCCAGCCACGGGCGGTCTTCGCTGGGGGTGGCGTCGATGGGTGGGTTGGCGTCGGGCCGCATGGTCCCGGCGCGCACCAGCACCGTGCGCGTGCCGGATCCCGTCTCGCAGGCGAGGTCGACGGCACCCTGGACCGTCAGGCCGCACGACTCCAGGGCCGTCACCACCGCGGGGTCGCGCTCCTCCGGGGCCATGACGGCGACCACCTGGGAGTCGGGGCGCCCGGCAAAGGCACGCAGCGCGCCGGTGAGCTCAGGATGGCTCTCGAGGGCGGAGGCCGGCCCGGCCCCGGCGGGGCAGCCCGGCGCGGCGAACCGGCCGCAGAGGATCACGATGCCCGGTCCCTGCCAGTCCTCGAGCCGGCGCGCGATGTCACTGCAGGCGGCGCGGGAGCTGTCGGTCGGCCCGGGCGGCAGCAGCAGGTCGCCGATCACCTCGACCCGCCGGCCCAGGGCCACCCGGATGGTGCACCCCGTCCCGTTGGCCGAGGCAATGGCCATCCCGGTCTCGACGTCGCTGCGCATGCCTGCCCATCGTGTCACCTTCGGGGGGTGCCGCCCCTCCTCCCTTCGGCGGAACCGTTCCTCCAAAGGGAGGAGGAGGGGCCGTTATGCTGCGCCTTCGTGTCCGGGAGGCAGTCCGAGGGTGACCGGACCAACTGGACGTGGCGCCCGGGAAACGGCGCGCCGCACCCGGGGGGACCGGCCGTGGTCTTCGACATCGACGGCGTGCTCTCCGACGCGGCCGGCCGCCAGCACTTCCTGGAGCAGGACCGTCGGGACTGGGCGTCGTTCTTCGAGGCCTGCGGCGACGACCCCGTGGTGGAGGAGATCGCCCGGCTCCTGGAGCTGCTCGACCAGTCCCTGGCCGTCGTCCTCCTCACGGGCCGGCCGCAGCGGGTCCAGCCTCAGACCGTGGCGTGGTTGCTGCGCTACGGGTTGCGCTGGGACCTGCTCGTCATGCGGGCGCGGGGTGACTACGGGCAGGTGACCGAGTTCAAGGAGTCCGTCGTGCGTGACCTGCGGGCGCACGGCTTCGACCTTCGGCTCGCGTTCGAGGACGATCCCTCCAACCACGCGATGTACGAGGCGGCCGGCGTGCCCTGCGTGTACATCCACTCGGGCTACTACCAGTAGCGGAGCTGCCGGGCCCAGCCGGCGGCGAGCGCCACGGCGGCCAGGATCAACACGGGCAGGTCGCCCCAGTGGTCGTAGGGGGTCATGCCGCGCCGCAGGGCGACGGTGGCCATGAGCACCTGGCGGTTCCCCAGGCCGCTGCGCTCGACGACGGCGCCTCGGTTCGTCACGACCGCGCTGAAACCCGTCGGGGCGGCCTGGACCAGATCGCGGCCGGTCTCCACCGCCTGCACCGCGGCGGCCGCGATCTCCTGTGCGGGCACTTGCGACGTGCCGTACGAGGAGGTGTTCGTCGGGACGGCGAGCAGCTCCGCGCCGGCGCGCACCGACGCATGGCTTCGCCCGGCGTAGAAGACCTCGAAGGACACCAACAGGCCGAGCGGCCCGGCGGGCGTGCGCATGAGGCCCGTGCCGTGGCCCGGAACGGCGTCGGTGGGAACGCCCGAGAGGTTGGCCAGATGGGAGAAGAAGGACCGGTCGGGCACGTACTCCCCGAAGGGCACACGGTGCACCTTCTCGAACACGCCCACGATGTGCCCCCCGGGGCCCCAGGCGACGATCTCGTTGCGGAAGGCGGTCGCCGACACCGGCTCGGTGACGCCGACGACGAGCGTGGTGTGGAGCGCTCGGGCCAGCCGGCTGAGCACGGCGGCCTGCGGGGAGCCGGCCAGCGGGCCATCGAGCGCGACCACGTCTTCGGGCCACAGCACGAGCCCGGCTGGGCGGTGGGCCGACGCGACGCGGTGGGTCGCCGCCACCTGTGCGTCGAACACCGACAGGGGGGGTACCTGCTCCTTGCTCAGGCCGCGCGGGCCGCCTCCTTGGACCAGCGCCACCTGCAGCGTGCCGACGGCGCCGCCCCCGTCGGGAGCGACGACGCCCACCACGATGAGCGCGACGATGCCACCGGCCATGACGGCCGTGCCCAGTACGGCGGGCCCGTCGGCCCTTCGACGGCGTGCCCACAGCCACGCGGCGAGCGTGGCCACGACGACGCCCCCGGCCCAGACCGCGGCCGTCATGAGGAGCGGCCCACCGAGGCGGGCCAGATCGACCAGCGGGCCGTCGGCCTGGCCGAGGAAGACCCCACCGAGGGGGAGCCCCCCGAAGGGCCAGGTCAGGCGCACCGCCTCGGCCAGCGTGCACGCGCCCACGAACCCCAGGGCGCGCCCGCGCCGCGGCGGCGTGAGGCCGCCGGCGGCGGCGAAGAAGAGCGCTTCGACGAGCACCAGCACGACGGCGCCGTACCAGTTGAAGGTGCGGGCCCAGGCCAGCCCGATGGCGTAGCAGCCCAGCCCGGCCAGCCAGCCGGACCACACCCGTGTGCGCAGTGTCCCCCCGCTGAGGCGCCAATAGAGCAGCCCCGAGCCGAGCAGCCCGAGGGGCCACCAGCCCCAGGGCGGAAGCGAGAGCGCGAGGAGGATGCCGGCCACGACCGAGGGGGCCGCGATGCGTCCCCGGCGCGGCAGGCGGCTCACAAGAGCGCGCGCGCAGCAGCCCGCCCGCTGGCGATGCAGGCGGGGATCCCGACACCGTGATAGGCGGCGCCGGCCACGGCCAGGCCGCCCAGGCGGGCCACCGCCGCCTCGATGCCGGCCGTGCGCAGGAGATGGTGGACCCGGTACTGCGGCAGGGCCTGCGGGCACCGGACGACCACGGCCTGTGTCGGGTCGCCGGTGACGCCCGCGAGCGACCCCAGTTCCTCCCACGCGCGCCCGGCGACCTCGCCGTCGCTCCACTCGCCGGGGCGCCCGTCGTCGCTGCGGCCGAGCGAGGCGCGCAGCAGCCGCTCCCCTTCACGAGCGAGGTGGGGCCACTTGCGGTCCAAGTAGGTGCAGGCGGTGACCGCCCACGCGTCACGGCCCTTGTGCCGGCTGTGGCGGGGCACGAGGAAACCGGTGCCGTGGAGCGCCGGCGGGACGTCCTCGGCGCCGGCGCGGAACGTCACCAGCACGACGGAGGCATAGTCGATCGCCCGCAGCAGGGCAGCCGCCTCGTCGTCGTGGGGCTGCAGCAGGGTGGCGGTCGCGGGTGCGGGCGTGGCGAGGATCACCGCGTCTGTTCGGGACGCGTCGTCGCCGCACCAGACGGTCCAGCCGGCCCCGTCGCGCTCGAGGCGATCGGCCGGCGCGGCCAGGCGGAGGTCGACGCCGCGTTCGGTCAGGCGCGTCGCGAGCCCCCGCACCAATGAGTCCATGCCTCCCTCGAGTGACCAGAACAGTGGAGGCCCGTCGGGGTCGGGCGCCGGGACCTCGGCGCGCAGGGCGCGCATGAGGCCGCCCCGGCGCTGCGCCGCTGCCAACAGAGGTGGGAAGACCGCCGCCGCCGACATGTCGTCGACCGAGCCGGCGTGGATGCCGCCGATGAGGGGGTCGACCAGTGTGTCGACGACCCGCTGGCCGAGTTTGCGCGCCACGAGCGGGCCGATGGAACGGTCGCCGATGGGCCCGCGCACGTCGGGTCGCGGGAGCACGGCGTCGCGGGCCAGGCCGAGTTGGCCCCGGAACCCCACGACGCCGGCGCGGGCGGTGGGCCAGAACCGCGTCGGGATGCCGAGGGCCAACCCCTCGGGGAGCGCCCGCAACCGCCCGCGGGCCCAGACCGACGCGCCGCGGGCGGCAATCGGCACGAGCGCGTCGGCCAGGCCCACCTCGCGGCACAGATCGACCGCCTCGGGGCGACGACCGAGAAACCCGTCGGGGCCCATGTCGACGGCGCGTCCCCCGAACTCGTCGCTCCGCAGCGGGCCGCCGAAGCGCGGCGACGCCTCGAGCACGACGACGTCGGGCGCGCCGGCACGCCGGTCCGCGCCGCCCGTGAGCTCCCAGGCCGCGGCGAGGCCGCTGATGCCGCCCCCGACCACGACGACGCGCCCGGGCGCCACGTCAGGGCGCCCTGTCCGCCGCGACGACGACGTCGGCCAGCACGGCGATGAACGCCGGATCGTCGTTGAGCGAGGTCGTGCGCGTGTAGCCGACGCCGCACGCCGCCGCCACGGCCGCGAGTTCGACGTCGAGGTCGTAGAGCACCTCGAGGTGGTCGGACACGAACCCGATCGGGCACACCACGACGGCGTCCACCGCTCCTGCCGCGGCCAGGCGGCGGACCTCGTCGCGCACGTCGGGACCGAGCCACGGCTCCGGCGTCCTCCCCGCGCTCTGCCAGGCGACGACCCACTCCTCCAGTCCCGCCGCAGCCGCCACCAACCGGGCCGATTCCGCTAGCTGATCGGGATAGGTGTCACCTGCCGCGCGGACGCGTTGGGGGAGCGAGTGGGCGGTGAAGAGGACGCGGCTGCGGGTGCCGTCTGGCAGCGCGTCCCGCGCCGCCATGACGCGGGCCGCGAGGAGAGCGACGAATGCAGGTTCGGCGTACCAGGGCGGCACGGCGACGAACGGCGTGCCGGACAGGGCGGCCGCGGCTCGGTCCAGGTACTCCTGGGAGCCCAGGGAGGACCCGTGCGGCGTGAGGACGAGACCGACCACTCGCTCCAGCCCGGCCGCCACCAGCCCGGCGGCGGCGTCCTCGATGAGGGGGTCGGTGTGCTTGGCCCCGAACGCCACCACGTAGCGCCCGGGGGCGCGGGACTCCAGAGCGGCGCGCACCGCGTCGACCTGCGCCCGGGTCCGCTCGGCCAGGGGCGAGACGCCGCCGATGGCGCGGTAGCGGCCCTCCAGCTCGGCCAGCTGCGCGGGCTCGGGCGGACGACCGCGGCGGATCCGTGTGTAGAACGAGGCGATCTCCTCGGGGGCCGCCGGCGTGCCGTGGGCCATCAACAGGACACCGGACGTCACCGGCGCGCGGTCTCCGCGTGCACCAGGTCGACGACTGCGCCGAGGATGCCGGGGTCCGACTCGGGCAGGACGCCGTGGCCGAGGTTGAAGATGTGGCCGGTGCCGGTCCCGTCGGCCGCCCGGGCCAGCACCTCGCGCGTGCCCTCCTCGACCACGGGCCACGGTGCCAGGCAGAGCGCGGGGTCGAGGTTGCCCTGCAGGGCATGGCCCGCGCCCACGCGCCGACGCGCCTCGTCGAGGGGGACCCGCCAGTCGACGCCGACGACGTCGGAGCCGGCCGAGCCCATCAGCCCGAGCAGCTCGCCCGTCCCGACCCCGAACAGGATGGTCGGCACGCCGAGATCGGCGATCCCCTCGAACACGGCGCGGGTGGCCGGCAGCGCGAAGCGGGCGTACTCCGCGGGTGCGAGCGAGCCGGCCCAGCTGTCGAACAGCTGCACCGCCTGGGCCCCGGCCGCGACCTGGGCCCGCAGCGAGGCCACGGCCATGGCGGCCAGCCGTCCCGTGACCTGCTCCCACAGCGCGGGATCGCCGTGCATGAGGGCCTTCACCTTGGCGAAGGTGCGGGACGGGCCGCCCTCGACGATGTAGCTGGCCACGGTGAAGGGCGCACCGGCGAACCCGATGAGGGCGACGGCAGACCCCGCCAGCTCGCGGGCGACGAGGTGCACCGTCTCGGCGACATAGGGAGCGTCGGCGTCGGGCTCGAACGGCCGGAGGCGCGCCAGGTCGCGCCCGGCCCGGAACGGCTCCGCGACGACGGGTCCCCGGCCCTGCACCACCTCGACGCCGAAGCCGATCGCGTGCAGGGGCACGACGATGTCGGAGAACAGGATGGCGGCGTCGACGCCGTAGCGGCGGACCGGCTGCATGGTCAGCTCGGCGGCCAGCGCGGGGTCGGCGATGGCAGAGAGGATGGAGCCCTCGCCCCGGGCGGCCCGGTACTCGGGCAGCGACCGCCCCGCCTGGCGCATGAACCACACCGGCGTCCGGGCCACCGGCTCCCGCACGCAGGCGCGCACGAGGTCCGTGCGCGCATCCACCGCCGGTCTCACGCGAGGGGCTCTATGACCACGGCCGTGCCGTAGGCGCAGATCTCCGTCCAGTTGCCGCCCATCTCCGAGGTGTCGAAGCGCATCGCCAGCACGGCGTTGCCCCCCCGGGCCTCGGCCTCCGCCACCATCCGGTTCACGACGTCTTCCCGGCTGAGCTGCAGGTTCTTGGTCATCCCCTTGAGCTCGCCGCCGGCGAGGGACTTGAAGGCCGCACCGAACTGGGACCCGACGTTGCGGGAGCGCACCGTCAGCCCGAAGACCTCACCGAGGACCGAGGTGACCTGGTAGCCGGGCACGTCGTTCATGGTCGAAATCAGCATGGCAATCCTTTCGGTCCGGGTCATCGTAGGCGTCACCACCCCGGCCTCCCCGGCGAGGCGGGGCGTCTAAACTGAACCGTTTCCCCGTGGGCCAGGGGGAGAAAGGGGAGCGGTGGCCGAACATCCCGATCTGCAGGATGAGCAGGAGTTCCTCGACCGTGCCTACGACGGGTTGGAGTTCATGCGGGGGGAAGCCCGTCAGATGCTCCAAGGCGTCCTGGACCTCGGGCGGGGCGGCACGTTCCAGTCGCGCACCGAGCGCGACATCGTGGTGCGCACGAGCCTCGCCCGGCTGGAGCAGCTCGACATCGGTGACCAGGCCCTCTATTTCGGGCGCATCGACCGCCTGCCCGAGCCGGGGGAGGGAGCGGCCACCCCCGACGGCCCGGCGCTGGGCGAGTCGTTCCACATCGGCCGCCTGGCCGTCTCGGGGCCCGACCACGAGCCGTTGGTCGTCGACTGGCGCGCCCCGGTGGCCGAGCCCTTCTACCGTGCGACCGGCCTCGACCCGCAGGGTCTGGCCCGCCGCCGCCATCTGGCCCTGCGCGGCCGGACGGTGTTGGGGTTGGAGGACGAGTACTTCGTCGACCCCGACGGGCGGAGGCCCGGTTCCTCGGGCGTCGGCGCGGGCCCGGGCAGGGACGGTGAGGACGGGGGGGAGCGCCTCCTGTCGGACGGGCTGGTCATCGGTGGTCCCGGTGCGCTGCTGTCCGCGCTGGGCCAGGCCAGAACCGGCCACATGGGCGACATCATCGGCACCATCCAGCGGGAGCAGGACGAGATCATCCGTTCACCGCTGGCCGGCGTGCTCGTGGTCCAGGGCGGCCCGGGGACCGGCAAGACGGCGGTGGCGCTGCACCGCGCCGCCTACCTGCTCTACACCCACCGGTTTCCCCTGGAGCGCCAGGGAGTGCTCGTCGTGGGGCCGAACCCCCTGTTCCTGCGCTACATCGAGCAGGTGCTCCCTTCCCTGGGCGAGACCGGCGTCAGCCTGTCGACGGTGGCCGGGCTGGTGCCCGAGGTGCGCGTGCGCGGCACCGACGACGCGGCCGTCGCGAAGCTGAAGGGCGACGTGCGGATGGTCAAGGTGTTGGCGCGGGCGGTGCGGACGCGCGAGCGGCCGCTGCGTCGCGACGCCGACGTGCCCTTCGGCGCCGGCGTGCTGCGCCTGCGCGCCCGCACGACCGAGGACATCGTCGCCGCCGCCCGCCGCCGGCCCGGCACCCACAACGCACGGCGGCGCTTCGTCGAGGCGCAGGTGGTGCGCGCGTTGTCCGATGAGTACCGGACGCGGCTGACCCGGAGCGGCGCAGTGCCCCTCGACGAGGCGCCCACCCAAGAGGAGCAGGAGGACCTGGCGCAGCGGCTGCGCCGGGCCCCCGAGGTGATTGAGGCGCTCGACCGCATGTGGCCGCGGCTGTCGCCCCACGAGCTGCTGCACGACCTGCTCGGCGCACGGCCGTTACTGGCTGCGGCTGGCAAGGGGATCCTCAGCGCGGCAGAGGTGCAGCGGCTCCATCGGCCCCGTAGCGCCGCGCTCGACGCCGTGCACTGGACGGTGGCGGACACCGCCCTCATCGACGAGGCCCGTACCCTGCTCGGTCCGCGTCGCGGTGGACGGCCCACCCGCGCCCGTGCCCCGCGGAGCGAGGAGGCCATGGCCCAGGACGTCGGGTTCTGGCCCCAGGGACTGGCGGCATCGCCCGCGCCGTCCGCCGGTCCCGCGGCGGGGGCCGAGGACGAGATCCGCTCCTTCGGCCACATCGTGGTCGACGAGGTGCAGGATCTCTCGCCCATGCAGCTCCGCATGCTGGCGCGACGGTCCCTCTCGGGGTCCATGACCGTGGTGGGCGACATCGCGCAGGCCACCGGACCGTGGGAGCCGCAGGGGTGGGACGACATCACGCGCCACCTGAGTCCACAGCGCCCGCCACGGCTGGCGGAGCTGACCGTCAGCTACCGCACCCCGTCGGAGGTCGTGGCCCTCGCCGCGCAGGTCCTCGCCGTGGCCGCCCCCGCCGTCGCGCCACCCCGCCCGGTCCGCCAGTCGGGCCATGCACCCCGCATCGTGCCCACCACGCGGGCCGCGCTGGCCGGCGTGCTGGCCACGCTGGCGAGCGAAGAGGTCGAGGCCGTGGCACCGGGCCGGGTGGCGGTCCTCGGTCCGGCCGTCATGCTCCCCGAGCTGACCCGGGCGCTGGCGGACGCGGGGCTCGATCCCATCGATCCGCGCGACCCGACCGGTGACGGCCTGGCCGCGGGGCTGGTCGTGCTCCCCGCCGACGAGACGAACGGTCTCGAGTTCGACTCGGTGATCGTCGTCGAGCCCTCCCTGGTGGCCGCCGTCGGCGACGAGCCGGCCGGCGAGGGGCCGCCGGTGGCCACGACGCGGGGACTGCGGACGCTCTACGTCGCCCTGACCAGACCGACCAAGCGGCTCGCCCTGCTGCATGCCGAGCCGCTCCCCATCGAACTCCACTGACCTGGGCGTTTCCGGCGATGACCGGAGGCGCCAGGCACGGTTCCGTTGGTTGGCGCTTCGCGCGCGCGGTCGACTAGAAATTGCGCTGTGACCCAGGCTGTCTCGGCGGAGGTCCCCGCGCCCTCAGGAAAGATCGTCCACGACCGGCCTCCCATGCTGGCCATCGGGGTCATGATCTGGCTGGGGTCCGAGCTGATGTTCTTCAGCGGCCTCTTCGCGGCGTTCTTCACCATCAGGGCGAACACCATCGGTCCCTGGCCGCCGGCCGGCACCCAGCTCGACACCGTGCGGGCGGGGATCTTCACCCTCGTGCTGGTGTCGTCGAGCTTCACCATGCAGTACGCCGTCTACCAAGTGGAGTGGCGCCGGCGGCGTTCGGCCCGGCTCTGGATCGCGGCGACGATCCTCCTCGGGGTGGCCTTCCTCGGGAACCAGGCCTACGAGTGGCTGTTCAGCCCCACCCGCTGGTACACGAACTCGTACGGCTCGCTCTTCTACATCATGTCGGGGCTCCACGGCCTGCACGTCTTCATCGGCCTGCTCGCCATGGTGTTCCTCCTGGGTCGCATGCGCGGCGACATCGGGGGCGACCCCGGCGAACTCTCCGCCGTGCAAGGCGTCTCGTACTACTGGCACTTCGTCGACATCGTCTGGGTCGGGCTCTACAGTTGCCTGTTCCTACTCAAGTAGGCATGCGAGGCGTGCGCACCCCACACACGAGGACCTTCCGCACCCAGTACCTGCTGCCGGCCGGCCTTCTCGCCGTGGCCACCCTGGCCTCGCTGGCGGCGTTCTTCCCCGGCGCCGACGCCGGTGCGAGCGGCCGTTCCGACGCCGCCCAGGTGGCGACGACCCCCACCCACGTCTCGACGCGTTCGTGCGGCACGGTCAACGTCAAGGGCGTCACCGGCACGGTGCACAACGCCGGCAACCCGTTCAAGAGCAGCCAGAGGTTCTGCCTGAACGGCTCCCTCATCTCCTACGGCGATCGGTACCTCACCTACGCCAACCCGCCGCAGTCGTTCATCTCCGCCGGTCGACTGCTGTTCCTGCAGACGTGCTCGAGTTGTCACGGCAACGACGCCAACGGCGTCGGCCCCGAGGGTCAGGCCACCATCGGGCCCAACCTGCAGGGCGTCGGTGCGGCGACCGTCGACTTCTGGGTGAGCACCGGCCGCATGCCGGCCGCCGACGTCAAGGCGGTCGAGGCCGAGCGGAAGCAGAGCCGACTGACGCCCGTGCAGGCCCTGGAGCTGGCCGCGTGGGTCAACTCCCTCGATCCCTCGGTGCCGGCCGTGCCGTACCCGCACCTGCAGGGTGCCAACCAGTCGGTGGGGCAGGACCTCTTCTCCCTCAACTGCGCCGCGTGCCACACCATCACCGGCTCGGGTGACGCGTTGGCCTTCGGCACCAACGCCCCCTCCCTGCAGAACCGCAACGTCACGGCCCAGCAGGTGGCGGAGGCCATCCGGACCGGCCCGGCCAACATGCCGCGCTTCTCGGGGAACCTGACCGACCAGCAGGTGGCCGACCTGGTCTCGTACGTGACCGGACGGATCCAGCACCCGTCGAATCCCGGCGGCTTCGGCCTGGGCGGCGTCGGGCCGGTGGCGGAGGGCTTCGTGGCCCTGCTCATCGGGGTCGGCGGCCTCGTGCTCATCTGCTTCTGGATCGGAGAGCGCTCGTGAGCGATCCGGAGCACCAGCCGTCGCGCACCCGGGTGCCCATGCCGGTGGCCGCGCTGAGCGACCCGCACATGGGCGACGCGGCCAAGAACCCGGGCCGCGTCGAGAAGATGATCGCGGCCATCTTCCTTCTGGCCATCGCGTTCCTGGCCCTCTTCGGCGCCGCCTACTGGCAGAACTGGAGCCCGTGGGAGCTCGGCGGAGCCGTCGGTGCGGGCCTGTTGCTCCTGGGCTTCGGGCTCACGGCGTGGGGCAAGTACCTGATGCCGCAGGGACCCTTCGTCGAGGAACGGCACACGTTGGCGTCGACCCCCGAAGAGCGAGACGCCATGGCGGCCGCGCTGGTCGAACGTTCGGCCGTCGTCGTGAAGCGGCGCCAGCTGCTGGGCGGCCTCTTCGCACTGGGCGCCGGCATCTTCGGGATCGTCGCGCTGTTCCCCCTCATCCGATCGCTCGGCCCGCTGCCAGGAGACTCCCTGGAGGTGACGGACTGGCGCCGGGGCACCGTGCTGGTCGACGCCAACGGACGTCCGGTGCGCAAGGACACGCTGGTGGTCGGCGGCATCATGACCGTCTATCCGCAGTCGACCGTCAACCCCCAGACCGGCTACATCACCGACAGCGGCCAGGCGGTCGACCAGACCGTGCTGATCAGGCTGTCGGACCAGCCCCTGAACCCGCCGACCATGCCGGGGCGGGAGGACTGGACGCCGGACGGCTATGTGGCGTACTCGAAGGTCTGCACCCACCTCGGCTGCCCCGTGGGCCTCTACGAGCAGCAATTGGAGCTGCTGGTGTGCCCGTGTCACCAGTCGATGTTCAACGTCCGCGACGGCGCCGTGCCGCAGTTCGGTCCCGCCCCGCGGCCGCTGCCCCAGATGCACCTCGGCTACAACGAGCAGGGCTACCTCATCGCCATGGCGCCCTATGATCAACCCGTCGGGCCCGGCTTCTGGGAGCGGACCACATGAGCGCACCGGCGGCGAAGACCAAGCGCAGCACGAGGGCGGCCATGGGGCCCTACGGCCACGTCGGCAAGATCGTCGGGGAGCTCGACGACCGCCTGGGCGTGGCCAAGGGCGGCCGCGTCTTCCTCGACAAGATCTTCCCGGACCACTGGTCCTTCATGCTGGGCGAGATCTCGCTCTATTCGTTCGTGGTGCTGATGGCCACCGGGGTCTTCCTGTCGCTGTTCTACGTCCCGTCGGCCGACCAGGTCATCTACCACGGCACCTACACGCCGTTGGACGGCCAGTGGGTCTCGAAGGCCTACCAGTCGACCGTCGACATCTCCTTCAACGTGCGGGGCGGACTGCTGGTGCGCCAGATGCACCACTGGGCGGCGGACATCTTCACCGGGTCGATCGTGGTCCACATGGGTCGCATCTTCCTCACCGGGGCCTTCCGCAAGCCCCGGGAGCTGAACTGGACGATCGGCCTCCTCATGCTGATCCTGGCCATCTTCGAGGGATTCATCGGCTACTCGCTGCCGGACGACCTCATCTCGGGCACCGGGCTGCGCATCGGCTACTCCATCGCCGAGTCCATACCGTTCGTCGGGAGCTACCTCGTCACGTTCCTGTGGGGCGGGCAGTTCCCCGGGTCGGGCATCATAATTCCGCGCTTCTTCATCATCCACGTCCTGATCATCCCGCTGGTCTTGATCGGGCTCCTCTCCGCGCACCTGGGCCTGCTGGTCCGCCAGAAGCACACCCAGTTCCGTGGCGAGGGGCGCACCGAGCACAACGTGGTGGGCTCGCCCATGTTCCCGACCTTCATGGCGAAGACCACCGGGTTCCTCTTCATGGTGACCGCGGTCTCGGCGCTGCTCGGTGCCTTCGCCCAGATCAACCCGATCTGGCAGTTCGGTTCCTACGACGCCTCCAAGATCTCCTACGCCGTGCAGCCCGACTGGTACATGGGCTGGCTCGACGGCGCGCTGCGCATCATGCCGTCGTGGGAGTTGACCGGGCTCGGCCACACCGTTCCCCTCGAGGTCTTCCTGCCGGCGGTGGTCTTCCCCGGCCTCATCTTCACCATCTGTTTCTTGTGGCCGGCCTTCGAACGACGGTTCACCGGCGACAACGAGATGCACAACCTGCTGGACCGTCCGCGCGACCGACCCAAGCGCACGGCCGCCGGCGTCGCCATGTTCGCCCTCCTCTTCACCTTGTTCGGGGCGAGCTCGACCGACGTGCTGGCCAACTTCTTCCACGTCTCGCTCAACGCCGTGCTGTGGTTCTTCCGGATCGCCGTCTTCGTGATCCCGATCGTCAGCGGGCTCGTCGCCTACCAGCTGTGCCGGGAGATGCAGGGCGTGCACGGCATCGGCAAGCGCAAGCGGGCCGTCATCGTGCAGCGCTCCGCGCAGGGGGAGTACAGAACGGTCCCGGCAGCGCCCCGGCCCGACGACGAGCGGACCGAGCTCGACCCCGAGCCCGTGCCGGTGCGCATCGACATCGAGCCGCTGACCAACGGTGGCTCCGGTGTGCCCGAGAGCTCGCCCACGGGCGTGCGCCAGGTCACGCGCTGAGCCAACAGCCGGGCCGGGTCACCGCACGCGACCTCTGGGTCGCTCTCGAACCCGTCCACGCCGTCACCTACTTCGCACCGGGTTGTCGCGCCGCGTTGCGCGAGGCCGGGCTCCCGGGCTTCTGGACGGGTTACTTCGCCTCCCGGGCCGCGCCGCTCGGGCCAGTCGGGCCGGGACCGGTCACCGCCGCCTTCTACAACTTCCGCCCGGGCATGGTGGCCCGGGCCGTGCCGGCGTGCTGGGACGCCGTGGCGCCCGCCACGCTGTGCCGTGTCCGCGCCATCGCGGCGGCGGAGGCGCTCGGCGAGGTCTGCGGCGTGGAGGCGCGCTCTGGTCTGGTGGCCGCGCTGCCGTTGTTGCGGCGGGCGGTGGCGGGCTGTGACGGTGCCGGGCGGATGATGGCGGGGGCCAACCGGTCGTTGTGGCCCGTCATCGCCCCCGCCCTCGGCACCGGCGGCCTGGGGGAGGCCTGGCAGGGCTGCACGACACTGCGCGAGCACCGCGGGGCCGGGCACGTGGCCGCGTTGCTGGCGGCCGGCCTCGGTGGGGTCGAGGCCCACCTGCTCGCCGTGGGAACGAAGGGGATCCCGGCCGAGGTGCTGCGGGACAACCGCGGCTGGAGCGAGGAGGAATGGGCGGCCGGCCGGGCCGCCCTGGCGTCCCGCGGCCTGCTGCATGCCGACGGGCGGGCCACCGACGCCGGGCGCACGCTGCACGGGCAGGTGGAGGAACGCACGGACCGGCTGGCCGAGCCCGCCTTCGCCGCCCTCAGCGACGGCGCCCTGGCCGACCTCCACGGCGCCCTGTCCCGCTGTGCCGTCGCCGTGGCCGGGTCGGGTCTGGTGCCCTTCCCCAACCCGATGGGGCTGCCCCGGCCCTCGTAGAGGCGGTGCTGCGTCGACGCGCTCCGCTGGCCGGGCCACCGCCGCGTGCACGCCTACGCGGCCTCAGCCGAGGCGTCTCGGGGGCGGCCAGCCCTCGACCAACCCGAGCTCCTTGCACAGCGCGCGCGACGACACCATCTGGCCGGCGTAGCGGCCCGCGTCGGCGTCGTCGCCCAGCCAGGCGGCGACCTCGCCGGCCACGTCGGGCGGCGCGGGCACGTGCCCGGCCCCGACCAGCACCTTGTCCATGCCCGACGCCCGCATGGACTCGGTCAGGGTGAGGCCGGGGGCGATGGAGAAGGCCCAAATGCCCCGGGACGCGAATTCCACGTGGCACATGTCGGTGACCCGGTGGAAGGCGGCCTTGGCCGCGGCGTAGGCGACGCCCCACCCACCCGCGCCCGCCGGCGCCGGCGGCGTCGTGAAGGCGGCCTCGGAGAGCATGTTCACCAGCCGGCCCTCGCCGCGCTCGAGCATCTGGGGCAACAGGAGCTGGGTCAGGAGCAGGGGGTGCAGGTAGTCGCCGACCAGGCAGCGCTCGGCCAGCTCGAGGGGAAGGTCGAGGATCCGGTCCATCGTCCCGGGTCCCTGGTAGATGGCGTTGTTGACCAGCACGTCGACCCGACCCGCCTCGGCGAGGGCCACCCGGGCCGTGCGTTCGACCGACGAGCGGTCCATGAGGTCCATGGGCACCGCCAGGCAGGCCCGGCCCAGGCCCTCGATCTCGCTCGCCGTGGCGTCGAGGCTCCCGGTGATGGGCAGCGGCTCGGCGGCCGACAGCGCGCTCGACGGGTGGGCCCGCCCGTCACCCTCGTGCACCGTGCGCGCCGTGATCACCACGTCGAAGCCGCGCCGGGCCAGCGCGACCGCGGCGCACCGACCGATGCCGCGGCTGGCGCCGGTGACGAGCGCGACCCTCCTCGCCCCAGCCATCGGCGCTACATCATTCCGGCGATCTGGTGCCCGCCGTCGACGTGGAGCACCTGACCGTTGACGTAGGACGCGGCGTCGCTGCAGAGGAAGGCCACCACCCGGGCGATGTCGTCGGGCGTACCGAGCCGGCGCATGGGGTTGGCCTCGGCCAGGCGCCGCTGCACGTCGACGGGCACGTTGGCCTCCGCCGTCGCGGTCAGGATGAAGCCGGGAGCAACGGCGTTGGCCCGGATGCCCACTCGCCCGTAGCGGACGGCGAGGTGACGGGTCAGCTGGTTCAGCGCGGCCTTGGACACCCCGTAGGCCACCCGGGTGGACTCGCCGATGGTGCTCGTCCCCGACGAGATCGTGACGACGGAGCCGCCGCCGCGGGCGGTCATGATCGGGATGGCGTGCCGGGCCAGGAGCAGCGCGCCGCGCGTGGTCGTCTCCAGCACCCGGTCCCAGACGCCGAGGTCGACCCCGACGGCGTCGGTGTCGAGGCGCGGGTGGCTCCACGCCGCGTTGTGATCGATGCAGTCGACTCCGCCGAACGCATCGACGGCGCGCGCGACGAAGGCGGCGACGGACGCCTCGCGGCGGACGTCGCAGTCGACGCCGACGGCGCGTCCGCCCGCAGCGGCGATCTCGCCCGCCACCGCCTCGGCACCGGCCACCGCCACGTCGCCCACGACGACCGCCGCCCCCTCCCCGGCCAGCCGCAGCGCCGTGGCCCGGCCGATGTCGGACGCACCCCCGCTGACGAGGGCCACCTTGCCGTCGAGCTGTCCCATCTCAGGCCCCGGGGTCGGTGGCGGCGCGGGCGCGGCGCGGCGGTTGCTCCAGCGTCATGGCGGCCATCGTAGGTCGGCGCGGCCGGCGTGCCACTCGGGGCCGACGGCCCAACCTCGGGCATCGTAGTCCCTGACCTCGGACTCTGCCGTGCCGGCGCCGCGGCCGACCGGATTGGGAGGGCCCACCATGGTCATGGCAGCATCGCGGCATGCGGGTCCAGCGCACCTTCGCCTTCGTGGACGTGTCCGGGTTCACGGCATTGACGGAGTTGGAGGGCGACGAGCGTGCCGTCGACGTGCTGACCGCCTTCCGTGCTCTGCTGCGGGACATCTGCGCACGCCGCGGGGTCCGGATCGCCAAGTGGTTGGGTGACGGGGTCATGTTGGTGTGCGTCACCACGCGCCCGTTGCTCGAGACGATCCTCGAGTTGCACTACATCGTCGGCGAGGTCTCCGGGCCGGTGGAGACCGTCTCCATCCGCTCCGGCGTGACCTCCGGGGACGTCATCTTGATGGAGGGCGACGACTACGTGGGCCACTGCGTGAACGTGGCCGCGCGCCTGTGCGACCTGGCGGCCGCCGGTGAGGCGCTCGCCGCCCCGGCGGTCATGGAGCACCTGCCCAGCTGGGGCTTGGCCACGGCGACCACCCATGTCTCCCTGCGCGGCGTCGAGAAACCGGTGCCGGCGTCGAGCATCCACATCGCCCCCAGTACGGCGGACGACCAGCTGCGCGACCCCATCTGCGGCCTCCCGCTGAGCCACGACACGGCCGAGGAGATCGCCCACGACGTCCGGGGTTCGGTCGTCCTGTTCTGCTCGCCGGGCTGCGTCGACACCTGGCGCCGGCGGCCCGCGCCCCCTACCACCCGCTGACCCGCCGGCCGGCGGGTCGCCAGCGGCGGGCCCTTCACCTGGCCGGATTCGCGGCGTCCGAATTCGGTCTCAACCGGCTTTTTCGATCTGCCGATACCAACGGTGCCAGAGGGGGAGGAACCGGAGAGCCGGCCTATGCCGCGACGCCCAGCACCAGCCATGTCATCCACCCTGGCCGACTTCTGGCGGAACTACGTCTACATCGGCGTCCTGACCTACAGCATGGGGGCCGTCGCGGTCCTCATCTATTCGTTCACCACCCCGGGCCCCCACCGCCAGCTCATGGTGGCCCTGGGATCCATCAGCCTGCTCGCTTCCGTCGGCCCGTTCCGCGTGGTGGGGCTGCGCCTGGTGTCCACGCGCTGGTCCAAGACCTTCTTCACCTCCTGGGCCGCCAGCACCTTCTTGTTCATCGCCCTCGGCGCCATCCTCGACGGCGGTGTCCGGAGCCCCCTGTCCTATTTCCTCGTGCTGCCCATGCTCTTCGCCGGCCTGGCCTACTCGGCGGGGACGGTCTCGCTGCTGGCGGGCGTGGGGGTCCTGACCACCGTGGCCGTCGGCCTCCTCACCCCCCACCAGAGCTGGTCCGACACCGCCTTCCTCGCCGTCGCGATGGTCATCGCCGGCGCGATCACGGCGGTTGCGGCGCTCAACCGCGACCACCTCATGAGCCAGCTGATGGACGCGGCCAGTCTCGACGCGCTCACCGGGTGCCTCAGCCGCGGCGCGTTTCAGGAGCGACTCGACCACGAATGCAAGCTGGCGCGGCGCCACCGGACCTCGCTCAGCCTGATCGTGGCGGACATGGACAATCTCAAGACGTTGAACGACTCGGGGGGCCATCGCTCGGGCGACCGGGCACTCCGGTCGCTGGCCGCAGTGCTGAGCCAGGAGGCCCGGGGGACGGACGTGGTGGGCCGGCTGGGCGGGGACGAGTTCGCCATGCTGCTGCACGCGACCGACCAGGATTCCGCCTTGGCCGTGGCGACCCGCCTGAAGGACGCGCTCCACGCCTCGACCGACTCCGAGTCGGTGACGGCCAGCCTCGGCGTGAGCGCGTGGCTCGGGCCGGACGACCGGGCCGACGAGCTCCTGCGCCGGGCCGACGAGGCCCTCTACACCGCCAAGCGGGCGGGCCGCGACCGCTTGGCGGTGTGGGAACCGCCTGTCTCGGACTCCCACGCCGGGTCGTCCCGTCTCGGCCGCCGCCCCCGGCGCATCGTCTCGAGCACCGGACGGGTCTAGGGATCCCGGGCCGGGGGACGTTCCCACAGGCGGTCCCGGGCGCACCGCAGGCGAAGTGTGACGTGCCGGTGACCCGGTCGGGGCGGCTCCGCGTGGCGCTTCCGCCGGAGCAACGCAGATGTCACAATTCCCGGATGCGGCGCCGGCGAGCAGCCGAATCGGCCTAGCGACATGTTGACCCCGCCACCCATTGAGTTCGTCGTGCGCGACGGTGTGCACATCGCCTACCAGGTGGCCGGTGCGGGGCCACCCGACATCGTCTTCGTCGGCGGGTCGATGGCCATGTCGGTGCAATGGGAGGAGCCCGCCCGCGCCAAGGGGCTGCGGCGGATGGCCAGCTTCGCCCGCCTCGTCACCTACGACCAGCAGGGCATGGGGCATTCGGACCGCATGGACCTCTCGATGCCGCCGACCCTCCATGACCTGGTGCTGGACCTCGAGGCGGTGATCGTGGCGGCCGGGATCACCGATCCCGTCCTCTTCGGCACGCACAACGGTGGGGCGGTCGCCGCCGTGTACGCCACCCGCCACCCGGTGCGCCAACTCGTCCTGTGCAACACCTGGGCCCGCCTGGAGGAAGCCGACGACTTCCCGATCGGGTTCGCCGCACCCCTCCTCGACCGCATGGCCGAGCGCTACGAGACCGAGTGGGGCGCCGGACGGATTTCGAACCAGTACGCGTCGCACCGGGGCGACACGCCGCCGCTCCGCTACGAGCTGGCCACGACCAACCACAACCAGCTGGCCCACCTCTTCGAGATCAATCGCACGTACGACATCCGCTCGTACCTCCCCCAGATCTCGGTTCCCACCCTCGTGATCCATCTGGAGGACAACATGAGCATCCCGGCCGCCCACGGCGAGTACATCGCCGGGCAGATCCCCGGCGCGCGACTCGTCCTCGTGCCCGGCGCCGACCACCTCTTCCTGCGCAACTTCGCCACCCCCGTGATCGACGAGGTGGAGCAATTCGTGACCGGTCACCGCACGCCGTTCGCCGACCGGTTGCGGACGACCATGTTGTTCACCGACATCGTCGATTCCACGGCGTTGGCGGCGCGGCTGGGCGACGAGGCGTGGAGCGCGCTGATCGACGAGCACAACGACCGGGTGCACCGCCTGGTCGTCGCGTACGGCGGTGACGAGGTGAAGAGCACCGGTGACGGGTTCCTGGTCGCGTTCGACGAACCGGAGCCGGCCGTCCGCTGCGCCTGCGCCTGCATGGACGCGGTGCGCGACCTCGGGTTGGCGCTGCGGGCCGGTGTCCACCTCGGCGAGGTGACCCGCATGGGGAAGAACGACCTTTCCGGCCTGGCCGTGCACTTCGCCCAGCGGCTCTGCGGGCGCGCCGAGGGTGGCCAGGTGCTGGTGTCGGCCGCCGTCCGGCAGGGCTGCGCGGGCTCGGGCATCGGGTTCGACGACCGTGGGAAGGCGGAGCTGAGAGGCATCCCCGGCAAATGGGAGATCTTCGAGGCCCGCGCGGAGTCCGGGGGACGACCCGTCGGCGGGGATTGACATGTGACTAAAAGGTCACATATAGTGCAGGGGTGGATGAAGTGTTCAGGGCCCTGGCCGACCCCACCCGGCGAAGCTTGCTCGACGAGCTGTTCCGCGAGGACGGGCAGAGCCTGAGCATGTTGGAGGAGAGGTTCTCCATGTCGCGCTTCGGCGTCATGAAGCACCTCAAGCAGCTGGAAGGGGCCGGGCTGGTCGTCACGAGGCGACGGGGGCGCGAGAAGCTCCACTTCCTCAACCCCGTCCCGATCCGGCTCATCCACGACCGCTGGGTCAGCAAGTACTCGGAGCCCTGGGTGGCAGGGCTCAGCGAGATCAAGGACAGACTGGAGAGGCAGATGGAAAAGGTGTACGAGATCTTCATCAAGACCACGCCCGAGCGCCTGTGGGAGGCGATCGTCGACCCCGAGATCCGGGCCAAGTACAACTTCGGGGCCGCGGTGAACTCGGAGTGGAAGGTCGGCTCGCCCATCAGCGTCGACGTGGCCAAGCACGGGATCCACCTGGGCGAGGGCGAGGTGCTCGACGTCGACCCGCCCCGCCGGCTGGTCCACACCATGGCCGCCCTGTGGGACGACGACGTGCGGGCCGAGGGCTTCTCGCGCGTCACGTGGGAGATCGAGTCGGTGGGCGACTCGTGTCACCTCACGCTGACCCACGATCAGTTGCGCGATGGTGCGAACGCCCAGATCTTCGGCGGCTGGCCGATGGTGCTCTCGGGCCTCAAGACCTGGCTCGAGACGGGCGAGCTGCTGACCACGCCCGGGTCGTTGATGTACGCCTGAGCGGGGGCCGCACCCGGTCCCAGGCGGACATGACCAGGGTCAGCAGGCCGAAGCCGGCTCCGAGCACGCAGACGCCGGCCCACCCATGGGTGCCGTAGAGCGCGCCGGCGCTCACCGAGCCGACGGCGCCGCCCAGGAAGTAGCAGACCATGTACGCGCTGTTGATCCGGCTGCGGGCGTCGGGTCGCAGCGCGTAGATGACCGCTTGGTTCGTGATCTGCATGCCCTGGGTGCCCATGTCGAGCAGGATGACGCCGACGATGATGGCGGCCACCGACGTGCGCCCCGCCCAGAGCACGCCAAAGGAGCCCGCCAGCAGCACGCCGGCGCCGACGGTGGTGGCGGTGGCACGGGCCGAGTCGGCCAGCTTGCCCGCCAGGTTTGCCGCCACGATGCCGCCGGCGCCGACGAGGCCGAAGAGACCGATCACCGCGTTGGAGTAGTGGTACGGGCTGCCCGAGAGCAGGAAGGCCAGGGTGGTCCACAAGACGCTGAAGGCAGCGAAGGCGCAGGCGCCGTGCCAGGCCCGCCGGCGCAGGACGGGCTCAGTGGCCAGGAGCCGCAGTGAGGAGCCGACCAGCTCGGGGTAGCTGCGATGCGGGCGCGGGCGCTCTGTCGGCAACGCCCGCCACAGCACCAGCGCGAAGCACACCATGAGGACGGCCGACAGCCAGTAGATCGCCCGCCAGCCCGCCGCCTGGGCCACCAGCCCCGAGACCGTGCGGGCCAGGAGGATGCCCAGCAGGAGCCCCGTCATGATGCGGGCCACCACGCGGCCGCGGCGCTCCTCGGGGGCCATGTCGGCGGCGAAGGGGATCATGACCTGCCCCGCGACCGAGGCGCCGCCGACGGCGACCGAGGCCAGGCCGAAGAGCAAGAGGTTCGGCGCCATGGCGCACGCCACCAGGGCGGCGGCCGACACACAGAAGAGCCGGGTCACCAGCGCCCGCCGCGGGTGGAGGTCTCCGAGCGGGACGACGAGGAGCAGGCCGGCTGCGTACCCGATCTGCGTGGCCGTGATGATCGACGAGGTCGGCCCGGGCCCGCTGTGGAACGAGCGCGCCACCTGATGCAGCACGGGTTGCGCGTAGTAGAGGTTGGCCACGACGGCCCCCGTGGCGACGGCGATGAGGGCGACGAGCACCCGCGAGAGTCCGCGTGGTGCGTCCGGTCCCACGCGCGCCGCGCTCGTGCTGCTCGTCTCGGGCGCCGTCACCGGGTCAGGCTACCGGGGGAGTTCCCTGGTCCTGGCCGGTCGCGGTGTGAGCGGTCAGATGTTGCCGCCGCGCCGGCTCTCGGCCGTGACGCCGGTCAGCGCGGTCAGGATCAGCGGCACGCCGATGAAGATCAGCCAGACGCCGAAGACGAGTGCCAGCACGGTCATGAAGGCGCCCATGCCCAGCACGAACGGCCAGATCGACGACCCCGGGAACGAGTCGACGGTGCCCGCGCCATCGGCCATCTCGGCGTCCTCGCGGTCCGAGGGGCGGTCCCCGGCGGCGCGGACCTCGCCCCAGAAGAAGTACTTGCGGCCGTGGAAGCGCTGGTGCCAGAAGAAGTAGTAGAGGCCGGGCAGGAAGCCGAGCAGCGTGGCGCCGAGCAGCATCATGCCCCCACCGTCGTCGTAGCTCCAGAACCAGTAGACGAGGCCGACGAGTCCGAAGAAGACCCCGAGGAAGAGCAGGAACATCGCCTCGATCCTCATACCGTGCTCGAGACCTTCTCGCTGGCGTGCCCGTTGGTGTGCGCCTTGCCGTGGGGGACGGTGAGCGCGTCGGGGTGGTTGTAGTCCCAGGTCGGGCGCTCGGAGCGGATCGGCGGCAGGTGCGTGTAGTTGTGGTGGGGCGGCGGCGAGGTGGTGAACCACTCGAGCGTGTGCGCGTCCCAGGGGTTGTCGCCCGCCGGGATCGGCTTGCGCCACGACACGAAGAAGTTGACGAGCAGGAAGACGAACGAGAACCCGATGACGAACGCGCCCACCGTCGACACCACGTTGTAGCTCTGCCATCCGAGGTTCGAGGGGTAGCTGGCCACCCGGCGCGGCATGCCCAGGAGGCCGACCACGTACTGGGGCATGAAGGTCACCCAGAAACCGATGAACATCAGCCAGAAGTGCCACTTGCCCAGGTTGTCGCGCAGCATGCGGCCGAACATCTTCGGATACCAGTAGTAGACGCCGGCAAAGCCGGCGAAGACCGCCGTACCGAAGAGCACCTGGTGGAAGTGCGCCACCACGAAGTAGGTGTCGTGCGTGGCGAAGTCGATGGGTGGTGACGCCAGCATGATGCCGGTGATGCCGCCCATGAGGAACGCGAACAGGAACCCGACGGAGAAGAGCATCGGCGCGGTGAACGTCAGCTGCCCGTGCCACATGGTGCCGATCCAGTTGAAGAACTTGATGCCGGTCGGCACGGCGATGAGCAGGCTCAGGATGGAGAAGAAGGGCAGCAGCACGGCTCCGGTCGTGAACATGTGGTGCGCCCACACGCCGGTGGACAGCGCCGCGATCGCCATGGTGGCGAACACCATGCCCTTGTAGCCGAAGACCGGCTTGCGGGAGAAGACGGGGAGGATCTCGGTGACGATCCCGAAGAAGGGCAGGGCGAGGATGTAGACCTCGGGATGGCCGAAGAACCAGAAGAGGTTCTGCCACAGCAGGGGCGAGCCGCACGACGCCATGGCGTGCCCGTTCACCAGGTGGCATCCGGTCGCCGTGTAGATGTGGGTGCCGAAGTGGCGGTCGCAGAACAGCATGACCACGGCGGCCGTCAGCACCGGGAAGGCGATCAGGATCAGGATCCCGGTGACCAGCATGTTCCAGGTGAAGATGGGCATGCGGAACATCGTCATGCCCGGTGCGCGCAGGTAGAAGATGGTCCCGCACAGGTTGACGCCCGTGAAGATGGCGGAGAAGCCGGTGAGGGCGAGGCCCATGAGGAAGAGGTCGGGACCGGCGCCGGGCGAGCTGGTCGCGCTGGACAGGGGCGCGTAGGCCACCCAGCCGAACTGGGCGGCGCCGCCGGCGACGAAGAAGCCCATCAGGATGGTGATGGAGCCGCTCAGGTAGAGCCAGTAGCTGAGTGCGTTCAGGCGGGGGAAGGCCATGTCGGGCGCGCCCACCTGCAGCGGCACGATGTAGTTGGCCAGGCCGCCGAAGGCGAAGGGCCCGGCGAAGAGGTACAGCATCAGGCTGCCGTGCATGGTGAACAGTGCGTTGTACTGCGAGAAGGTGAGCAGCGACGAGTGCGGCGAGGTCAGCTGCAGCCGCATGATCAGCGCCATGATTCCCGAGATGTAGAAGATCACGATCGCCGTGATCATGTAGCTGAGGCCGATGACCTTGTGGTCGGTCGAGGTCAGCCACTTGAGGATGCCGGACGGACCGTGGTCCTCGTGGCCGCCGCCGTGGGGCTCGTGGCCGTCGACGGGGACCGGTGGAGGGAGCTCGAGCCCGGTGGGCTCGCCTGTCCCGACTGGTGGGGCGATGACGTCAGTCACCTTCGAGCGCACCTCCTGTGTTCCCGGTGTTGCCGCTGCCCGAATTGCCAGAGTTGCCGGAGCCCCCAGAGTAGTTGGGCACGGTCCCGTTGACGTTTGCGTGCAGGTCGCCGGGCAGCTGCCCGACGGAGGAGGGGTGCGCCCGCTGGTAGGCGCCGGTGACGCGCAGCCAGGTCTGGTAGGCCGACGGCGACACCGAACGGACGTTGAAGAACATCAAGGAGTGGTAGAGGCCGCACAGCTGGGTGCACTGCCCCCGGTACACGCCGTTGTGGAGCACGTTCAGGTCGAAATAGGTCGAGTACCCCGGCGTGGCGTAGCGGCTGAAGTTGAACTCGGGCACGTAGAAGCCGTGGATCACGTCGTAGGAGTCGAGCCGGACGCGCACGGTCTGACCGGTCGGGACCACCATCGTCGGCGCGTCGGTCGTCTGGCCGATGATCTTGACCCCGTTCGGGTACTCGAACTCCCACCCCCACTGGAAGGCATAGACGTGGATCTTGGTGGCAGGGTTCGGCTCGACCGCCGTGACCTTGTTCTCGACCACCACGGTGGCCACGAAGAGCCCGAGGACGATCAGGATCGGGACCACCGTGTAGATGATCTCGGTCAGCGTGTGGTACTGCGTCTGCACCGGCATGTCGTCGCTCCGCCGGCGGTAGCGGAACACGGCCCACAGGATGAGCAGGAGGACGAACCCGCCCACGAACAGGCTGGTGATGAAGAACCCCTGCCAGAGGTGGAAGGTGGACTGGGCCTGGCTGGTCGATCCCTTGTGGAAGCCGAAGCTCGGGAGCTGGCACCCCGTCAGGAGGACGGCCCCGAGGGCCACCGCGGCGGCGGCCAGACGACGTGGCCTCTTGCGGCCGGGAGCTGGGGTTTCGGGCGTGTTGGACGGGGGGCTGGTCAGCGACGAGTCCACGGCGCTGACACTATCGAACCCCGCAAAAAAACTGGAATTGGCAGCACAGCGGGGTGTGGCGGACCGCGGTCAGTGCTGGTGGGTGGGGGGCGAGGCCGCCGATTCGTTGGCGGCCCAGTTGAAGACGCCCCGCGCCATCGTGGAGGTGGCGCGCGCCGCACGCGCCGCGAAGACCTGCTGGCGCGCCCGCTGGACGCCTTCGTCGGCGGGATCGGCCAGCCAGGCGTGCTCGGCCAGGTGGCCGGCGACGCGCAGGGCCCCCTCGGCCTCATCGGAGCCGCGGGCGGATGCGTCCTGGGCGGCCGCGAGCAACTCGAGGGCCCGGTCGGCCAGCGCCCCCGGGCCGCCGGCGAGCGCGGCGAGCTCTGCCGCCAGCGCCCGTTCGGCCGCCGGCTTCAGCGTGGCCGGGTTGCCGTCCCACCAGCCGCCGTACTGCCGCCACACCGTATGGACGATGAACTCTGGCTCGTCGTAGACCGGGCGCAGGTAGGGCCGTGCCTCCAGCGCCGCGGGGCGCGCACGGACTGGATGGCGTCGTCGAGACGCCCGCCCGCGTTCATGACGGCCAGCGTCTGGTCGACGAGCGAGTCGAGGAGGTCCGCCGTGTCGGTGAGGGCCTGGCGGACCCGGTCGGCTCCGATGACGGGGAAGCCGTGCCCGGGCAGCAGGAACTCCGCCTCCAACTGGAGCATCCGGCGCAGCGCGGCGGCCCATTCCCTGGGGTAGCGCTGCACCTTCTGGGGGTTGCCCGCGTTGGGCGACGCCCAAATGAACAGGTCGCCGCAGCACAGCACCCGCGTGTCCTGCTGCCACGTGACGGTGTGGTCGTCCGTCTCGCCCTTCTCGTGTCGCAGCGAGAAGTCCACGCCGCCGACGGAGACGTCGAGGGTGTCGTGGTAGGTGCGGTCGGGGTAGCGGTACTCGGTGGGCCAGTTCAGGTCGGTGAAGCCGAACTGGCGGCGGTTGATGATGGTGTTGTAGCCGGCCGTGAAGATGTAACGGTCGAAACGCGCCGGCAGGGCGTGATGCGCGATGACCTGGGGGGCGGCCCACCCCTGCGCGGCCGCCTCCTCCTCCCACACCGGCACGCCGAACACGTGGTCGATGTGTCCGTGGGAGTAGACCGCGGTGTCGAGGCGGGCGGGGCTCCAGGTCCGGATGTCGTCGTGGACGACCTTGGCCAGCGGCGCGCTGCCGGTGTCGACCAGGAGGAGGCCGTCCTCGGTGGTGAAGGCCGAGACGTTGGCGAACGAGGGGCAGAAACCGACGCCGTCGGTGATCTCGACGAAGCCCCCCATGTGGTCCACCGGGTGGAAGGTCGATGTCGAGACCTCGCCGTTCCAGAGGCGCTCGGCGACGGACAGGACGTCAGATGGCACGCGATCCCCCCTAGACAGATGCAGCTAGACAGATGCAGATCGGAAACCCCGTGCGCACGGCACAGGGTTCAGGCGCCCGGCGACTTCTCCTGCGCCGGGGGGGCGGGCGCCGGCGCGGCGTGCAGCCGCGGCGGCGGTGCCGTTCGGGGCGGCGGTGCCGTTCGGGGCGGCGGTGCCGTTCGGGGCCGCGCCCTCCGCCTTGCCCTCCTGGAGGCCCTTCTCGAATTGGTTCTTGGCCGAGCCCAGGTTGCGGGCCAGCTTGGGGATGGCCGCCCCTCCGAAGAGGAGCACCACGAGAATGATGGCCACGATGAGCAGGTCGGGACCGAAAAGGTCAGCCAGCATGAGGTTCTCCTTCTTCCGGGTCCACGTGGCGGTGGTCCGGATGAAAGGTTAGACCCATTCCACGCTCGGAGTGTCCGCACGCCACGATGTGGGGTCCCTGTTCGGAGTCAGCCGGCCAAAAGGATGCCCATCACGAGCGCGGCGACGCTGGCGGTGCCCGCTACGGAGCCCCACAGGGCGAGCTGGCCCTTTGTCGTGGCCCGCTGGTGCAGGGCCGCACCCACCCCGGCCAGGATCACCACGACGATCTTGGCCATCAGGACGGCCTTCCAGGCCGAGTCCTGGGAGGAGTAGTGCACGGCGGTGACGTTCCAGATGCCGGTGGCCAGGAGGACCACGTACGCCGGCCAGGCCATGCGGGCGAACGCCCGCGCCAGTGCCTTGGGGGCATCGGCGCCCAGGCCACGGGCCGGGCCGACCAGGCCCACCATCACGATCTGTCCTCCCACCCAGACCGTGGCGGCCAGGACGTGGAGGGTGAGGCGGATGGTGTCGAGCGCGGGGGCCAACACGGGAGCGCTACTTGCCCTGCCAGTTGGGGGGGCGCTTCTCGGCGAACGCGATCGGACCCTCCATGGCGTCGGCCGAGGAGAAGACCACGCCCACGGCCTCCGCGTTGATGACCCAACCCTCGGACTCGGGCACCTCGGCGGCGCGCCGCATCACGCTCTTCGAGTACCGCACGGCCAGCGGGGCGTTGGCGGCGATGCGCTCCGCCAGCGCGACCGCCTCGGGCAGCAGCGAGTCGGGCGGCACCACCTTGTTGACCAGGCCGAGGGCGTAGGCCCGCTCGGCGTCGATCGAGTCGCCCGTCATGGCGAGCTCGAGCGCCACGGCCATGGGGAGCCGCTTCGGCATGCGGATCAGGCCGCCGCCGCCGGCGATCAGGCCGCGCTTGGCCTCGGGAATGCCGAAGGTGGCGTGCGCGGCTGCGACCACCAGGTCGCACGAGAGCATGATCTCGAAGCCGCCCGCCAGCGCGGGGCCGTTGACGGCGGCGATGATCGGTTTGGGGAAGTCGCGCTGGGTGAGCCCGCCGAAGCCCCCGCTCACCCCCATGATGTCGTCGCCCTCGCCGCTGCTGAAGGCCTTGAGGTCCATGCCCGCGCTGAACGCCTTGTCCCCGCTTCCCGTGATGACGACCACCCAGCAGTCCGCATCCTCGGCCAATTCGTCCATGAGGCCCGACATCGCCTTGCTGACCGCGCCGTTGATGGCGTTGCGCGCTTCGGGCCGGTTGATGGTCAGGATCTCCACGTTGCCGCGCCGCTCGTGCAGCACTTCGTCTGCCATGGTGCTCCCTTCGCTGGTGCCCCTCGCCGACGGCCGGGGCCGGTGCGCCGCCGAGGCTACCGGCGGCGGCGTCAGGGCAGGGGAACCTCGTCGGAGGCCCCGCTCTGTGCCGGTGACTGCGCGCGGTCGGGCGCGATCCCGGGCATGAGGGCAGCGGCCTCCATCTGAGCCCGCTTGCTGTACAAGGCGGAAAAGGCGAACAGGCTGCCGATGACGCCGGCGGTGATGAAGGGTGACACAGCGAGGAAGGTCCCCGTCGGCAAGAAGTCGGCCAGCGTCATGCGCGCGCTGGCCTCGACGACCAGCCCGATGCCCCACACCACGGAGAGCACCCGGAACGCGTGCCGCCCGATCGGCACCTCGTGGAGCCGGTCGAAGGCGGACACCTTGGCGGGGTCGTTCCCCGCGGACAGGTAGCGGCTGACGTAGAAGAGGGCGGGCCGGTCGTGGGTGAACAGGGTGACGATGCACGCCACGCCGAAGAGGGCGGTGAAGAAGGCGTCCCTGACCTTGAGCACGTACGTGTTGCCCCCGAGGACGGTCGCGCTCAGCACCCCCACCGCGAAGCCCACGAGGACGGCGGCACCGACCACGTCGACCCGGCGCTGGCGCACGAATTGCACGACGACGAAGGCCACCGAGCACGAGCCGGCGACGATGAGGGCCTGGGCGTCGGTGTGCACGCGGCTGCGCACCAGGAAATAGACGCCGATGGGCACGGCGGCACCGAAGACCAGGCTGGGCAGGTGCTCGCGCACGGAAGGGATCCCGGGACGCCACTCCGGGCCCGGTGACGGCGCCCCGCTGCCCCCTGGAACCTCGGGTCCCATGAGCCCAGGGTACCGCCGCCATTCCGGCGTGCCACCGCGTAGGATTCCGGGGTGACCTTCGTGGCCCACGTGGTTGAGTTCCTGCTGATCGCCGTGCTCGTCGGTGCGTTGGCGTTGGCCGCGGCCTTCGTGGTGGCCCGCAGCTACGTGCGTCGGCACTGGCGCCTCGTGCGGGGCCACGTCGCCACCCGGGGGCTCCTGGCGACGGTGGCCCTCCTGTCGGCCGGACGAGAGCGCTACGCGGCGCGGGCGACGCCCGAGCAGCTGAGCCGCGGCGCGTCAGCCCGGGTGCGGCGCCGCATGTGGGTGGCCGTCGAGGACGCCGAGGTGGCCGTCGCCCACGCCGACGCGCACGACGCCCCGGTGGCCGAGCTGCCCTCGGTGTGCCGCTCGCTGCGCACCGTCGCCGGGGAGCTGGACTCACTGCTGCGGCTGGAACGCCGGCTGCCGGGCGGTGCCGGTCGGACCGACGCGGTCCGGCTCCAGGTGGCGGACGTGATCGCCGCCGCCAGGGACGTGCAGGCCGCCGCGCTGCGGGCCGGGAGCGACGCCACCGAACCACAGGTGCGCTCCATGGTGGACCGGGCTCGGGACGAGGTCGACATCGTGTCGACCGCCCTGTCGCGCATGCGCGCGCTGGCCCGGCCGCGCTGACGCTCCCTCCCGGGACCACCGTCGTCCCCGGCCGCCTGCGCCTGCCAAGCTGAGCGGATGTCCGGCCGCGCCCCTGCCAGCCTGCTCGGCGAGGACTTCCTGGCCGGCGTCGCGACCTCGGGCTACCAGATCGAGGGCGGGTACAACGGCGAGGGCGAGCCGCACAACAACTGGTCCGGCTGGGAGGGCAGCGGCCGGGTGGCGCGCTCGGGCCTGGCCTGCGACTTCTGGCGGCATCCCGAGGAGGCCCTGGACCGGGCCGCCGCCATCGGGTGCAACGCCTTCCGACTCTCGGTCGAGTGGGCGCGCCTCGAGCCGAGTCCTGGGCACTTCGACCACGCCGCCCTGGAGCGCTACGCCGACATCCTCGCCCTGTGCGCGGCCCGGGGCCTCGAGCCGGTGGTCACCCTGTACCACTTCACCCATCCCTGGTGGCTCGGCGAGGAGTTCTGGTTGCGCCCCGGTTCGCCCGACGTCTTCGCCCGGCACGTCGCCCGCGTCGTGCCGGCGCTCGCCCCCTACTGCCGGCGCTGGGTCACGGTGAACGAGCCGAACATCGTGATGCTCATGGGCTGGATCGAGGGTGCCTGCCCGCCCGGGCGGCGCATGGCCGTCTCCGACGCCTTCTGCGTCCTCGACAACCTGCTCACCGCGCACGTGCTGGCGGCCGACGCCGTCGCCGCCGCGCAGGGGGGAGCCGAGGTGACCCTCAACACGAGTTCATCGTCGGTCTACGAGCTCGACCGGATGCTGCTCGACCTGCTCCAGCTGCGCCAGGCCGGGGTCGACCCCAGTGACGTCGACCAGTACGCCGACGAGCGCCGAGCCATCCACGACGCCGCCTTCCCGCCGCGCCACGCCGGGGAGGCGGCCATACGCCGGTTCTTCGCCGCCATCTCCCCCTACGGCGCGGTTCGGGAAGCGGGACGGGGGCCCGCCTGGGCCCGCCTGCGCGGCGTGACGCGCCGCGTCGCGCCGCGGCGCGTGGTCACCGCGGTGCACGAGTCGGAACGGGCGGCGACCCTCGACGCCGTCGGCTTCGACTGGTACGACCCCGTCGCCAGCCACGCCATGCGCCTCCCGGGCCGCCGTGCCCCCGACGGGACCTACGACTGGTCCTTCGGGCGGGCCCTGTGGGACGTCCAGTCGCATCCCTCGGGGCTGCGGTCGTGGTGCGCCACCGAGGCCGCCCTCCGCCCCGGGCTCCCGCTGTGGGTGGTCGAGAACGGCATGGCGACCCGCGTGCGGCACGACGGGCGCCCGCTGCCCCGCGAGGACGGCATGGACCGGCCGCGTTACGTCCGCGAGCACCTCGGTGCGGTGGCCGACGCCGTCGCCGACGGGACCCCGGTGCGCGCCTACTTCCACTGGTCGTTGGTCGACAACTACGAGTGGGGCTCCTACGAGCCCCGCTTCGGCCTGTTCGGCCTCGACCGCCGCGACCCGTCCGGCGTGCGCTGGATGGACACCGACGCCCAGGGCGACGACGCCGGGGGGAATTCGCCCGGGTCCTCGCCGGCCTGCGGTCCGGGGACCGTTCGGTCCTGGAGCCGCCGGGCTGACCGGGTGCCGTCAACCGGCGGTGTCGCCCCCGGGCGTCGCCGCCTCGGCGGGGCCCTCGATCTCCTCTTTGCTCTTGCGGCGGTGGCGCAGCACCAAGAAGACGATGACGACGACGATGATGCCGAGCAGCACGTCGGACGCGATGCCGCTCGCCTTCTCCACCCGTTCACCGACGAAGTAGCCGAGGAGCGTGTAGCAGATGCCCCAGCAGATGCCGCCGACTGCGTTGGCGGCGAGGAAGACGCGGTAGCGCAAGTCCGACATGCCGGCGAGCCCTGGAACGACGGCGCGCAGGAAGGCGGAGAAGCGGGCCACGAAGACGGCGACGGCGCCCCGGCGGTTCAGCTGGTCCAGCGCGGCGCCGACACCCTTCTGGCGTCTGCGCAGCGGTCCCAGCTGCAGGAGCTTGCGTCCCCACCGCTCGCCCACGGCATAGCCGACCGAGTCGCCCACGATGGCGCACAGCACCACCACGATGACGATGCCGCTCAGGCTGACGCCGCCCCTGGAGGCGAGCACGCCGCCGAGGATGGCGGCGGTCTCGCCCGGGAACACGAAACCCAGCATGACGGCGTCCTCGGCGAAGACGAGCAGGCCGACCAGCGCGTAGGCCTGCCACCCGTGCAGCGAGAGCAGCGGCTGCAGGAGCCGGCTGATCACGGCGGGCACTCCGGGCGCCGGGAGAGGCGGGTGAAGGGCCGGACCCGCCCCACGGCGATCGTCAGTTGACGGCGCGCAGCGTGTACTCGCGCGGGGTGAGCTGGCGCCAGCGGCTCTCGAGTTGCACGACGAACTCGCGGCCCCGGACGAGGTGGGTCAAGATGTCGGCCTGGCCCTGGGGCCGAGCCAGCATCCAGCTGTGGCCCCCCGGCACCCACAGGACGGGCGAGCGCGCGATGGTGGCGAACTCCAGCGCGGTGTGCCCCGGCGTGATGCGGTCGAAACAGCCCCATTCGTTGAGGATGGGTATCTGCTGAGCGACGAGGTGGCGCACCTCGCTGCGCTGGTCGACCGACATGAGCATGCTCCCGACGGGCAGCGTCTGGGACATCGTCCGGATGTTGTGGCGCATGTCGGGCAGCACGGCGCGCACGGTCGAGTACATGCGGCCTATGGCGAGGTCGGGCAGGTCGAAGAAGACGGCGGCGATCATGTCGACCATGGGCGCGACGTCGGGCAGGACCGGTGAGAGGAACGTCGGGATGATGCCGGTGCGCTCCTTCCAGGCCGGGGTGCTCACCCCGTCGCGGTAGATCACCGCGAGGGTGCGTCGGGGGTGGTCGTGCGCGAACTGCACCGCCACCGCGCCGCCCATGGAGTGGCCCAACAGGACGAGCGGCCCGGCGTCGACCTTGTGCACGATGGCCATGACCTGGTTGGCCAGGCTCTCCATGGAGACGTCCTGCCACTCGAGCGGGTCACTGCCGCCGAAGCCCGGCAGGCTCGGGTTGATGACGCGCCAGCCCATCTGCTCGGCCAGCCGGGCGCTCTCCCGCCAGTACATGCCGCCGCCCGCGAAGTAGCCGTGGATGTTCACCGCCCAAATGGGTGGGGTCCCGGGACCGTCGGGCCCGTGCGCGTCGGCGTTGTCCGACACGGCGAAGCGGAGGCGCCGGCCCTCCACCATGATGGAGCTGGGGACCATCCGGATGGTGGGGCTCTTGCGGATCTTGCGGGCGAATTGGTCCCGCACGACCCCGAGGCCGTGCGGCGCGTGGCCCGCGTCGACCAGCTGCACGGGCGACGGTCCATCCAAGGGGGCGACGATGGCGCCCGATATCTGCAGGGCGTCCTCGGACTGGGGGGCCTCCTTCGACTTGAAAAACCGAGCCGCCATGCGACACTCCAGTCCTGCGCCCACCTGGCGCATCGTCCACCCCTACCCGCCGGCGACGGGCCCTCGATTTCCCACGGTATCCGACCCCAGCCGCAGGCCGGCAACTCGCGCGTGCGCCGGAGCGTCAGGGCTGCGACGATGGACCCATGTGCGCCGACATCGTGATCCGGGGGGGCATCGTGGTCGACGGGACGGGGGCGGCCGGCCGGCCCTGCGACGTCGCCGTCACCGACGGCCGCATCAGCGGCATCGGCACCGGCCTCGAAGGCGAGCGCGTGCTCGACGCCGGCGGCCAGGTCGTGTGCCCGGGCTTCATCGACATCCACACCCACTACGACGCGCAGGTGTTCTGGGACCCGGACCTCACGCCGTCGTCGTTCCACGGCGTGACGACCGTCATCGCCGGCAACTGCGGGTTCTCCATTGCGCCCATCCGCGCCGACGGCGTCTCGCTGTTGGCGCGCACCCTCCAGCACGTCGAGGACATGAGCTTCGACACCCTGGCGGCCGGCGTGCCCTGGGCCGAGTTCGAGACCTTCCCCCAGTACCTCGACGCCGTGGCGGCGCGGGGGACGGCGCTCAACTACGGCTGTTACGTCGGGCACACCGCGGTGCGCCTGTACGTGATGGGTGAGGATGCCTACGAGCGCGCCGCGACCGCCGAGGAGATCGCGCTGATGCAGTCGGTGGTGGCCGACGCCATGGCGGGTGGCGCGGCGGGGTTCGCCTCGAGTGCGTCGCCGACGCACAACGGTGACAGCGGACGGCCCGTTCCGTCGCGGGTGGCCGACCTCGCCGAGCTGCGTGCCCTCCTCGAACCGCTCAAGCAGTGCGGGCGCGGTGTGGTGGCTCTGCTGCCGGGCGGGGTCTTCTCCAACCAGGAGGTCTTCCGGCTCCAACGCGAGGTCGGGCGCCCCTTCACCTGGACGGCGCTCCTGACGGTGAAGGGCTACCCCTACCACGAGAAGGTCATCGCGGAGCACGACGCCGCCTGGGCCGACGGGGTCGAGGTGTGGCCGCAGGTCTCCTGTCGACCGCTGGTCTTCCAGATGAACCTCTCCGAGCCGTTCACCCTGAACATGCGCCCGACGTTCGCCGCGCTGATGGGCAAGTCGAAAGAAGAGCGCATCGCGGCCTACCGCGACCCGGCCTGGCGCGCCTCGGCCTGGGAGGACGTCAGTGGCAAGGCGGGCGGGTTCCCCCTGAACTGGGCGTCCATTTCGGTGGCCGAGTCCCGCTCCCACCCCGAGCTGGCCGATCACCCGGTAGGGGTGCTGGCCGACGAACGCGGCTGCACGCCGCTCGACGTCATGCTCGACGTCTCGCTCGACGACGACCTCGAGTCGCGCTTCTGGTCGGTCCTGGCCAACGACGATCCCGAGGCCATCGCCTGGCTGCTGCCGCGGGACAACGTCCTGCTCGGCCTGGCCGACTCGGGGGCGCACGTCTCGCAGCTCTGCGACGCGTGCTTCTCCACCGACCTGCTCGGCAACTGGGTGCGTGGCCGCGGCGTCATGCCGCTCGAACGCGCCATCCACAAGCTGACCGGCGAGCCTGCGGGCGTCTACGGCCTCGCCGACCGGGGCACGGTCGAGGTCGGCAAGGCGGCCGACCTCTGCGTCTTCGACCCCGAGACCGTTGCGCCAGGTCCGCTGCGCCGCGTGCGGGACTTCCCGGCTGACGGCGAGCGCCTGACTGCGGACGCCCCGGTGGGGATGACGCACACACTGGTCAACGGGGTGCCCATCCGGGTCGATGGCGCGCCGGCGGCCGAGGGCCTGGCGGCGCGACCGGGCGTCGTGCTGCGCGGCTGATCGCTACGTGACGTCGCGGCGGAACGTCGTGTAGTAGCCGATGGCGAGGGGCACCAGGCCCCAGGCCAGCATGACGAGGCCGCCTTGCCACCACGTGAGCAGATGGAACCCGGCCCCCCGGCCCCCTCCGCCGAAGCCGCGGGCGATGTCCCCGGCCAGGGCGGCGCCGGCGCCGTTGGGGAGCCAGTTCAGGTTGTAATGGAAGATGGCGCGGGCGAGCGCGATGAGGATGCTCTCCAATATGAGGGTCCCGCCGATGGTGAGCAGGATCGCCGCCACCTGGTTCTTGACCAGGGTGCCGAAGCCGAGTCCGAAGAGGCCCAGCAGGATGGCGGAGGCGAACAGGCCCGGCACGACCGCCCCCACCTGATCGGTCACCTGTGACGTCGCACCCCCCAGGGCCACGTCCCAGGGCAGCCCCACCGCGGCCACGGCCACCAGTGAGAGCAGCGCGATGAGGATGCACCACAGCGCGGTGACGACGACCTTCGCCCCGAGCACGCGGACCCGGACCGGCGTGAGCACGAGCGTCGTCGTGATGGTCTTGTGCCGGTACTCGCCGGTGACGCACAGGACGCCCATGATGGGGGCGAGGACCTCCAGCCCGAAGTAGCCGGCGCCCAGGAGCTCGCGTCGCTGGCGCAGCGTCTGCACGAAGTAGAAGGTGTGGCCCGGGAAGCCGCCCGCGGCGGCGAGCACGGCGATGCAGATGAGGACGGTGAGCGGGAAGGCCAGGCCGAAGGTCACCCACACCCCGGGCATGGAGCGCATCTTGATCAGCTCGGCGCGGATGGCGTTGATCATGCGTGCGCCGCCACGTCGCCGAAACCGAGGCCGGCGGTCAGCGAGAGGAAGACGGACTCGAGGTCGGCGCCCTCCTGGGTGAGCTCGTACAGGACGACCTGGTTGCTGGCGAGCAGGGGCCCGACCTGCTCGGGCGTGACGCCGTCCATGACGACCTCGTCCTGCGCGATGCGGCGGAACGCGATGCCGGCCTCGGTCAGGACGCCGCCGAGCCTGTCGGCCTCGGGGGTGCGCGCCCGCATCGCGATGCCGGTCAGGCCCGACGTGATCTGTTCCAGCGTCCCTTGCGCCCTGAGCTGGCCGAAGGAGACGATCACGGCGTCGTCGATGGTCTGTGCCATCTCGGCCAGCAAATGTGACGACACCAGCACCGTGCGGCCCTCGCCGGCCAGGTAGCGCATGAAGTCGCGCAGCCAAGCGATGCCCTGGGGGTCGAGGCCGTTGGACGGCTCGTCGAGGATGAGCACGTCCGGGTCGCCGATGAGCGCGGTGGCCAGCTCGAGCCGCTGGCGCATCCCCATGGAGAAGCCACCGACCTTGCGCTTGGCGTCGGCCCTCAGACCCACCAGATCGAGCACTTCGTCGGCGCGCGCGTCGTCGTGGCCGCCGGCGCGGGCCACCATGCGCAGATGCGTCCGGGCCCGGCGCGCCGGGTGGAAGCTGGTCGCCTCGAGCACGGCTCCCACGGTGCCCGAGGGGTCCTCGATGTCGGCGTAATGGCGACCCCCGATGGTGGCCGTCCCCGCCGAGGGGTGGACCAGGCCGAGCAGCATGCGCAAGGTCGTCGTCTTGCCCGACCCGTTGGGGCCGAGGAACCCCGTGACCCGCCCGGGTTCGACGGTGAACGAGAGGTGGTCCACGGCGAGCACGGGCCCGAAGTGCTTCGTCAGGCCGTTGAACTCGATGGGAAGGCCGCGGGTGGTGGCGCCGGCGGTCATCGGGGGCCGACCCTAGCGCGGGACCCCGGGCTCTTCGTGTCGGTGCTCGGTCAGCTCGTCGGGGAGGAGCAGCCGCACCGACACCGCCAGCTCGTCGTAGACACGCGCCATGGTCGACCAGCCGTTGATCCACCCCACCAGCGCCGAGTACCACACATGGCCGATCATGCGCGCCCGGTCGGACATGTCGGGGATGTCGGGCTGGCCCATGGCCCGCGAAATGATCCCTTCCATCAAGAGCGTGATCTGCTGCTGGCAGCCGACGGCGGCGGGGTCCGGCGAGGACAGCGAGATGAAGACGGCGGCAACCAGCTTGGGCTGGCGGCCCATGGCCCGCAGTGCCCGGTCCAGGACGTCGAGCACGCGGTCGGCCGGATGCTCGCCCCGGGGCGGGTGTTGCCCGATGCGGTTGTCGAGCATCTCGACCCAGTGCACGAGCGTCGCCGCCAGCAGATGGTCCTTGCTCGTGAAATAGCGGTACACGGTGCCCATGGCCACGTCGGCCCGCGCTGCGACGTCCCGCATCTGCACGGCCTCGTACCCGCCTTCGAGCCCCAGGGCCATGGCGGCATCGATGACGCGCTGGCGCCGGGCCTGTTGCGCGCGGGTGAGCGGGCGGGCCACCGTCTGCTCCATTGCGACAGCGTATCCGCACCGTCACCTGGGCCTTCGGGAACGGGGCCGCTACGCTGGCACGGCATGGCAGGACCGCGTCCCGAGCGAGCGGCGGCCATCGTCGCGTTGGGTGAGTACGCCGAGGAGCTGGCCACCACCGACGGACGGGTCCCCGGGGAGCGGGGCCGCCAGACGCGCCAGCGCCTGCTCGACGCCACGGTGGAGCTCCTCACCACCACCTCGTGGCGTTCGGTCAAGGTCACCGACATCGCCCGGCAGGCGCGCACCTCCCCGGCCACCTTCTACCAGTACTTCGGGAACGTGGAGCAGGCCATCGTCGTGCTGGCCGAGGGGATGGTCGACCAGGCGGCGCAGCTGGCCGAGTTCGTGGGCGGGGACTGGTCGGAGGAAGCGAGCTGGGACACCGCGCGGGCGGTGACCGAGCGGTTCCTCGCCTACTGGGAGGACAACCGCGCCGTGTTCCGCGTGGTCGACCTGGCGACAGAGGAAGGTGATGCGCAGCTGCGCGGCATCCGGGTGCGCGCGCTGAACGCCGTGACCGTGGCCCTGGCCCAGGTCATCGCCGCGGCCTCGCCCTCTGCCGAGGGGGGTCCCGGCGCCGCGACGTGCTCGCCGGCCGGTGCCGACCCGATGGCCGTCGCCGGGACGCTGGTGGCCATGCTCGCCAGCGTGTCGGCCCATCGCTACGGCTTCGAGTTCTGGGGCATCCGGACCGGCAACCTCGTCGACACCCAGGCCCGCATGCTCCATTGGGCCGTCACGGGCCGGCCGGCACCCCCGGCCGACATCCCCCGCCGCGAAGCGGCGCGGCCACGTACCGGCCCGGTCCTGGGCGGGGCGACCGCTCGCCGGCGCCGCGGCGTTACTTGAGCGCCACGGGATTGAGCGGCGACCCCAGTCCGCGCGTCAAGGGGAGCGGCGTGGCGTCGAGCAGGAACGCGTAGCGCCCGTCGGACGCGCAGTCGTCGGCCAGGGGATCGAGCACCCAGTTCTGGCCCTGTGTCATGCCCATCTCGACGAGGTGCAGCAGGTGCACGGGGAGATAGGCGTCCTCGTGCTGGCAGGGGAAGACCTCGAAGACCAGCGTGTCCGTCGCCACCGCCGCCACGTCGTGGGCATGGAACCACTCGGCCGTTTCGATGGTGAGCCCCGGGGACGGGTAGGTGTAGGCCACGAGGTCGCGCCGCTCGGGGCGCAGGTGCACCATCTGGCCCGTCCGCACGAGCACGATGTCGCCGGGCTCGACGGCGACCTTCGCCAGCGCGCAGGCGGCGTCGAGGTCGCCGGGCGTGATCGGGTACCCGGGCTCGAGGACCGGGCTCCCGAGGGCGCGGGCCACGTCGAGCAGGATGCCGCGGCTGACCAGCGTCGTCAGGCGGTGGATGCCACAGCGGGCGGCACCGTCGTCGGACACCGTCGCCGCGGGGTACCCGTTGTAGATCACCCCGCCGTAGCTCACGTGCGCGAGGGCGTCCCAATGCGTCGCCGCCTGGGTGGACATGGTGAAGAGGTCCTCGCTCGCGCAGATCCATTCGGGGTCGGGGCTGAGCGGCTCGTTCACCTGGGCCATGGTGCGGCTCGGGTTGACCCGGCCCTCGACGAGGCCCATCTGGATCCCCTCCGCCTCCGAGAGCGGCAGCCCGAGGGCGAAGGCGCGGCCCGACTCGACGGCGGCCGCGGCGCGGCGGCGGGCCGCGTCGTCGACCAGGTTCAGGGTGCCCAGCTCGTCGTCGGGACCCCAGCGCCCCCAATTGCGCACCCGGGCCGCCACCTCGGCGAACGCGGGTGAGTGGGGCATCACGCGCAGACTACCGCCGAGCCCGGCCGCCGCGAATGGTCCGGCGGGAGGGCCTCGGTTGTCGGCCCCCGGCCGGCGGACGATACTGAGGACGGCGAACTGGTTCGCGTCGGCCTCAGGGAGGGACTGCCATGACAACGGTACGTGCGTCGGTGTGCACGGGGCTCCGCGAGCCCTGGAAGACGGAAGAGATCGAGATCGACCCTCCCGGCAACCGCGAAGTGCGGGTGAAGATGGCCTGGTCCGGCATGTGCCACTCCGACGAGCACCTGCGCACGGGCGACATCAGCCAGACGCCCGAGGTGCTCGAGATGATGGGCGTGAAGTCCATGTTCCCCGTGGTCGGCGGGCACGAGGGGGCGGGCATCGTCACCGAGGTCGGCACCAACGTGACCCAGGTGGCCGAGGGTGACCACGTCGCCGTCTCCTTCATCCCCTCCTGCGGCACCTGTCACTGGTGTGCCTCCGGCCGCCAGAACCTGTGCGACCTCGGGATGATGACGCTGGCCGGTGGCATGATCAGCGACGGCACGTACCGCTACCACCTGGCGGGCGAGAACCTGAACCGGATGGCCCAGCTGGGGACGTTCGCCGACGAGATGGTGGTCCACGAGAACTCGCTCGTGCGCATCAACCCGTGGGACAACATGAAGGCGGCCGCCCTCATCAGCTGCGGCCTCGCCACCGGCTTCGGCTCCGCGGTCGACCGGGCCAAGGTCATGCCGGGCGAGACGGTCGTGGTCGCCGGCTGCGGCGGCGTCGGCTCCGGCGCAATCCAAGGGGCCCGGATCGCCGGGGCGCGCCACATCATCGCCGTGGACCCCGTGCCCTTCAAGCTCGAGCGGGCCACCGAGATCGGCGCCACCCATACCGCCGCCTCGCTCCTCGACGCGCAGATGATGCTGCCCGAGCTCACCATGGGCCGCAACGCCGACGTGGTGATCCTGACGCCGGGCGTGTTGAAGGGCGACCTGATCGCGGCGGCCTGCGCCTGCGGCTCCAAGGACGCCCGCATCGTGGTGACGGCCATCGCGCCGTTCGACCAGACGGACGTGCAGCTCAACCTCTTCAACCTGGCCATGTTCAACCAGTCGGTCCTGGGCACGGTCTTCGGGTCCCAGAGCCCGCGGGTCCAGGTGCCGAACCTGCTCAACCTGTACGCGGCGGGCCAGCTCAAGATCGACGAGCTGATCAGCGAGGAGTACACGCTCGACCAGGTGCAGCAGGGCTACGACGACCAGGCCGCCGGGACCATCATCCGCGGGGTGGTCAAGTTCGACGAGTGAGTCGCCGGTCGTCCGCCGCTCTACGCCGTGAGGTGGCCGCGGGCGGCCAGTTCGATGCGAGCCCGTTCGATCCATTCGTCGGCGTTGTCCTTGTCCAGGTCCGCCGACAGCAGGATCTGACCCCACTGCCGCGGATAGACGCCACTCCTGGTCGCCTTGATCCCCATGGCGGCCACATGGGGCAGCGCGTCGAACGTCGGGAACACGACCGTCACGCAGCTGATCTTGACGAACGTGCGTGCCTTCCGTCCCGGCACCACGAACCGGTCCTGCTCCGACAGCAGGAACGTCACCTTGTATTCGATGCTGGCCAGCGTCTCAGTCGGAGCCGGTAATCCCATCCCTCACCCCCAACGGCTCGGCGCCGCCCCCGTGGGCCCTGGTCCGCCCGAGGCCACGACAGGGCGGCGAGCACCATGGTACATGGGGGTTGAAAGTTCGTGTTCGCCGAAGCTGCCCGCGGGAGACGGTGCCGCTCGCGGAACAGGATCAGGCGCCCAAGCGGCGGCTGAATCCGTCGGGGACCACGAGGTCGTCGGCGTGCAGCTGGTGGATGGAGGCATGCCCGAGCCCGAGCAGGGCGGACTCCATGCCGCTGCGCATGATGTCGAGCACGTTCTCGACCCCGGCCTGTCCGTTGGCGGCCAGGCCCCACAGGTAGGCGCGGCCGATCATGACCGCCCGGGCGCCGAGCGCCACGGCCTTGACGGCGTCGCTGCCGCGCCGGATGCCGCCGTCGAGCAGGACCTCGACCTCGTCGCCCACGGCCTCGACCACCGACGGGAGGGCCCGGATGGTGGCCGGAGTCCCGTCGAGGTTGTTGCCCCCGTGGTTGGACACCGAGATGGCGCTCACGCCCGCGTCGACAGCCCGCCTGGCGTCGTCGACGCGGGTCACCCCCTTGAGCATGAAGGGACCGCCCCACTGCTCGCGCAGCCAGGCGACGTCGTCCCAGCTCGGCGGCGGCGTCTGCATCCACTCCCCGTAGGCGCCGAAGAAGGTCGGCCCCTTCTTGCCCTTCTCCACCATGTTCGGTGTCGTGAGATCGGGACGCTTGCCGGTCCGGGCGAAGGAGAGGAACCACCGCGGGTTGGCCAGAGCCTCGGGGGCGAAGCGCAGCATGGCGCGCAGGTTGACCGTCTCGGGGATGGTCGGGCTGCCCCAGTCCCGCCCGTGCGAGAACGACCAGTCGAGCGTGGCGATGAGCCCCACCGCACCGGCGGCACGGGCGCGTTCGACCCGCGCCATGATCTGATCCCTCGTGCCGATCCAGTAGATCTGGAAGAAAGTCTGGGGGCACGCCGCCACGACGTCCTCGATGGGCATGCTGGCGAAGGAGCTGAGGCCCATGGCGGTGCCGCGGGCGGCCGCCGCGCGCGCCACGGCCACCTCGCCCTCGGGGTGCACCGCCTGCACGCCGGTGGGGGAGATGAGGACGGGGAACGAGATCTCCTGGCCCATGACCTTGGTGGCCAGGTCCCGGCTGTCGGCCAGGCCGGCCACGTGGGGGGCGAAGCCCAGCTCGCCGAAGGCGGCCACGTTGTCCTCCACCGTGATCCCACGCTCCGAGCCGGCGATCAGCGCGCCGTAGACCGACTTGGGCAGTCGCTTCTTGGCGCGGCGTTGCGCCTCGGCCACGGTCTCGAACCACTTGTTAGCCATGTCGATTGTTAGCCCTGTCGATTGTTAGCCATGTCGAACCTCTCGTGATGCCCCGTCCGTCCCGCACTCGCAGCAGGAGCATCGGCGACCGCGAGACTTTACGCGCCCGGGCCCCGGTGACCCACCCGGCGCCCCGAGGCACGGTCAGGCAGCGTTCTCTGCCGCGTTGTTCTGCCGCGTTGTTCTGCCGCGTTGTTATGGTCGGCGTGTGGCCGGCCCCGATTTCGTCCCGCTCACCCCTGAGCTCAAGGCGGAGCGCGCGGCCAGCTTCGGCAGTGTGGCAGAGCAGTACCAGCGCTACCGCCAGGGGCCACCGGCCGCGGCGGCGGAATGGATCCTGCCGGCACGGGTGCGGACGGCCGCGGTGGAGCCCGACGATCGCATGCGGGCCGTGCTGGCCCGGGCGCTCCCCCAGGTGCGGGCCGTGGCCGGCCGGGGCGAGTCGATGCCGCTGCCCGACGCGAGCGCCGATGCGGTCGTCGCATCGGCGTCGTGGCACTGGATGGACCCGGTCCCGACGCTGCGGGAGGTCGGGCGCGTGCTGGTGCCCGGCGGCACGCTGGGGGCGGTGTGGTCGGGACCCGATCCCGAGTCGCCCTTCCTGGCTCAGGCGCAGGCCCTCCTGGGCGGGAGCGGCCCGAGCCCGTTGGACGAGCAGAGCCAGGCGGAGCTCGCCGGTGCGCTCAACGATCGCTCCGCCCTCACGCAGGCCCTCGAGATCCCGCCCGGGGTTCCCTTCGACCAGCCTGAGCAGACGGTGATCACCTGGGACGTGGCGCTCAATGCCGAGGAGCTGGTTGGCCTGCTGGGCACGTTCAGCTGGGTGATCCTGATGGAGGACGGCGCGCGGGCGAGGTTGTTCGAGACGACGCGCCGCCTCCTGCGCGAGGCCCTGGGGATCGAGGGCGCGGTGACGGTCGACGTGGGCTACCGGGCCGAGGTGTGGAAGGCCCGCCGGCACAGCTGACCGCCCGCGCGGCAAGGGATATGTCAGATGCCGGAACGTCCGGAATTGTCCGAGATATGACCTCAAGGCGCCCTTGCTGACCGACGACAGAAGCGAGTGGCCAGAGGGGGAACGCGGCGGACACCGGTTCAGTGCGCCTCATGGCCTGGCTCACCCTGTCCGAGCTGCCGGCGCCGGTCGCGCTGCTGGTCATCGGGGTGCTGTTCCCGATCTCCTGGGCCGCGGCCGACTACCTCGGTGGCGCCTCCGTCGTCGCTCCGCACTGGTTCTACATCCCGGTCGTCCTGGCCGCCCTGCGTTTCGGTCTGTTCGGCGCGCTGGCGGCCGGTCTGACCGCCACCGTCGTGGCCGGCCCCCTCCTTCCGGCCGACGTCGCCACGGGAGCGTCCCAGGCCGCGAGTGACTGGGTGAGCCGGGGCGTCTTCTTCGTCCTGATCGGTGAGCTCGTGGCCTACCTGTTCATCGTGGTCCGGCGGACCTCGGCCCGGGCCGCCCAGGCCGAGGTCCAGAGCGAGAGCGAGCAGCGCTTCGGGGCACTGGTGCAGCGGGCCACCGACATGATCACGGTCCTCGACCACGAGGGCCTGCTCAAGTACGAGTCACCGGCGGTCGAGCGGATCCTCGGATGGCCGGCGGGCTACCGGTTGGGCATGCCGGGGGCGGATTTCGTGCACCCCCAGCACCAGGCGGCGGCCGACGTCGCCGGTCAGGCGGTGTTGGCGGACCCATCGCGGTCGCAGACCCTCGAGCTCCGGTTGCGCGACTCGGGCGGCGCCTGGCGTTGGGTGGAGACGACGCTGACCAACCTGCTCGACGAGCCGACGGTGCAGGGCATCGTCATCAACCACCGCGTGGTCGACGAGCGAAAGGCGCTCCAGGACGAGCTGATCCAACGCGCCTTCCACGACTCGCTCACGGGGCTGGCCAACCGGGGCCAGCTGCGCGGCCGGGTCAAGGGATCGACGGCCGGCGCGGAGGGGGCGGGTGCCGCGCCCAAGTCCGTGCTGTTCATCGACCTCGACGACTTCAAGACGGTCAACGACGGCTACGGGCACGACGCCGGCGACCGGCTCCTCGTCGAGGTCAGCCACCGTCTGCGGCGCTGCGTGGGCGAGCGGGACATGGTGGCGCGGCTCGGGGGGGACGAGTTCGCCGTGCTGATAGAGGACGTCGGCGAGCGCGGCGACGCGGCGAGCACCCTGGCGCAGCGGATCATCGACTCGCTGCAGGAGCCCTTCGACGTGTCGGGTCACCAGACGCGGGTCAGCGCCAGCATCGGCATCGCGTATTTCGGGGCCTGCCCCCACGACGCCGACTCCGTGCTGATGCGGGCGGACATCGCGATGTACCACGCCAAGGCGAACGGCAAGAACCAGTTCGTCTTCTTCACCGACGCCATGCAGCAGGGGGTGCTGCACCGCCTCGATGTCGAGTCCTGGCTGCGGGAGGCTCTCGAGGGCGACCAGATCCAGGTCCACTACCAGCCCATCGTGACCCTGGGCGACGGCAGGATCGACGCGGTCGAGGCACTCGTGCGGTGGGAGCACCCGACGATGGGGCTGCTCTCTCCGGACGATTTCCTCGACGTGGCGGAGGAGACGGGCCTGATCGTCCCGCTCGGCAAGTTGGTGTTGCGTGACGCGTGCCGGCAGATTCGTCTGTGGCGCGAGCGTCTCGACGAGGACATCGCGGTCAGCGTCAACCTCTCAGCCGCGCAACTGCGGGACCAGAGCATCGTCGACGAAGTACGGGTGGCCATGGCCGAGTCGGGGATCGAGCCCGGAGCGCTGATGGTCGAGGTGACCGAGGGCGCGCTCATCGGTGACGTCACCGGGGCGATCGCGGTGCTCGAGTCGCTCTCCGCGCTGGGGATCACCATCGCCATCGACGACTTCGGGACGGGGTACTCGTCGCTGTCGCACCTGCAGCTCTTCCCGGTGGACGTGATAAAGGTCGACAAGACGTTCGTCGAGGGTCTGTGCCGGGGCAGCGAGCACTCGACGCTGGTCCGGTCGGTGCTCGCCATCGCCAAGGAGTTCGGGCTGCAGGTGGTGGCAGAGGGCATCCAGTCCGAGGAGCAGCACGACCAGCTCCGCCGTCTGGGCTGCGACTACGGCCAGGGCTTCCTGTACGCCCATCCGCTGCCGGCGCCGCAGGTCGAAGAGCTCCTGGCCGCGGCCGCCGCCGGCCGCGACCACGCCGCGGTGCGCGTCACGGCGTAGGCGCTCAGGCGCCGTCCACCAGGCCGTCCCACGACCAGCGCGGCACGGGCCGGTGCGCCGGCACGACGGCACCGCCCGAGGTCCTCCTGCGCGTTGGTGCCGGCGTGGATCGCCAACATGGCCGACTGTCCCCCGCACGAGCTCGAGTACTCCGCCGGCCCGCCGAGCACCTCGGCCCAGTAGCGCGCGAGACGCTCGACGTGGTCGGGGTGGCCCGGGTGGGAGAAGGGGTGGTTGAGCTCCGGGTCGTCGAGGCAGCGCTGGTGGTGCGCCGCCGCCAACCGCACGAACGCGGGCATGTCGCCGGCGAACTCGAAGAGGGACGGGCGCTCCATCGCCCCCAGGGTGGCACATGAGGTGTCCCTAACATGACCGGATGCACACGGACATCCGGACGGCGGTACCCGGGGACTTCGCCGGGGTGCTGACCCTGTGGCGGGAGTCGGCGGCTCCCACCTCGACCGACACGGCCGAGGCCCTCGAGGGCCTGTTCCGCCGCGACCCCGGCGCGCTCATCGTGGCCGAAGCGTCCGGGCAGATCGTCGGATCGGTGATCGCCGCCTGGGACGGGTGGCGCGGGTCGATCTACCGCCTCGCGGTGGCGCCTGCCCATCGACGCCAGGGCCTGGGCGCCCGCCTCCTGCGCGAAGCGGAGCGCCGCCTGGCCGCGCTCGGGTCGCGGCGGATGCACGCCATCGTCGTCGGGTCCGACGAACGCGCGGTGTCCTTCTGGGTCGCCACCGACTGGGAGCACCAGCACGGGCAGCTCCGCTTCACCAAGGGGTAGCCGGCCACCGGTCTCGTGCTGACTCGGGCCGCGGCCGGTCGGTGTTGCCGGCGTCTCAGCGCCGCGGCATCAAGGCGTTGCGCAACGAGCGGGACGACCACACGCGCGACCTCCAGGAGATGCGAGGGACCAGCGGCACGAGGGTCCGCTCCCGCGCGCAGCCGGACCAGACGCCGATGCCGTATGCCGCGTCGTCGGCGACGTGCAGGGCGCTGTAGCGAAGCGGGTCGAGCGCCTCGGGGTGCTGCCGCCAGTCGTCGAGCGCCGGGATGAGCAGCGCGAGCGCGGCGGCCCGCCGGGTGCGCCGGAAGGCCAATGCCAGCAGGAGGGCGGGGGACCATGCCCGCGCCAGGTTTGCCAGCGACGGGAGCGCCGTGCGTGCCGTGCCCCCCGCGGCGATGCGGGCGGCCACCGCCACCGGGTCGCGGACCAGGCCCTCGAGGCGGCCGGCCAGGATGGCCACGGACGTCGACAGCACCCCCAGGGCGAGGACGGGGCGGCGGCCCAGCGCCAGCACCCACGCGGCCAACGACCAACCGGACAGCTGGACCGGTGCCACGGCGTCGTGGTGGCGGCGCGCCAGGGGAGCGGCGGTCGACCCGTAGAAGGCCTGGCGCCTGAGGAAGGGCACGACGGCGAGGTGTTGACTGTGCTCGACGGTGCCGGCCGGTTCGTAGCGGACGTCCCACCCCGCCGCCACGAGGCGCCACACCAGGTCCACGTCCTCGCCGCCGCGCAGGAAGGGGTCGAACAGCGCCGGCCCCGCCGCCACGTCCCTGCGGACCACCAGCGCGGCGGTCGGTACGAAGGGGATCGTGCTACCCGGTCGCACCAGCCCCGGCTGGGGGCCGCGATCGAGCGACGAGCGCACCGCGCTGTAGCGCGACAGCGCATCAGGCGGCCGGCCCCGGTCGGCCGGGGCCACGATGCGGGGTGCCACCGCGGCCACCAGCGGGTCGTCGAAGTGACCCAGGAGCGGCGCGAGCCAGTCCGGGTGGGGCACGCAGTCGGAGTCGACGAAGGCGACGAGCGCGCTGGTCGCCTTCTCCACTCCGGCGTTGCGGGCGCCGGCGGGCCCGGCGTTGACCGCCAGCGCGACGAACCCGGCGCCGTGGCGCTCCGCGATCTCCTTGGTGATCCCTGGGTCGGCGGACGCGTCGTCGACCACGATGCAGGCCAGCCCCGACAGTGCGCCGAGCACGCGGTCGAGCTGGGCCGGCCGGTCGCGCACGGGCACGACCGCCGTGACGTCGTCGGGTCCGAACGTGGCCGTGGCCGTGGCGGTTGCCGTTGTCGGCTGCGGGACGAAGGCCCCTGCCGACACCAGGCGGCGGGCCAGCAGCTGCGACGGCCTGCTCGTCCCGACGGCGGTGCCGGTGCGCCAACGCTCCACCACCCGACGCGCCCGCTCCGAGATGCGGAACAGGCGGAGCGGGCTGCCGCCGAGCAGCACGGTGCCGCCGTCGTAGTCCCGCGTCGAGGGATCCTCCGCCAGCGCGAACGACCCGGGCAACGGCGTCGACGCACGAGGCGGAGCGGCCCGCAGTGCGGCGGGGCCCCTGGGTGCGCTGGGGCGGGGCACCGGGCAATCTTGGCAGCCCCGGGGGCGGAGGTAGGCTGGGCCGTCGCCCAGAGGAGGTCGGGATGCTGGCTGAGGACCAAGACACCCAGGACGTCGAGGAGCTGTCCGACGAGGACGTCGACGAACTCCTGGTGGAAGAGGTCTCCATCGACGGGATGTGCGGCGTCTATTGAGCGTCACCGCAGCGCGCGGCACGGCCGGGACGGCGACGGCGACGGCGGGCGCAGGGTTCGCAGTCGAGAGGGCATGGCGGCTCAATCCCCAGGTCGCGCTGCGCGACGAATCGTTCGGCGCGCTGGCCTACCACTACGGGAACCGGCGGCTGGTGTTCCTCAAGTCGCGCCCGCTGGTGGCCCTGGTGTCGTCGCTGGACCGGTACCCGAGTGCGGCCGAGGCGATCGCCGACCTGGTCCCCCCGGCGGAGCGTGCCGCCTACGAGCGGGCCCTGGCCCGGCTGGCCGCCTCCGAGGTGCTCGATGCCCGCTGACGTGGCGCCGTTGCCCCTCAAGGAGCAGTTCACCCGGGGCCTCCATGCCCCCATCTGCCTGACCTGGGAGCTGACGTACGCCTGCAACCTGGCCTGCGTGCACTGCCTCAGTGCATCGGGCCGGCGTGACCCCGACGAGCTGACGCCGGCCGAGGCCCGCCACATCGTCGACGACCTGGTCGACATGCAGGTGTTCTACGTCAACATCGGCGGGGGCGAGCCCATGCTGCGCCCCGACTTCTTCGACCTGGTCTCCTACGCGGTGGGGCGCCGGGTCGGGGTGAAGTTCTCGACGAACGGGACCAGGCTCACGCCGGCGCGGGCGCAGCAGCTGGCCGCCCTGGACTACCTGGACGTGCAGATCAGCATCGACGGCGCGACCGCTGCCACCAACGACGCCCTGCGCGGCGACGGCTCCTTCGCCGCCGCCCGGCGCGCCATGGACAATCTCGCCGCCGCCGGCTTCGGTCCCTTCAAGGTCAGCGTCGTCGTGACGCGCCAGAACGTGGAGCAACTCGACGCGTTGGCGGCCATCGCCGACGCCTACGGCGCCCAGCTCCGGCTGACGCGCCTGCGCCCGTCCGGCCGGGCGGTCGACCACTGGGACGCGCTGCACCCCACGGCGGCCCAGCAGCGCGTGCTGTATCACTGGCTGCTCGAGCGCCCCGGCGTGCTGACGGGCGACTCGTTCTTCCACCTGTCCGCACTGGGCCAGCCGCTCGACGGGTTGAACCTGTGCGGGGCCGGGCGCGTGGTCTGCCTCATCGACCCGGTCGGCGACGTCTACGCCTGCCCGTTCGTGATCGACCGCCAGTTCCTGGCGGGCAACGTCCGCGGCCCCGGGGGTTTCCCGGTGCTGTGGCGCGAGTCGGCCCTCTTCACCTCGTTGCGCGAGCCGCAGAGCGCAGGAGCCTGCGCCTCGTGCGGGTCCTTCGACGCCTGCCGGGGTGGCTGCATGGCGGCCAAGTTCTTCACCGGCCTGCCCCTCGACGGGCCCGACCCCGAGTGCGTGCACGGGCACGGCGAGGTCGCCCTGGCGTCCCGCGGCACCCGCCCGCAGTCGGCCCTCGGGCACTCCAAGGTCGGTCGGGACGGCGTGGCGCTCCCGGTGCCCACCCCCGTGCGCTTCCGCTCGCCGGCGCGCGCCTGAGCGCCGTGGAGCTGGCCGGCGCCACCTGGCTCCAGGTGGAGGCGACGGGGCGGCGCGCCGTGCTGGCCGTGCCGCTGGGCTCCGTCGAGCAGCACGGACCCCACCTCCCGCTCGACACCGACACCCGCATCGCCGTGGCGGTGGCGACCGGGCTGGCGGCGCGTCACCCGGGCGTCGCGGTCGCGCCCGCCGTGGCCTACGGCGCCAGCGGCGAGCACGCCGGCTTTCCCGGCACCCTCGTGGTCGGCCACGAGGTGCTGGCCGAGCTCCTCGCCGAGCTGGTGCGCTCGGCCCGCGCGGCATTCGCCGGCGTGGTGGTCGTGAACGCGCACGGCGGCAATGCCGACGCGCTGTCGCTGCTTGAGGCGCGCTGCACCGCCGAGGGCGACGACCTGCTGGTGTGGAGCGCCGGCGTCGCCGGCGGGGACGCGCACGCCGGTCGGACGGAGACCTCGCTCATGTTGGCCATCGACCCCGCCGCGGTCCTGCTCCACGAGGCACAGGCGGGATGCACGGAGCCCCTGCCGGCGCTCCTGCCGCGTCTGCGCGCCGAAGGGGTGAGGCCGGTATCGTCCAACGGCGTGCTGGGCGACCCCGCGGGAGCGAGCGCCGATGAGGGCAGAGCGCTGCTCCGCTCCATGGTGGGCGGGCTGGCGGCCGCCGCGGCGTCCCGCTGGGCCCTGCAGTGAGCCCCGTCGCCGTGGTGACGGGCGCGGCCCGCGGCATCGGGGCGGCCACGGTGGACGCCCTGGTGGCGAACGGCTGGCAGGTGGTCGCGGTCGACCGGTGTGCCGATGACCCAGCGCTGGACTATCCGCTCGCCACGAAGCCGGACCTGGAGGAGGTCGCCGGCCGCCACGGCGCCACGGTGCGCGCCATGGTGGGCGACGTGCGGAGCGCGACGGACATGCGCGCCGCGGTGGACGACGCCGTCCACCACTTCGGTGGCCTGCAGGCCGCCGTGGCCGCCGCCGGCGTCATCAGCGGGGGCCCGCCACTGTGGGAGACGGCCGACGCCCAGTGGGACGTCCTCTTCGACGTCAACGTCAACGGCGTGCGCCACCTGGCTGCGGCGGCCGTGCCGGCGTTGCTGGAGAACGACGCCCCGCGCCAGGGGCGCTTCGTGGCGGTGGCGTCGGCGGCGGGGCTGTTGGGCTTGCGGCGCCTGAGCGGCTACAGCGCATCGAAGCACGCGGTCATCGGGCTGACGCGGTCGCTGGCGGCGGACCTGGCCGGCACCGGCATCACCGCCAACGCCGTGTGCCCGGGCTCGACGCGGGGGCCGATGCTCGACGCGTCGGCCGCCGTCTACGGTCTCGAGTCCCCGGAGGAGTTCGCCCGCCACCAGCTGGTGGAGCGCCTGCTCGCACCGGCGGAGCCGGCGGCGCTGATCGCCTGGCTGTGCGGTCCGGCCTCCGGCGGCGTCACCGGCGCCGCCCTGCCCGTCGACGGCGGCATGACGACCTCGTAGGGTCCCGGAAGAGGAGGTACGCCATGCCCTCGTGCACCCACCTTGATCAGATCGCCGACGTGGAGCCGCAGACAACGCAGGGCTGCGGGGCCTGCATGGCCATGGGCAGCACCTGGGTGCACCTCCGGCTGTGCCTGTCGTGCGGGGAGGTCAACTGCTGCGACTCCTCGCCCAACCGTCATGCCACGGCGCATTTCCACCGGTCGGGCCACCCGCTCGTGCAGTCCTTCCAGCCCGGCGAGGACTGGATCTGGTGCTACGTCGACGAGCTGGCCATGGAGCTGCCGGGCTAGGCACCCTGCCCATAGGTCGTGTTGTGTTGCGTGGTGCGGGTCGATCCGGTCGCCGCCACGGCGCGGCGCAGGTCGGCGATGAGCGCAGGGACGGTGACCGCACTGCCCGCGTGCACGGTGGCGTGCAGGGAGTCGGGCCGGTTCTGCCGGTCCAGGTACCACCCGTCGGCGGCCAGCCGCTCTCCGACGGCGAAGATGTCGAGGGTGTCGGGGTCGCGGGCGCCGAACGCCATCACCGTCGCCGGAGGATCGCCGCGCAGGGCGAGGGTGTCGATGGACTCGACGCCGGCCCGCAGCTGCCGCGCCGCGTCGTGCGCCGTGCGGGTCAGCTCGAGGTAGCCGCGGCGGCCGATGTGCATCATGGCCGCCCAGGCCGCCGCGATCGGGCCCGCCGGTCGCGTCCCCGCCATGGTCGTCGAGGCGTAGAAGCCACCCAGCCAGTCCGTCGTCACGAAGAGTTGCCGGCGGGCGAGCTCGTGGGTCCGGTACAGAATGACCGAGACACCCTTGGACGCGTAGCCGTACTTGTGCACGTCGGCGGACATGGAGGTCACGCCGGGAAGCCGGAAGTCGAAGGGCTCGTGCAATCGGCCCAGCTCGGCGAGGAACGGGAGCAGGAACCCTCCCATGCACGCGTCGACATGGCACAGGATGCCCCGGCTCGCCGCCAGCGCGGCGATGTCGGCGATGGGGTCCAGCACGCCCTGCGGATAGGTGGGGGCCGAGCCGACCACCATGATGGTCTCGTCGGTGCAGGCCGCGGCCAGCGCGTCCGCGCTGACGCGGAAGTCCGGTTCCACCGACACGCGGACGAGGTCGACGTCGAAGTAGTCGGCCGCCTTGGTGAAGGCGGCGTGCGCGCTCTCGCCGGCCACGACGTTGGGCCGTGCCATGCCGCGTTGGCGGCCGACATCGCGCGCGGTCTTCACCGCCTGCAGCAGGCTCTCGGTGCCACCGGAGGTCAGATAGCCCTCCACCTCGCCGCCCGACGCCGGGTCGTCGGCGCCGAGAAGTGTGGCCGTGTTGCACACGATGTCGTGCTGCATGGTGCCGATGCTCGGGAAGGCGAGCACGTTGAGGCCGTTCTCGGCGCTGTAGAGGGCGAGGGCGTCGGACACGAGCTCGTGCACGTCGTCCCCCGCCGAGTACACCAGGCTGAACACACGGCCACCCCGCCAGTCCTGGTCGTCCCGCTTCATGGCCAGTAGCCGCTGCATCACCTGGTCGCGGGGCAGGCCGTCGTCGGGGAGCGGGGTGTGCGGGAAGGTGTCCACGTCCCGTTCTTACTCCACGGTGGTACGAGCACCCGACGCCTACGGTGACGACCATGACTGACGAGGACGCAGCGAACCGCCAGGACGTCTCGAGCGACGAGGAACGCCGCGACTTCGTCGGGGCGCTGGCCAAGCACCGGGGGCTGCTGGTGCAGACGGTGACCGGGGTCTCCGAGGAGCAGGCGCGCCGGCGACCCACCGCGAGCGCGCTGTGCCTCGGGGGACTGATCAAGCACGTGACCAGGGTCGAGCAGAACTGGGCCAACTTCATCGCCCAGGGCACCGCGGCGATCGGTCGGGCCGATGCGGCGAGCTTCGCCGCCCACGCCGCTAGCTTCGAGATGACGGACGACGAGACGGTGCCCGAGCTGCTCGAGCGCTACGACGAGGCCGCCCGGTCGACCGACGAGCTGCTCATGTCGTTGCCGTCCCTCGACGTCGCACATCCGCTGCCACCGGCGCCGTGGTTCGAGCAGGCGGCGTCATGGTCGGCGCGGCGCGTGGTCCTGCACATCATCGCCGAGACCGCCCAGCACGCCGGCCATGCCGACATCATCCGGGAGACGCTCGACGGCGCCAAGTCCATGGGCTGAGCACATCCGGGGTGCTGCCGCGAGGGTGGGATACGTTGGCCGCCGTGCCAGGGGGATCCACGTGAAGTTCGCCGTGACGTTCGGGCGCATGCACCCGCGCCTGTGGGTCGAGGCGGCCGAGTCGGCCGACCGGCTCGGCTTCGAGTCGGCCTGGCTGCCCGAGCACCTCGTGCTGCCACTCGCCATGGCCGGCTCTCCCTACGCCGGCGCCGAGCACCCGCCCGTGCCCCCGACGACACAGCTCTTCGACCCGGCGGCGCTCCTCTCCTATGTCGCGGCCCGCACGACGTCGCTCCGCCTCGGCACCTACGTGTATCTGCTCGGTCTGCGCCATCCCTTCATCACGGCGCGGGCCTTCGCCACGCTGGACTGGGTCTCGGGCGGCCGCGCCGTCATCGGCGCCGGCGCCGGGTGGCTGCGCGAGGAGTGGCAGGCGCTCGGCATCGACCCCGCCACCCGGGCCGACCGGCTGGACGAGGCCATCGTCGTGTGCCGCCGGCTCTGGACCGAAGCGACGATCGCACACGACGGCCCGCACTTTCCCTTCGCCGAGGTCGCCTTCGAGCCCAAGCCGCTGCAGCAGCCCATCCCCATCCTCATCGGCGGCGAGTCGGCGCCGGCGCTGCGCCGGGCGGGTCGCCTGGGCGACGGCTGGATCGGTATGTCCCACACCCCCGCCACGGCGGCCGCCTCGGTCGCGACCATCGAGGAGCATCGCGCGCAGGCCGGTCGGCTCGGGCTCCCCTTCGAGGTCACCGTCGGCGGCGAGTGCGCGACCGATGAGGACGTCGCGGCGTGGGAGTCGGCGGGGGTGGACCGGCTCATCGTGTCGCCCTGGCGGCGATCGGCCGAGGTGCTCGATGCGATGGGTTCGTTCGCGCGGCGCTTCATCGGACGCACCACATGAGCCTGCTGGGTCTGGAGGGCAAGGTGGTGCTCATCACCGGTGCCGCCGCCGGTATCGGTGCCGCCTGCGCGGCGCTCTTCGCAGAAGAGGGTGCCGTCGTCGCGCTGTGCGACCGCGCCGCGGGCTTCGGCGGGGGCGACGACCCGTTCCGCCGCACCCTCGACGTGCGCGATGCCGCCGCCGTCACCGCCTTCGTGGCCGAGGTGGCCGAGCGGTTCGGCCGCATCGACGTCGTGGTCAACAACGCCGGAGGCACCTTCGCCGCGTTCCTGGTCGACGTCTCGCCCAAGGGAGAGGCCGCCCTCATCGCCGAGAACTTCACCCAGGTGACCCACCTGGTGCGCGAGACGGTGCCGCACATGCCCGCGGGTGGCGCCATCGTCAACGTCACCTCCATCGAGGCGCATCGCGCCGCGCCGGGTTTCGCCGTCTACGCCGCCATGAAGGCCGCGCAGGCCAACCTGACCCAGACCCTCGCGCTGGAGCTGGCGCCGCGGGGCATCCGGGTCAACGCCATGGCGCCCGACGTGCTCGAGACCGAGGGCACGAGCTCCCTGTCCGCCCGAGGCGGGCACACCGGCACTGACACTCACACCGGCACTGACACTCACACCGGCACTGACACGCACACCGGCACTGACACTCACACCGGCACTGACACTCACACCGGCACTGACACTCACGCCGGCACTGACGCCCGCGCCGGCGTGGGGGTAATGACCGGCTACCGTTCGCCGCCGTCACCGCCCCTGGGCCACTGGGGCACGGCGCGTGACGGGGCCGGTCCCGTCGTCTTCCTGGCCAGCGACCTCGCCCGTTTCGTCACCGGGGTGACCCTGCACGTCGACGGCGGCAACCTGGCTGCCGGTGGGTGGCACCGGGTCGCCGCTGCGACCGCCTGACCCGCTTATGAACTCCAGATGATCGCCTGCGGCTCGGTGTAGGCGAGCAGACCGTAGTCGCCCCCGTCACGCCCGACGCCGGACATCTTGAAGCCGCCGAAGGGCGCATCGTGGTTTCGCTGTGCCGTGTTGATGCCGACGTGTCCGGCCTGCAGCCGCTTGGCCACGCGCAGCGCCCGCGCACCGTCCTTGGAGAAGACGTAGTCGTAGAGCCCGAATTCCGAGTCGTTGGCGATGGCGATCCCCTCCTCCTCGTCGTCGAAGGGGATCATGGTGATCACCGGGCCGAAGATCTCCTCCCGGGCCACCCGCATGGAGTTGTCGCCGGTGATGAGGGTGGGCGCCACGTAGAAGCCGGTCGTCAGATCGGCCGGGCGTTCGCCGCCGATCACGATCTCGCCGCCGTCCTCCCTGGCCGTCTCGATGTGCGCCTCGATCCGCGCCCGTTGCGCCGCCGAGATCACCGGCCCCACGATGGTGGCGGTGTCGGTCGGGTCGCCCACCTTGAGGAGCCCGGCCATCTGCACCAGGCCGTCGCGCACCTGGTCGAACAAGCTGCGGTGCACGACGGCCCGGGTGGGCGCGGTGCAGATCTGGCCGGAGTGGAAGGACCACGTGGACCCGATGCAGCCCACGGCGCCCTTGACGTCGGCGTCGTCGAACACGACGCAGGCGCCCTTCCCGCCGAGCTCGAGCAGCGTGCGCTTCATGGTGCGGGCGGCCTTCTCGGCGATGGTGACGCCGACCTGGGTCGATCCGGTGAAGCTGACGCAGTCCACCTCGTCGGCGTCCACCAGCGCGGCGGAGGAGGGCGGACCGTTGCCGTTCACCAAGTTGACGACGCCGGGTGGGAACCCGACGTCGTTGAGGATGCGCACGAGCTCCACGATGGCGAGCGGGTCCTGGGGCGCCGGCTTGACGACCACCGTGTTGCCGGCCGCCAGGGCGGGGGCCACCTTGCCCGCCATGTTGACCATGGGGAAGTTGTACGACGTGATGCACGCCACGACCCCCAGGGGCTGGCGGTTCACCATGCCGCCGATGATCCCGCCCGGGGCCAGCGGCGTGGCCTGCGCCGGCTGGGGCAGGAGCGGGGTCTGCAGGACCTGGCGCGGATCGCGGGCATAGCGCTCGAAGCGGTCCGCCGCCACGGGGACCTGCATACGCGAGCCGACCGTCGCCGTGGCCCCGGTCTCGGCGATGACGAGCGGGAGCAACTCGGAGGACTTGGCGCGGATGGCCGCCGCCGCCTCCCGCATGAGCGCACTGCGGTCCTCGGTGGACCAGGCGGCCCACCCGGGCTGAGCCTCCTTGGCGGCCGCCGCCGCGGCCAGCGCGTCGGACGCGCCGGCGTTGGGGGCCCGGCCCACGACGGTCTCGGTGGCGGGGTTGACGATCTCGTAGGTCCCCTCGGACGCGTCGACCCACTTGCCTCCGATGAGAAGCTGCTGCTCGTCACGCGTGTCGGTCTCGGCCATGTGTGCTCCCTGGTCGGTGGGCGCCGGCTGATCTGACGGCGCGTCACATTCAACCCCGGGCGGCCCCCCTGCCGCCAAAAGGCGCAGCTCGCCCGGCTCCCGGTTCGAGTGCGCCGGGGCCACTCCGGCGCCGGGCACCTCTCCCGGCGGGGTTTTCCAGAACTGTAAACACATCCGCTTAGAGTTTTCGAAACCATCGCCGGGGGACGGCAACCGGGCAAACGTCACCGGCACCACCGGCACCACCGGCACCACCGGCACCACCTGCACCACCGGCACCACCGGCACCACCGGCACCACCGGCACCTGGCACCGCCTGCGGTCTGCGGCGAGACTGGGCCCATGACCACCGAGGCTGCACCCGCCGGGGCCGATGCCTTCCTCCTCCCGCTGAGCGACGAGGAGACCGACGGGTTCTGGGGGGGCACCGCGGCGGGGGAACTCAGGATCCAGGCGTGCGGGTCCTGTGGCGCCCTGCGGTTCCCGCCCAGGGTGATGTGCCCCGAGTGCCAGTCGACCGAGCGCGTGTGGCGGGCGGTCTCAGGACGCGGCGCCATCTGGTCGTTCGTGGTGGTGCACCCCCCGGTGCTGCCCGCCTACGTGCCGTACACCCCGTTCCCGGTGATCACCGTCACCTTGGAGGAGAAGCCCAGCCTGCGCATGGTGGGGAACCTGGTCACGGGCGCGGGGGGCGACATCAACGGCGTCGATCCCGCCACCATCCGGATCGGCGAGCCCGTCCGGGTGGTCTTCACGCCCCTGGCCCGGCCGGACGGAACCGACGTCTACCTGCCCCAATGGCAACGGGATCCGGCCTCAGGGTCGTGATTTTCGGGTAATTCATTACTTTTGTCACTTCGCAAGCTGTTAGGAACTATGGGATTCTCTACAGTGGAAACGTCCATCGGGGGATGAACGGAGAGTGGTCATGAGTCGGCCTGCCGATTTGAGCCCTGACCGAGCGCGCCCCGACACCGCCACCCGGCCCAGCGAGGCCGTGACCGGGATCGTGGGTGACACCATCCTCGGCAGCGCGGACGTGTCGAGGGCCCGGGAGCGCCGGCGCCTGATCCGGCTCCGCCGCCTCGTCGCCGTCAGCGCGCTCATGCTGGGCTGGATCGTCATCCGCACGGTGTCGGGCCACGGCATCGTCCCGTCGGTGCACCTCCCGCACTGGTTCGGCGGCGCCCTCCCGATCCTCCTGATCGTCCTGATGCTCGGGGCGGTCATGGCGGCACCATTCATCGGTGCCGGACGCTCCCCCCACACGCTCATCCGGCCCGGCGACACGGCCGTGGGCCTGGAGGACCTCGTCGGCATCGATCCCATCAAGGCCGAGGTGGTCCGCTCCATCAACCTCTTCCTGGCCCACCAGACCTTCCGCGACGCCATGGGCGGCTCGGCCCGACGCGGCGTCCTCTTCGAAGGCCCGCCCGGCACGGGCAAGACCTTCGTGGCCAAGGCCATGGCCAAGGAGGCAAACGTCCCGTTCCTGTTCGTCTCCTCCTCGGCCTTCCAGTCGATGTACTACGGCCAGACCAACCGCAAGATCCGCTCCTTCTTCAAGCAGCTGCGCAAGCACGCCCACAAGGAGGGTGGTGCCATCGGCTTCATCGAGGAGATCGACGCCATCGGTGCGACGCGCCGCGGCATGGGCGGCAGCGGCGGCACCGAGGGCGTGACCGGCGTCGTCAACGAGCTGCTGGTGCAACTGCAGTCCTTCGATACCCCGACCCACAGCCAGCGCTTCGCCTCGGTGTGGATCGACCTGGTCAACCGCTACCTGCCCGACGGCGGCAAGTTGCGCAAGCCCGAGTACGCCCCCGCCAACGTGCTCGTCGTCGGTGCCACCAACCGCAAGGACGACCTCGACCCGGCGCTCATCCGGCCCGGGCGCTTCGACCGCTCCATCTACTTCGGGCTGCCGGGGCGCCGCGCCAGGGCCGACATCATCGCGTACTACCTCGGCAAGAAGGCCCATGCGGCCGACCTCGACGAGCATGGGGCCGTCGACGTCGTGGCCGGCATGACGTTCGGGTACTCGCCGGCCGCCCTGGAACGCCTGATGGACGAGGCGCTGGTCATCGCGCTGACCCACGGCCGCTCCGCCATGACGATGTCCGACGTGGCCGAGGCCAAGATGCTGGTCGAGCTCGGCGTGACCGACGAGACCATCTACACCCCCGACGAGCGCGAGCGTGTGGCGACCCACGAGGCCGGGCACGCCACGGTCGCCTACTTCGTGGGCCAGACCCGCCAGCTCGACGTGCTCTCCATCGTCAAACGCCGCGACTCGCTCGGGTTGCTGCAGCACTCCGACACCGAGGAGCGCTTCACCAAGAGCAGCGAGGAGATGCGCGCGCTGCTGCAGATCGCCATGGGCGGCATGGTGGCCGAGGAGCAGTGGTTCGACGAGGTGTCGACCGGCCCTGCCTCCGACCTGGCTGCCGCGACCACCATCGGTGCGCAGATGATCGGCGCCTGCGGCATGGGCAACTCCCTCATTTCGGTCGCGGCCGCCGGCCACGGCTACCTCGAGGGCAGCCTGGTCGACAAGGTTCTCGGCGACAGGGCCGCCCGGGCCGAGTTGGACGAGCTGCTCATGGGCTCGTGCGACGATGCCAAGAGGATCGTCGCCGAGCACCCCGAGGTCGTCGAGGCGTTGCGGGACGCACTGCTCGAGAGCGACGAGCTCGTGGGCACCGAGATCACCGACGTGATCGAGTCGGCCCTGCGCCAGGCCAACACGCCGGCCGTGATCGCGGAGCTGCGTCCCTCGAGCGCGGTGGCCGCAGAGCGCGCCTGATCCGAGACGCTGCCCAGGAGTACCGTCTGACGCTGGCCGGACGGGGAGGGCAACGATGACGGGCACGAGGACGAAGCCACCAGGCCGCGCGTGCGGGCTGCTCGCACGGTCCGTGGTGGCAGGGCTTTCAGTCGTGGCCGGTGTGGCGACACTCGTGCCGCTGGCGGCCTCCGGGGCCCTCGGGGCAACCCCGGCGGTCGCGGCAGCCCCGGCGGTTGCGGCAGCCGAGGCGACGGCAACGTCGGTGACCAGCGGCTCGTCGGTGCCGGCGCGCCCCTCGGCGGGGTGCGCGCTGAGCCAGCCCGCGGTGCCCGGGAGCACGAACCAGCTGCTCGCCGCCGGAGGCGACCAGGGCGGCTACGTGCGTGAGATCCCCACTTCCTACACCGGGCGGACGCCCCTGCCGGTCGTCATCGACCTGCACGGCTACGAGGAGCCCGCGTCGCTGCAGGCCTCGCTGTCGGGTCTGGGCCCCTACGGCGAGACGCACGGCTTCATCACGATCACCCCTCAGGTCGCGGCGGCCGTGCCGATGTGGCAGACGGGCTTCACCAGCGACGACGTCGCCTTCATCGGCGGGCTGCTGCACACGATCGACACGACGCTGTGCGTCGACCTCAACCGCATCTTCGTCACGGGCTACTCCAACGGGGCGTTCTTGACCTCCACGATCGCGTGCGTCTACGCCGGCCAGGTGGCCGCGGTGGCGCCCGTGGCCGGTATCGAGGACCCCAAGGGGTGTCACCCGTCCCGGCCCGTGCCGGTCGTCGCCTTCCACGGGACGGCCGACCCCTTCGTGTCCTACACCGGGGGACTCGGACCGTCCGCCCTCAAGCTGGCCGCGCCCGACGGGTCGAACCGCACCATCGGGGAGTCGACGAGCAAGAGCGCGCTGAAGAAGCTGACGAGCGGGCCCTCCATCCCCGCCATCACCGCGGCGTGGGCAAAACGAAACGGCTGCGCCTCGAGGCCCAGCCAACAGAGCGTCGCTACCGGTGTGACGCGCATTGCCTACGCCTGCCCTCACGGCAACGACGTCGAGCTCTACCGAGTGACCGGCGGTGGCCATGCCTGGCCCGGCAGCGTCGAGTCCGAGTCGATCAAGTCAGTGGTCGGCTTCACCACCATGGCGATTTCGGCCGACCAGATCATGTGGGCCTTCTTCGCCGCCCACCCGCTGCGTCACTGAGCGATCACCGGCGCGGCGGCGAGCCACCGAGCACCCGCAGCACGAAGCGACCCAGCCGGCCCGGCCGCCGCTTGCGCTGCGCGGCGAGCGCCTCCGCCTCGTGGTCGCGGGTGAGCGGGCCACCCAACCGCCAGTACCGCCTGCCGCCGCCCGTGTAGCGGACGTAGTCCGGCACGGGCGGCAGCGTGCGCTTCGGCTTGCGCGGCCGTGACCGCTTGCCCTTCGAGCCCGGGCTCACGACGAGAGTCTGGCCCGCCGGCCGCCCCGGTGCTCACGCCACGAGCTCGGGGTTGGTCCACTCGAAGCCCTCGCCGTCGACGAGCTCGAGCTCCGCGCCATCGCACCCGCGGTCGGCGGCCGGACGTGGGCCCGCCGCCGGGGCCGGCAGCTTGACCAGCGCGGCGACCATGACAAGAGCGACGAGTGCGAACAGTGCGGTCACCGCGAAGGTCACGTCCAACCCAGGCCGCCGGCGTCGTGCGCACCCGCCGGCTGCGCCCGCCGGCCGCGGCTGCCGGCTTGGGCCATCGGCTGAAGGGTCCGTCCGGAAGGACCACGCAGTGCCTTCCGGTAGCGTGACGCGGCGCGGTCGAGGGGCGATCGGCGGACGAGAGAGGTCGAAGCGTGACGTACTGCCTGGCCCTGCGCCTCGACGAGGGGTTGGTATTCGTCGCCGACACCCGGACCAACGCCGGGGTCGACAACGTCAGCACGTACCGCAAGCTGCATCTCTTCCAGCCCACCCCCGACCGGGTCATCGCCATCGAGTCCGCCGGCAGCCTCGCCACCACCCAGGAGGTGCTCGACCGGATCGACCGTGACCTGGCGTCGGGTGACGCGGTCGAGAGCCTGGCGTCGGTCGGCCACCTGTTCGAGGCCGCGCTCTATGTCGGCCGGCTGAGCCGGGAGGTGGCGGCCGAGCACCACGACGCGCTGGCCCAGGTCGGCGCCGACGGCACCGCGACCTTCATCCTCGGTGGCCAGATCGGTGCCGAGCCCGCCGACATCCTGCTCGTCTATCCCGAGGGGAACTACATCCGCGCCTCGGAGGACCGGCCCTTCCTCCAGATCGGCGAGAGCAAGTACGGCAAGTTCATGCTGGAGCTGGCGGTGCGGGCCAAGTCCGACATCGACACCGCGACGTCCATCGCCTTGGCGTCCATGATGAGCACGGCCCGGGCCAACCTCTCGGTCGGGCCGCCCTACGACGGCTGCATCTACCTCAACGACTCCCACTCCCCGGTCCAGTTCCGCATCGAGAGCGACTCGCCCTTGCTCGAGGAGCTGCGAGAGGCCTGGGAGCGCCAGATGCTGAGCGCGTTGAGGGAGATGCGGCGGATCTCGTGGGCCGACACGACCATCGACCTCTCGGCCGAGCGCAGTCCCTAGCCCCGAGCGCTTCAGTCCTGGAGGTGCGCGGTGTCGTTGTATTCGCGCACGACCCAGCGCTCGGGCGTCACGACGACCTTCGAGATGGACGTGTTGTCGGCGTTGATGAAGGCCAGGGCCTCGGAGCCGCTGGCTTGGGCCAGGATCTCGCCGATGGCGGCCCCGTGGCTGAAGACGACGACGCGGCCCCCGGGTTGGGCGGCCGCGATGCGCTCGACCGCGGCGCGCAGACGCCCCCCGAAGGCCGCCCGGGACTCCGCACCCGGGATGACCTCCCAGCGCTGCTCGCGCAGCACCCGGTCGAAGAGCGGGTCGCCGTCCACCACCTTCTGGCGCAGCACGCCGCCCTCCCACTCGCCGAGGAACACCTCGCGCAGGTCCGCATCGACGACCGGGGTGATGCCGGTCCGCTCCACGAGGGGGGCGGCCGTCTGGGCGGTGCGGCGCAGGGTGCTCACGTAGATGGCGTCGAAGGGGTCGCGGGCCAGGCGGCGCGCCACCTGCTCGGCCTGGTGCCGGCCAACCTCGGAGAGCGCCGGGTCACCCTGGCCCTCGACGAGCTCGAAGGCCTCGCCCTCGACCGAGTCAGCCGAGGCGCCGTGGCGGACGAGCAGCAGTTCGGTCGAGCCGGGCGGGCCGACATAGGGCCTCTGGCTGAAGGTCCGGGGCTCGGCCACGGGTGCCGAGTGTAGGACCGCGGCCGCGGGTGGGCCGCCGCGTGGGCCGACCCCGCAGTCGGCCGTCTCGACCGGCGTCAGCCGGGCGTGTGCAGCTCGGGCGGCCCGTGGTCGTCGTCCTCGACGACCTCCGCGTCGATCACGTCGGGATCGTGCGCCGGGCCCCCGCTCGGGGCGGGGTTCCATCCCGGCGGCGCGGCACCGCCGGTGAAGGTGGCGAAGAAGGCACCGGGCCCCTGCGTGAAGTTGACCTGCAGCGGGCGGCCGGCGTTCGGGCCCAGCTGCGCCCACAGCGGCAGCGCCCGTCGGTAGACGAGGTAGTACTGCACGGAGAGGGTCAGCCCCAAGTACAACAGGAAGCTCGCCCCCTCCAGGCCGGCGGCGCCCGCGTGGTCGCCCCCGGCGTCGCCCGCGAAGTGCACGAGCAGCGAGACGAGCCACAGCGCCATGGTGACGGCGGTGCCCTGTCGCACGACCCACCCGTTGCTGGCCCACACCCGCGTGGAGAGGCCGCGCAGGGCGCCCAACCCGACGGCGCCGACCAGCATCGTGCCGACGACCCAGGCCCATGCCGAAGAGGAGACGTGGTGATCGCCGGCGTAGGCGAACATCTCGAAGAGGCCGATCACGCCCAGGATCACGGGCAGGCGCGGCTGGAACACGCGCGGCACGGGCCGCACCCGGACCTGGCGCAGCAGCACGAAGATGAGGACCAACGCCCCCAGCGCGTACGAGAAGAACATCGGTTTCCAGCCTAGGGGGGCGGCCCCCCTAGCGGTTCAGCAGGGGTGCGACCTCGACGCCGAAACGGGCCGTCTGCTCGCAGAACTCCTCGGCGCTGCGCGCCATGAAGCGCACCTGCAGGTGGTTCACGCCCATGGCGACGAGCTCGCGCAGTGACGCCGCCACCTCCTCGCCCCCGCCGGCGAGCACCCAGTTGGGCTGGTCCCACCCCGAGCCGCCCGCCGTCAGGTAGATCGGTTCGACGATGGTGCCGATGTCGATCGGCGCCCCGCCGCGCAGCTCGGCCCGCAGCGCGCGCAGCCGGGCGATCTGGCCGGGCAGGTCGCGCCGTCGCGTCCCCTGGGGCAGCCACCCGTCGCCGAAGGCGGCCGTGCGGCGGATGGCCGCCGGCGAGGAGCCGCCGATCCAGATGGGCGGGCGGGGCTGCCGGGCCGGCCGAGGGGCCAGGCCCATGTCGCGCGCCGGGAAGCGAGGACCGGGCAGCTCGGGGAACTCCTCGGTGAAGCAGCGGGCCAGCGCGGAGACGGCCTCGTCGGTGTGGCGGCCGCGCTCTTCGAAGCCCCCCGCGAAGAGCTCGTACTCCTCAGGCACGTGCCCTGCGCCCACGCCGACGATGAGGCGGCCGCCCGACAGGTGGTCGAGCGTCGACAGCTCCTTCGCCGCCCGCAGCGGGTGACGCTGGGCGAGGATCAGCACGTGCGACAGGAGGTGCGTGCGGGCGGTCAGCCCGGCGAGCCAGCCGAGCGTCGCCGTCGTGTCGTACCAGACGGTGCCCATCGCGTCGGCCAGGCGGCGCGGGATGGCGGTGTGATCGCACACGCCGAGATAGAAGAAGCCGGCCTCGTCGGCCACGCGCGCGATGCGGGCCAGCTCCGCCGGCCCGGCCTCCTTCTCCCAGTCGGCCACGTACAGCGTCGACTGGGACTGAATGGGCAGCTGCATGCCGAAGACCACTTGCCCTTTCGGGACGGTGCGCACGACGTCGGCGGGGATCAGGCTGGGATCGGTCATGGATGGCACTCCCATCGGGCGAGGTCGCTCATGTGCTCGTTCACGCGGATGCGGCCAGTCCTGCCGCCAGCTCGGCGGGGCTCCCGAACGTGGTGGACAGGACGCGGGCGCGCTTGAGGTGCAGGTGGAGCGGGACCTCCCAGGTGAAGCCCATGCCCCCGTGCACCTGAATGGCGGTCCGCGCGTTGCCCAGCGCGGCCTCGTCGGCCAACAGCTTGGCGCCGGCGACGGCCCGCTGCACCAGTTCGGACGCCGGGCATCCGCCGGCCGCCGCTTCCGACTCGGCGACGTCCGGCGCGTCGCACATGCAGGCAGCGGCGTGCACGGCCGCCCGCGCCACCTCGGCGCGCACGAGCATGTCGGCGCACATGTGCTTGACCGCCTGGAAGCTGCCGATGGGCTTGCCGAACTGTTGGCGCTCCTTGGCGTAGGCCACGGCGAGGTCGAGCACCTCGGCCGCGTGGCCCACCTGCAGCGCAGCGGTCAGCAAGGCGCCGTCGCGCGCCAGGTGCAGGCCCGCCTCGGCGACCGGCTCGCCCGCGGGCAGCGACTCGAGGCGCCACAGCGGCGTCAGCGGGTCGAGTGGTGCGGCCATGCGGCCGTCGGGGGACGCCGCGGGTGCGGGCGCCAACAGCCGGGGCCCCGCGTGGCCGGCACCCACGACGAGCAGCGCGTCCAGCGAGACCAGGTGCTCCACGAGGATCGGTCCCGGTCCGGTGCCGGTCGCGTGCGCACCCACCATGGCCCGCCCCTCGGCGGCGCCGTCCACGAGCCCCGCGTCCACGGCCAGGAACGTGCCCACCAGGGGACCGGGGACGAGCGCGCGGCCCAGTTCCTCGAACACGACGACCGCGTCCGCCAGGCCCAGCCCGGTGCCCGCCGGCTCGGGCAGCGTCAAGGCGAACACGCCCGTCTCGCCCAGCGCGGCCCAGTCGCCGCCGCCGACGGCGCGCTCGTCGCCCTCGCGGGCGCGCAGGTGCTCGAGCGGCATCCGGCCGGCCACCATGGACCGGACGGCCCCGGCCAGCTCGCGCTGCTCCTGGGTGACGCGGAAGTCCATCAGCGCGCCTTGGGCAGCCCGAGGATCCGCTCGGCGACGATGTTGCGCTGCACCTGTGACGTGCCGGCGGCGATCGTCAGCGACACGGACTTGAACCACGAATGGAGTTGTTCGCCGTTGCCGAGCGGCGCTCCGTCGGGTCCCACCAAGGGATCGGCGCACAGCGCACCCCGGTCGAGCACTTCTTGGGCCAGGTCCCCGAGTGCCTGCGCGTGCTCGGAGAACGAGAGCTTGAACACCGAGCCGCCGATGCCCGGGATCCCGCTCTGTGCCGCCTCGGAGACGGTGCGCTTGGTGAGCGCCCACAGCGCGTCGAACGCCGCGACCAGATGGCCGATCCGCCGGGCCAGGCCGGCGTCCCGGAGGAGGCCGAGGCGGTGGGCGAGCGCCCGGAGCTCACCCAACAGCCGCACGCACTCGAGCAGGTCGCCCACGAAGGCGGTGCCCCGCTCGAAGGACAGCGTGACCATGGTGACGCGCCAGCCGTCGTTCTCCTCGCCGACGCGGTTGGCCACCGGGATGCGCACCTCGTTGAGGAAGAGCTCGGCGAACTCGGTGGTCCCTTCGATGGTGCGCAGCGGCCGGATCTCTATGCCGGGCGCGTCCATCGGCATGATCAGCCAGGTGATGCCGCGGTTGCCCTCGTCGCCGGTCCGCACGAGGAGCTCGCAGAAGTCGGCGACGAAGGCGTAGGACGTCCAGATCTTCGAACCGGTCACGACGTAGTCGTCGCCGTCGCGCACCGCCCTGGTGCGCAGCGACGCCAGGTCGCTCCCGGCGTCGGGCTCGCTGAAGCCCTGGCACCACACCTCCTGGCCGCGCAGGATGGGAGGCAGGTGGCGTTCCTTCTGCTCCGGCGTGCCCTCGGCGATGAGCGTCGGCCCCGCGTGCAGCAGGCCGACGAAATTCACGCCCACGTAGGGCGCCCCGGCCCGCTCGCACTCCTCCTTGAAGATCAGCTGTTCCACCGGGGAGGCGCCGCGACCGCCGCCCTCGACGGGCCAGTCGACGCCGGCGTAGCCCGCGTCGTAGAGCAGGCGCTGCCAGCGCAGGTCGTAGGCGCGCCGGGCCGACCAGTCGTCGTGGGGCGGTGGGTCGCCCACCCCGGGCAAGGTGGACGTCAGCCAGCGCCGCAGCTCGTCACGAAACGCCTGCTCGGACGCGGTGTAGCGCAGGTCCATGCGTCAGGGGTGCTGCGGCCCGCCGGGGGTCAGGCGACCAGGTCGAGGCCGAACAGCCGGATGGCGTTGCCTCGCACGATCTTGCGGCGCTGCGCGTCGGTCAGCTCCGCCATCTGCTCCTCGGCGATCTCCTTGGTCCGCGGCCAGGTCGAGTCCGAATGCGGGTAGTCGGACTCGTAGGTGATGTTGTCCTCGCCGATCTCCTCCACCGAGCGCAGGCCGTGGGCGTCGTCGAAGAAGCACCCCCACACGTGGTCCGGGAAGTAGCTCGACGGCTTCTCGGGCACGATGTCCGCCACGCCGGCCCAGCCGCGGTTGTCCTCCCACACCCGGTCGGCCCGCTCCAGGATGTAGGGGATCCAGCCGATCTGGCCCTCCGAGTAGGCCACCTTCAGGTCCGGGAAACGGACGAAGACGCCGCTGAAGAGGAAGTCGACCAGGGAGAAGGTGGCGTTCGTGTGCGTCAGGGTCGAGCCCACCGCCGGTGGCGCATCCGGTGACGTCGAGGGCATCTTCGACGAGCTGCCGATGTGCATGTTGACGATGGTCCGGGTCTCCGCGCAGGCCCGGAAGAAGGGGTCCCAGTAGTGGTCCGGGTCGTGCACGCTCGGCAGGCCCAGGAAGGGCGGGATCTCGCTGAAGCAGACGGCCCGCACGCCGCGCGCTGCGTTGCGCCGCACCTCCGCTGCGGCCAGCTCGACGTCCCACAGCGGAATGAGGCACAGCGGGATGAGACGGCCGCCCGAGTCGCCGCACCACTCCTCGACCATCCAGTCGTTGTAGGCCTTCACGCAGAGCAGCCCCAGCTCCTTGTCCTTGGCCTCCGTGAACGTCTGGCCGCAGAAGCGGGGAAAGGTGGGGAAGCACAGCGCCGCCTCGATGTGGTTGGCGTCCATGTCGTCCAGGCGGGGCTTCACCTCGTAGGAGCCCGGCCGCATGTCCTCGTAGGTGACGCCCTTCATGGTCACCTCGTCGCGCGGCACGCCCACGGCGGAGTCGACCCGCAACAGCGGCCGCTTGAGGTCCTCGTAGTACCACCAGTCGACGGGCAGGCCCTCGGCACCCGGCTTGACCTTCAGCTGTCCGCCACGGAATTCGACCTCGGGCATCGGCGCCCGCACGATCCGCGGGCCCACCTCGGCGTACTTGGACGGGAGGCGGTCCTGCCACACGTTGGGCGGCTCGACCACGTGGTCGTCGACCGAGATGATCATGGGCAGGGGCTCAGCCATGGCCATGGAGCGTAGCCCGCACCTGACGGGGCGTCAGAAGCGGCGGCGCCCGCTGCTCAGAACACCTCGTCTCACCCGAGCACCTCGTCGAACAGGTCGAGCATGGCCTGCCAGGAGCGACGGTCGGTCGGCTCGTGGTAGGCGATGCCCGGGATGCCCACCGTCTCGGCGCCGGGCCGGGTGAAGGAGTGCACCGCCCCGCCGTAGACGTAGAGCTGCCAGTCCACCTCGCCGGCCCGCATCTCCTCCTCGAAGCCGCGCCGCTGGGCGTTGTCGACGATGGGGTCGTCGGCGCCGATGAGCGCCAGCACCTTCCCGACGATGTTGCGGGCGTCCTCCGGGCGCGCCGTGGCGAGCCCGGCATGGAAGCCGACGACCGCCTTGAGGTCGGCGCCGCCGCGCGCCAGCTCCAGCGACAGCGTGCCGCCGAAGCAGTAGCCGATGGCGGCCAGGCGGTCGGTGTCGGCGCGGGCCTCGGCGCGCAGCACGTCGAGCCCGGCGGTGCCGATGGCCCGGGTGCGCAGCGGATCGGCCGACAGCTCGCCCAGGCGGGCCATCATCTGCTCGCGGTCGGTGAGCGGGCGACCGTCGCCGTGATAGTCGAGGGCGAAGGCGACGTAGCCGAGCTCGGCGAGCCGGGTGGCCCGGGAGCGGCCGAAGTCGTCGAGCCCCGGCCCCTCGTGGGAGACGAGGACGCCGGGGCGCCGATCGGTGCCGTCGGGCAGGGCGAGGGTGCCGACCATGGTGCGGCCGTCGGCGTCGTACGCGATGTCGCGGGTGGTGACCATGGGCGCACGGTAGCGCCCGCTGCGGTGCAGCTCACAGTTCCCTCACATGCGGTGGTCACACTGGGTGACGTGTCGAGGTGTGACGGAAGCCCCGTCGCGTGCCCGCCGGGTGCCCGGGCAGCGGCCGTCATCGTCGCGGTGGTGCTCGCCCTCGCGGCCGGCGTCGATGCCGGAGCGGCCCCAGCGCCACCGCCAGCGCCAGCGCCAGCGCCACCCGCCGCCTACCAGGTGGCCTACGCGGGCGTGCAGTCCGAGGTGCGGGGCTTCGCCGCGCTGGCGCCCTCGAGCCCGTGGCACCCCCGCACGACCGTGGGCACCGAGCTGCTCGCCGCCAACGGGAACATCGGCCAGGCGCTGCTCGGTCCCCGCGCGCTCGAGAGCGTCGGCGTGGAGCTGCACGCCTTCCAGCACCTCGGGGTCCAGGGGGTGACGGTGGACGTGTCGTATCCCCTCCTGCTCGCCACCACGCCCGGGCACTCCGGGTATCTCGCCTTCTACGAGAGCGTGGCCCGCGACGTCCGACGGGACCACATGGTGCTGTCGGTCGAGGAGAACCCCGTCTTCGCCGGCACGCCCCTCACCGCGCTCCAGCTCAGCTATGCGGGCCTCACCCTCGAGAGCTACGCGCAGGGAGAGCGCGAGGAGGCGCAGGTCATCGTCGACGACCTCCGTCCCGCATACCTGTCCCTGCTCACCGAACCGGACACCTTCACCGACGCGCTGGGTGTCGACGTGGACAGCCCCACCCTGGCGGCCCAGCTCGTGCGGCGCGAGCTGAGCGGGCTCCGGCGCGGCAGCACGCTGGTGGGCGCCGGGACGGGCACCTGGAGCGACCCGGCCATCGACCGGGCGCTGCTGGCACAGACCTCCATCGACTATCTCGACGTGCACGTGTATCCCCTCGGCCCGCAGGAGATCGCCAATCTGCGTGCCGACACGTCCGCGGCGAAGGTGGCCCACAAGCCTCTCGTCATGGACGAGACCTGGCTGGACAAGCCGTCGCCGGGGGAGGGCGAGGGCCCCGCCGGCGCACCGGCCGAGCTCCAGGTGAAGAGCTACAGCTTCTGGGAGCCGCTCGACGAGTCCTACGTGCAGGCCATGACCGCGTACGTCCGAGCGGAGGGTTACCGCTACGTCTCCTATTTCGACGGGGCGCGGGCGTTCTTCGGGTACCTGACCTGGTCGCCCGCGTTGGCGACCGCGTCCTACGCGGATTTCACGCACGAGTACAACCAGCTGGTCGGGGCGAACATGCTCGCCGGCACCGTGTCCGGCACGGGCCACGTGCTCTCGGACCTCCTCGAGCGGCCAGCGTAAATTCGAGCCCGGCCCAGCCCGGCCCGCCCCGTGCGGCGGCCCCACCCCGGCTGCACGCCATACTGTCGCGATGCGCGTGGAGGACCGCCGCCACCTGCAATTGGGATTGGCGGCCGCGCTGGTGGCGCCGGTTGCGCTGCTGCTGGGTGCCTGCGGTTCGGGCCCGGCGACCCCGCATGCGAACACGCAGACCTCGCACCCCTCCGGCTCGGTCCCGGCCGCGGCGGCAACCACGACCACCGCGACCCCGGCCTCCACGCTCCCGGCGCTGCCGACGACGGGTCCGCTGCAGGCGGGATCCCCCATCGCGCTTCCCTTCTCCGCCGACCGCGTCACCGCGGCCGAGAGCCCCGACGGCGCGGTGTTCGCGGCTCCGCAGGACCCGACCAACCCGGCGCCCGCGATCGCCTGGGCGGTGGACGGCAACGGCCCGGCCGCCATCGCGGAGCACGTGCCGACGGGCATCGCCGCGCTCGCCGCGGACGGCACCAACCTCTACGCCGCCACCTACTCCACCGTGTACGCCTACAACAGGGCGAGCGGGAACCAGGACGGACAGTGGACGATGCCGACCGTCAACGCGGCCAACAGCTCCGACGCCGATCTGGTCTCCATGGCGGCGGCCGGCGGCGCCGTGCTCGTGTCGGTGACGCAGGGCGACACCGTCAGCGTCTACCGGATCAATCCCGCCTCGTCGGCGTCGCCGCACCTGCTGGTCCGCGGGCTCGGCGACGCCATCGGCCCCGACGGTTCCGTCTACTACGAGAGCACCGCCCACCGCCTGACGGTGTTGCGACCCAACGGCGCCACCGTCACCGGTCCGGCGCTGGCCGACACACCCAACGGCCTGGGCGGCGGCGTGCAGTACGTCGACGTCGTCGCCGGCGGTGCCGTCTGGGTCAGCGAGCCGGCCGGCCAGGGCCTCGATGCCCAGTACGCCACCTTCGACTCCTCCACGCTCGGCGCGCTCGGGTCCTACAGCGGCTCCGTCACCAGCAGCGTGGTCGACAGCGCTGCCGGGCCGCTGGTCCTGGAGCCGGCCGGCACCGGCGCGTCCTGCCCACAACCTGCGGCGGGCACGTCCCCGATGTCGTGCGTCCTGCGCATCGACCAGCACGGCAACGTGAGCGACCCGGTGAGCGTCGGGGCCGCCGTCACCCTGCTCGGCCCCGCCCCCTCCGTCGTGGTGTCCGACACCTCGACCGGCCAGTTCGACCTGCTGCGCCTGTCCTAGCGCCCACCCGTCAGGCGATCGCCTCGGGTGGGGGCCCGGCCCCCGGGGGTTCGAAGGACGCCTGGAACAGGATGGCACTGGCCAGGCTGCGATGCGGCCGCCAGGGCTCCGCGATCTCCAGCACCTCGCCCGGCGTGGGGAGCCGCGCCAGCCCGTAGGCGCGCTGGATGATCTTGCGCAACGCGAGGTCGCCCGGCAGCACGACGTCGGGGCGGTCCAGGGCGATGATCAGCATCCCGTGCACCGTCCACGGCCCGATGCCGGGGATCCCCGTCAGGCGCCGCTCGATCTCCTCGTCCGACGTCGCGCGCAGCTGGTCGTCGGACAGCGACCCGTCGGCGAAGGCCGCCGCCACGGTCCGCAACGTGTCGGCCTTGCGCCCCGAGAGCCCGGTCTCTCGGAAGGCGGCTCCGTCCATGGCCAGCAGCTCGGCCGGCTCGGGGAGCCGGCCGTCGAAGGGCGCGCACAGACGGTCGAGGATGCGGCGGGTCGATGCGACCGACAGCTGCTGGCCGATGACCTGGAACACGATGGCACCGAAGGCGTCCATCGGCGGCAGGTCGCGCAGCCACGCCCGCGGGTCGAAGTCCCGATGCGCGGCGATGAGCCGTGCCAGCACCGGGTCGACCCGGCTCAGGTGCGTGAGCGCCGCACTCGTCTCCGCGCGGCGCCGCGCCATCAGTAGTGCATGGAGACGCCGCCGTTGGGGCTCAGCAGCTGCCCGGTCACGAAGCTGCTGGCGTCGGCGGCCAGATACAGGACGCAGTATGCGACGTCGGAGGTGGCTCCGACCCGTCGCATGGGGGCAAAGCGCGCCATTGGCGCCAAGGTGGCGGCCTTGGCCTCCTCGTTCACGGTGCCGTCGGGGTTCGTGTAGTAGCGCGCCGTCATGTTGGTCGGGATGAAGCCCGGCGCCACGGAGTTGACCCGCACGCCGTGCTGACCGACCTCGACGGCCATCGACTGGGTCAGCTGGGCGACGCCCGCCTTGCAGATGGCGTAGGGCCCGATGCCGGGCGAGGGCGCCAAGACGGCGGCGGACGCCATGTTGATGATGGAGCCGCCGCGCTGCGCCACCATCGCCTTTCCGGCGGCCTGGCATCCGTAGAGCACCCCCTTGAGGTTCACCGACAGGATGCGGTCGAACTCGTCGGGGTCGACGTCGATGATGGAGCTGTCGATCATGATGCCGGCGATGTTGCACATGACGTGCAGGCCGCCGTGGCGCGCCACGATGTGCTCCACGAGTGTCGCGGCCGCGCCGCGCGCCGACACGTCCAGCGCGGCACTCTCCGCTGTCGCCCCCTGGGACATGATCGCGCTCGCCGTCTCGGCCGCCGCGGCTGCATTGATGTCGGCACAGACCACGGTGGCGCCGGCGACGGCCAAGACCTCGGCCGTCGTCCGGCCGATGCCGCTGCCCGCCCCGGTGACGAGGGCCACCCGGCCGGTCAGATCGAACGCGTCGTGCACACTCTTGGCGGTTTCCACCGGCGCACCTTACGTGCCCGTGGGCGATCCCATCGGGCCGCTCCCATCAGGCTGCGTCCGCCCGGGGCTCGATGCGGTACACCGGGTACCCGGGCGCGACACGCGCGAACGCCTGCAGCGGCGCCCGCCGGTCGACCGGGATGTGGGGCCGAGCTCCGGGGGCCAGCGCGAGGTAGCGGCGGAGGATGGGCGCCCGCAACGCCGGCTCGACCTCGACCAGTTGGACGGCTTCGCGTCTGCCGTGGCGCAACTCGGCCCGGCCGCCGTCGGCTTCGAGGTTGCGCACCCAGTTCGCTCCTGGTCCCAGCATGGACACGAGGTAGCGTTCCCCGTCGTAGTCGGCGATGACGACGGGGAGGGAGACGGGGTTCCCGCTGCGGCGTCCGCGGACCTCGAGCGTCCCGGCCCGGGCCGGCAGGAGGCCGGCCGAGAACGCCAGGGCCGACAGACGGTTCTGCAGCCGGGCCCAGCGGTTCGGCCGCCCGCCCTTGTACATCCAGCGCACGTAGTCGCCGTAGGTCCTCCTCATGAGCCGATGGTGCGGCGGCCGCGCCGGGGCCGCCAGAGTCGTTGTGCCTTTACCCGGTGGGCCTCTCCGCAGTCACGCCCTCGAGCGCCAGGAGGGTGCGCTTGACCTTCAGACCGCCCCCGTAGCCCCCGATGCCGTTGCTCGCCAGCACGCGATGGCAGGGAACGATGACCGGGACGGGGTTGCGGCCGTTGGCCTGGCCCACGGCCCGCGGCCCGTTCGGCCGCCCGACCCGGCGGGCCAGCTCCCCGTAGCTGATGGTCTGGCCGTAGGGGATGCGGCGCAGCTCGGCCCACACCTCTTGCTGAAACGGAGTGCCGTCCAGCTCGAGGGGGATGTCGAACTCCTTGCGCTCACCGGCGAAGTACTCCTCCAGCTGCGTGGCCGTCTCCTTCAAGACGGGGGGGACGTCGTCGACGTCACGGCGTCCGTGCCGGCGCTCGTGGGGCAGCCAGACGCCGATCAGCACGTCGCCGTCGCCTTCGAGCACGAGGCGGCCGATCGGTGTGTCGAGGGGCATGGTGGCGGTGGCGGTGGCGGTGGCGGTGGTCCGGGTGGTCTTCATGCTGCGCGTCCTCTCATCGGTGGTTCGGGCATCGGTGGTTCGGGCATCGGTGGTTCGGGAGAGTGGGCGGCCGGTGCGGCGAGCGACCACAGGTGCGCCATGGCGTAGCTCCGCCACGGGCGCCAGCCCTCGGTGACCGCGACGAGGGCGGCCGGGTCGTCGGGCAGGCCGATGGCCCGCGCCGCCCGGCGGATGCCGAGGTCGGTCGGCATGAACGCATCCGGATCTCGCAGCGCGCGCATGGCCACGTACTCGGCGGTCCACGGCCCGACGCCCGGGAGCCGGACCAGCGATCGGCGCAGCTCGAGTGGGTCGGCACCGGGGTCGATCACGACGTCGCCGCGCTGGACCGCGACGGCCAGCGCGACGAGGGCTTGGCGGCGTCCGGCGGGCATGGCGAACGCACCCGGGTCGCGCTCGGCCAGTTCGACGAGCGCCGCCGGCGTGGGGAACAGGTGCGAGACGGTGCCGGCCGGCTCGGGGAGGGGCTCCCCGGCGGCCAGCACGAGCCTCCCCGCGACCGTGCGCGCCCCCGGCACCGAGACCTGTTGGCCGATGACGGCGCGCACGGCGAGCTCGAAGCCGTCCGCCGCCCCGGGCACGCGGCGTCCGGGATCGCGCTCGACCACGGGACCGACGAGCGGGTCGTCGCGCAGCGCCTCCCACACAGCGACGGGATCGGCGTCGAGGTCGAGCAGTTGCCGGCAGCGCGACACGGCCGTGGTGAGGTCGCGCAGGTCGGACAGCACGAGCTCGCCGTCCACGTAGTCCGGGCCGCCGCCCGTGTTCCCGCCGGCACGGGCACGGGCTCCGGCGAGATCGGGAGCGGAGAGCGTGACGACGCCGTGGCCGTGGGGCAGGCGCAGGCTCCGGCGGTAGGACGCGCCGTCGAGCGATTCCACGCCGGGCAGCGCGCGGGCCCCGAGGAACTCGAGCACCGACGCCGGGTTGAAGGGACGTCGGCACGGCAGGCGCAGTCGGATGACCTGCGGCGTGCCGCCGTCAGCGACGGCGGCACCGCTGATCCGGCGCGTCCCCTTGCCGCGCGCCGCCCGGGCGGCCCGCACCCGCAGGCCGCGCGGCGTGTCGGCGAAGATCTGGCGCACCGTCTCGTTGCACTGGCGGACACTGGCGAAGCCGGCCGCGAAGGCAACGTGCGCAATGGGGAGATCGGTCGTCTCCAGCAGGACGCGCGCCGTCTGGCCGCGCTGGGCCCGCGCGATGGCGAGCGGCCCCGTGCCCACTTCGGACGTGACGAGGCGATGCAGCTGCCGCGTGCTGTAGCCGAGCCGGCGGGCCAGACCCTCGACCCCGTCGCGGTCGACGACGCCGTCGCGGATGAGCCGCATGGCCCTCGCCACGACGTCGGCCCGGAGGTTCCACTCCGGTGAGCCCGGCGTGGCGTCAGGGCGGCAGCGCAGGCAGGCCCGAAAGCCGGCCTGCTGCGCCGCGGCCGCGGTCGGGTAGAAGCGGACGTTCTCCCGCTTGGGTGTGCGCGCCGGGCAGCTCGGCCGGCAGTAGATGCCGGTCGAGGTGACGGCGCAGAAGAACCACCCGTCGAAGCGGGCGTCCTTGCTCTTCGCCGCCTGGTAGCAGCGGTCCGGGTCCTCCAGCACCGTGCCAGCGTGGCACGCCGGTGTGAGGATTACTGGCGGAAATCGGACATCACCGCCCTCCGCTGACGCCCGCTGACCGAGCGTCGAAGGGCGGGGCGCCGGTGGGGCTGGCGAAGCCCTACCGCCTGGCCTGGGCCAGGACGAGCCGGCGGTGCGTGGCGGCGTCGCCCCAGGCGCGTGACAGCGCCCAGGTCCGCTTCAAGAAGAAGTGGAGGTCGCACTCCCAGGTGTACCCGATGGCGCCGTGGACCTGCAGCGCGACCCGGGCGGCCAGGTCGGCCGCGTCGGACGCCATCGCCTTGGCCATGGACGCGTCGTGGGAGAGGGAGGGCTGGGCCGTCGCAAGCGACCAGGCGGCGCGGTAGGTGGCGGGACGGGCGAACTCCAGTGCCACGCGTGCGTTGGCCAAATGGTGCTTCACCGCCTGGAAGCTGCCGATCGGCTTGCCGAACTGGTGGCGCTCCTTGGCGTACTGGGCGGCCATCATGAGCATGCGGTCGGCCAGTCCGACGAGCAGCGCCGCGCTGCCGGCGGCGGCGCGGTCGGCGAGCAGCGACGCGGCAGTCTCGGCGGCGACGCCGTACGCGAGCAGCGTGTCCGAGGCGAGAGGCCAGTGCACGGTGGACAGGTCGCGTGACGAGCTGAGCGCCGGAGTGCTCTCGGCGGTCCATGATGTGGCCGGGACCGCGTGCAGCTGCCAGCCCGATTCGGTGTCACGGCAGGCCAACAACAAGAACGCAGCGTCGCGCGCGCCCACCACGCGGGGAGTGCGCAAGGTGCCGTCGGCCGACACCTCGGTGGGTGAGACGATGCCGGCCACGGTCACGTCGATGCCACCCACCGCGAAGCCGGCGTCGTCCTTGACCAGCGCGTCGAGCGCCGCCGCCGCCGCCGGGTCGGGCAACAGTGCGGACAGCGTCGGCGCGGCCAGGGCCGCCGTCTCGAGCAGCGGCTCGGGGAGGCAGGCCCGCCCCGCCTCCTCCAGCACCCCCACGAGATCGACGTCGCTCAGGCCCAGGCCGTCGGCGGCCTCGGGGACCACCAGAGCGGGCGCGCCGAGCTCCGCCAGGACCGCCCAACGGTTCGTGGCCAATTCGGCGCGGCCCGCCGGGTCCGCGGCCTCGAAGGCGCGCAGCGCGTGTGGCGAGCACTCGGTGTCGAGCACGGCGCGCACCGTGCGGCGGAGCTCGTCCTGCTCGTCGCTGAACGCAAAGTCCACGGCCGTCCGATCAGCCGCGCGGCAGGCCGAGGAGGCGCTCGGCGACGACGTTGCGCTGAATCTCGTTGGTGCCGGCGTAAATGGGGCCGGCGAGCGAGAAGAGGTAGCCGTCGAGCCACTCGCCGGCAGCCCCGGCCTGCAGGAGCTCGGCCTCCGTGCCCAGCAGATCGAGCGCGGCGGTGTGGATGGCGACGTCGGTCTCCGACCAGAAGATCTTGTTGCAGCTGGCTTCGGGGCCCACCGGATGGCCGTGCGAGACCCGCGTCGCCGTCCAGTACGTGTGCAGCTTGTAGGCCTCGGCGTGCATGTGCGCCTGCGCCACGGCGTCGACGGATGCGGCCGGGCCGCCGCACTGGTCGAAGAGCTGCACGAGGCGGTCGGCTGCCTCGGTGTAGCGAGCCGGGCTGCGCAGCGAGAGGCCGCGCTCGGACCCGGCCGTCGCCATGGCGACGGACCACCCGGCGCCGACGTCGCCGAGCACCTGGTCGTCGGGTACCTCGACGCTGTCGAAGAAGATCTCGGCGAAGCCGGTCTCCCCGTCGATCTGGGGGATGGGGCGGACCGTGACCCCGGGCGAGTCCATGGCGACCAGGAAATAGGTGAGGCCGCGGTGGCGCTCCGCTTCGGGATCGGTGCGGAAGATGCCGAAGCACCACTCGGCGAACGCCCCGCGGCTGGCCCAGGTCTTCTGACCCGTCAGCACCCACCCGTCCTCGGTGGCGTTGCGCACGGCGCGCGAGCGGATGGCGGCCAGATCGCTCCCGGCGTCGGGCTCGGACCAGCCCTGGCACCAGATCTCGTCGCCCGAGGCCATCGGCGGCAGGTAGCGAGTCTTCTGTGCCTCGGTCCCGTACTCCAGCATGGTGGGGGCGAGGAGGAAGATGCCGTTCTGGCTCACTCGCTTCGGGGCCCGGGCGCGGTAGTACTCCTCCTCGAACACCAGCCACTCGAAGATCCCGACGTCGCGCCCGCCGTACTGCGTGGGCCAGCTGACGACCGACCAGCGGTCCTCGAACATGGTGCGCTCCCAGGCCCGGTGCGCCTCGAAGCCGGCGGGCGTATCGAGCGAGGGGAGCGGGTCGGCGGGGACGTGCGTGGACAGCCACGCCCTGGCCTCGGCGCGGAAGGCCTCCTGCGCATCGCTGAAGGTCAGGTCCATGGACCAGCGAATCTGGCACAGCGACCCCGGCGGTGCCAACGTGGCCGCCGCGCCGATCCGTCCCCGGGTGCGGCCGGCGATGCCCGGGGACGGGGCCGGTGGGCAGGGATGTGCCCTCGCGTCTGGCACCAGATCTGATTCGGCGTCAGAATTGCCGTTCGTATGCCGAACGCCGTGATTGTCGATGCTGTTCGCACCCCGGTCGGTCGACGGGGCGGGCGCCTGTCCGGATGGCACGCCACCGACCTGGCCGCCCAGCCACTGGCGGCCCTGCTGGCCCGCAACGACCTGGACCCCGCCCTGGTGGAGGACGTGGTGATGGGGTGCACCATGACCGTCGGGGAGCAGGCGATGAACATCGCCCGCAACGCCGCCTTGGCGGCGGGGTTCCCCGAGACGGTCCCCGGCACGACCGTCGACCGCCAGTGCGGTTCGGCGCAGCAGGCCATCCACTTCGCCGCGCAGGCCGTCATGGCGGGCGCCATGGACGTGGCCATCGGGGCCGGCGTGGAGTCGATGAGTCGGGTACCCATCGGCTCGACGACCGAGCCCGGGCCGGGTGAGGCCTACGGCCCCCTCTACCTGGAGCGCTTCGAGCTCATCCACCAGGGCGAGTGCGCGGAGGAGATCGCCCGGCGCTGGCGGATCTCGCGCGACGACATGGACGAGTTCGCCCTGCGCTCGCACCGCCGGGCGGCGCTGGCCACCGACGAGGGCCGTTTCGCCGGCGAGATCGTGCCGCTCGAGGCCCGGGTCCACCCCGACGTGCCGGGGTCGGCCGAGGTGAGCGGGCTGCTCACCTCCGACGAGGGCATACGCCGTGACACCTCGCTGGAGAAGTTGGCCCGGCTTCGGCCCGCGTTCTCCGAGACGGGGACCGTGACGGCGGGCACGTCGTCGCAGATCTCCGACGGTGCGGCGGCGGTCCTCGTCATGAGCGAGGAGCGCGCGTCGTCGCTCGGCCTGCGGCCCCGGGCGCGCTTCCACACCTTCGCCGTGGCGGCGAACGACCCCCAGATCATGTTGACGGCGCCGATCCCGGCCACGGAGCTGGTCCTGGCCAAGGCGAAGCTGTCGCTCGCCGACATGGACGTGATTGAGATCAACGAGGCGTTCGCCTCGGTGGTGCTGGCGTGGGAGCGCGAGTTCCGCCCCGACATGGACAAGGTCAACCCCAACGGCGGCGCCATCGCCATCGGCCATCCCACCGGCTGTTCGGGGGCGCGTCTCATGGCCACGCTGCTCAACGAAATGGAACGGACGGGCGCCCGCTACGGCCTCCAGACAATGTGCGAGGGCGGCGGGCAGGCGAACGCCACGATCATCGAGCGGCTCGGCTGATGGCCGGTGCGACGCGGGTGCCCGCAGTCGAGGGATGGTTCACGACGGGTGACGACGGCGCGCCGCCGGCACTGCTGGGCTCACGCTGCCGCGGCTGCGGGACCTATGCCTTCCCCGCCGAGGCGAGCTACTGCCGCAACCCGGACTGTGAGTCGATTTCCTTCGAGACGGTGGAGCTGTCGCGGCGGGGCCGCATCTGGTCCTACACCGATGCCCGCTACCAGCCCCCGGCCCCGTACGTGGCGGCCGACCCCTACGTGCCGTTCTGCCTGGCCGCCGTCGAGCTGGCCGCAGAGCACCTCGTGGTCATGGGCCAGGTCGTGGGCGGGGTGACGGTCGAGGACCTCACGGTGGGCGACGAGGTCGAGCTGGTGGTCGACACGCTGTACTCGGATGACGGCTGCGACTACCTGGTCTGGAAGTGGCGGCCGCTCGATGCCGGTCCGGCCGGCGGAGAGGCCTGAGCGATGTCCGACGACAACAAGGTGGCGGTGCTCGGTGCCGGCATGCACGAGTGGGGCAAGTGGGGTCGGCCCTTCGTCGAGTACGGGCTCGCCGCGGCGCGCGGCGCGCTGGCCGACGCCGGACTGGGCTGGCGAGACATGCAGTTCGTGTCGGGAGCGGACACCATCCGCAACGGCTACCCCGGGTTCGTGTCCGGTGCGACGTTCGCCCAGGCACTCGGCTGGACCGGAGCCCGCGTGTCGAGCGTCTACGCGGCCTGCGCGTCCGGTGCCGTCGCGATCGCCAACGCCCGCGCGCAGATTCTGGCCGGGCTGTGCGACGTGGCGTTGGTGGTCGGTGCCGACACGACCCCGAAGGGGTTCTTCGCCCCGGTGGGTGGCGGCGATCGCAAGGACGACCCGGACTGGCTGCGCTTCCACCTCATGGGGGCGACGAACCCGACCTACTTCGCGCTGTACGCACGGCGGCGTATGGACCGCTTCGGCGCAACCGAGGAGGACTTCGCACAGGTCAAGGTGAAGAACGCGCGCCACGGGCTGGCCAATCCCTACGCGCGCTACCGCAAGGAGGTCACGGTCGAGGAGGTGCTGGCATCACCCATGGTGGCCGACCCCCTGCGCCTGCTCGAGATCTGTGCCACCTCCGACGGCGGTGCGGCGCTCGTGCTGTCGAGCATGGAGTTCGCACGGCGCCATACGGGGGGTGCGGCGCCGCTGGTGACCATCGACGCAGTGTCGACCGTGACGCCGACGTTCCCCAACACCGTCATCGAGATGCCGAATTTCTCAACCGATTCCGCCGCCGCGTTCGAAGGGCGCGCCGAGGCCGGTCCGGCCGCCGCGGGGTTCCGCCCCTCCATCGCGTCGGCGGCCTACGCCGAGGCCGGCATCGGGCCCGAGGACGTGAGCCTGGCCGAGGTCTACGACCTGTCCTCGGCGCTCGAGCTCGACTGGTACGAGGACATCGGACTCTGCGGGGAGGGCGAGGCGGAAAAGCTGTTGCGCGACGGGGTCACCGCACTCGGCGGCCGGGTCCCGGTGAACCCCTCGGGCGGGCTCTCCTGCTTCGGGGAGGCCATCCCGGCCCAGGCCATCGCGCAGGTGTGCGAGTGCGTGTGGCAGCTGCGGGGGACGGCCACCGGGCACCAGGTGGAGGGGGCCACGGTGGCGGTCACGGCCAACCAAGGTTTGTTTGGGCACGGTTCCTCCGTCCTGCTGCGGCGCTGAAACCCCAGTAGCACACCCCGGTGGCGGGGGAGGGCGGCAATTCCCTCACGGCGTGTGTGATTCCTGGCTGTTGGGGTATGGACCCGTTGACGTCGAATGCGGTCCCCTCGGTGCTTAGGCTGGCGGGTGCGCGTGAGTCGTCTGAATCAAGGTCAGGGCGGAACGACTGTGATTGGAGGATGCACTTGCATGTTGGCCACTGATGCGACCGAGTTGCGCCAGGATAAGGAGCAACACAGAGGAGCAGATATCTCAATGCCGGACCAGATTGACGACCGGAGCGGGGCCGGGTCGGACGAGGTGCTCAACGCGCTCGACGAGCTGGAGTCCGTGCTGCGAGAGAACGCCGAGAGCGAGCGGCTCCTCTCCCAGCGCATCGCCGAGGTCCGACTGGCTCGGCAGAACGGGCGGGAGTGGAAGGCCATCCTCGGGGATGAGGACGAGCCGGGCACCGTCCAGCTCGTGAGCACGATCCTGCGGCGCCAGTCCGAGGCCAGCGGCTACCTGCGCCGGTCATTGGTGGTGGCGCTGCGAGCGGAGGGTCAGAGCATCCCGAGCATCGCCCATCTCTTCGGTGTGACCCACCAGCGGGTGTCGAACCTGTTGCGCCGGGTCGCCCAGGGCAACGCCGCCGCCAACAACGACGGCGTCTAGGCGCTCCACCCCCGCAGCACCCCGTCTGCTTCGGCCATGACGGCGCCGACGATGTCGGCCACCGTCGGGATGGAGTCGATGACGCCCACGACCTGACCGGTCGGCAGCACACCGACGTCCGTGCGGCCTTCGACCAACGCGGCCTTCGTCATGACGGGCGCGTTGGCTGCCATGACGACCTGGGCCCAGGTGAGCTCGTTGCCCTCTTTCATCGCGCGGCCCTCGCGCAGCAGCGCCGTGACGCTGGTCCCCGTCTCCTTGCGGAATTGATAGGCGCTGCGCAGGGCGCGGGGCAGCGCGCGCAGCCATGACTGGGAGTCGAGGTGCTCGACGAGCTCGGTGCGCACCACGCGCTGGGGGGCGCCGTCGACTTTGGTGGTCACCACGGTGCCGGTGACCGGCGTACCGAGGTAGAGGGACTTGACGGCGTCGGGCACGCGGCTCTCGGCCGAGAGCAGGAACCGGGTGCCCATGGCGACGCCGGCCGCGCCGTAGGCCAGGGCCGCCACCAGCCCACGGCCGCTGAAGAAGCCCCCGGCACCGATGACCAGCACGCGGTCGCCAACCGCGTCGACCACTTGGGGGAGCAGGAGCGTCGTGGGGACGCTGCCCGTGTGGCCGCCCCCCTCGGCGCCCTGGGCAATGACGGCGTCGACGCCCCATTCGGCCACCTTCTCGGCGTGGCGTCGGGCGCCGACCGTCGGCATCACGAACAAACCCGCCTCCTTGCAACGGGCCACCAGCGCCGCGTTGGGCGCCTGGGCGAAGCTGGCCACCCGGGCGCCGGTCTCGATCATGAGCTCGATGCGCTCGTGCACGTCGGCGACGTCGGTGCGCAGGTTCACGCCGAAGGGGGCCGTCGTCCGGGCGCGCACCTCGGCGATGGCCCGGGCGAGCTCCTCGAGCGTCATGGTGGCCGAGGCCAAGATGCCCAGGGCGCCCGCCTCGCTGGTGGCCGCCACCAGACGCGGGCCGGCGACCCATCCCATGCCCGTCTGCACGAGGGGGAAGCGCACGCCGATCCGCTCGCAGAGCTCGGTGCGCAGCGCCGGGTGGAGCGGCGCCGACGGTTGTGACGGCGCCGGTTGTGACGGCGGGCCGGCGCCGGTCAGCTCCGCACCTCGCGGTCGCGCAGCGAGCCCGGGTCGAGGACGACGCGCACGAGGTCGAGCTCTTCGGGCGTCGGCAGTCGCGTTTCCTGCACGTCCTCGGGGATCGAGAGGGCGAAACCGGTGGCGTCGACGATGTCGGCCACGCTCACACCCGGGTGGTGCGACCGCAGGCGCATGGTCCGATCCGGCGTCTCGAAGTCGAATACGCCGAGGTTGGAGACGACGCGGCGGATGTCGTGGAAGCGCGTGGCACCCGGTCCGGCCGCCGCGGCCCGCGCGTACCCAACCCCGCTGACCACGTCTACCTGCTCCACGAAGGTGCGCACGCTATGGTCGGGAACCCAGTAGCTCGTGGGGTGGTTGACCGAGTTGCCGGGCGCCCCGCGTACCCCGACGAGCTGCACCTTGGGCCGGTCGTGGGGGCCGATCGCCGAGATGTTCTGGTTGCCCGTGCGGTCGATCTGGCTCGCCATCATCATGATGTGGCGCCGACCCGACCACACGACGTCGAACACGCTGCGGTACGGCATGGCCGCCTCGCGCACCAACTCGCCGGGCTTGGTGGCGATGGGGGGCGCGCCGACCATCAGGGCCGCCTCGCCGTCGGTCAGGACGAGGTCGGGTGCGAACGTCAGCTTGGCCAGCCGGGCGCCGAGCGACGGGATGGTGCCGAACGGGCTGGCCATGATCTCACCCGCGCCGCGCCAGGCGTCGGCACAGGCCGCGACGCAGAACTCGGCCCGGGTCTACGCCCTCGTCGGTCACCCCCGCCGCTCCTTCATCCGGGCCTGGTACTCGTCCTCGCCGACGAGCACGTAGCGCTTGGCGAAGGCCTCCCATTCGGCCGGGTCGGCCGCCGCCACGGCGTACTCCTTCTGGAAGGCCTCGTCCCGGCCGTAGTCGGGCGGGTTGGCGGTGAAGTGGGCGCCACCGCGCGTCTCGGCCACACCATCGGTGAGCATGCGGTGGATGGGCACGGTCGAGAGCGGGTGGGCGTCGTTGGCCAGCGCGCCGTTCTCGACGATGCGCTCCGTGGTCATGAAGCGGCGCTCGGCGGCACCGAGGAACAGCGGGTCGAAGAAGATGTCGGGGCTCAGCACCTGGCCGTTGCCGGTGCTGTCGGCCCGGTTGGTGTGGACGATGGCGGCATCGAGGCGGAGGGCCGGCATCGCCACCAGCTCGACGTCGGCGTCCGCCGGGTCGCCCAGGTACGGGCTGCCCGTGCCGTAGGGCGAGCGCACCAGGCGCAGGTCCGGGTTGATGCTGAGGACGTCGGAGCCCAGCCCGGCGCGCGTGGGCAGGAAGGGGACGCGCCACGCCGCCGCCTGCAGTCCCAGGTAGAACATGCCTTCGTCCACTTCCATGATCTCGACGCGTCCGTGCTGGCGGGCGGCGCGCCAGTGCGGGTCGAGCGCGATGGAGTCCAAGGTGACGAATCCGCACACGACCTTGCGCACCTTGCCGGTGGCGCAGAGCAGCCCGACGTCCGGGCCGCCGTAGGCGACGACGGTCAGGTCGGTGAGGTCGGAGCGGCAGATGGCGCGGATCGCCGCCATGGGCTTGCGGCGCGCTCCCCAGCCGCCGATGCCGATCGTCATGCCCGAGCGGAGCTCGCCGACGATGTCCTCGACGGTGGTGCGCTTGTCGCTCACTTCGAGGTGTCGGCGTCGCGCTTCTCGATGAAGGCGGCCCGCTGCTCGTCGGCCACGCCGCGCACGTGGAGCTCGTAGGTGAAGCCCTGCTCGAAGCGGTAGCTGCGCTTGACGTCGACCGGATCGATCCCGTTGAGTGACTCCTTGGCCCGCCGGATGATGGTCGGGCTCTTGGTGGCGATGTCGGCGGCCAGCTCGAGGGCAGCGGTGCGGAGCCGGTCCGGCGGCACGACGGCGGCGACCGAGCCGTACGCGGCCAGCTCGGCGGCGGTGATCGGCTTGGCCGTGTAGACCATCTTGCGCATGGCGTGCTGGGGTACCAGCCGGGCCAGGTGGGTGGCCGCCCCCAGCGCGCCGCGGTCGACCTCGGGCAGCCCGAAGGTCGCGTCCTCGGAGGCGATGACGATGTCGGCGTTGCCGGCGAGGCCGATCCCGCCCCCGAGGCAGAAGCCTTGCACGGCGGCGATGACAGGCACCTCGCAGTCGTACACGGCGGCGAAGGCGGCGGCGCAGCCGCGGTTCACTCCCACCAGCGCCTCGTCGCCTTTGGCGTTGATCTCCTTGATGTCGACGCCGGCACAGAAGCCCCGGCCGGTCGCCCGCAGCACCACGACCCGGTTCTCGGGCACGCGCCCGGCGGCGGTCAGCGCGTCGGCGAGGGCGAACCAGGTCGCCACGTCGAGGGCGTTGACCGGCGGGTGGTCGATGACCACCTCGGCGATCCCGTCCTGCTCCTGGACCACATCGATGGGCATGGGGTGCCGGGCTCTCCTTGGTCGCGGCCCCCTGACGCCGCGTCAGAAGGCCGGTCGGAACTTAGGCCAGCACACCGGGCCTGGCCAACACGACCGGCCCGGGGCTGCCGTAGGGTTTGCCCCGTGACGCTGCCGAGCTTCGACTTCAGCGAGCGGGTGGTCGTGGTGACCGGCGGCTCGCGCGGGGTGGGCGCCGGCATCGTGGCCGCCTTCGTGGACGCCGGCGCGCACGTGGTCGCCTGCGGCCGGCACGAGGCGGAGGTGGACGGCGCGGTGTTCATGACCGCCGACGTGCGCAAGCCGGCCGACGCGGAACGGGTGATCGCCAAGGCGGTCGAGCACTTCGGCCGGCTCGATGTGCTCGTGAACAACGCCGGAGGCTCGCCCCATGCCATGGCCGCCGACGCGTCGCCCCGCTTCGTCGAGGCGGTTGTGGGGCTGAACCTGCTGGCGCCGCTGTGGTGCGCCCAGTCGGCCCACAAGGTGATGGTGGTGCAGGAGGACGGGGGGTCCATCGTCAACGTGTCGAGCGTCTCGGGAATGCGCCCGTCCCCGGGCGCTTCGGCCTACGGCGCGGCGAAGGCGGGCCTCATCAACCTCACCTCGACGCTCGCCGTCGAGTGGGCACCCCTGGTGCGGGTCAATTGCGTCACCGCCGGGCTGCTCGACACGGGCGCCGGCGACGAGTTCTACGGCGGCCCCGAGGGCAGGGCACGGGTGGCGGCCACGGTCCCCCTGGGCCGGATGGGGACGCCCGAGGACGTCGCCCAGGCCTGTCTGTTCCTGGCCAGCCCGGGCGCCGCCTACGTGTCGGGGGCCAACCTGCTCTTGCACGGGGGCGGGGAGCCGCCGCCCTTCCTGGGGGCCGCCGCACCGGATTGAGATCCCCCGTGACCTGGCCGATTGGGGCCGAAAGGCGGAGCAGCTGCTAGACAGAGCCACCGTGAAATTGGCGGTCCCCACGGAGACCCGTCCCGGTGAGCGCCGTGTGGCTCTCGTGCCCGACGTGGTCAAGAAGCTGGTCGGCACGGGCTGGGAGGTCTGCGTGCAGGCCGGCGCCGGCAAGGAGGCCGCGTTCAACGACACGGCGTACTCCGACGCGGGCGCCAGCGTCGCCGCCGACGCCGCGGCCACCGTCTCGGGCGCGGGGCTGGTGGTCCGGGTGAACCCCCCGAGCGCCCAGGACGTGGCGGCGCTGCCGCAGGGGGTCGCGCACCTCAGCTTCTTCGGCGTGTCGCAGTCCGAGGAGGCGCTGCGGGCGCTGGCGACCAAGGGTGCCACTGTCTTCAGCTTCGACCTGTTGCCCCGGATCAGCCGTGCCCAGGGCATGGACGCCCTCAGCTCGCAGGCGACGGTCTCGGGCTACCGCGCCGGCCTGGCGGCGGCGGAACACCTGGCCAAATTCTTCCCCATGTTCATGACGGCGGCCGGGACGGTGCCGCCGGCCAAGGTGTTGGTCATGGGGGTGGGCGTTGCCGGGCTCCAGTCCATCGCCACGGCGCGGCGGCTCGGCGCCGTGGTCAAGGCCTACGACGTGCGGGCGGCTGCCAAGGAGGAGGCGGAGAGCCTCGGTGCCACCTTCGTCGACACCGGCGTCTCGGCGGAGGGGACGGGCGGGTACGCGCGTGAGCTCACGCCCGAGGAGCTCGACCGCCAGCGCGCCGCGTTGGCCGAGGAGGTCGGGCGTTCCGACGTCGTCATCACCACGGCGGCCGTGCCGGGGCGCAAGGCCCCTGTGCTGCTCACCACGTCCATGGTCGAGGGCATGGCCGAGGGCGCGGTGGTGGTGGACATGGCGGCGGACCAGGGCGGCAACTGCGAGCTGACGCGGGCGGGCGACATCGTGGAGCACCGGGGCGTGCACATCGTGGGCATGGCTAACCCGCCGGCGGGCATGCCGACGCACGCCAGCTTCCTGTTCGCGCGCAATGTGGCGAACGTGCTCGGGCTCATGGGCCCCGAGGGCGCGCTCACCCCCGACTGGGACGACGAGATCGTGGCCGGGATGTGCGTGCTGCGCGAGGGCAGGGCCATGGCGCCGGCGGCGGTCGAGCTGCTCGGCGGGACGGGTGGAGCCGGGACGGGTGGAGCCGGGACGGGAGGAACGCCGTCGTGATCGCGTTCATGTTGCAGTCAGCCCCCGCGTCGGCGGGCGGGTCCACGACGGGCATCGTCGCCTACCTGACCATCTTCGTGCTGGCGGCCTTCGTGGGCATCGAGGTGGTCTCGAAGGTGCCGAGCATCCTGCACACGCCGTTGATGTCGGGGTCGAACGCCATACACGGCATCGTGCTGGTCGGTGCCCTGACGATCATGGGCGAGGCACACGGCACGGCTGAGGTCGCTCTCGGCTTCCTTGCCGTCTTCCTGGCCACGCTGAACGTGGTGGGCGGCTTCGTCGTGACCGACCGCATGCTCGAGATGTTCAAGGCCAGGCCGGGCGACCGGGCCAAGGAGCAGGCCGCCAAGGCCGAGGACGCCGGCCCGGCCGAGCCGCCCGGGGGCGCCGCCTGATGCTGGCCGTCTCCTTCACCCTGGCCACCGCGCGCGACCTGGCATACCTGATCGCGATCGCCGGCTTCATCTTCGCCCTCAAGGGCCTGAGCTCTCCCCGCCACGCCCGGCAGGGCAACCTGGTCGGGGCGGCGGCGGCCATCCTCGCCATCGCCATGACCTTCACCCTGCCGACGCTGCGCCACTCGGGAAAGAACCTGGTGCTGGCGATCATCGCCATGGTGCTGGGCGCGGCCATCGCGGTGCCGGTGGCCCGCTTCGTGAAGATGACCGCGATGCCCCAGCTCGTGGCCATCTTCAACGGCGTGGGCGGCGGCGCGGCGGCGTTGATCTCCATCGTCGAGCTGCTCCACCTGCACTCGCTCGGCCTGCAGCCCGCCGTCTACGTCACGGCCGAGGTCCTGCTGGGCGTGCTGATCGGATCGGTGTCGTTCGCGGGGAGCGCCATCGCGTTCATCAAGCTGCAGGAGCTCATCACGGGCCGGCCCATCACCTACCCCGGCCAGCAGGTGATCAACGCGCTGGTCGGTGTGGCCATCGCCGTCATGATCGTGCTGGCGCTGGTGACCGGCAACATCGTCTTCGTCTGGATCATCCTCGGGCTCTCGCTCGTGCTCGGTGTGATCTTCGTGCTGCCCATCGGCGGTGCCGACGTACCCGTCCTCATTTCGTTGCTCAACTCGTTCACCGGACTCGCCGTGGCGGCGTCCGGCTTCGTGCTGGACAACGCGTTGCTGATCGTGGCGGGCACCCTGGTGGGCGCCTCCGGCATGATCCTGACCCGTCTCATGAGCGCGGCCATGGGCCGCTCGTTGCCCAACATCCTCTTCAGCGCGTTCGGCGCGGTGATCACGGCGACCGGGGGCGAGGAGGGCGACGCGTCCCGATCGGTGCGGACCGGGACGCCCGAGGACGTCGGTGTGCTGCTGGCCTATGCGCGCAAGGTCGTCATCGTCCCGGGCTATGGCCTGGCCGTCGCCCAGGCGCAGCACGTGGCGCGTGAACTGGCCGATTCGCTGAAGGCGCGCGGCGTCGAGGTGTTCTTCGCCATCCACCCGGTGGCGGGCCGCATGCCGGGGCACATGAACGTGCTCCTGGCGGAGGCCAACGTGCCCTACGACGATCTGAAGGAGATGGACGAGGCCAACACAGAGATGGACACGGCCGACGTCGCGCTGGTTGTCGGGGCCAACGACACCGTGAACCCGGCGGCCAAGTCGACGCCGGGCAGCCCCATTTACGGGATGCCGATCATCAACGCCGACGCGGCGGAGCACGTCATCTTCCTCAAGCGCTCCATGCGCCCCGGCTTCGCCGGCATCGACAACGACCTGTTGTACGACCCCAAGACGACCATGCTCTTCGGGGACGCCAAGGACACCCTGCAGAAGCTGGTGTCGGCGGTGGCCGACGCCTGAGGGTCTCCCGGGCGCCGGATCCGCCCGGATTAGCCCGGATTAGCCCGCCGGGGATGTTTTCCCGAACTCTAAGCAGTTCTGTTTAGAGTTCCGGAAAAAGGCCGGCCGGGGGACTCCCGCCGCCCGGGCCGCTGCGATCACGCCACGGCCAAGCGCTGACGGCCGCCCCGATAGGGCCATCCGCCGACGGCCGCCCTGATACGGGCCATCCGCCGATGGCCGCCCTGACACGGCCATCCGCCGGCATCCCGGTAGCGTAAGACAGGGCATGGACCACGACGCGAGCACGCAGGCGGAAGCGGCGGGCCGCTTCCCGCTCGCACTCCGGTCGCAGCGGATGCTGCAGGTCGCGCTCGGCCTGTTCTGGATCCTCGACGCCGCCCTGCAGTTCCAGCCGTACATGTTCGGCCGGGTATTCGTCAACACCTTCATCCTGAGCAACGCCGCAGGCCAGCCCTTCGTTCTGGGCGACCTCATCACGCACGTCGGGAATTTCGTTGCCCCCGACATCGCGGCGTGGAACACGATCTTTGCGCTGATCCAGCTCTTCATCGGCGTGGGTCTGCTGTTCCGCCGGACGGTGCGCCCGGCGCTCGCCCTCTCCTTCGCCTGGGCGCTGGGCGTGTGGGTGATCGGCGAGGGCATGGGGATGGTCCTCACCGGCACGGCCAGCGCCCTGACCGGCGCGCCGGGCTCCGTGCTCATGTACGGGCTGCTGGGCCTCATGGCCTGGCCCCGGCCGCCCCGGCGCTACATCGACTGGAGCGATCGCCCGGTGGGCGTCGCCTCCTCCGCGGCGGCCCAGGGCATCGGTCGCTCGGTCACCCCGCTGGTGGTGTGGGCCGGGTACTGGTCGCTGGCGGCCGTACTGTTCCTGTTGCCGGACAACCGCACCCGTTCGTCGGTGACGAGCGCCATCGTGGGCATGGCTTCGGGGCAGCCCGGCTGGTACTCGCACTTCCTCACCAGCCTCGGCAACCTCTTCTCGACCACCGGCACCCAGACCGCCTGGATCCTCGCCCTGGTCTCCGTCGTCATCGGCCTCGGGCCCCTGGTGGCCCGGCGGCCCGGATGGTTCCTCGGCGCCGGCGCGTTGTTCGCCGTGCTCCTGTGGATCGCGGGACAGGGGCTCATCGGCAATCTCTTCACCGGTTCCGACACCGACCCCAACACGGGCCCCTTGGTGGTGCTGCTGGCCGCCGCCATGGTGCCCGCGGTGATCGCCTCGAGGGAGGAATGGCGTTCGCCCGCCGGCGTCGTCCTGCGGCGGAGCCCGGCGGTGGCCGTCCTCGGCGTGGCGGGACTCGGGGCCGCGCTGGCCTTGAGCGCCAGCTACCCGGCGGCGCCGCCCGAATCGACCGGGAGCGCCATGGCGGGCATGGTCATGAGCGGCGGCGGCGGTGGCGGGGCGGCGGGATCGGCGACGCAGTCGGCCACCGCCGACACGTGCCACCCGCACCAGGTCGGCTTCCGGATCGCCGGGCTCGACCTGGCCAATACGCCCTACATGATCATGAGCGGCACCAACGGGATGGACATGAACGGCGCGGACGCCAGCGCGGCGGCGGGCTTCAACACGACCGTGCCCAACTGGCACTACAACGGGCCCGCCCTGCCGCAGGCGGAGGCCGAGGCCCTGCTGGCCGACGGCAACAACGGTCCGGTCGACGTCCACATGGCCGAGAGCGGCTGCGCGGCCCGTCTCACCGCGGCGGAGGACATCGGCGCCGCGCAGTACGTGCAGGCGACCAGCGCGGCGGTGTCCAGCCTGGCCACCCCGGCCGACGCGCTGGCGGCCGGCTACGTCCCCGCCTCGCCGGCAGGCTACCCGGTGACGTACTACGTGAACCCCACGATCGTGGCGGCCAACGCGTTTGCCCGGCGCACGCTCGACCCCCACTACGTCGACGGGCTGGTCTACGCGACCACGCCGTCGGGGCAGGCGGTGCTCGCCGCGGCAATGTACATCCTCCCCTCCTCCGAGACGAGCGTCCCCATGCCCTACGGCGCCCTCGTGCAGTGGCATCGCCGCACCGAGGTGTGCGGCACGGGCGTGCCTTCCACCACCATGCCCTTCGACATCACCGGCTACCCGCCCTGCCCCAGCGGTTCGGTCGTGCAGCCGACGCCGTACGTGTCCATGGTGTGGCAGGTCCCGGTGGCCGGCGGTCCGCTGGCCATTCAGCCACCCGACATCCAGATCGTGGAGGCGGCCGTCATGCAGTCGTCCCGAACCTAAAGGGCATGCCGGGTGCGCCAAAAGGATGAGCTCGTGCCGACCGATTCCGCCCCGCGGATGAGCCGCCGGGGCAGGCGGCTTCCCTAGCCTGGGAGCATGGCGACCTCACCCGACGTCGTCGAGCGGGTGCTGTCGTGGGCCCGGATCGACCTGCGGCCCGACCACCGGCCCCCGGCGTGGTGGCGGGTGGCGCTGGCCACCGTCCTCTCCCTCGCGCTGTCGCTGGCGGCCGACGCGGCGCTGGTCGCCATCGGGTCGAGGGTGTTCCCCTCGACCAAGGGCTACGTGCACTTCCAGTTCCACGACTACGCCAGGCTGACCGTCATCGGGGTGCTCATCGCTTGCGCCGCCTGGCCGGTGGTGACCCGCATCAGCTCGGCGCCGCGCTGGCTCTTCTTCCGCATGGCCATCGTGGTGACCCTCGTGCTCTTCCTGCCGGACATCTACATCTGGCACCAGGGGCAGGCGCCCAAGGCGGTGGCGGTGTTGATGGCGATGCACGTGGCCATCGCGCTCGTCACCTACAACCTCCTCGTCCACGTGGCCCCTGTGCGAGAGCGCACCGGTCGGCGGTCCGCCCACGCCCCGAGCGGGTCGAGCGCCGCGACCACGCGCAGCTGACTGGGCGCAGCTGACGGGGCGCAGCTGACGGGACGCAGCTAACGGGGCGCGATCGCGTCCACCTCGGCCACCACGTCGGCGCCGGGGCGCCACTGCCCTGCGGCGACGTTGGCGGTGATCTGTTCGGGACGGGTGGCGCCGGCGATCACCGAGGCGACCGGGGGCCGGGAGAGCAGCCAGCCGAAGGCGAGCTCCAGCACGCTATGGCCGTCGCGCCGGGCCAGCTCGTCGAGGGCGGCCACCCGGCTCAGGCGCTGCTCGGTGAGCTGGCTGGCCGCCCGGTCGCCCATGGTGGCCAGGCGGGTGCCCTCCGGGGGTGGCTCCCCGGCCCGGTACTTGCCGCTGAGAAGGCCGCTGGCCAGCGGGAAGTAGGGCAGGAACGCCAGGCCCCCACGCTCGCACGCCGCCAGGACCTCGTCCTCGGGCTCGCGGTAGAGGATGTTGTACTGGTTCTGCACGCTGGCGAACCCCGGGGCGCCGGGGGGCGTTGCGGCCGCGGCCTCCTCGAGCATGGCGGCGGTGAAGTTGGAGCACCCGAACTCGCGGATCTTGCCCTCGGCGACGAGCCCGCCCAGCGCGCCGATGGTCTCGGCGATCGGGGTCTTCGGGTCGGGCACGTGCTGCTGGTACAGGTCGATGCGGTCGGTCCCGAGCCGGGTCAGGCTGTCCTCGACGGCCCGGCGGACATAGGCCGGCGAGGCGCCGCCCTCGTGGCCCTCGTAGGAGCCGGCGAACTTGGTCGCCAGCACGATCTCGTCGCGCCGCGCGCCCAGGGCCTCGCCGAGATAGCTCTCGGACTTCGTGCCGCCGTAGATATCCGCGGTGTCGAAGAAATTGATCCCGGCATCGAGCGCGGCGTCGACCACGGCGCGGGTCTCCTTGCGCCCGATGCGCATGCCGAAGTTGTTGCATCCCAACCCGACGACACTGACCTTCAGCGAGCCGATCGTGCGCATCTCCACCGGCGCTCTCCTCCCGTCGGCCGGTCACCTGCGGGCGGACCGGATCGGGCAGTACTGTACCGGCGGCTTCAGGTCGGAGAGCAGGTCGAATTGCGAGGAGGCAGCGATGGCAGAAGGCGCAGTTGACATCACGGTGGCGGCCGCACCCGACGAGGTCTGGAAGAAGGTGGGCAACTTCGGCGGCGTGGGCGAGCTGTTCCCCGGCCTCGAGTCCTTCCGGCTGGAGGGCGACGACCGCATCATCGGCATGTTCGGCATGGAGATCCGCGAGCGCCTGCTGTCGCGGGACGACGACCACCGCAGAATCACCTACTCCGTCGTCGACGGCGTGCCGCTCGAGAGCCACACGGCCACCATCGCGGTCGAGCCGGCGGCCGAGGGCTCCAAGGTCACGTGGTCCTATGCGGTGACCCCCGACGAGATGGCGCCCATCTTCGGCGACACCTACAAGTCCGCCCTCGCCACGCTGCAGGGCTCCTTCGCGTAGGGCTGAGCGCCTACCCTGACGACGTGAACCCAGGCGCGGCGGACGCAGCGGCAGACGGCGCACGCCCGTTGCCGCTGCGGGCGGGATCGCCGGGCCCGTTGACCGAGGACGTCCCCCGCATCTACCCGCGGCGCCTCCCGGAGCCGACGCGCCGCGAGCTCATCCGGCGGGGCGGCGCCATCGCCCGGGTGGTGGCGATCCACTTCACGCCCACGGCGATCCGCCAACTGCGGACCATTCGCCACGGGGCGCTCCCGGCGGCGCAGCTCGCCCGGCCACTGCGCAAGAGCTTCCAGGACCTCGGCGGCACGTTCATGAAGTTCGGCCAGATCATCGCGTCGTCGCCCGGGATGTTCGGCGACGACGTGGCCGACGAGTTCCGGGCCTGTCTCGACACGGGCCCGCCGGTGCCGTTCCCCGACGTGCGCCAGCGGGTGGAGGAGGACCTCGGGATGTCGCTCCTCGACGCGTACGCCGAGTTCGAGCAGGAGCCGATCGGCACCGCGTCCATCGCCGTGGTGCACCGCGCCCGCCTCCACGACGGGCGGGTGGTGGCGGTCAAGGTGCTGCGGCCGGAGATCGAGCACGTCGTCGCCACCGACCTCGACCTGATGCAGCCGCTGCTCGAGATCCTGGTGCGGCAGACCGGCGACCAGATGGCCGGTTCGACGTTGCAGCTGCTCGACGGCTTCCGCGTCCAGATCGGCGAGGAGATGGACCTGCGCAACGAGGCGCGCTCGCTCGTCCACTTCCGCCGGTTGCAGAGCGAGTTCGACCTGGCGCTCATTGCGGTGCCCGAGCCCTACCTCGACCTCTCGGGGCGCAACGTGCTCACGATGGAGTTCTTCGACGGCGTGCCGATCGACGACATGCGCCAGGTGGCCGAGCTCGGCTTCGACCCTGCTCCGCTCGTCCAGGAGGTGATGCGCGCCTTCTTCTTGACGACCGTCCGCTGGGGCGCGTTCCACGGCGACGTGCACGCCGGGAACATGATGCTGCTGCGCGACGGCCGCATCGGCGTCATCGACTGGGGCATCGTCGGGCGTCTCGACCCGTCGACGCACCGGTTCTTCCTTGCGCTGCTCTCGGCCGGCATGGGCGACGAGTCGGCGTGGCCGATCGTGAGCAAGCACATCACCGACGTCTACGGACCCGCCATCGGCGTGGCCGTCGGCCTGTCCGACGACGAGCTCACCGCCTTCTTCCGCTCCATCGCGGAGCCGGCGCTGACCCGGCCCTTCGGCGAGGTCAGCCTGGCCGGCATCATGCAGGCCATTCAGCTGCAGATGGCCCGGGCGCAGGGCGTGGAGGCCCACCAGCGCAGCATCCGGGCGATCGTGCGCCGCCTGCGCACGCAGCGCCGGGTCCGGCGCATGGCCGACGAGTCCGGCGGCCTCATGTCGGAATTCGACCGCGGCACGTTCCTGCTGGCCAAACAGCTCATGTACTTCGAGCGCTACGGCCGCATGTTCGTCTCCGAGGTCCCAATCCTCAACGACCGTGCCTTCATCGCGCAGCTCCTCGACGGGATCGACGTGTCCAGCCTGGCCGGCTGACCGGGCGGGCACCTGGCACGGAAATGGAATCTGTTCTAGTTTCACCCCCGACCGGGCCGCAGCCCGGGGGACGCGGGAGGTGACATGGCAGACGACGCGGTGATCTACAAGGCCGACCACGTCCTGGAGTACCCCTTCGTCCGGTCGGTCGGGCCGGTGATCGGCGCCTTTCTCACGGGGCTGCGCGACGGCAAGGTCGTCGGCACCCGGGGGAGCGGGGGCCGGGTCATCGTGCCGCCGACCGAGTACGACCCCGAGACGGGGGAGGAGACGTCCGGTCTCGTCGAGGTCGGGCCCGAGGGCACGGTGACGGCGTGGTCGTGGGTCGGCCGGCCGCGGCCCAAGCACCCCCTGCAGACCCCTTTCGCCTGGGTGCTCGTGCGGTTCGACGGCGCCGACACCGCGTTCTTGCACGTGCTGCCCGCCGCTGGTCCCGACGAGGTCTCCACCGGCATGCGCGTCCGCCCCGAGTTCGCGCCGGAGGCCGAACGGGTGGGCCACGTGAAGGACATCGCCCACTTCGTCGCCGCCGGGGGTGGGTCGTGAGCGACCGCGAGCCGGTGACGATGATGGCGGCGACCACCAGGCTCGACTACGTCTTCACCGCCGGCGTGGCCCAGAGCAAGTTCCTGCACGGGCTGGAGCAGGGCAAGTTCCTCGGTCAGCGCTGCCCCAAGTGCCACAAGGTCTACACGCCGTCGCGCGGGTCGTGCCCGACCGACGGCGTGCCCACCGACGAGGTCGTCGAGCTCGCCAACACCGGCACGGTCACGACCTATTGCGTGGTCAACGTGCCCTTCGCCGGCCAGTCGATCGAGATCCCCTACATCTGCGCGCAGATCCTCCTCGACGGGGCGAACCTCTCCTTCATGGGGCTGATCCAGGAGGTCCCGACCGACGAGATCCGCATGGGCATGCGCGTCGAGGCCGTGTGGGTCGAGCCCGAAGAGCTGGGCCCGACCATGGCCTCGGTCAAGTACTTCCGGCCCAACGGCGAGCCCGACGCCGACTACGAGACCTACAAGGAGTACCTGTGAGCGAGTTCCCCGAGCTGGTCTCGGGCCGGCGCCCGGTGGGGGTGGTGTCCTTCGCCCAGTACGACAACGTGCGGCGGGAAGACGCGCACAACGAGGTCGAGATGCTCATGCCGGTGGTGGCCGAGGTGTTCGGCAACATCGGCATCACCAAGGACGACGTCGGCTTCATCTGCTCGGGCTCGACCGACTACCTCATCGGCGGCCCCTTCTCGTTCGTGACCGCGCTCGACGCCGTCGGCGTGTGGCCGCCCCGGGCGGAGTCCCACGTCGAGATGGACGGCGCCTGGGCCCTCTACGAGGCCTGGGTGCTGCTGCAGGAGGGTGAGATCGACGCCGCCCTCGTCTACTGCTTCGGGCGCTCCTCCCCCGGCGACCTGAGCGAGGTCCTGGCCGTGCAGCTGGACCCGTATTACCTGGCGCCCCTGTGGCCGGATCCCACCTCGCTGGCCGCGCTGCAGGCCCAGGCCATGATCGACAAGGGCGCGGCGACCGAGGCCGATTTCGCCGCCGTGGCCAGCCGCGCCCGCCGGGCCGCGCTGTCGAACCCGAAGGCCCAGGTGGCCTACGACCGCTCACCCGACGAGCTGCTCGCCGAGGAGTACGCGGTCGCCCCGTTGCGGCGACACGCGCTGCCGCCACTGACCGACGGGTGCGCGGCGGTGGTGCTGGCCGCCGGTGAACGGGCCTACGAGTGGTGCGAGCGGCCCGCATTCATCACCGGCATCGACCACCGGATAGAGACGCACTCGCTGGGTGCGCGCGACCTGACGGTCTCGCCCTCGACCGCGCTGGCGGGGGAGAAGGCGGGGGTGGGCGCGAAGAGGGTCGACCTCGCCGAGCTGCACGCCCCCTTCGCCCATCAGGAGATCATCGTGGCCGACGCGCTCGGCCTGGACGAGAGCGTCGCCCTCAACCCCTCGGGCGGCGCGCTGGCCGCCAATCCCATGATGTCGGCCGGCCTCATCCGCATCGGCGAGGCGGCGCGGGCCATCTGGTCGGGTCAGGCCGACCGCGCCGTGGCCCACGCCACGTCGGGGCCGTGCCTGCAGCAGAACCTGGTGTGCGTCCTGGAGGGTGTGTGATGGCAGAGCGGTGCGCAGTCATCGGGATCGGCCAGACGGTGGCCAAGTCGAAGCGGGAGGACGTCTCCATCGCCGGGCTGGTGCGCGAGGCCGCACTGGCGGCGCTCGAGGACGCCGGGCTCGGGTTCTCCGACATCGACGCCGTGGTCATCGGCAAGGCGCCCGACATGTTCGAGGGCGTCATGATGCCCGAGCTCTACCTGGCGCCCGCGCTGGGGGCGGTGGGCAAGCCGATGTTCCGGGTGCACACGGCCGGGTCGGTCGGCGGGTCCACCGCCATCGTGGCGGCGCACCTCGTGGCGTCGGGCATCCACCAGCGCGTGCTGACGGTGGCGTTCGAGAAGCAAAGCGACTCGGACGCCATGTGGGCGCTCTCGGTGCCCCAGCCGTTCTCCGCGCCACTGCTGGCCGGCGCCGGCGGCTACTTCGCGCCGATCATCCGGGCCTACATGTACCGCTCGGGCGCCCCGCGCGACATCGGCATGATGGTGGCGGTCAAGGACCGGCTGCACGCGTTGAAGAACCCCTACGCGCACCTCCACCTGCCCGACATCTCCATGAAGATGGTGGAGGAGTCGATCATGTTGTGGGACCCGCTGCACTACCTCGAGTCGTGCCCGTCCTCGGACGGCGCCGCCGCCATGGTCATCGGGTCGGAGCAGGCGGCGGGTGCGTCCACCGCGACGACCGGGCGGCCACCGGCGTGGATCCACGGCATGGCCATGCGTTCGGAGCCGACGATGTTCGCCGGCCGGGACCAGGTCAACCCCCAGGCGGGCCGGGACTGCGCCGCCGACCTCTACCGCCAGGCCGGCATCACCGATCCCCGGGCCGACTTCGACATGGCCGAGGTGTACGTGCCCTTCAGCTGGTACGAGCCGATGTGGCTCGAGAACCTCGGTTTCTGCGCCGAGGGCGACGGCTGGAAGCTGACGCAGGCGGGGGCGACGTCGATGATCGAGGGCGGTGACATCCCGTGGAACTGCTCGGGTGGCGTGCTGTCGTCCAACCCGATCGGCGCGTCGGGGATGCTCCGTTTCCTCGAGACGGCGCTGCAGGTGCGGGGGCTGGCCGGGGAGCACCAGGTGCCCGACGCCCGCCGCGCCCTCGGGCAGGCATACGGTGGTGGCTCCCAGTTCTTCGCCATGTGGGTGGTCAGCGCCGAACGGCCCTGAGGCGAGAGGCCCTGCCGGTATGCTCGGCGGAGCCAAGCCAACCCTGACCAGGAGGTCTCAGTGAAGGTCGTCGTGGACTTCGACGAGTGTGCCAGCAACGCCGTGTGCATGGGCATCCTGCCCGAGGTCTTCGAGGTGCGTGACGACGGGTACCTCTACGTCCTCAACGAGCACCCGCCGGAGGAGTACCGCGAGCGCCTGCGCGAGGCGGTCAACGGCTGCCCGACGGGCGCCATCTCCATAGAGGAAGACTGACGCCCGGTCGCACTCCCTGCATCCCGTCGGCGCCCGGGGTGCGCCGCCCCACCGCATGACCCTCCCCACCCCCTCGCCCCGGGCCCGCTTCGCCCCGTCCCCGACCGGCTACTTCCACGTGGGCAGCGCGCGGGCCGCGCTGTTCAACTGGCTCTTCGTGCGCCGGCTCGGCGGCACGTTCATCCTGCGGATTGAGGACACCGACGAGGCGCGCAACCGGCCGGAGTGGACCGACGGGATCATCTCGGCCCTGGACTGGCTCGGCATGGCGCCCGACGAGGGCCCCTATTTCCAGTCGGAACAGGCGGAGGCCCACCAGGCCGCCATCGAGGCGCTGTGGGCCAGCGGCGCCCTCTACGCCTGTGGCTGCACGCGAGAGCAGATTGACGAGCGGACGAGGCTGCGGGCGGCGGCGGGAGACCCCACGCCGGGCTACGACGGGTTCTGTCGCGACCTCGGCCTGCCGCGGGGGGAGGGGCGGGCGTTGCGCTTCCGCACGCCCGACGAGGGCGTCGTGCGCGTCGACGACCTGGTGCGCGGGGAGGTGGAGTTCCCCCAGCGGGCCCTCGAGGACTTCATCTGCGTGAAGGGCAACGGCAAGCCCCTCTTCGTCCTCGCCAACGCGGTGGACGACCGCACCATGGCGATCACGCACGTGATCCGCGGGGAGGACCAGTTGCCGACCACGCCGCGGCAGATCATGCTGTGGGGGGCGCTCAACGCGGCGGAGGGCACCGACCTGGTGCTGCCGGCGTACGCGCACCTGCCGCTGCTGGTGAACGAACGCGGAAAGAAGCTCTCCAAGCGGCGGGACCCGGTGGCGGTCGAGATGTACCGGGAGCAGGGCTATCTGCCCACGGCCTTCCGCAATTACCTGGCGCTGCTCGGGTGGAGCCCCGGCGACGAGGAGATCGTGCCGGTCGAGGTCCTCATCGAGCGCTTCCGGCTCGAGGACGTGCAGCGCTCGCCGGCCACCTTCGACACCAAGAAGCTGAGCCACATGAACGGCGTGTACATACGCGAGCTGGCGGTGGACGATTTCATCGCGGCGGCGCGCCCGTGGGTCGACCCGATGGAGGGCGAGTGGGCGCCCGGCGGCTGGCGCGACCCCGACACCGGCGCGCCGGCGACGGACCCGCCGGCCTGGTCGCCGGAGCGCTTCAACGCCGCGACCTTCGCGGCGCTGGCCCCGGTGACCCAGGAGCGCGTCGTGACACTCGGCGAGGTGCCGGCGCTCGTCGAGTTCCTCTTCCTGCCGGACGCGCCCGAGGATGCCGAGAGTTGGCACAAGGCGGTGGCGGGCGACGAGCTCGCGCCGCGCATCCTCTCCGACGCCCTGGCCGCCTATGCGACATGCCCCTGGGACAAGGACGCGCTCCACCAGGTGACGCTCGCCCTCGCCGAGGCGGTGGGCCGCAAGCTCGGCAAGGCCCAGGCGCCCATCCGGGTGGCCGTGATGGGGCGCACGACGGGCCTGCCGCTGTTCGACTCGCTGGCGGTGCTCGGCCGCGACGAGACGTGCCGCCGCCTGGCGGCCGCGCTCGCCCGGCTCGCCCCCGCTGGCTGATGCTGCTCGCACCGATCCGGTGGGCGCTGCGCATCGTCGCGCTCGTCCTGGCGGCGATCGTCCTGTACTTCGGCGTGACACTGGTGCAGGTGTGGCTGACCTCGCGCCAGTACGACCCGCATCCGGCGGGCGCCATCCTCGTCATGGGGGCGGCGCAGTACGACTGCGTGCCGACACTGGACCTGCAGGCCCGCCTCGACGAGGCCCTCAAGCTCTACCGGGAGGGCTACGCCCATCTGATCATGGTGACCGGGAACAAGAAGCCGGGGGACAGGTGCACCGAGGCGCAGTCCGGGGCGATGTACCTGAAGAGCAAGGGCGTGCCGGCATCGGACATCCTGCAGGCGGGTGGCGACGACAGCTACGAGAACATCGCCGACGCCGAGCCGGCGCTGGCGGCACACGACGCGAAGGTCGTGCTCGTCACGACGGACCCCTTCCACGAGGACCGCTCCATGGCCATCGCGTCGGGCCTGTCGCTCTCCCCGTCACCCACGCCGACCCAGACGTCGCCCATCACGGGCTGGTCGACCCTGCCCTACTTCTTGAAGGAGGCGGTGGGCGTCGGCTTCGGCCGGATCATCGGGTACGACCACCTGGAGTGGTTGCACGACGCCTGAGCGCCACCGGGCCCCGGACAGGTCAGCTCGTGGTGGTGGCGCCGGCGGGGAGCGGCGGGACCTTGAAGGAGATCCTGACGACGGTGCCGAGCCCGCCGGCGGTCCCGATCCCCAGCACGCAGGTCTCGTGTCCTGGCGTACCGCAGTAGCCGTCGCCGACGATGCCGGCCTCGACGTGGAAGCGGGCGGAGAAGGCGCCGTTGCGCCCGACCCGGAGCGCCTGGGCCTCGGTGACGTCGCAGTGGGGCGTGTCGGTGGAGGGGTTCATGCGCCCCTGCACGGCGGCCGTGCACTCGGTGACGAACCATGTCTGGGGGTCGCCGTGGAGCGACCTCTGGAGGCCGCGGCCGGCGATGGTGACGCTCTGCCCGTCGACCAGGCCCCGGCTGGGGCTGACGGTGACCGAGAGGCCCGAGGCACCCGCCGCTCTCACGGGGGTGGCCAGGAGGACGGCGCTGACCAGGCCGGACACGAGGCCGGCCACGATGACTCCCGCTGCCGACCACCGATGCATGCCCCTGACCTCCGAGCCGGGGTCGCCACCTGAGAACCCGGACGCCGCATCATTCCATCGGCGACCGTGCGATACAACGCGGCCCCCTCCCAGGTCAGCCGGACGATCTCGCCCCGGAGGCCGTCGGCTAATCTGAACCTCCACCCATTCGGGGGTGGTGTAATCGGCAACACGACTGGTTCTGGTCCAGTTATTGAGGGTTCGAGTCCTTCCCCCCGAGCACCGGCGGCATCCATCAGCGTGATGGAGACCTCCGCTCGGCCCCATCGTCTAGAGGCCTAGGACACCACCCTCTCAAGGTGGCGACACGGGTTCGAATCCCGTTGGGGCTGCAAAGGAATACCCAGTTCAGAGGCGGAATCTGAGGGGACTCGTTCACAAGCATCAAGCCAATTGCCCAACCGTTTGCCCAACCATTCAGATAGAGTTGGGCAGACCCTGTGGACAAGGTGGAGACAGCAGCATGCCGGGCTCGATGCGCCAACGAGGTGAGAACTCGTGGAATTTGAGGGTCTATGCAGGCCGCGATCCGGTTACTGGACGCAAGATCTCGGTCGAGCGGACGGTCCGCGGGAACAAACGCGAGGCATCGAAAGTGCTTGCGGCCATGGTGGCAGAGGTCGACCGACGACCCGCCACGACCGCAGGGAAGAACACGGTCGCCGTGCTGTGTCGTGAATGGCTCGACCACGCTGCCCCGAGCTTCTCGCCTAAGACCGTCGAGACCACACGGATGTACATCGAGGACCCGATTATCCCCGTCCTCGGGTCGGTCCCCGTCGCAAAACTGACGCCGGCTGACCTCGATCGCTTCTACCGCCAACTCCTTGAGGTGGGTCGCTCCCGAGGTCCTTACGCACCGGCAACCATTCGACGCGTGCACGGCATCATTCGAAGAGCGCTGACTCAAGGGGTCCGGTGGGGGTGGATCAGCCACAACCCGGCGATTGACGCATCGCCTCCCCGGGTCCCTCTGAAGGAACTGAAACCACCTGATCCCGGCCAGGTCGTTCAACTCTTCCGTCTTGCTCAGGATTCGGACCCTGACCTCGCCACGTTCATCATTCTCGCGGCGTCATCAGGCGCTCGGCGAGGCGAGCTTCTGGCCCTACGTTGGCGAGACATCGATCTCGAACGAGGGAGGCTGTCCATCGAGCGCGGCATCGTACGAGTTGACGACCGCCTCATAGAGCAGGGTACGAAGACACATCAAGGTCGCCGCGTCTCGTTGGACTCGACCACGGTCGCCGCTCTGAAAGCCCACGAACTGTTGGTGACGGAGCGAGCGCTGGCAGCATCAGCCCTTATCGGCCCAGAGAGTTTCGTCTTCAGCAAAGCCATCGATGGATCCTCGCCATGGCACCCGGACTCGACGTCTCGAGCATTTCGAAGAATCTGTCAACAAGCCGGGATTACAGGCGTTCGCCTGCATGATCTCCGTCACTATGTGGCAACCCGGCTCCTAGCGGCCGGGGTTGATGTGCGCACCGTTGCTGGGCGATTGGGTCATCGAAATCCGAGCACGACACTAAATGTCTATTCGCACTTTGTTCCCGAGGCTGATCAAGATGCTGCGGACGCGCTCGGCCGGATCTTTGACGCCGCTGATCCAACTCTTACCTAACTGAGTTAGCCGTTCGAGGTCCCTAAAGCACGTATGTCAGCTGCGCCGATCTACAACCAGAGCCAGTTCGATGCCATCGCCAAGTCGTCACTCGACAGCAGGCTCAGAAGGACCCTCGGTTTCACTACGCTAATGAGCTGTTTCGCCGAGGCTGTTGCAGAGACTGCCTGAATTAGGCAGGCGTTCTGGGGCAGCCGCTGACCCTGTCGCGCGAAAGGACCCCAGCGGGAGACACGGGAGCTAGTTAACCGAGCCGCTGCCTCAGATTTTCTTTACTGCAATTGCATCGGCTCGCAAACGGGGAATGGCACGCCAACGCCAGGTATAGCCGTGGCGGGCTGCGAAGCTCCGTGCGATCGCTCGGTGGTTTAGAACTTTGTCGGCGTCAGTGAGAGCCACATGCACCTCTTCTAAGCCGGCAGATTGGGTCGCGGCCACAATCCGTTCCTCAAGAAAAGAGCCGATGCCTTGTTTGCGAAATGGGGGCATCACATACAGCTCCCTAACCTCGGAAACCCCCCGCTCGGGGTCTGAGCACACGAAGGCCCATCCCATCCTCAGTCCGATTCCGTTGCGGACCTGCAGGACGAGCATCTCGGAGCCGTCTGTGCGAGAGATCGTCTCAACCTGCTCAAGCGTCCAGTGGTCGCCCGCTCGACATCCTTTGATGGGCCGCTCGACGAATGGGGCCTCGAGCATCCATTCAGCACGCACTACACGCGGGTCAGATGATTCAAATGAAACAAGCTTGCCGGTGGGGTCACCGGTCCTCGGGAGTTCGGTGGTCTGCTCCCACGCCATCTTGAGCTTCAACGTTGCCGCGTTCAACTGTGACCTGTTCAATCGTGACTCATTTCCCCAGCACCAGTTAGGGCATAACAGTCCGAGGTTGTCTGGCGTCACCCGGCCAGCCCCCTGTCGTCCTGGAAGACGGCTTCAGTAGCGCTTCAAATGACGCATTTGGTGCGCAAGGGCGCCTCTCAAGAGCAGGCTCTTTGAGCGCTTTGTCAATCGCGCGGGAGTTGGTTTCGCCTGAGAAGCGAAAGCACAGCCGGAACACAGCAGCAGCTAGCGCTCCGATAATGACCCTTCACCATTGCAATGTGTAGCCAGCAACCGGCCAAGCTCCTCGCGGTACAAACGGGTGGTCACGATGCCCGAAAGCGGTACCGATGCCGACCGCGATATAGAGGAATAGAACCACGAGCATCAATAAACTGACATCACGTATTTGCCAGCGGAAGTCTCCTTCATTTTGGCTTTCACCCACATATGGAGGATGCTCGCCCGCACTCCACGAAGAGCATCAACGGCGAATCCGAGGGGAGCTGTAGCCCCAGCGCAAGCCGTCCTGGCCAAGAGGGTTTGCCGATGCCGGTTTTTCTACTGCCGACCGTCTCGACCGATACCTGAGGAGGAAACTAAACGCCCATTGCCGAACCCTGATGCCGTGGTTAGAGTCCGACCAGGGCAAGCATCAAGCGGTGGAGGCGGTCAATGGCGGATGAGCCAGCAGTACCCCCAGCGGATCAAGCCCCTGTGGCGGATCCTCCACCAGCACCAGCACCAGCACCAGCACCAGCACCAGCGGCTCCGGCAGCGTCGGTGGCAGCGACGCCGGCGCCCGCAGCGGGCGGAGGTGGTCAACCGCCAGCGCGACCACGAACGCCGATCTGGCTCTACGCGTCGTGGGCGATTGCCGCAGGGTTTGCCGTCTGGGCACTGGTCGCCGCGATCAACCGTCAGTGGGCGCAGGTTCTCGCTGCGGGCATCGTCTCATTGGCGGTCGGACTTCTCGCGCTCCTTGGGGGAGAGCCTTATGGCGCCCTGGCGCCGGTCGTTGGTCACGACGGACGCACCTCGACGTCCAAAGCCCAAAGCGCCATGTGGACCCTTCTGCTCGTCTGGGGCATGTCGTTCTTGTTGGGGCAACACGTGTTCGAGCATCAAGACATCAACGCGGTACTCCCGAGTGACTCATGGGATCAATACCTCGTAGTGCTGGGCGGGCCCTTTGCGGCGGCCGTGCTCGCGAAGGGCATTGTCACCACACAGACGGCCAACGGGACGTTGACGAAGACGACGCTACCTCCCACCGATCAGGCAAACATCGCGCAGGTCGTTCAGAACGACAGCAATCAGACCGATCTCGTCGATTCCCAGTACTTCTTATTCAATGTCGTGGCGATCGTCTACTTCATCGTGGAGATAGCCGCCAAGCCCGTGCTGCCCGTGCTGCCCGCTCCACTGCTTGCTGTGACATCAGGTGCCGCTGCACTCTACGTGGGAAACAAGGCTGTCAGCACCAACAAACCCAATATCACCTCCGTGCTTCCTTTGAGTCCGGGGGCCGGCGACGAGTTGACGATTGTCGGGAGCAACCTCCTCGGAGGTGGGTCGGCCGATGACCTCAGCGTGCAGCTCGCTGGTGTAGGCCCACTCACGATCGCGTCCGATCCAGCTCCAACTGATAGCACGATCGTGGCAACCCTCCCGGTCGTTGCGCCGACTGGTAGTGCGTCGATCACGGTGGTCAACGCCGACGGGAACAGCAGCGATCCATGGACGTCGCTCAGCATTGCGAGCGCCGCCCCGGCGATCATCGGACTCGGGTCTGCCACTGTGACGCCTGGAAGTCCGCTGACCGTCTACGGGACCAAGCTGACTAGTGCACTGGCTCCCGCAGTGGGCGCACCGCAAGCAACCGTCCTCTTTGACGGCGGCAATGCCGCTACCGGAGACGTCGGTCAGGCGCCGGGTGATGTCGGGGCTCAGATGGTCGAGGTGGATGTCCCGGCTGGCGTTACCGGGCCGCAGACCTCCATCACTGTCGTGGTGAGCGGTGTGGCGAGCCAGCCTTTCGTGGCGTACGTCGCATAGGGCCCGACTCCAGAGGTCGGTTGCGGCGTGTTGGGCATCTCTGAGGGGCATAACCGGCGATCGATGGCGAACCGTACGACCATGCTGGTTTTGCTTCCCGTGTGGGCCGCCCTGCTTCTCGCAACTCTCGTTGTGGTCTTCGTCAACGTATCGAAGGGGTCGAGCAACGAAACGTCCCTGACCGTACAAATCAGCGCGTTGCCGCAGCAGCTGCGAGCCAATGTCGTGATCCAAGGGCCAGGCGGTCGACACTGGGTTGCTCGCCATACCCGAACTTGGCCGGAGATTCAGGACGGTCGCTACACCGTGACCGGACAGCCCGTGAACGGGAAGGTGTTCAAGTATTCGGCGACTAGCAGGGTGCAGGTCGTCACCCTGTCGGGTGGAAGCCACACGGTGCAGGTGCAGTACCTCAACATGGTCCGAAGATCGGTCCGTTCGGTGGAGTTCCGAACCTGCGCCAACAATCCAATCGTCATCCTCGGCCACACCTTGGTCTTCGCGCCTGCCGCAGTCAATACGGAGGGTGACGGTGTTGCTGAGGGCACGGTCCTCTACATACCGACGTGTGGCGTACGGCCCAATCCATTGCTCGTCCAGGTATCGAGCGTCAGGGCCGGCCTCGGGATCGTGGCTGCTACGACGCAACTCCTTTCCGACTCGGGCGTCTTTCCGCTCGAGGCGGTCTTTCCTCGCGGCGAAATTCGCGGGTCCGTTCGACTCAACTCGACGGATCGCCTAATCAAGAACGGATACCTGCACGAGGACGTTTCGCTGAACGGATGCAGCGGCGTGGAGGGTTCGGCCGATGTTCGAGCTCATCTCCAACTCGTCATCGACGGCAAATGGGGCGGACTGGGCGCCAGCTTCATCAACGCGTTGCACGATCGGCTTCCATTGCCCTTCACTACTTTGAGTTTGAAGCTTCAGGCGACTCAATCCTCGAATCTCGTTGTGCTCGCAGATGAAACGACGAGCTGCACGTACCCGATTACGCTTCCGGAGGTCGACCTGGGCGAGTGGCCCGTCGACCTCGGGATTCCGCTCACCATCGACCCCAAGCTCGAGTTCGACGCAGCGTTGACGGTGACGGGCGCTGTGCAAGCATCGCTCGAAGCCCAGGAGCGATTTGGCGACACTGCCATTGTCTCGCTTGCTCACCCAAGCCCCCACGTCGTCTCGTCGCACAAGTTCTCCTCGAAGACCTCCGGCTTCGCTGCCACTCTGCAGAGCGTCAAGGTGGCTCTGACCCCTAGGTTGGAGCTCGATATTGACGGCTGGCCCGTCGGCGTGTCGACGTCCGTCGGCCTGGGGGCCAAGGTCCAGCTCGGGAAGGACACCAAGTCCTGGTCGCTCTACGGTTGGCTGGGGGCGGGCAAATTGGGACTCAAGCTGGGCTCATACCAGCCGGAGAGTAACTGGGCCTTTTGGAAACCGTGGCTGCTCGCTCACGGTTCACTCGATCAGACGGCACCGCCGCCGGCACCCTCATCGACCACCACTTCGACAGTCTCTTCGACGACAACCAGCTCAAGTACTACGACGAGTACGACAACGCCCCCGCAGCCAACACGCCTGTGCGAGCCCGACACTCGCGGATCGTCGGCCGGCCGTTTCTTCGGGTCTGTGGGCAGTGGCAACGCGACTGAACCAGCAGTAGCCATGGCGTGCGCGCCTGATGGCGCTGGCTATTGGCTGGTCAGCACAGATGGAGAGGTCGAGGCATTTGGAACCATCAAGGCATACGGCTCGCTCCGGACCAGTTCGGGGGAGGGCTCTGTGGTTGGTATCGCGGCGACCGCCGACGGAAACGGATACTGGGTGGCGCAGGCGAACGGCGAGGTAGTCGCTTTCGGTGACGCGCGAGGGTTCTCCTCTCCGACTGCGATGAACCTGAACGCGCCGATCGTGGGGATTACCAGCACCCCGTCCGGCCAGGGGTATTGGCTGGTTGCGAGCGACGGCGGCGTCTTTGCCTTCGGCGACGCACAGTTCCTCGGATCCATGGGATCCGTCCCTCTCAATGCACCGGTGGTGGGCATGGCGGCTTCGTCGGAGTCTGGCTATTGGCTCGTCGCTCAAGACGGCGGCGTCTTCGCCTTCGGGAGCGCCGGCTTCTTCGGGTCAGAGGGATCGCAACATCTGACCCACGACGCAGTGGGGATGCTCTCGGTATCCCCCGGACTTGGCTACTGGATCGTTCTGGACGACGGGACTGCCGTGCCCTTCGGCGCGGGACTCAGCGAGGTACAGTCGACGAAGTAACTTCGTACGTCTGTCCATGAGGACGTACCTAACGCAGCCGTTCACCTAATCGGGATCGATTGGATCAGTCCTACCGATCCAACATTGTCAAAACTTCTGTTAGAAGCCCGCAGTCACTCCTACCACGCATCGCAAAGGCGAGCATCGCGATTCGATCGTCCATGCCATGCGAATCGGATACAGATGTCATCGAAGCCACCACAGCGGCGGTACCAACCGGCGGCTGAGCGGATAAATCGAAGGTGCTTTTCTGCCGAGCACTGTCGGGCCCGGAGCGGCCGACCACAGCGGGAGTCGGGGGATTTGCCTATCGCATCCTTTTGTCCATCCTTTTGTCCATCTATTGGCTCGAATCAGATGGACAGGGGTTGACTCGATGGAACCATCCAGTCTTCTGAACTGGATCGATGCATCGGAGGCGGACTCGGTGGACGGGCCAGCCCGCTCTCTCAAGGTGGCGACACGGGTTCGAATCCCGTTGGGGCTGCTTAGGATTTTTGTACATAATGCCCAGGTAAGGGGCATTTATGCTCTTACCGTTCGGAACCGTTGGTTACCGCTCGAACTGCCCTTCACCGAGTCCGAGACCAGCATGTCACCGTATTCGCGGCTTCTCTCGCTTTGTATAGAAGGTCTCTTGGCCTTCCTGGAGGTTTTCATACTCCGTGCCAAGGAGGACCAGGGATGAAATCTGGACCAGAGCCTCCCGTCGAGACACTTCGTGAGCAAGCCAGGCAGACCTGACTGTTCCCTGAATGGCCATGGGCGGAGCCGAGGCCACCTTTTCGGCGACCCACCATGCGCGCTCCAGCAGTTCCTCTGCCGGAACCACCTCCGAAACCAAACCGACCTGAAAGGCTCGCGCGGCCGACATTCGCTCGTGGGCCCCTAGAAGTGCGACGCGCAGCGTCTCTCCGAGGGGAAGTTTTTGCAATAGGTGAACCGTCTCGACCCCCATGACCATGCCATACGTGACGTGGGGATCGAAGAACGTCGCATGTTCGGCCGCCAAGATGATGTCCGACTCTCCCAGCAGATAGAGGGCGCCTCCGCACGCCATCCCGTTTACGGCAGCAATGACCGGCTTCCAGAGGTCATTTTGTTTCGGGTTGATGTACTCGCCGGGATCATTGAACATGAAGGGGCCGCCTACCCGTCCCGCTCTTTCTTCGAGTCGATGCTTCCCCTTGGGGTCATCTAGGTAGGCAGACACCGATTCTTCGCGATCAATCCCTGCGCAGAATGCTTTCTCGCCGGCACCCGTCAGAATCACTGCCCTGACCTCGTCATTTCGACGAAGTGATCGCCAGAGAGCCTTCAGCTCCCCCTGCATTGTCAGGTTGAACGCATTGTGGAATTCAGGTCGATTGAGAGTGACAACCGCAACACCATCACGCTCTTCGTACAACAGGGTTTCCAAGGTCTCCACCAAGCCACCTTTTGCTTATGCCTGCGTGTCGTGACAGTAACAGGCATGTCGGCGGGCGAACTGGCTCAACCCGGGAATATTCAGTCAACCCGCTCATAGACGGTGTGGAACGCCTGTACCAGAGTGATCGGCCCGGCGCCTGGGTCCGGCCCCTTTGTTTCAGAGCCTCTCAGGGCATCACAGCCGGCCCGATTTCGCGCCAGCAGGCCTCGACGCCACCGTTAGCATCACCCTGACGCGCTCAGCGCTTCACTGCAACACCAAAGGAACCGGTGTCCGCGAAACTCCGGTCACTCCACTTCGCACCACTCCCTAGAAAGTCCCAGGCTCGTGACCAGGAGCTATGCAACTGGCCACT
>CAVTPF010000003.1:0-92162 GCA_963736525.1 uncultured Acidimicrobiaceae bacterium
AGGTGTCCGCAAGGGCGGCGCCGGCCTCGATCTCCCCATCGCCATCGGCCTCTTGGTGGCCACCGGTGACCTGAGCACCTTGTGCTGCGAGGGCCGCACCTTCTGCGGGGAGCTCGGACTGAACGGCGCGCTGCGCCACGTGCCCGGCATGATCGCCCTGGCCGACGCGACGGTGACCCCAGAGCTGGTGGTCCCACTGGGTGATGTCCGGGAGGCCGGGCTGGTGCGCGGACCGGTCGTGCGCGGCACGGCGTCGCTCGGCGAACTGGTGCGGGCGTTGCGCGGCGACGCCCAATGGCCCGACCCGCCGCCGGCCGCGAGCCCGAAGTCTCCGGTCGTCCCCGACCTGTCCGACGTGCGGGGCCAGGCGCTCGGACGCCGGGCCGTGGAGGTCGCGGCCGCCGGGCACCACCACCTCCTCATGATCGGGCCGCCCGGGTCCGGCAAGACGATGCTGGCCGAGCGCCTGCCCGGTCTCCTCCCGCCCCTGACGCCCCAAGAGGCGCTCACGGTGACCCGCATCCATTCGGCGGCGGGCTGTGCCCTGCCGGACGGCGCGCTGTTGGAGCGCCCGCCGTTCCGCGCCCCGCACCATCAGGCCTCCATCGTCTCGCTCGTCGGCGGCGGCAGTTGGTCACTCCGACCCGGCGAGGTCAGCCTGGCCACCCATGGCGTGCTCTTCCTCGACGAGCTCGGCGAGTTCCCCGTCGCCGCGCTCGAGGCGTTGCGCCAGCCGCTCGAGGAGGGTGTCATCCGCGTGAGCCGCGCCGGTGGTACGGCGACCTTCCCGGCGGATTTCCTCCTCGTGGCCGCCATGAACCCCTGCCCGTGCGGCGAGGGGGTCTACCCGGGGGCGTGCACCTGCACCGAGGCCGCCCGCGCCCGCTACCGGCGCCGCATCTCGGCACCGCTGTTGGACCGCTTCGACCTCGTGGTCCCCTTGAGTCGGCCGGACCCCGACGCGCTCCTCGCCGGGGTGCCTGGCGAGTCGTCCGCCGCCGCCGCGGCGCGCATCGCTGCCGCCCGGGTCCGTGCCGCCGCCCGTCCCCGAACTCGCGCCGACGAGGCGTTCCGGTCCGGCGCCGAACCGCGATTCGCCGCGGAGGCCTCGGCGCTGCTCGCCTCGAAGCTGCGCGTCGGCGCGTTGAGCGCGCGCGGGCTGCACAAGGTGTCGCGGGTGGCCCAGACCGTGGCGAGCCTGGCCGGGGCGGACGTCGTGACGTTCACGCACGTGTCCGAGGCACTGACATTGCGGGCGGGACGGGCGGCCGTGGTGCCATGAGCACGCCGGATCTCCCCGAGGTGGCCTATGCCGTGGCGCTGGCCTCGGAGCGTTCCATCGGCCCGTCCGCCCTGCGCGACCTGTTGGCGTCGGACCCGCCCTCCGCGGCGTGGGAGCGCACGTGCGGCGCCTCCGGTGGAGCCGAGCGTGAGGTGGCGCGCGTCTACGGGCGGCACGTAGCGCTGGGCATCCGGACGCTGCTGCGGGGACACGCGCCCTACCCGCCGCGGCTGGCGGGTGACCCGCAGGCTCCGGCCGTCCTCTTCTGCCTGGGCGACCCCGCGGCGCTCGAAAGGCCGACGGTGGCGCTGGTGGGCACGAGGGCGCCGACCCGCTATGGCATCGGGGTGGCGGCCCAGCTGGGCGCCGACCTCTCAGCGGCAGGGGTGAGCATCGTGTCGGGTCTCGCGTTGGGGATCGACGGTGCGGCCCACGAGGGCGCGTGCGGTGCGGGCGCACCGCCCGTCGGCGTCGTCGCCGGCGGTCTCGACGAGCCCTACCCGCAGCGGCACGCCCGGCTCTGGGCGCGCGTCGCCGAACACGGGGCGATCGTGTCGGAGTCGCCGGCGGGGGTCGCCACCGAGAAGTGGCGCTTCCCCGTGCGCAATCGCCTGCTGGCGGCCCTGAGCGACGTGGTCGTCGTCGTCGAGAGCCGCCACCACGGGGGATCACGCCACACTGTCGACGCGGCTGTGGCCCGGGCCATCCCCGTCGGGGCCGTCCCGGGCTCTATCCGCAGCGCGACCTCCGAGGGCACCAACGCGCTCCTGGCCGACGGCGCCTTCCCCGTCTGCTCGGCGGGCGACGTCCTTGTCGCGCTCTCCCTCGCCGGTGCCGCGGTGCCTGCCCCCGCCGCGGCACGCACACCGGATCGACGACCCTGGCGACCGGACGGCTTGGCGGCTCCCCGGAAAGGGGACGACCGCGTCTACGACGCGCTGACCCCCGACCCCGCATCCCTCGACGACCTGGCCCGGGCGACCGGCCTCGACCTGCCCTCCCTGTGCGGCCGTCTGGAGCGTCTCGCTCACGACGGCCTCGCCCTCGACGTGGGAGGATGGTGGCAGCGGGCCTGACGGCTGCCCTCCACGTCGCCGTCGCCGCGACCTCCCAGCTCAGCGCCGGGCGCCCCGCCAGGGTGGGGGGACATGATGCAAGGTTGCTCGCCGGGCGTCCTAACCTCGCTCGCCGTGGAAGGACGGTTTCTCCAGGCAGGCGACGTGGCGGCGCTGCGGGAGCAGGCCGTCGGGGCGGATGCCGCGGGTGCCGGTGCCGTGTTCGTGGGCGAAGGCACCCTGGGCGACCCCGTCGTGCTGCTGGCCGGCCTGAGTCCGGCGGTGTCGAGAGTGCTGCTCGGGCCCCGGCTCCGCCTGGCACCGGGCGGGCGTCATCCCGCCATGATCGCCCGGGAGCTGACGTGTCTCCACCTCGTCAGCGGGGGTCGGAGCATCCTGTCCTTCACGCCGCCCTTCACGCCGCCGTTCACCGAGGCCCTCGTCGAGGCCATCGTGCTCTGCCGGGCGATGTGGCGCGACGGCGAGGCGGCGAGCGACGGCCCGCACTTCCCGGTGCGCGCCGTGTGCCGCCCCCGTCCGTCCGGCACACGGGGCCCCCTGGTGGCGCTCGACCTCACGGCCGAGGGTGGCAGGGAGCCGCCCACGTCCCTGGTCCGCCTGGCCGACTACCTGTTGCGACCGACCGACGACGCCGCGGTGTGCCGCCTGGAGCGCACGTGACGGACGCGACGCTCGTGCACGAGCTGCCGGGCACGGCGCAGCAGCCGATGGCCGTGACCGGCCGGCACCTGCCGTCGCTCAACGGGTTGCGTGCCGTCGCGGTCATCGGCGTCGTGGCGTACCACCTCCAGCTCGGCTGGGCGTCGGGAGGCTACCTCGGGGTCGACCTGTTCTTCGTGCTCTCGGGGTTCTTGATCACGACGCTGTTGCTCGAGGAGTGGGTGGGCACGGGACGCATCAGCCTGGCCGCGTTCTGGGGCCGGCGGGCGAGGCGGTTGTTGCCCGCCCTCTTCCTCGTCGTCGCTGCGCTCGCCCTCTACCTGTTCCTGAACGGACGCTTCGGTGGACCAGGCGCCAATGGCCTGATCGACCTCTCGGACCTCCGCGGCGATGCGCTCTCGACCCTGCTGTACACGAACAATTGGCATTCGATTTACGCGCACCAGTCCTACTTCGCCCAGTACTCGGCCCCGTCGCCCCTGCAGCACACCTGGTCACTCGCCATAGAGGAGCAGTTCTACCTGGTGTGGCCGCTGGTTCTCCTGCTGCTGCTGTATGTCGCGCGACGCCGGTGGCGCACCACCGGCGTCGTCGTCGCCGTCACCCTGGGGGTCCTCTCCAGCGTCCTCATGGCGGCCCTGTTCCACCCGGGGTCGGATCCTTCGAGGGTCTACTACGGGACCGACACCCGGCTCTTCGACCTCATGGCCGGCGCGACGATCGCCTTCGTGGCCGCCGCGCGCCGGCAGCCCAAGCGACGGGTGCGGCGCATGCTGCACCTCGTCGGCCCGGTTGCGGCGGCGGTCCTCGGCGTCTTCTGGGTGACGGCGGGCACACCCGCCGGGGTCCCGAAGAACTTCATGTTCGAGGGCGGGTTCCTGTTCTGTGCCGCGCTGGGCGCGCTCGTCGTCGCCGACGCTCGCCTCGCCAACCCGGGCTGGTTCTCCCGAGCGCTCGCTTGGGGGCCGCTCCACTTCATCGGCACCATCTCCTACGGCATCTACCTGTGGCACTGGCCGGTGATCGTGTACCTCAACGGGACGCGGACCGGTCTCCCCACCCTTCCGCTCGATCTCGTCCGCATCGCGGTCACCTTGGCCTTGTCGACGGCGAGCTACTACCTGGTCGAGCGGCCGATCCGCCTGGCGCACGTGCGCGGCTGGGTCCGCTGGTGGGCGGCGCCGATCGCCGGCGTGGTGACCGCCGTCCTCATCGTGGTTGCCACCTTCCCCGCCGTGGCCGATCCGTCCAGGGTGGTCGGGACCACGCATCTCGCGACGGTGAGCGGGCACACCGTGCCGGGCGCGGGAGGCTACCTGGGGCAGAAGCGCATCCGTCTGGCGTCGGCGCCGTCGCCCACGGATCCGCTGCGCGTCATGGTGATCGGGGACTCGGTCATACAGGACGCCGCCGTCGGGATCACGGCGGCACTCCAGGCCACGGGCGAGGCCACGGTGGCCAGCCGCGCCATTCCGGGGTTCGGCCTGACCACGTCGGACTGGGCCACGTCGTTCCCGGAGCTGATCCGCCAGGCCCGGCCCCAGTTGATCGTCGCGTCGTGGAGCTGGGACCAGTACGGGCCGACCACTCCCAACGCGCTGCACCAGCCGGTGCAGTACACGAACCTGCTGCGCAGCGCCGTCGCCACCATGCTGGCGCCCGGCGACGGGGTCGAAGGGGTGATCTTCACCCAGTTCCCCCAGTCGGGCGTCCTCGCGGCCCCGTCGCCGGCCCAGCAGGCGAGCTACAACGCGGAGCGCCGGGCCGGCCTGAACGCCTGGAACGCCATCGCCGAGAAGATGACCACGTACTACCCGGGTCGGGTCATGTACTTCCCGCTGGCCGGCTCGCTGGCGCTGGACGGCAAGTACTCGGCGTGGCTCCCGCCCGAGGGTGACCCCCACGCGCCGCCGGACCAATGGATCCGGGTGCGCAAGCTCGACAACGTCCACCTCTGCCCTGAGGGCAGTGCCCGCTACGCCGACGCACTCCTCGCCGATCTCACCGCGGTCTTCGGGCTGGCGCCGGCCCAAGCCGACTGGTCCCAGGGGTCGTGGACGTCGGCCCCCAACTTCAACGACCCGCCCGGCGCCTGCCCGGACGACCACCCCCCGGGCGCGTGAGCGCCGGCGTCGGCTCCTACGGCTGCTGGCAGTAGGGCGAACTGGCGTTGATGGTGCTCTCGGCCGTCGCCGCCGACTTGACGCTGCTCCACTTCGACCCGACCTCCGCCACCACCTCGAACCAGTAGTTGGTGCCGCTCGTCAGCGTGCCGCTGGTCCACGAGGTCGTCGCCACCCCGCTGGACGCGAGGCTGTAGGCGCCCGTCGCCGAGGTCGTCGCGTCGTAGACCGAGTACGTCGTGGCGTGTGTGACGGCGCTCCAGGTCACCTTGATCGTCTGGGCCGTCGTCGCGGCGGCGCAGCTCGCGGCGGGGCTGCTCGGTGCGGACGGCAGGGTCTGCGCCCGCGACTCTCCCTTGTTCACCGTGGCCACGTGGACCAGCCAGTTCGTGGCGGCGAAGGCGGTTCCCGTAACCGAGACGATGCTCAAGGCGGTGCCGACGACGAGAACGGCGAGGAGGCCACCGAGCGTGTGCCCGGCTCTCCCCGCCGTTCTCCCGGCGCCCCCCACGGGGTGAAGAGGGCGGGTCAGCTTGTCCAGCTGTCCGTCGCCGGGCTCGTCGTCGACGTGGCCGCGCCGCCGGTGGCGGTCACGCCGATCAGGGACGGCATGGAGAAGTAGGTGTTGGCGCACGCGGCGGGTGATGTGGTTGCCATGCTTGCGTCATTCGTGAGCGTCACGGCGAGCGGGTTGTTGGACTGACCGCTGGCGCCGACGGTGAGCCCCGTCGTCAGCGTGTGCGTGGTCCCGCTCGTCGCCGTGGAGAAGTTCCAGGTCACCGCGCTCGGGGTCGCGGCGAGGCAGCCGGTCTGCGTGGTCGTGAGGGCACTGGTCGTGTAGCCGGTGGCGTAGCTCGTGTTGGCGGGGAGCTGCACCGCCGTGATCGTCACCGGGAACGGGTTCGGGTTGGAGATGGACACGACGACGTCGCCCGTCCCTCCGGGGTAGAGCAGGTTGGTCGCGGCCGCCGCGTAGGCACCCGCGCCGGCCAGCACGATGCCCAAGACGGCGGACACGATCTTTCATCCGCCGCGTCATCCTGCTCACCCTGCGTGTGGTGGTGGTGATCATGTACTCGGCTCTCTGTGCTCTCGCGCCCGCGGCTGCGGACGGCTATCTCGTCGGTGACCCACGTGGACGTCGGAGCCCCTGCAACCCGCCTTAAGCGCCATCGAGTCATTTGGACGCGCGACGGAATTCGGCGCGTGGCCGTCGCCGTCGCCCGCCACCACCGCCACATCGCCGCGCCCGGGCCCGGTGGCGCTCGGACATGACTCTTGGCCGCCCGTGTGACATTCGGCTCCTTGGGCCGGAAATGGCACCAATGCGGGTGACCTGCCCGCCCCCGGCTCAGGGCCCGGCCCGCTCGGGCCGATACCTTCACCGTGGCACCACCCGCTCTGCGTGACCGCGTGGTCTCCTACCTGCCCTTTCTCGCCCTGGCCGTCATCGGGCAGGTCAGCGCGGCGTGGCCACCGGGGCCCACGGACACGGGCGCCTACGTGGCGAGCTGCGTCCTCCTGGTCGCCTGTGGGGTTCCCATCGCCCTCCGCCGGGGCATGCCACCCCACACGTTCCTCCTCGGGGGTGCGCTCTACGTCGCGTCGGTCGCGCTGCTCATGCAGGCGACGGGGGGCGTTGACAGTGGACTCGGGGCCCTGCTGCTCCTCCCGGTCGTCGGCATCGCCCTCTACGGCAGGCGCTGGGAGTCGGCCGTCGTCGCCGGCTTCGTCGTGGCCGCGCTGTTGGCGGTGTCCGTGGCCAGCCCGCACATGGCCGGCGCCACCGAGAGGCGGCTCTTCTTGTTCGGCGCCATCAGCGTCCTGCTGTCGATGGCCATCCACACCCTGCGCGGCCGCCTCGAGGAGTCGAACGAGCACACGACGAGCCTGTTGCACCAGGAAGAAGCGCTCAACGACGCGGCCGGCCAGCTGACCCTGCTCTCGGAGCCGCCGGCCATCACGGCGCTCGGCGCGCGGTTGGCCGCACGCATGGCGGCACCCCCGGGCGTCACCATCGGCCGGGCGTCGTACTTCACGATTCGGGACGGCCTGGTGATGGTCGACGCCCAGAGCGACGACTCGGGCTTGCACATCGACGACGTCTGGCCCCTCGGCGACCACCCCGGGCTGCGCGAGGCCGTGGCCACCTTGCAGCCCGTCGCCGGGCCCATCGACCCCGCCGACGCCGGACCGGTCGTCCGCGCCCACCTGGCCCGGACGGGCGTCACGCACGGTGTCTGGGTGCCGGTGTCCCCCGACGGCGTGCTGCACGGCGTCCTCGGGATCGCCAGCAGGGGTGAGGTCCCCACCGAGTGCGTCCAGCGCTGTGTGGCCCTCGGGCACTTCCTCGAGCTCGCCCTGTCCAACTGGGCCGCCCACCGGAACCTCGAGCAGCAGGCCACGGTCGAGGAGCGCCGCCGGATCGCCCGCGAGCTGCACGACGGCCTCGCTCACGAGCTGGCGTTCATCGCCAGCAAGACCCGCGGCTTCGCCGCCCGCTGGCCGGCCGGTCTCGATGTGCGGGAGCTCGTCGGCGCCGCCGACCGGGCCCTCGACGAGGCACGGCGCGCCATCACCGTCCTGTCGGTGTCGTGCCCGCAGTCCCTCGACTGCGCCATCGCGCAGACGGCGGAGGACCTCGGCTCCCGGCTCGGCGTGGCCGTCGACCTCCAGCTCGCCGACGACGTCCACGTCCCCGGTGAGGTCACCGAGAACCTGCTGCGCATCGTGCGGGAGGCCATGACCAATGCGGCGAACCACGGGGCGTCCCGGCACGTCAAGGTCCGTCTGGACCGCGCCGATCGGCTGCGGCTCGTGATTGAGGACGATGGGTGCGGGTTCGACCCCGAGGCCCATGCGCCGGGCGCAGGCTTCGGCCTGCTCAGCATGGAGGAGCGGGCCGCGTCGGTGGGAGCGGTGTTCAGCCTGGACTCGGCACCGAGCCGGGGGACGAAGGTCGAGGTGGCGTTCCAGTGACCGTCCCGGTGAGCGTCCTCCTGGCCGACGACCACGCCAGGACCCGCGCCATGGTCCGGCGGGCCCTGGAGATGAGCGGGGACTTCCACGTCTGCGCCGAGGCCTCCGACGCCCCGTCCGCGGTCGAGCGGGCGATGCAGTCGCGTCCGGACGTGTGCCTGCTCGACATCAACATGCCGGGGAACGGGATCGCGGCCGCGGCCCAGATCAGCGCAGCCTTGCCCGGCACTCCCGTCGTCATGTTGACGGTGTCGCGGCAGGACGACGACCTCTTCGACGCGCTGCGCGCCGGGGCGTCGGGGTACCTGTTGAAGGGCTTCGACGAGGATGCCATCGGCGACGCGCTCCAGCGCGTCCTCGCCGGCGAGGCGACGCTGCCCGGGACCCTGGTTGCCCGGCTGGTGGACGAGTTCCGTGACCGGGAGCAGCACCGGGTCGCGGTGCCCGACGGCCACATGGCGCGGCTGACGGGGCGTGAGTGGGACGTGCTCGAGCTGATGCGCAAGGGGGCCAGCACGGCCGAGATCTCCGAGCGCCTGTTCGTCTCGGCGACCACCGTCCGCAGCCACGTGTCCGCCATTCTGCGCAAGCTCGGCGTGCCGAACCGGGAGGCGGCGATCAAGCTGCTCGACGGCCGTTGACCCTGGCCCCGCAGGATCCGCGCCGCCGCCGGCCGTAAGCTGGCGGCCGTGACCAGCACCCGCATCGAAAGCGACAGCATGGGGGAGATCGAGGTCCCCGCAGACCGGTACTGGGGGGCCCAGACGCAGCGCTCGCTGCATCACTTCGACATCGGCACCGAGACGATGCCCAAGCCCCTGATCAGGGCGTTCGGTGTGCTGAAGGGGGCGTCCGCCTCGGTGAACCGCGACCTCGGCAAGCTCGACGACGCGCTGGCCGGGCTGATCGAGCAGGCGGCGGGGGAGGTGGCCAAGGGCACGCTCGACGACCACTTCCCGCTGCACATCTGGCAGACGGGCAGCGGCACGCAGACCAACATGAACGCGAACGAGGTGATCGCCAACCGGGCGATCGAGCTCGGCGGCGGCGTCATGGGTTCGAAGGCGCCCATCCATCCCAACGACCACGTCAACATGTCGCAGTCGTCGAACGACACGTTCCCGACCGCCATGCACATCGCCGCGGTGGAGGAGGTCGTGCACCGGCTGCTCCCGTCGGTCACCGCGCTGCGCGATGCGCTGCAGGACAAGGAGCTCGAGTACGCCGGCGTCACCAAGATCGGGCGCACGCACCTGATGGACGCCGTGCCGCTCACCCTCGGCCAGGAATTCTCCGGGTACGTGGCGCAGCTGACGGCGGACATCGACCGGATCGAGCGGACCCTCCCGGGCCTCTACGAGCTCGCAGCCGGCGGCACCGCCGTGGGCACGGGTCTCAACACCCACCCCGAGTTCGGCGTGCGGGTCGCCAAGGCCATCGCGGAGGCGACCGGCCTCCCGTTCGTCACGGCACCCAACAAGTTCGCGGCGTTGGCCGCCCACGACGCGCTCGTGTTCACGCACGGGGCCCTCAAGACCCTGGCCGTGTCGCTGATGAAGATCGCCGACGATCTCCGCTGGTTGGGGTCGGGACCCCGCAGCGGCCTCGGCGAGCTGGCCCTGCCCGAGAACGAGCCGGGTTCGTCCATCATGCCGGGCAAGGTGAACCCGACGCAGAGCGAGGCGATGATCATGGTCGGGATTCAGGTGATCGGCAACGACGTGGCGGTGACGACGGCCGGCAGCCGGGGCAACCTCGAGCTCAACGTGGCCAAGCCGGTGATCGCCTACAACGTCATGCAGTCGATCGCCCTCATGACCGACGCCTGCCGCGCCTTTCGCGAGTTCTGCGTCGAGGGGCTCACGGCCGACCTGCCGCAGATCGAGCGGCACCTCACGAATTCGCTGATGCTGGTCACCGCGCTGGCGCCCATCATCGGCTACGACAAGGCGGCCGAGGTGGCCAAGAAGGCGCACAAGGAGCGCTCGACGCTCAAGGAAGCGGCCCTCGCCCTGGGCTACCTCACCGAGGAGCAGTTCGACGCCGCGGTGCGGCCGGAGGACATGACGCACCCGTGAGCGAGCCCGTGCTCAGCCACGCCGAGGTCGACGCCGCCCTCGAGGAGCAACACCTGCACTGGTCCCGCGAGGGCGACGCGCTCGTGGCCACCGTCAAGTTGCACGACTTCGGCGCGGCCCTCGAATTCGTGAACGCCGTGGGGGCGGCCGCGGAAGCGGCCAACCACCACCCCGACATCGACATCCGGTGGAACACGGTGCGCCTGTCCCTCTCGACGCACGACTCGGGCGGCCTCACGCTCCTCGACCTGGCGCTCGCCGGCGCCATCGACCGCATGCGCCCCGACGACCGGACGGACGACGAGGGCTAAGTGTGATCGAGGGTTAGGGTGCCGGCTCGAGCAGTCCGGCCCGCAGGCCCTCCACCACGCCCGCCCCCGCGCCGAGCCCGGCGACGTAGGCGTCGACCGACCCGTAGCGCTCCTTCAGGTGGTCGAGCAGCAGCTCCATCTGGGCCGGGTCGGCCGAGAAGACCTCGTCGATGTTGGCGATCACGTCCCGCCCGTCGGGGTACTTCGCCATGAGCTTGGCCCGCAGCCGCACCATGGCCTCGCCGCTCAGGGCGTAGTCGGCGACCACGGTCGGCTCGTCCACACCCAGCAGCGAGAGCACGATGGCCGAGAGGACGCCGGTGCGATCCTTGCCGGCCGTGCAGTGGAAGACGGCCGGGAGCGCGTCCGGCGCGGCCAGGACCTCCAGCGCGGCGCGGATCTGGCCCCCGGCGTCGCGCAGCATCTCCAGGTATTGCGTCCCCAGCAGTCCGGGCCGCCGGTCGAACTCCTCGGCGTCGGGCAGCTCGTCGATGAAGGGGAAGTGATGGAAGGCCACCGGATGGGCGTCGACGTCGAACCGGCCGCGCTCGAGCTCGTGGCCCGAGCGCAGGTCGATGACCGTACGGATGCCGAGCGCCCGCATGACGTCGAGGTCGGCCTCGGTGAGCTCGCCCAGGCCGTCGGCGCGGAACAGCGCCCGCCAGCGCGTCCGCCGCCCCCCGCCGGCGGCGTACCCGCCGAGGTCACGGAAGTTGACCGCCCCTTCGAGGGCGATGAGCCGCTCGATCGTCTCCGCCATGTCAGGTCACCTCACGTCACGAGACGGGCATGTCCCACATGGGGAACCAGCGCGCCAGGTCGGACTCGACCGGCAGGTCGGCCCCCACCATGGTGCGGATGCGCAGCTCCAGCTCCGTGTCCCGACGCTCCTTGTCGGCGTCGACGGGGGCGAAGGGATAGAAGGTGCCCCGCTTGAAGAGGTACACGAGCCGGAAGGGCCGGGCGTCGCCCGGCGCGTCGGGCCCCGGGACAAAACCGAACACCGAGCACAGCAGCTGGGGGCCCCACCCATTGTCCTGCAGCGTCGAGTTCGCCATGTGGATCTTGGTCACCAGCTCCTCGATGTCCGGGTCGTCCAGCAGCAGCCATCCGTAGTCGAACTTGTCCTGGGCGTGCCCGAAGCCCTCGCCGACCAGTTCGGAGATCTCCTTTTGGGCATCGGCCGCCCCCTGACCCGGCGGTGGCTTCCAGCAGACCCCGGCGTGCCCCGACGTCACCAGCCCACCGGCGCTCTGCAGCGTCAGCGCCGCGGTCGGCAGGGCGAAGAGTGCGTCGAGGTTGGCCCGGACGGGCTTGGTGCGTCCGAGGATGGTGTCGAACAGACCCACCGCTCCGGCAACCCCGAACCGAACCCGACCGAACCCGGCGGACGCTCAGCCGGCCTGGCCGAGCTGGTGCTCGAGCGCGTCCAGCTGGGCCAGCCGGCGCTCGAGCGTCGGGTGCGTCCGGAACAGGTTGCCGAAGCTGAAGCCGCCGCCCGCGCCCTGGGTGGCCCCGTTGGCCACGGCCGGGGTGAAGAAGAAGGCGTTGAACGGCTCGGCGGCGCGCAGGTCCTTGGTCGGGATGCGACCCATCTCGCCGGTGATCTTGACCAGTGCGGAGGCGAGCAACGAGGGGCGGCCGATCAGCAACGCCCCCGAACGGTCGGCCGCCAGCTCGCGGTAGCGCGACAGGGCCATGGTCAGCAGGAAGCTGATGAAGTACACGACGATCGACACCAACATGATGATCATCTCGATCAGCGCCACCTGGCTCCCGCTCTGGTTGTTGCCGCGGCCGCCGCCGAAGAGCTCGGAGTAGAACATCACCCGGGTGAGCAGGCCGGCGAGCATGCCCAGGCCGCTGGCGATCGTCATCACCGCCACGTCGCGGTGCGCCACGTGGGAGATCTCGTGGGACAGGACCGCCTCGATCTCGGGCTCGTCCAGGCGGCGCATGAGCCCGGTCGTGACGCACACGACGGCCGCCTTGGGGCTCCGACCCGTGGCGAACGCGTTGGGGATGTCGGTCGTCGCGATGGCGACCCGGGGCTTGGGCATATCGGCCAGCGCGCAGAGGCGGTCGACCACCCCGTGCAGCTGGGGGGCCTGTTCCGGCGTGACCTCCTTGGCGTGCATGGCGTACATGGCGATCTTGTCGCTGAAGAAGTACTGGCAGAACAAGAGCCCGAACCCGATGACCAGGATCAGGACGAGGCTGTGCAGCAGGGCGAAGAGGATCCCGATGAACGCGGCATAGAGCACGACGAGGAAGAACCCGGTCATGAGCATGCGGTTCGTCAGGCCCCGGTCCGGCTTGATGTTGCGTGAGATTGCCATCAGGCGCTCTCTCCTCCAGTTCCCCCCTGCTCGGCAGCCGGCAGCGCGGCCGTGCTGTCGGCGCCGTCGGCGCCCGTTCCCAGCTCGGCCCTCAACGCCGCCAGCTCGTTGTCCACCTGCGACGAGCCCGACACCTTGTCGAGCTCTTTCTGAATGTCGTCGACCGGCTGCGTGAGGTCGTCGAGCGCGCCCGACGCCAGCAGCTCGTCGATGGCGCCGGCACGCGCCTGCATGCTCGCGATCTTGTCTTGCGCCCGCTGCATGGTGGCGCCGGCGTTCCGCGTGGAATCCGAGATCCCTGAGACCGCCTCGCCCACTTTGGTCTGCGCTTCGGCCGCCGTGTAGGAGGCCTTCAGGGTCTCCTTCTGGGTCCGGAAGCGCTCGACGCGGGACTGCAGCTCCTGCGACGTCTGGACGAGCTTCTGCTCCTGCTCGGTGATCTGGTCGTGCTGGGTCTTGAGCTCGGCCAGTTGCTCACCCAGCGCGGCCCGCCGGGACAGCGCCTCGCGGGCCAGGTCCTCGTTGCCCTGTCCGAGCGCAGCCTTGGCTTGGCCCTGCAGCTTGTCGGCCTGCTTCTGCAACCCCTGGGCCTGCAGCTCGATCCGCTTGCGGGCCGTGGCTACGTCGGCCACGCCGCGGCGGACCTTCTGCAGCTGCTCGAGCTGCTTCTCGTAGGAGAGGTCCAGCGTGTCCCGCGGGTCCTCCATCTTGTCGAGGGCCTTGTTCGCCTTGGACCGGAAGATGTCGCGGATCCGACTGAACGTGCCTGCCATGAACTACGAGCATAAGGCCCAGCGGGGGAGGGGTGGCACCGGGCGGGCCTGCGCAGGCACGCCGCTAAGGTCGGCTCGTGCCCGAACGCCTGTGCCTGCTCAGTGTCCACGCGCACCCCGACGACGAGGCCTCCAAGGGCGCCCCGACGGTGGCCCGCTACCACGCCGAGGGTGTCCGGACGGTGCTGGTGTGCTGCACCGGGGGAGAAGAGGGCGACATCTTGAACCCGGCCATGGACACGCCCGAGGTGCGGGCGGACATCGGGCGGATCCGCATGGCCGAGCTGAAGGCGGCCACCGACATCATCGGCTACGACGAGACGGCCCTCCTCGGCTACCGGGACTCGGGGATGCCCGATTCGGAGGCCAACACCAACCCGGCCTCGTTCGCCCAGGCCCCCCTGGACGAGGCCGTCGGCCGCCTGGTCGCCGCCATCCGCCGGGAGCGCCCCCAGGTGGTCGTCACCTACGGCGACAACCAGAACGAGTACCCCCATCCCGACCATCTGCGCGTCCACGAGATCTCCGTCCTGGCCTTCGGCTCCGCCGGTGATCCGGACCGCTTCCCGGAGGCGGGCGCCCCCCACGCCCCGTCCAAGCTGTACTACTCGGTCTGGTCGGGGGAGCGGTTCCGCCAGATCCACGAGAAGTTCCTGGAGCTCGGGATGGAGTCGCCCTTCGACGACAAGTGGCTGGCCCGCATGACCCGCACGGAGCCGTTCACCACGACCATCGACGTCACGGGCTTCACCCACGTGCGGGGCGAGGCGTTGCGGGCCCACGCGACCCAGGTCGATCCCGACTCGCCCTTCTGGTTCGGCCTCCCGCCCGAGGTGATGCGCGACATCCACCCCGTCGACGAGTACCGGCTGGCCCAGAGCCGTGTGGGCCCGACCGACGTCACCGAGGACGACCTGTTCGCAGGGGTCCGCCCGGCCTGACGGTGCGGTGCCGGCCCCGCCGCCCTTCAGGCGGTGGGGCCGAGGAAGCCCCAGTTGATGATGCCGGCGCTCTGCAGGAGCACGACGGTGACCGCCGCCGCCAGCACGCCCAGCAGCACGACGGTCAGCACGGGCTTCCACGGCAGCGCCCGGGCCCAGCGCGCCCGCCGCTCCCGGCGCCTGCGCTGGCGCAGGAGCCGGTGGGTCGCCGGCAGGGCCGGCGCGGCCGTGCGGGTGGCCTGCGCCGTCGGCCCGTTTGTCGTGACCTGGCGCAGGAGGGCCTCCATGTCGCCGGGCGCCCATCCGGGCACCGCGATGGGCGTCGTGGCGCCGCCGCCGCGCAGGATCAGCACGACACCCTTCGGGCGCTCCTCGACCTCCCACTCCGAGATCCCTTCCCAGCCCATGCGCTCGGGGGGCTGGCCGTCACGCCGGAGCTCTATGCCCTTGGACGAGATCTGGATGTCGAAGAGATCGCGCTCCTTGTCCGGCTGCGTCGTGAGGACCCAGACGCCTTGAATGGTCGTGGCGGTCGTGGCGGTCACCGGGCCGGCTCGGGTTCAGCGCCCGGCCCGTGCCAGCTCGCGCAGGGGCCGGAACCCGATCAGGGTGGCCCCGGCCTGGTCGAGGGAACGGCGGACCCAGTCCTCGTGGCAGATCATGCGGTAGTCGTCGACGCGGGCCGCCCAGTCGTCGGTGGCCAGTGACCGCAGTTCCGCGCTGTCCACCGCCGGGTGCAGGTGGAGCTCGGTGACGCCGGGTCGCAGCGTGGCGAGGTCCTTCTCGAACATGTCACGCGAGCCGACGCCCGGTACGAAGCGCATGTGGTCCGTGAAGACCGCGCCGGCCTCGGCCGCCACCTCCCGCGCCGGGAAGCCGACGTAGCGCTCCATGGCCGGGCCGACCATCCGGAGCGGCAACCCGAATTCCACCGCCAGCTCCAGGTAGACGTCGAAGAATTCGGGCCGGAGCTGCAGCGTGCCCATGTGGGCGTCGAGGTGGCTCACGTCGAAGCCCCAGAGGATGGCCCGCTCGATCTGGGCCCGGCACTCGCGGCGGACCTCGTCGAGGTCGGCGTGGTCCCAGACGTCCTGGACCGTCCGCGGGAAGCCGCCGTCGCCGCCGAGCAGCGAGGGCGCATGGGTGATGGGCCCCCAGCGGTAGAGCTCGTACTCCGCGTTGACCGTCAGGTGCACCCCGATGTCCTCACCACGGTACCGACTGCTCGCTTCGCGGGCCCAGGGGCACGGGACCATCAGCGTGGCGCTGGTGACGGTGCCGGTCGCCAGGCATTCGAACACCCCGACGTTGGCCGAATGGCACGAGCCGAGGTCGTCGGCGTTGATGATGACCAGCTTGGCGTCGGCCGGGTGCCCCAGCCGCTGGGCCAGGTTCGGCTCAACCATCTTCCGCTCCTCCGGACACGTCGGCATCCTGGGCTCGGGCGTCGGACGCGATCTCCTCTTGGAATGCCTCCATTCTGCCAGTCAGGTCGCGGTCGCCCACGGCCAGGATGCGCACCGCCAGCAGGCCGGCGTTGCTCGCGCCGTTCACCGCCATGGTGGCCACCGGCACGCCCTTGGGCATCTGCACGATGGAGAGCAGGCTGTCGAGACCGTCCAGCTGGGACAGCGCCACCGGGACGCCGATGACCGGCAGGGTGGTGACCGCGGCCAGCATCCCGGGCAGGTGGGCGGCACCCCCCGCTCCGGCGATCAGCACCCGCAGCCCGCGTCCGGCCGCCGCCTGGCCGAAGGCGATCATGTCGAGAGGGGTCCGGTGGGCGGAGACCACGCGGACCTCGTGCGCCACGGCGAAGCGTTCCAGCATCTCGACGGCGCCGCGCATCACCGGGAGGTCCGACGAGCTGCCCATCAAGACCGCGACCAACGGGTCGCGCGGCGTCACGGAGCCACCTCGGAGGGGGTGTCGAGGCCTTGGGGCACCGGCGTCCCGAGGGCGCTCGCTGCGGCCCAGGCGCGGGCCCGGACGAGCTCGGCGTCCTCGCCGCACACGGTCACGTGCCCCAGTTTGCGTCCCGGCCTCGCCCCCTTGCCATAGAGGTGGACGTGGGCGCCCTCCACCGCCAGGCCCCGGGCCAGCAGGCGGGCGGGGTCTTCGCCGGAGGGGCCACCGAAGACGTTGACGCTGGCCACCTGTGCGTGCTGGCGCGTCGTCGCGCCGAGCGGCAGGTCCAGCACGCCCCGCAGGTGGTTCTCGAACTGGGAGGTGACGGCGCCCTCAATGGTCCAGTGGCCCGAGTTGTGCGGCCGGGTGGCGACCTCGTTCACCAGGAGCCGGCCGCCCGACCAGAAGAGCTCGACCGCCATGACCCCGACGGCGCCGGCGATCTCGGCCACCTTCTGGGCGAGGCTCGCTGCCGCCTCGGACACGTCGGACGGCAGCCGCCCGGGGACCAGGACCTCCCGGCAGACCCCCTCGACCTGGGCCGTCTCGACCGCCGGCCAGACCACCGACCCACCGGAGGGGCGGCGGGCCACCATCACCGCCAGCTCCGCCTCCAGGGGCACGAGCTCCTCGACCACCGCCCGGCCCACCACGCGGGCGAGGACGGCCTCGGCCTCGGAGCGGTTGCGCACGGGCCACACGCCCTTGCCGTCGTAGCCGCCCCGGGCCGCCTTGACCATCACCGGCCAGCCGTGCGCGCCCGCGAACGACACCACCGCATCGAGCGCGTCGGGTCCGTCGTCCACCACGGCGTAGCGGGGCACCGGGACGCCGGCGGCGTCGAGGATGGTTCGCATGTGGGCCTTGTCGACCGCCAGCTCGAGCGTGTCCGCGCCGGGGCGCAGGACGGCCCCGGCGGACGCCAGGTCGGCCACGATGTCGAGGTCGACCTGCTCGTGGTCGAACGTCACGACCTGGCAGTGCTCGGCGAATGCCCCGAGGTCCTCGGCCACGAACGGCGACCCCAGCATCACCTCGGCGGCCACCGCGCAGGCGGCGTCGTCGGCCCGCTCGGCCAGCACGGCCATGGAGAGGCCGAGCGCGCTGGCCGCCTCGCCCGCCATCCGCGCCAGCTGGCCCGCCCCCACGAACCCGACGTGGTGGGCGCTCAGCTCTCTCGCCCCCGTCCGGGGATTCGCCTAGACAGTGGGGCGGACACAACCGGCACACTACGCGAGGAGCACCAGGACATGGCCAAACCGCTGCGTATCGGGAGCCTCATCGACGCCGACAAGCCACTGGACGAGACCGTTGCCCAGCTGCAGCGCTATCGGGACGCCGGCCTCGACCACGCGTTCGCCAGCCAGATATTCGGCCACGACGCCCTGACGCTCCTGGCGGCCGCGGGGGCGCAGGTGCCCGGTATCGGCCTCGGCACGGGGGTGGTGCCGGTCTACCCGCGCCATCCGATGGTGCTGGCGCAGCAGGCCCTCACCGTGCAGTGCGTGACCGGGAACCGGCTGCTGCTCGGCGTCGGTCTGTCGCACCAGGTCGTCGTGGAGGGCGTGTGGGGCATGAGCTACGCGAGGCCCGCCCGCTACATGAAGGAGTACCTGGCGTCGCTCATGCCGCTCCTGCGCGGCGAGACGGTCAGCAGCCCCGGAGAGCGCGTCACCACCAACGCCTTCGTACCCATCGCCATCCCGGGTGCGCAGGCCCCGCCGGTCCTGGTGGCTGCCCTGGGACCCGCCATGCTCAAGCTGGCGGGGACGGTGGCGGACGGCACCATCACCTGGATGACGGGCACCGGGACCGTCGGCGGTCACATTGCCCCCACGATCGTCGCGGCCGCGGCAGCGGCCGGGCGGCCCGCACCGCGCGTGGTCGTGTCGCTGCCGATCGCCGTGACCGGCGACATCGACGCCGCCAAGGCGCGGATCAACGAGGCGTTCGCCATCTACCCGAACCTGCCCTCCTACAGGGCCATGCTCGACAAGGAGGGTGCCGAGTCCGCCGCCGACATCGGCCTCGTCGGTGACGAGGAGGCCGTGGCGGCATCCATCGCGCGGCTGGCCGACGCCGGTGCGACCGATTTCGTGGCGGCCGTGGTGGGCGACAAGGCGGAGCGCGAGCGCGGCTTCGCGCTCATCGGCGAGCTGTCCCGCTCCTGACCCGGCGTCGCCCGACGGCCCACGCCGCCGTGGCTCAGCGCGACAGCGTCGTGTGCTTGAGCCGTGGCTCAGCGCGACAGCGTCGTGTGCTTGAACTCGTTGAGGTCGGGCATGGTCTCGAACAGGGCCAGCACGCCGTCAACGGTGCGGCGCGCCAGCGCGGCGTCGCCCTGGGGGCGGCTCATCAGGCGCACGAACACGGCGCGCTCGCCGACCACGAAGGTGGGCACGCCGAACACCTCCCACCCCTCGACCGCCCGCTCGTGCGCCCGGCGCAGCTCCTGGACCGGGTCACCGGTCGCCACTTCGGCCACCACCTTGTCCCCGGGCACTCCCGCGCCGTCGAGGACGCCCGCCACCACCTCGGGGACCCGCAGGTCGAGCCCGTCGTCGTGACGGGCGGCGAAGAGGGCGACGTGCGCGCCGAGGAACCGATCGGGGTACTGGTCGCGCACGACGATGCCCGACGCCAGCGCCAGCAGGTCGGGCGCCTTGGCCGGGTCGTCCCACACGGCCGTCCCACCTTCGGGCACGTGGATCTGGCTGAGGGAGAACGGAAGAAACGTGACGTCCCAGTCGGCCCCGTCGGCCAGCCCGGCGGCCAGGTGCTCATGGGCGTTGCGGGCGAACGGGCACCGGTAATCCCAGGTGACGGCGAAGGAAGTCATAGTTGCTTCAACACGACCCCGTCGTGGCCCATTCCCCGCCCGCGGGCGCGCCGGCCACCGGTGCGGCGCGCCTTCCGCCCGCGGCGCCCCTTGCTCCCGGGGGTGACGACGTCGACGATGGGGCGCAGGCCCAACCCGAGGACCGAACCGATGGCCGCACCGCCGATCACATCGGTGGGGTGGTGGGCGCGCAGGTGGACGCGGCTGGCGGCGACGGCGGCCGCGAAGCCGACGTTGGCCGCCGTCCCGGCGTCGGAGTCCCCGAGGACGAAAGCGGTGCAGAAGGCGGCCAGGGTGTGGCCGCTCGGGAAGCTGCTGCTCGACGGCGTGCGGACGGCGGCGGCCAGGTGTTCGTCGGGGCGCTGGCGCTCGACGGCCGCCTTGACCACCCGGCTCACGATGAGCGAGGAGAACCCGGCCGCGGCGAGCGCCACGACGGCGCGGCGCCGGTCCGGCCCGCGTCGTCGCGCCTTCAGGCCGGCCAGGAGCACCCAAATGAAGCCATAGTCGGCCAGGTTGGACACGACCGCGGCGGTGCGGTCGACAGCCGGGCGGCCCCGGAGGGGCTCGAAGGCGGCGTCGACCGCCTCGTCGATGCTCACCGCGCTCGGGTCACGCGGCGAAGGCGGGGCAGGACGTCTTGAAGTGGCAGAAGTCGCAGAGCGGGCCCACGTTGGGCCTGAAGTCCTCCGCGTCACACGCCCGCGCAATGGCCGTCCAGACCGCGATCGCCCGCTTCCGCTGGCCGCGGATGGCCTGCTCGGACGCCACGGACGAAATGGCGATCGGCTGGCGCAGGTACAGCAGCCTGACCTCGGCCGGGGCGCGGCCCAGCACGCTCTCGCACAGCAGGGCGTAGGTCTGGACCCCGCCGAGGCTGCCCCGCTCGAAGCGCTCCGACGGCGCCCGCCCGGTCTTGTAGTCCACCACGGTGAGGCTCCCGTCGGGCGCGACGTCGAGCCGGTCGATGATGCCGCGCAGGCGCATGCCGTCGACCATCGTCTCGACGCCGAGCTCCACGCCGACCGCGTGGGACCGGTTGGGGTCCTCCAGCCGGAAGTAGTTGCCGACCAGGGTCCGTGCGTCGGCGAGGAAGGCCTTGGCCTCGTCCGGGCCGAGCTCGAGCTGGACGAACTCGTCGTCGTCCTGCAGCTCGGCCCAGGAGCGCTCCAGCTCCGCGGCCGCCGCGGCGGGGTTCCGGTCGCCCGGTGCGTGGTGCCAGAAGAGGCCCTCGAGCGCTGCGTGCACGAGCGTTCCCTTGACCGAGTGGGGGGACGGCGGCTCGGGTCGGCGCTCTATCTGGGAGAACTTGAAGGCCAGCGGGCAGTTGGTGAAGGCCGTCACCTTCGACGGCGTGAGGGTCCGCGGGGGATCGAGCGCCACGTGGTCAGGATACGGCGTGGCGCCGCCGTTCCGGCTCATCCTCGGGAGCGGGTAGAAAGAGTCCGATGTCCGTTCGCGCCCGGGCCCGCCGCCGTTGCCGTGGCTGACCTCCGCCGCACCACACGGTGGGCGGGACTGCGGCCCGGCGACCCCGTGCAGGTCCAGGGCACGCGCCTGCGCGGCGCATCGTGGGCGTTCGTGGCGCACGTCACCAACGGCGAGACCGGTGAGGCGTGGGTCGAGGTGGTGGGGGGGCGCGGGGGTGACCGCGCCGTGCGGTCGTTCCGGCCGGAGCAGCTCTACGCGCCGTCCGCGCGGCCCGGGCAGGACCCGTCGCTGGCCGACGCCCCCGGCCTTCCCCTCGGCTGAGGGGTTTGCCATGGGCCGTCCCGGCATCCCCACGCTGACCACGGATCGGCTCGTGCTGCGGCCGTTCGTGCCCGAGGACCTCGACGAGCTCGCGGTCGTCCACGCCGAGGAGTCCTTCTGGTGGTACCCGAGACGGGCGCCCATGACCCGGCAGGAGACCGCCGAGTTCTTGTCCCGGATGCTGGAGCGCTACGAGAGCGACGGCTTCGGGATCGAGGCGGTCGTCGACCGGGACAGCGGCATCATGATGGGATGGGCCGGGCTGGCCGTGCCCCACTTCCTGCCCGAGATCCTCCCGGCCGTCGAAGTGGGGTGGCGCCTGTCGGGCCCCTACCGTGGGCGCGGTCTGGCGACCGAGGCGGGTGCCGCCGCCCTCGAGTTCGGCTTCACCAGCGGTGGCCTGGAGCGCATCGTCAGCATCTATGAGCCGGAGAATGTCGCGTCGGGGCGCGTCATGGCGCGGCTGGGCTTCGCCCACTGGCTGACCACGGCCGGGCCGCGCGGCGAGGAAGTCGATGTCCTGGAACTGACGCGGGACACCTGGGAGCAGCACCTGGCCATGGGTGACGTTCCCCGTGGGTGACATCGAGGAGGACACGGCGCCCGAGCCCGAGGGGGACGGCCGCTACCGCGCCCACGTGCATGCCGACTGGGAGATCTGGGGCCCCTGCGGCGGGTACGTCGCCGCGATCGTGCTGCGGGCCGCCGGGGCCGAGAGCCCCTTCGCCCGCCCCGCCAGCTTCTTCTGCCACTACCTCTCGGTGGCCGCCTTCGCGCCGGTCGATCTCGTGGTCACCCCGCGGCGCGCCGGCCGCACCGTCCTGGCGCAGCGCGTCGAAATGACCCAGGCGGGCCGGCCGGTGCTCGAGGCCATGGTGTGGTCCGTCGGCGAGGTCGACGGGCTCGAGCACGAGGATCTCGACCCGCCCGACGTGCCCGACCCCGACGCGCTGCCGACGCGAGCCGACCGGTGGCCCGACGAGCGCCGTCCTTCGTTCCCCTTCTGGGACAACTTCGAGCAGCGCATGATCGAGTGGTCCGACAGCTGGCCTCCGCCGGGACCGTTGCCGCCGACGTGGCGGACCTGGGTGCGCTGCACGCCGACGGCGACCTTCGACGATCCGTGGGTGGACGCGGCGCGTTCGCTCATCGTCCTCGACGTGGGGAGCTGGCCGGCCGGTTCGCGCCCGCACGCGCATCTCGACCCGCCCTACATCGCCCCGAGCCTGGACCTCTACGCCTCGTTCCAGTTCCCCGGCGGCTCGTCGGAGTGGATCCTGCTCGATGCGCACTCGCCGGTCGCCCAGGGCGGCCTGCTGTCGTGGACAGGGCGAATCTGGTCGAGCGAACGCCGCCTGATCGCCAGCGGCGGTGGCCAGGCCGTGTTCCGCCACACGTAGCGTGGACGCTATTCGGCGGAGTAGCCGTCCATGCGGGCCAGGATGCGCAGCATGACCTCGTCGGCGCCGGCGCCGATGGAGTCGAGCCGGGTGTCGCGGAAGTAGCGCGAGGTCCAGTTCTCGTCCATGTAGCCCATGCCACCGTGGAATTGCACCGCGGCGTCGGCCACCTCGCGCTGGAGCCGGGAGCCGAGCAGCTTGCCGATGGTGGCGTAGCGCGTGGCGTCCTCGCCCCGCAGCACCGCGTCGGCAGTCGTGCGCGCGTAGTGCTTCAGGACGTCGTGACGGGCCGACAGCTCGGCCAGCACGAATTGCAGGTGCTGGTTCGCCAGCAGCGGTGCGCCGAAGGCCCGGCGTTCGCGCAGGTAGGCCTTGGTTCGCTCCAGCGCCAGTGCAATGGAACCGACCTGCTTGTAGAAGGTGATGAGGCGCTCGGCCTGGAACTGGGCCATCTGCTGCTGAAAGCCGCGGCCGATCTCACCGATGGTGTTCGAGACCGGCACGCGCACGTCGGTGAACGACAGCTCCGCGGTGTCGCTCGACCACATGCCGAGCTTTTCGAGCTTGCGTGACACCGTCACACCCGGCAGCGCGGTGGGGACGACGATGAGCGACATGCCCTGGTAGCCGGGCTCGTCGGAGGTTCGGGCGAGGAGGCAGAGCCAGTCGGCCTGCGTGCCGTTGGTGATGTAGAGCTTGGCGCCGTTGATCACCCACTCGTCCCCGTCGCGCGCGGCGCGGGTCCGTATGCCGGCGACGTCGCTGCCGGCGTCCGGCTCGGTCACCGCAATGGAGGTCACCACCTCGCCGCGGACGGCGGGTGCGAGATACCGCTCCTTCAACTCGTGGGAGCCGTAGCGGGCCAGGGCGGGCGTGGACATCGACATCTGCACGGCGATGGCCATGGGCACACCGCCGCAGCTGATCCGGCCCATCTCCTCGCCGGCGATCATGGTGTAGGTGTGGTCCGCCCCCACGCCGCCGTAGGCCTCCTCGTACTCGAGCCCGAGGAGGCCGACGGCGGCCAGCTTGGGGAAGAGTTCGTGGGCGGGGAACGTGCGCGCGGCCTCCCACTCCTCGACGTGGGGCTCGATCTCCCGCTCGAAGAGGTCCCGCAGTGTCTTGCGGAAGAGCTGATGCTCGTCGGTCTCGATCACCGGCGAACGATACCACCGGCCTTTTTCCGCCCCCCGGCGACCACCCCCCTACACTGCGCTCCCGTGACGGAAGCATTGGTCGGCGTGCACCACAGCGGCGGCATCCGCACGCTGACCCTGGACTCTCCCGGGAACCGCAACGCGCTGTCGTCGCGCCTCCTCGAGGAGCTGGACCAGGCGTTGCGTGACGCGACCGGCGACGCGGCCGTGCGCGCCGTCGTGCTCACCGCGTCGGGGTCGGTGTTCTGCTCGGGCGCCGACCTCGCCGAACGCGGCGCCGCCGCGCCCAACCGCATGCCCGACATCCTCACCGGCATCGTGGAGAGCCCGGTGCCGGTCATCGCCCGCGTCAACGGCCATGCCCGGGCCGGGGGGCTCGGCCTCATTGCAGCGTGCGACCTGGCGGCGGCGGCAGCATCGAGCACCTTCGGCTTCAGCGAGGTACGCGTCGGCGTGGCGCCGGCCATGATCCTGGTGCCCGCGCTACGCGTGGCCGACCGCCGGTTCCTGGCCCGCACGGCGCTCACCGGTGAGACCTTCGGCGCGCCGGAGGCGGCGGCCGCCGGCCTCCTCTCCGCCATGGTGGACGACGAGGTCGCCCTCGACGCCTGGGTGGCGGCGCAGACCCAGGCCATCTGCAAGTCGGCTCCGGGCGCCGTGCGCGCCACCAAGGAACTGCTGCGCACCCTGCCGGCGCACGGCTGGTCCGACGGGTTGGCCTCGGCGGCGGCGACGTCGGCCCAGCTCTTCGCGAGCCCGGAGGCGGCCGAGGGGATGGAGGCGTTCCTGCGGAAGCGCCGGCCCGCCTGGGACACCTCGGACACGCGATGAGCACGCCCATCCGCTCCCACCTGGCCACGGCGAGCGACGAGTTCACCGACAACGCCGGCGCCATGCGGGCGCTGGCCGACGAGGTGCGCGCGCTGCACGAGCAGGTGCTGGCGGGAGGCGGCCCGCAGTACGTCGAGCGCCACCGCGCCCGCGGCAAGATGATGGTGCGTGAGCGCCTGGAGGCTCTCGTCGACCCGGGCACACCCGTGCTGGAGGTGTGCCCGCTGGCGGGGCTCCACACCGGCGACCCCGTCGGCGGCGGCGTGGTGGTGGCGCTGGCCGAGGTGGCGCACACCCAGTGCCTCGTGATCGCCAACGATCCGACCGTGCGCGGCGGGACGACCAGCCCGACCACGATCCGCAAGCTGCTGCGCGCCATGGACGTGGCCGAGGCCAATCGCCTCCCGCTGCTGATCCTGGTCGAGTCCGGAGGGGCCGACCTGCCCCGCCAGGCCGACGTGTTCGTGCCCGGCGGCGAGCAGTTCCGCCGCCTGACCCAGCTGTCGGCGCAGGGCATCCCCACCGTCTGCGTCGTCCTCGGCTCGTCCACCGCCGGCGGCGCCTACCTCCCGGGCATGAGCGACTACACGGTGATGGTCGAGGACCGGGCCCGGGTGTTCCTCGGCGGGCCGCCGCTCGTCAAGATGGCCATCGGGGAGGACGCCGACGAAGAGGAGCTGGGTGGCGCGCTGATGCACGCCCGGACGTCGGGCTTGTGCGACTACCTGGCCCGTGACGAGCCCGAGGCCATCCGCATGGCCCGGGCGATCGTGGCCCATCTGCGCTGGCGCCGCCTCGGCCCCGGGCCCGCTGGCCCGGCGGACGAGCCGTTGTACGCGGCCGAGGACCTGCTCGGCATCGCGTCGGTCGACGTGCGGGTCCCCTTCGACGTGCGCGAGATCCTGGCCCGCGTCGTCGACGGGTCCCGTTTCGAGGAGTTCAAGGAGTCCTACGGCACGCAGCTGGTGTGCGGCTGGGCCTCCATCGGCGGGTACCCGATCGGGGTGCTGGCCAACAACGGCATCCTCTTCTCACCCGAGGCACAGAAGGGCGCCCAGTTCATTGCGCTGTGCAACCGGACCGACACGCCCATCCTGTTCGTGCAGAACATCACCGGGTTCATGGTGGGCACCCGTTACGAGCAGGGCGGCATCATCAAGGACGGGGCCAAGCTGATCAACGCCGTGTCCAACTCGACGGTGCCCCATCTCACCTTGATGGTGGGGGCGAGCTACGGGGCCGGCAACTACGCCATGGCGGGCCGGGCCTATGACCCCCGCTTCGTCTTCACCTGGCCCAACCACCGTATTGCCGTCATGGGGCCCAAGCAGCTGGCGGGCGTCCTCTCCATCGTGCGGCGCAACGCGGCCGCGGCAGCCGGCCGGCCCTTCGACGAGCAGGCGGACGACGAGCTGCGCCAGGCCACGGAGAACCAGATAGAAGAGGAGTCGACCGCGCTGTACGCCACCGGGCGCCTGTGGGACGACGGCATCATCGACCCCCGCGACACGCGCACGGTGCTGGCCATCGCGCTCACGGCCGTCCACTCCGCGCCGGTGCGGGGCACCGCCGTCTTCGGGGTGGTGCGCCACTGATGGAGACGGAGCCGCGACCGATCCGCCGTGTCCTCGTCGCCAACCGGGGCGAGATCGCGCGACGCGTCATCCGGGCCGCGCACGACGCCGGCTGCGAGGCGGTCGCCGTCTACGCCGCGGACGACGCCGGGAGCCCGCACGTCGGCGAGGCCGACGCCGCCGTCCCGTTGCCCGGTGCCACGCTCGGCCAGACGTACCTCGACCCGGCCGTGCTGGTGCGGGCGGCGCAGGCGGCGGGTGCGGACGCCCTGCACCCGGGCTACGGATTCCTCTCCGAGAACCCCGCCCTGGCCGAGGCCTGCGGGCGTGCCGGCATCGTCTGGGTCGGCCCGCCCCCCGAGGCGATGCGCGTGATGGGCCACAAGGCGCGGGCGAAGGAGGTGGTCGCCGGCGCCGGCGTCCCGGTGCTCCCCAGCGCAGCCGTGCCGGCCGGGGCCCGGCCCGAGCAGCTCCCGGCGGCCGCGACGAACGTCGGCTTCCCGCTCCTCGTGAAGGCGTCCGCCGGGGGAGGCGGCCGGGGGATGCGGCTGGTGACGTCGGAAGCAGAGCTGGCCGACGCGGTGGCGTCGGCCCAGCGAGAGGCCGCCACCGCCTTCGGCTCCGACGAGGTCTTCCTGGAGCGCTACCTGGCCGCACCTCGTCATGTGGAGGTGCAGGTGGTGGGGGACACGCGGGGCACCGTGCTGCACCTGTTCGACCGCGAGTGCTCCGTCCAGCGGCGGCACCAGAAGGTCGTCGAGGAGGCGCCGGCGGTGCTCGTGCCCGAGGCGACCCGGCGCCTGATGTGGGATGCGGCGCTGGCCGCGGCGAAGGCGGTCGCCTACGTGGGTGTCGGCACCGTGGAGTACCTCGTCGATGCGAGCGGCTTCTACTTCTTGGAGATGAACACGCGCCTGCAGGTCGAGCACGGAGTGACCGAGCTGGTCACGGGGCTGGACCTCGTCCGGCTGCAGCTGGCGGTGGCTTCGGGCCGTTCCCTGCCGTTCGGGCAGGGCGACATCGCGGCGTGCGGCCACGCGGTGGAGGTGCGCCTGTGCGCCGAGCGCCCCCGCGAGGACTACCGGCCGACTCCCGGCACGGTGGCGCACGTGCGGTGGCCCGAAGGCCCCGGTCTGCGTACCGACCGCGCCGTCGAGTCGGGGAGCACCGTGAGCCCCGCCTATGACTCGCTGGTGGCCAAGTTGATGGCCCACGGGGAAGACCGCGACGCCGCCGTCGGCCGGCTGTCGCTGGCGCTCCGCGTGCTCGAGCTCGACGGCCTGGAGACCAACCGCCAACTCCTGCAAGCCGTCCTCGACGATGCCGCCTTCCGGCGCGGCGGGGCCGACATCCACTACCTCGAAGGCCGCCCCGACCTGCGCGACGCCGTGCTGCCCGACGACGCGCGGCAGCGGCACGCCGCGGCGGCGTCCTTCTGTCTGCTCCAGGAGCGGTCGGCCCGCAGCCTCGTCCCGGTACCGGCGGCGGGGTGGCGCAACGTCGGCCGCCCGCTGCACGTGGATCAGCTGACCGACGACGTGGGGACCGTGGGCGTGCGCGCGGCGGCGCGAGACGAGGCCGCGGTCGTGCTCACCGGTGACGGGCCGCGCGTGGTGGGGACCGCCGTCACGCACGGCGGCGTGGTCGACCTCACCGCGGCGGACGGCCTGCGCCGCCGCTACCGGGTGCGTCTCTCGTCACACCGGGCCGAGGTGAACGGCCCCGAGGGCCAGTCGACGTTCGCCTTGCGCACGGAGGACGATCCCGACGAGCGGGGCGGCATCGCCGGGGAGTGCCGGGCCCCCCTGCCGGGCGCCGTGACCAAGGTCCTCGTGGCGATCGGTGACATCGTGGCCGAGGGCGAAGGGCTGGTCGTCGTCGAGGCGATGAAGATGGAGCACACACTGCGGGCGAACGGCGCCGGGACGGTGGTGCTGGTGGCGTGCATCCCCGGCCAACAGGTCGATGTCAACGACCTCCTCGTCGCCGTGGAGCCCACATGAGCGGGATCGGCGACCGACCGACCGTGGTGCGCGTCGCCAACTGCAGCGGGTTCTTCGGGGATCGGCTGTCCGCCGCCCGCGAGATGGTGGAGGGCGGCCCCATCGACGTGCTCACGGGCGACTGGCTGGCCGAGCTGACGATGTACATCCTGCACAAGACCCGCGACCGCGGCGGCTACGCCCGTACGTTCTTGCGGGAGCTCGAGGAGGTCCTGCCGGCCTGCGTGGAACGGGGCATCACCGTCGTCTCGAACGCGGGCGGCCTCAATCCCGAAGGTCTGGCGGCCGCCGTGCGGGAGCTGGGTCGCCGCCAGGGACTCGAGGTGCGCGTCGCCTCGGTCTCGGGCGACGACATCACACCCCAGCTCGCCGAGCTCCGGGCGGCGGGGGAGAGGTTCGTCAACCTCGACACCGGCGAGCCCCTCCCGGCCGCGGCGCGCGTCGTGACCGCCAACGCCTACCTGCGTGCCCGCCCGATCGCCGACGCGCTGGCCGCCGGAGCGCAGGTGGTGGTCACCGGCCGGGTCACCGACGCGGCGCTCGTCGTGGGGCCGGCGCTGCACGCGTTCGGATGGTCCGACGCGGACCTCGACGCGGTGGCGGGCGCGGTCGTGGCCGGGCACGTCATCGAATGCGGTGCGCAGTGCTGCGGGGGGAACTACGCGTTCTTCGAGGAAGTACCCAACCGGGAGCGGATCGGGTTCCCGCTCGCCGAGCTGCACCCGGACGGCACGTCGGTCATCACGAAGCATCCGGGGACGGGCGGCGCGGTGAGCGTCGGTACGGTGACGGCCCAGCTGCTCTACGAAATTGGCGGCCCGAGCTACCTCAGCCCGGACGCGGTGGCTCGCTTCGACACCATCGCGCTCGCGCAGGAGGGACCTGACCGTGTGCGTATCTCCGGCGTGCGGGGGGAGCCGCCACCACCCACGCTCAAGGTGACGGCAAACCTCCACGCCGGATGGCGCAACGCCATGACCCTCGCGCTGACCGGTGTCCAGGTCGCCGAGAAGGCGCGCTTCGCGGCCGACGCGGTGTGGGCGGGCATCCCAGGAGGCCGTGACACCTTCGCCGAGACCGCCGAGGACCTCTCGGGCGACCTGACCGGCGGCGGCATGGCCTACCTGCGCCTGGCGGTGCGGGGCGACGACGAGGAGGCGGTCGGCCGCGCCTTCTCGGGTGCGGTCGTCGAGACCAGCCTCTCGAGCTATCCCGGCACCTTCTTCACGTCCGCGCCCTCGGGCGCGCAAGGTGTCGCCCGCTACTGGCCGACCACGGTCGCCACCGCGGCCGTCACGCCGCGCATTGAGTGCGACGGCCACGACGTTCCGACCACCGCACCCGGCGTCGCTCCCCGTGACCCCGGCGCCGAGGGCGCCCCGGCCGCCGGACCCGGCACGGCGGGCGGTGCCGTGCCGGAATCCGTGCCGGAATCCGACCTGGTCCGGGTGCCGCTGTGGGTGCTGGTGGGGGCGCGTTCGGGCGACAAGGGTGGCGACGCCAACGTCGGCGTCTGGGCCGATGAGGACGAGGTCGCCGCGTGGCTACAGCAGCACTTCACCACCGCACGGTTCAAGGCAGTGCTGCCCGAGGCCGAGCCCTACCCCATCAGCCGGTACCCGCTCCCGAACCTACGGGCGGTCAACTTCGTCGTGCACGGCCTCCTGGGATGGGGCGTCGCGTCGAACCTGCGACTGGACACGCAGGCGAAGGGGCTGGGCGAGCTGCTGCGCTCGCGCCAGGTGGAGGTGCCGTCCTCGCTCGTCTCGAGCGGCCGGCCGGCGGCGAGGTACGCCTCGGCCTGATCTTCGGCCCGCGCCATCTGGCAGGATGGCGCGGTGGAGTTCGCCCGCGTGGTCGCACTCGTCGCGGGCATCGGCATCGTCCTGCTCACGGTCTGGAGCGTCTTCACCTCCCTGGTCGTCCCGCGCGCGACGTCCTCGCGTCTGATGCGCGGCCTGGCGCGCAGCCTGAGTGGCTCGGCCCGCATGCTCACCCCGCGCCTGCCGGACTTCGAGGCCAGGGACCGCCTCCTCTCGTTCGTAGGGCCCGCCGCCATGGTGTTGCTGTTCGTCTTGTGGCTCTGCCTGATCCTGTTCGGCCTGGCGCTCGTCATCTGGTGGAACAGCGGGGTGAATCTTGCCGACGCCATCGGCATCGCCGGCTCGTCGGTGTTCACCCTCGGCATCGTGACGGCGGCCGGCGCCGGCCCCCGGACGCTCGAGATTCTCGCTGCCGGCATCGGCTTCGGGGTCATCGCACTGGAGATCGCCTACCTGCCCGCGCTCTACAACGCGTTCGCGACCAGGGAGACCGAGGTGACCCTGCTCGCGGCGCGTGGGGGGACACCGGCCTGGGGACCGGAGATCCTGGCCCGCCACTTCTGGTTGGACACCATGGTCGAGCTCCCGCCTCTCTACGCGAACTGGGAGCGCTGGGCCGCTGCCGTCTCGGAGAGCCACGCCAACTACCCCGGGCTGATGTGGTTCCGCTCACCGGTCTCGTCGCGCAGCTGGCTCGTCGCTCTCGTCGCCATGATGGACTCGGCCGCCCTCTACCACGCGGTCAGCCCGACGCAGACGCCGCGCCAGGCCCGGCTCTGCCTCTCCATGGGCATCCGCTGCATGCGGTCGATGGCGCGTGCGTTGCGGATCCCCTACGACCCCGATCCGTTGCCGAGCGCGGGCATCCGTCTCACCAGGGCGGAGTTCGAGGACGGCTACCGCCGGCTGGAGGAGGTCGAATTCCCGATTGAGCGCGACCTGGACGAGTCCTGGCGGAACTTCCAGGGCTGGCGGGTCAACTACGAGCCGATCGTCGACGCGCTCACGCAGCTGATCGCACCGCCGCCGGCCCCGTGGTTCATGGCGCGACCCGAGCTCGGCAACGCGGAATGGCCCATGGTCGTCAACCGCACCCCCGACGAGCCCCAGGGTGCTCAGGGGTTCGGTGTGAGCAAGACCTTCAGGACCCCGTCGGCCCGGGAGTCGAACAACTCGTAGGCCTGCGGCGCCTGCTCCAACGCCATCCGGTGGGTGAAGGTGTCGATCAACTCGAGCCGGCCCGCCTGCACCAGCGGGACCAGGGCGGGCCAGGTACCGGGGATGGGGGCGAAGATCGTCCGCAGGGTGAGGCTCTTCAGGAAGACCATCCCCATGGGGAACGCGAGCTCCGCCGACAGGTTGACGCCGACGACCGAGACCGTGCCACCGGTGGCGGCGCAGGAGAGGGCGTCCACGACGGTGGCGTCGGCCCCAACGGCCTCAATGACGGACTCGGCGCCCCGCCCGCCCGTCGCCTCGAGCACCTGGGCCGAGCCCGGGGCGGTGCTGGCGTCGATGGGCTCCGCGCCGAGCCGCTCGGCGCGCGCCAGGCGCTCGGGCACGACGTCCACGGCGAGGATCCGGGCGGGTCCGAACAGCGCCGCGCACTGCAGCGCCATGATGCCGACGGGTCCCAATCCGACCACCACCACGGTCGCGCCCGGACGGATGGAGGCCCGCTGCGCGCCGAGGTAGCCCGTGGGGAGGATGTCGGTGAGTAGGACGGCCTGCTCGTCGGCGATGCCCTCGGGGATGGGCAGCGCGAACAGGTCTGCGAAGGGGACGGCCATCGCCTCGGCCTGCCCGCCCGGGAGGTCGGGCACTGTCCCGAACGCGGCGGACTTGCCGGCCACGCAGACGTTGGGCTGGCCGGCCAGGCAGGAGCGGCAGAGGCCGCAACCGATGACGCCCGAGACCAGCACGCGGTCACCCGGTTTCATGCTGCGCACGTGCGGGCCGGCTTCAATCACCGTCCCGATGGCCTCGTGTCCGAGGCGGATGCCGCTGCCCGTCGGCGCGTCGTGGTACAGGTGCAGATCGGATCCGCAGATCGCTGTCTGCTCCACCGCGACCACGACGCCCTCGGGCCCGGGTAGCGCAGGATCGGGGACGTTTTCGACCCGCACGTCGCGCGGACCCTCCAAGACCGTCGCTCGCATTCCCGCACGCTACATCGCGAGACTCCGGGACTAGACTGCGTTGGGCCCTAAACGTCCCAACAGCTTCCGAACCATGTCGTCCACATTCGCCCATCCTTCGACCATTGAGGTCGCCGACGAGGACATCGACGCCTTCTTCGAGTGGGAGGACCTGTGGGCGGTGATCGTCTGGAACGACGACGTCACCACGTTCCAGACCGTGATCCAGGCGTTCGTCGAGATCCTTGGCCACACCGTCGAACGGGCCGACCAGCTGGCGTGGAAGATCCACCGGACCGGCAAGGCCGTCGCCGCCGTGCGACCCAAGGACGAGGCCGAGGCGGCCGTGCATGCGCTCCACTCGCGCAAGATCTCGGCCACCCTCGCCCGGGCCTGACCGGCCTCTACCTCGGCGTCACTTCCGCCAGCCGCGCCGCGAGCCGCGCCTTGGTGGCCGGCCACTCGGACGCCACGATGGAGAACAAGGCCGAGGCGCGCACCGTGTCGTCGGATCCCGGGCGGTCGGCGCGCACGATGCCGTCCAAGCGGCCCCCGATCCGCTCGATGGCGGCCCGGGACCGCGCGTTGCGCACGTCGGTGCGCAACGCCACCCGGTGGACCCGCCAGACCTCGAAGGCGTGCGTCAACATGAGCAGTTTGGCCTCCGTGTTGACCGAGGTGCGTTGCGCCGATCCGGCCAGCCAGGTGTAGCCGATGTCGACGACGTCGGGCACGCCGTGGCGCTGATGGGTGGCGCCCGGCGGCCACTGCCACGTGTGGATCTCGCAGAAGCGCGTGCAGCCCACGATCCGGTCGTTCCCGCTGGGGGCGCTCTCGTTGCTGCCCTTCTGCACGGTGGCGAAGGCGACGTGGGCGCCCGTCGCCACCTGTTCCAACGCGTCGCGGACGTAGGCGGTCATCTGCTCGGTCCCGTCGGGGGTGTAGGTCCACTGAAAGTTGCTCCGGTCTTCGGCCGCCGCCGCCACCAGGGCGGGGATGTGCGCGTCCGACAGTGGCTCCAGCCGCACCGTGGTCCCCTCGAGCGTGAACGGCTCAGGCATGCGCGGCGGGCACGCCGGCGCCTTCGGTGGCACCCGCCCCAGCCCCCGGCCGAGCCCCCGCTCCCGGCGGCCCGCTCGTGGCCGTCGGAATGACGAAGTCGCGCTGGCGCACCAGCACGAACGCACACAGCGCGCCGACGAAGGCGACGACGGCGCCGATCTCCATGAGGTGATTCAGGGTGGACGAGAAGCCGATGTGATACGCGTTGAGCAGCGCGGCCCTGGCGGCCGGGAGCGGGATGGCCTGGGCCACTTGATGCACCTCGCCGGCCGACATGGCGCCGCGTAACTGCGCCCCGCCCCGCTGGAGCACCTCCCTGCCGGTTGCCGTCTTGTCGAGCACGGCCGAGGTGTGCATCACGATCTGGCTCTGGAACACCGCGCCGAGCACCGCGATGCCCGTCGCGATGCCCACCTGCCGGAACGTGTTGTTGGCGCCGGACGCCATGCCGCTGCGTTGTGGCTGGACGACCGAGACCGCGCCCGAGGCCAGGACCGGGTTCACGGTGCCGGCTCCGAGGCCGCCGAGGATGAACCCGGGCAGCAAGACCGTCCAGCCCGAGTCGGGATGGGTCGTCGCCATGGAAAGCAGCCCGCCGGACACGATCAGCATGCCGATGCCGAGCAGGTAGCGCGAGTGCACGCGCACCGTCAGGCGCCCGGCGAAGAAGGACCAGAAGAAGATGACCAGCGTCTGGGGGAGGAAGCGGATGCCAGCGGCCAGCGGTCCGTACCCGAGATCGTCCTGGATGTAGAGGGTCAGGTACAAGAACATGGCGAAGATGGAGGACGCCAGGGTGAAGGCCACCACGGACAGACCCACGAAGGCGGGGATCTTGAACAGGCCGAGATCCAGCATGGGGTCGCCCGTGTGCAACTCGTTGACGAAGAACGCCACCATGAGGACGGCCGACGCCACGAGGAGGCCCACGATGGTCGCGCTGCCCCAGCCGAGGTCGTTACCGCGCACGAGTGCGAAGACGAGGGCGAACAGACTGGCCGAGAAGGTGATGAAGCCGACCCAGTCGATCCGGCGCACCCGCATGTCCTTGGACTCGGCGATCTTGGTGACGGTGATGGCGACCGCAATGACCCCGATGGGGACGTTGACGAAGAAGATCCACCGCCAGCCGATGCCACTCGTGATCGCGCCGCCGATCAGCGGTCCGACGGCAACGGCGCCGCCGATCACCGCGCCGTAGATCCCGAAGGCGGTGCCCCGGTCCTTCCCGATGAACGCCCCGGCGATGAGGGCGAGCGACGTGGCGAACATGACGGCGCCGCCCACGCCTTGGACGGCGCGGGCAAGGTTGAGCATGAGGGGTGAGGTCGAGAGACCGCACAGCAGCGAGGCGAGGGAGAAGACGACCAACCCGATGGCGAACACCTCTCGGCGGCCATAGATGTCACCGAGGACCCCCGCGGTGAGGAGGAAGGCCGCCAGCGTCAGCGAGTACGCGTCGACGACCCACTGGAGGTCGGAGAAGCTCGAGTTGAGCGACCGCTGGATGTCGGGCAGTGCGACGTTCACGACTGTGATGTCGAGGAGAAGCATGAAGGTCGCCGTGCAGACGGCGATCAGGGTCCACCATTTGCGGTCGAGCGCGGGCATTCGCGGAGTGTATCGAGTGCGTGTTCTCGCTCGTACAATGTGCCGTGATCGTCGGGTCCGCTCTCACCCTCGAAATTGGTGACCGTACGCTGCTGAGCGACGCATCCTTCGTGGTCGGCGCCGGTGAGAAGGTGGGTCTCGTCGGGCGCAACGGCACCGGCAAGTCGTCCTTCATCTCGGTTCTGGTGGGTGAGCCGGCCCCACAGCTGCACCACCGGGGCAACGTCCGGCTCCTCGGCTCGTTCGGGTACCTGCCGCAGGCCCCGGTTCCGGGCGGCCTCGGCCTGGAGCCGACCGGGTTCTCCCACGTCCTCTCGGCCCGGGGTCTCGACGTGCTCGACGACGCCCTCCAGGCCGCCCGCGCCGCTATGGCCGACGACGCCTCCGAGGAGAACATCGAGCTCTTCGCCGACCTGCAGGAGCAGTTCCAGTCGAACGGGGGCTACGAGGCCGAGTCGGTCATGGCCCGCCTGGCCGACGGGCTTGGTCTCCGCCAGGAGCTGCTGCTCGAGGACATCGACGAGCTCTCGGGTGGCCAGCGGCGCCGGGTCGACCTGATGCGGGTGCTCTTCCAGGAGCCCGAGTTGATGATCCTCGACGAGCCGACCAACCACCTCGACCGTGCGGCCAAGCGGTGGCTGCTCGAGGAGCTGGCGCGCTTCGCCGGCGCGCTGCTCGTGGTCAGCCACGATCTGAAGCTGCTGGACCAGTCGATCACCAAGGTGCTGCACATTTCGAACCAGCGCCTGACGGAGTGGAAGGGCAACTACACGCGGTTCCTGGCCCAGCACGAAGCCGATCTCGAGCAGCGAGCGCGCGCCGCGGAGCTGGAGCGGCGGGAGATCACCCGTCTGTCGGCCCTGGCCGACTCCATGCGGGCGAGCACGGAGAAGAGGGCGCGCAAGGCCAAGTCGCTCGACAAGCGGGTGGAGCGGCTGCAGGCGGAGCGCACGCATGTCGACCGGCGCGAGCGCGCCAGCACCTTCAAGCTGCCGACGCCGCCTCGCTCCGGTGCGATACCGCTCGAGGTGGCGAAGCTGGGCGTGCGGTACGGCAGCAAGGAGGTGCTGTCCGGCGTGACCTTCCACGCCGGGCGGGGCGATCACATCGTGATCATCGGCCGCAACGGCGCCGGCAAGTCATCACTGCTCCGCTGTTTGGCCGGTGTCCAGGAGCCCTCGAACGGCGTGGTGGAGCTGGGGGCGAACGTGGAGGTGGGCTACTTCGCACAGGAGCACGAGCAGATCGACCCGGGCCGCTCCGCGCTCGACAACGTGAGCGACGCCGTGCTGAAGGCCGAGCGGGACCGACGGGCGCTTCTCGGCTCGTTCGGACTGCCGTCGAAGGCCGCCGACCAGCTGCCGTCGACGCTGTCAGGGGGCGAGCGGGCCAAGCTCGGCCTGGCCATGCTGTCGGCCGGCGAGGCCAACCTGTTGTTGCTCGACGAGCCCACGAACAACCTGGACCCGTCGTCCATCGCCGCCGTGGGTGCCATGTTGGGTGCGTGGCCGGGGACCATCGTTGTGGTCAGCCACGAGCGCGGCTTCGTGGAGGCGCTGCGGCCGACCTACTGCTTGCGCCTCCCCGAGGAGCACTACACGCACTGGCGCGATGAGTACCTCGACGACGTCGAGATGCGCTGAGTGCGCTAGGAGACCCAGATCTGGGTCGGCCAGAGCACGCCCTCGTCGAAGGCGACGGCCTTGGAGCCCTGCAACGTGGTCGGGTTCGCGAAGTTCTGCACGTTGGGGTTGGCGACGACGCACCAGGTGTCACGGGCCAACCACAGGTACGGGACGTCCTCGGCCAGGTACTGGTTGATCAGCTGGTACTCCTTGATCCGGTCGGCCTTGACGTCGGTGGTCCGCCCGGCCACCAGCGCCGTCTGGATCCGGGGGTCGACGTTGCGGGCCATGTTGAGCGCCAGCGACCCCGAGGCCAGCTGCGTGGTCCACCACACGTAGTTGAGGTCGGGGTCGACCGCGCCGAACTGGCGCCACAGCGTTGCCTGGTAGGTGCCGGCCAGCGCGTTGTTGATGATCGTCGACTGGGCGATGATGTTGATGTTCACCTTCATGCCCGCCTGCTGGAACGCCTGCTGCAGGAACTCGGCGGCCCGCAGGGTGTCCGGGTCGCTCGTGGAATTGAGCGAAAAGGTGGGCTGCTTGCCCGTCTCCTTCTGGACTTGCTGGACGAGCTTGGCGGCGCCTGACGGGTCGTAGGCGGGGTAGGCGGTCGTGGTGTAGTACTCGCTCCCCGGCAGGAAGAGGCCGTTCATGGGGGCGTCGATGCCCTTGTCGATGACCTTGGCGTACTGGGTCCGGTTCACGGACTTGGCCATCGCCTGTCGCAGCGTCGCGTTGTTGAACGGCTCCGCCGCCGTGTTGAGCATGATGCACTGCACCGTGGGCTGGCCGATCACCTGCCCGCTGTTGTCGTAGTAGGACCACTTTCTGTCCCCCCGGAACTGCAGCAGGTTGTCGGGGGCGTTGCTGTGCATCATGTCGATCTCGCCGGTCACGAGCGAGTCGGCGCGCGAGTTGTAGTTGATGATCGGCTTGTAGGTGATGGAGTCGAGATACGGGAGGCCCTTGCGCCAGTAGTGGGGGTTCCGGGTGGCGGTCATGTGGCTGTTGGGGACCCAGTCCTGGAAGACGAAGGGACCGGTGCCGATGGGGTTGGAGGTGCCGCCGTCCGGCGCGTTCAGCATCGATGGCGCGGCGACGTAGCCCGTCTGCGCCTGGGCCAGGTAGTAGGGGAACGGGGCCCACGAGCTCTTCATGGTCAGGGTCACCGCCATCGGTCCGGTGACCGAGACCCCTTGGATGTTGGTGGCGAATGCGGGTCCGGTGAGCACCGAGGTGGCCTGCTTCTCGATGTTGGTGTACAGGGCCTGGCCATCGAGCGGCGTGCCGTCGTGGAAGACGATGCCGGGCCGCAGGGTGATGGTGAAGGAGGTGAAGTCCTCGTTCGACGTGATGGACTCGGCCAGATAGGGCTCCACGCCACCGGCCGCGTTCACGATGGCGATGGGGTCGAAGACGGTACGACCGTAGAGGAACCCGCCCTCGTCCCACCGCGCCGTCGAGGGGTTGAAGCCGCTCTCCTCGGTGTCGATGCCGAACGTGACGGAGCCACCGCGCACCGGCTTGGCGTTCGAGATCCCGTTGCGGCCCGCGCCGTTGGTCAGCGCGGCGCCCGCTTCACCGGCGTCACCCAGCGCGCCGAATATGGCAGCACCGGCACCGAGTGCCAGCCCGCCGGCCAGGAACGACCGTCGGTCAAACGGCTGCGTCATCGCTACCCCCCAAGGTCTCGATCCCCATGTGGTACGGCTGTGTCGCTGCGGCAGGTTACAACTTCGTGACCGACGGTGGGTGGCAGTCGGTCCGGGGACGGGGGGTCGATTTGGGGGAGGGTCCCAGGGGTATGACAACCTGGGTCGGGGAACGTCGACGTACCGAGCGCAAGAGGCCAGAGGAGACGTGGAATGACGATCGCAGTCGGAGACCAGGTGCCCGACGTGAAGGTGTACACCTTCGGTGCCAAGGGCCCCGAGGCAACGACGTCGGCCGATGTGCTGGGCCAGGGCAAGGTCGTGCTCTTCGGGGTGCCCGGCGCGTTCACGCCGACCTGCTCGGACCACCACCTGCCGGGGTTCGTGCTGCGCGCCGAGGAGCTGCGCGCCAAGGGTGCCGACCGCGTCGTCTGCGTCTCGGTCAACGACCCGTTCGTCATGGGGGCCTGGGGCAAGGACCAGAACGTCGGGAGCTCCGTTGTCATGCTGGCCGACGGCAACGGTGAGCTGACCGAGGCGATGGGTCTCACCATGGATGGTCGCGGCTTCGGACTCGGCTCGCGCTCGCAGCGCTACGCGGCGATCCTCGACGACGGCGTCGTCACCTGGCTCGCCGTCGAGCCGGGGCCAGGGCTGAGCGTCAGCTCGGTCGAAGAGGTCCTTGCCGCCCTCTGAGCGAGGCCGCGGTTGGCGCCAGGGGACGGCGCTCGTCCCGCCGGGAACCGACGCCGCCTCCGTATGACGTGCCCGGAGCGACTCGGTGGTCACGCCTTGGAGGTCTCAACTCGGCCTTGACATGCAACTCGGCCTTGACATGCAACTCGGCCTTGACATGCAACTCGGCCCTTGACATGCAACTCGGCCTTGACATGCAACCGGATGGCTGCTTGAGTATGTCATGCAGCCGTATGGCTGCATGACTGAGGACGAGCGGTACCAACGATGCGAGACATGGATGCGGCCTTCAGGGCCCTGGGAGACCCGGCCCGGCGCCGGCTCCTCGACAGGCTGAACGAGCACAACGGGCTGACCCTGACCGAGCTCTGCACCGGCATGGGCATGACCCGCCAGTCGGTGTCCAAGCACCTCGACGTGCTGGAGGCGGCGGAGCTGGTGACCACGCTCCGGCGTGGCCGGCAGAAGCTGCACTACCTGAACGCGGCACCCATCGGGGACATCGCGGACCGCTGGATCCACCGGTACGACCGGGCGCGGGCGGAGGCCCTGTCCGATCTCAAGACGGCACTGGAGGCCACCCCCATGGACAAGACGACCTTCGTCTACACGACCTACATCAACGCGACACCCGAACGCGTGTGGCAAGGCCTCACCGACCCAGCCTTCACCACGCGCTACTGGGGCGGCGTGTCCTTCCCGACGGACTGGAGCGAGGGCTCCACCTACGACGTCGCCTACGAGGACGCCGACCTCGTGATCCGCCATCCCGAACAGGTCATTCTCGAATCGGACCCTTACCGGCGACTCGCGTACACGTGGCACACCTTCACCCCGGAGTGGGCGTCGCGTCATGGTTTCGACGACGAGACCTTGGCCAGGTGGCGCAGCGAGCCGCGCTCCAAGGTCGCGTTCGACATAGAGGACGCCGGCCGGGGCGTCGTGAAGCTGACCGTCGTCCACGACGGCTTCGAGCCCGGCAGCAGCGTCCTGCAGGGAGTCAGCAACGGCTGGCCTGCCGTCTTCGCCAGCCTCAAGTCGCTGCTCGAGACCGGCGCTGCGCTGCCCATGTCCGCCTAGGGTCGGCTCGCTCGGCCACGCCATCTGGGTCCATCCCAGTACCGCGTCCACGCGCCGGCACGGGCGCGCCCGCCCCGAGCTTCTCCCCTTGCACTACTGCAGCCCAGCCGCTTAGAATACCCAGTATTCTACTTCGATAGAGGCGCACATGAGCATCCGTCATGCCCTGCTGGCCCTCCTCAGCGAGGGGCCCAAGTACGGGTTGCAACTGCGTCAGGAGTTCGAGGTCAGGACCGGCGAGATCTGGCCGCTCAACGTAGGGCAGGTCTACACGACGTTGCAGCGACTGGAGCGTGACGGTCTCGTCGAGTCCGACGACGCGGCGGACGACGGGCCCCAGAAGGGCTTCCACATCACCGCCGAGGGCGAGGCGGAGCTGGCGGGGTGGCTGCGCACACCGCCCGATTTCTCCTCGCCGCCGCGCGACGAGCTGGTGATCAAGGTGCTCGTCGCCCTCGGGCTCCCGGGCGTCGACGTGCACGAGGTCGTGCAGGTGCACCGGCGCTACCTCGTGGAGCTGATGCAGCAGTGGACCCGCCTGAAGGAGGACGAGTCCCGCTTCGACCTCAATTTCGCGCTGGTGGTCGACGCCGAGCTGTTCCGCCTCGACTCGCTGATCAGATGGCTGGACACGGCCGATGGCCGCCTCAAGAAGGCCGCCGCGGGCGAGCTCGCGCCGGCAGCACCGCAGCCGTTCCCACTCCCCAAGGCGCGGCGCAAGGTGGGGTCGGGGTCATGAGCTATTTGGAGCTGCGGGGCGTCTCGAAGGTGTACGGCGAGGGCGCGGCCGAGGTCCAGGCCCTCCGGGGCATCGAACTGTCCGTGGACGCAGGGTCGCTCGTCGCCGTCATGGGGGCCAGCGGCTCGGGTAAGAGCACGCTGCTCACCATCGCCGGCAGCCTCGAGGACCCGACCGAGGGCGAGGTGTACCTCGACGGCACCCCGCTGACGAGGCAGTCGCGCAACGGCAAGGCGCGTCTGCGCCGTCAGTCGATCGGCTACGTCTTCCAGGACTACAACCTCCTGGCCGGTCTCAGCGCGCTGGAGAACGTCTCGCTCCCTCTCGAGCTGGACGGCGTCCCCGCCCGCAGGGCCCAGAGCATCGGCATGGAGTCGCTCGAGGATCTCGGCCTGGCCGACCGGGCCCACCACTATCCCGACCAGCTCTCCGGCGGAGAGCGTCAGCGCGTCGCCATCGCCCGCGCCGTGGTGGGCCAGCGCCGGCTGCTCTTAGCCGACGAACCCTCGGGAGCGCTCGACTCGACGAACGGCGAGGCCGTGATGCGCCTCGTGCTCGCGGCCTGCCATCGCGGCATGGCGGCGGTCGTCGTCACGCATGACGCGCAGCTGGCCTCTTGGGCCGACCGCGTGATCTTCCTGCGCGACGGGCGCATCGTCGACCAGACGATGCCGATCGAGAGCCCGGAGTCGTTCCTCGCGCACAGTCAGCACCCATGACCGTCGACCTCCTGCGCGGCTCGGTCATCCGCTGAGCCGAGAGGCTCAGGGTTCCGTGCGCACGTCGAAACGCTCCGCGTAGAAGGCCAGCGCCTTCCGCCGCTCGGCCGCATCCAGCCCGAACTCACCCAGGTCGTAGAGGACCGCGCCGTGTCGCCCGCGGGGATGGTCCGCCATGAAGGCCGCCATCGCCGTCCGGGAACGCTCGTCGAGGGGCTGGCCCGCCAGTTCGTACACGCGGCCCACCATGGCCAGATCGTCAGCCATGAATTCGTCGAACCGTACGTCGATGGTGTGCGTGTCCGGCAGCACAGCACGGTCCTCGGCACAGCGGCGGAGCATGCGTTCGAGCCGGTCGCTCCAATAGCTGCCCAAACCCTTGACGTCGACGCGGTCTCTGGTCAGCCGGGCCGTGTAGGCGAGCATCGTCAACATCGACGCCGTCACCGAGACGGGATCGCGGTGGGTGACGACGAACGTGGCGTCGGGGAACGTCTCGAGAAGGGCGGGGAACTGCTCGAGGTGCTGGGGCGATTTGAGCACCCAACGGGTGCCGCCTCGGAGCCACTGGAGGACCTTCAGGATCTTGAGCAGGTACGCGTAGGAGGAGCGCTGGTCGTGGGTCAGGTAGTAGTCCCGCCACGCGGGCATGGGTGCCGTCGTCTCGAAGAGCATGGACGAGAAGTCAATGGCGAGCAGCTGGATCTCCTCGTGCGCATGCTCCACCGTCATCTCGTGCATCCGCTTGAAGTAGGGCATCGTGGCGTCCAGGAACGAGAGGGCCAGCGCCGTGCGCTCCAGGCGGGGGTCGGGCGCTCCCGGCAAGGGTTGCTCCCGCTCGGCCAGCACGGGCTCGAGGCTCTCCCAGTAGGGGAGTGTGCGCAGAGCGGGGTCGGCGGACATGAGGTTGTGCAGGTGGGTCGTGCCGGTCCGCGGCAGCCCGCAGATGACGATCGGCGCCGCGATCCGCTCTTCGAGGATCTCGGGGTGACGCCGGACCACGTCTTCCACGAGGAGCCGGTTTTTTAGCAACCCCAACACGAACGTGTGCTGTTGGAGGACCCCGGCGCCATTGAACCCGCCCTCCTCGCGCATGGCCCGGCACAGCACATCGAGCCGCTCTTCGAAGTCGTGGGAGCCGAAGCTCTCCAGGCCGGTCTCGGTCCGAGCGGCCGCGATGAGACCCTCGGGGTCCAGCTCCAGCGGCGCACCGGCCTCTTCCATGAAGTCGAGGATCGACCGGGCCTCGTCGCTGAAGCGCGGCTCGGCCAGGTCGTCGATGCGGACGGGCGACGGGCGCGCGGTCACTGCACCGCCGGCCGGACGACCGCCACCACGGGCGCCTCGGGCGTGTGGGCGGGGAGGAACCAGCGGAACCAGATGCGCCCTCGCATGTGGCCCGCGGTCGACACCCAGTTGGGATGGCCCGGATCCCGCGCCGCCACGACGATGGTCCACGAGCCGTCGTCCTCGTAGACCACCTGCGCGCCGTTGATCGTCACGCGCTCGTAGTCGTAGTTGTACGTGTGCAGGAGGGGATTCCACAGGCACATGTTCCAGAAGGCGCACTCGGGCGATCGACCGCGGATCTCCAGAGCCTCGTCCTCCTCCAGCTCGAAGGCGCCCATGGCGTACGCGGCGTCCCCGGCCGCCCATCCGAAAGTGACGGTCGGGACGGGGTAGGGCGGGTCGATGGTGTTCGGCGCAGCGGGCGGCAGGGGGACGATGCTGGCCTGCTCGCGCACCCAGGTCGCCATGGCCCGCAGGCGACGGGCCAGGTCGGCGTCGTCCTCGCGGCACCGCGCGGGGGGATCGGCCGCCTCGATGAGCCAGGACGCGCGCCGGCCCTTTGCGGGATCCTCGAGATAGTCGCGCGTGATCACGGCCACGGCGTCCGGCTCCAGCTTCACCCACGTCATCCCCGGTTCGGAGGGAGGCCCGGGCGAGAGCGCGACACGGATCGAACCGCTCCGGTCCGGCACGGCGTCCCGACTGTTGACGGTGCCCACGATGCGCTCGGAGTACCGCCCGTCGTTGGGGCCCCCGTAGACGGTGAGCGAGAGGTACACGGCATCGCCCGGCCGCACCGTCACCTGATAGCTGCGGGACGGGTCGACGGGTGCGTAGCAATAGAAGGCGTCGGCGTTGTCCCCGCCCCATTTCTTGTAGGGCCCCACGATCTCGACGAAGCGAGGCCGCCCCGTGTCGGCCCAGAGGTTGACGTCCGCGGCGACCTGCAGGATCGAGAGGATCCACTTGTGCGCCTCGAGCAGCGTGACCGGATCCTCGGCCAGCTGCTCGGACATGCGGCGGTGCGTGGCCGCGACCTCGGCCAGGAGCTCGGTGAACGCACGTTCGGTCTCGGTGGCCATGTTTTTCCCCCGCTGGTTGCGTCAGGCCGATCCTAGAGAGGCCACGCCCGGGACTCCGTGGAGGCCTGGCGGAAGCGGTTTCCAGAGCTGGCCGTCACGGATCAGAACGCGTCTCCGGATCCGCTGAGCGACATGGGCGTGCGCCGGTCGACACCGGTTTGACCGCGCACCGGGCGGAAAGTCCAGGTTGAGCCACGTTTCCGCCCGGCGTCCCCTCACATCTCGGCGTCAAGTCACGGCCAATTCCCGCCGATATGTGACACGTGGCAGCGAACGGCGCCGAAGCTGCTCGTTCGAGCGCGATGTCGGCGGGGTCAAAGGACGGAGCGGTCGAGAACGACTCGGACCAACGCGTCCGGCCGTCCCCGGAATCGGAGGGACCCTCCCCGGAATCGGAGGGCCCCTCCCCGGAATCGGAGAGCACGGCGCCGGCTCCTGAGCGCTCGACCTGGGTGGTCTTCGTGACCATCAACGCCTTTTCGGCCGCTCTGGCGCTGGGTGTGGCGGCCCTCCTGCTCAGAGGTCCACTCCACGGCGCCGGACCCGTTCGGCACTTGGCGAACCAACCCGAGTGGTGCGCCATCGTGTGCGTGCTGTGGGCGGCTGCCTCGTGGGCACCCGTGTCGCTGCACTATCGGGGCAACACCACGCTCATCGCTCTCGTGGAGACGCCTCTGCTCCTCGGCTTGGTCTTCTTGTCTCCGAAGTGGTTGGTGCTCAGCTGCCTCGCCGCCGATCTCTTCATCTTCGGCTTCATTCGAAGTCAGGCACTCGTCAAGGTGGCATTCAATGCGGCGACCGGCGCGTTCGGCATCGCAATGGCAGCGCTCGTCTACCGTGAGCTCCTGGGCACACACAGTCCAGTCAGCGTCCAAGGCTGGGGCGCCGCCGCTGCCGCCTTGTGCACCGCAGAGTTCGTGATGATCTTCATGTCACGGGTCGTGTGGACGCTGAACGGACAGACCGCGGAGCGCTTGACGGGATTGCAAATCACGACCGAAGCGGCGTTGGTGGCAGCGAGCATCTGTCTCTCGCTCGTCATGCTCGACGCGGCATGGTTCGACCTTTGGGCAACCGTGCCACTCCTCATGGTGGGTGGACTGATCATTTTGGCGTACAGCAGCTACACCCGTCTTTCCTTGCGCTTTGAATCGTTGCAGCGGCTCTACGATTTCAGTCGTGCGCTCGGGACGGCGAGCCTCGAACCATCGTCGATGAGTCTGGACGTCCTGGCCCAGGTCCGCACCGTCATGCGAGCACGTCGAGCGGAACTCATCCTGGCAGAGCCGACGGGGATCCCGCGCCGGATTTCGTTGGATCACCGTGGGGCGTCTGGGGTGGAGCTGATGGAGCTCGATCCCTCGTCGTTCGTCACCAAGGCCATTGCCACGGGCACCGCCTCCCTCCACACCAACGCGACGCTCGACGGCGGGCTCAGCACCGACCCCGTGGCAGGCGAATTTCGCGATGCCGTTGTCGCCCCCATCATGAACGAGCAGACCGCGATCGGAGCCGTTGTCGCACTTGACCGCGCGGAGGAGTTGGATCACTTCGACAGCGACGACCTCAGGCTCTTCGAGGCCCTCGTGGCACACGCCAGCGCGAACCTCGAACGTGCTCGCCTCGTCGAGGAGTTGCGCTACGAAGTTGACAGCAAGTCGCACCAGGCGACCCACGACATGCTCACGGGGCTTCCCAACCGCATGCTGTTTCTCACGCGAGCAGCAAGTGCATTGCGTGAAAGCCACAGCGTCGCAATCGTCCTGCTCGACATTGACCGCTTCAAGGACGTGAACGACACCCTGGGCCACGCTATCGGCGACCGCCTGCTGCAAGAACTCTCCGAGCGCATGTTGCGGGCCGTCCCTGGAGGCGTCACCGTAGCGCGCCTCGGTGGCGACGAGTTCGCGCTGGTAATCCCCGACGTGGGCGAAGCTGAAAGGGCGTTGGCCATCGTGAACGAGATCCATGGGGAGATCTCGCGGCCGATCAAGATAGAGGACGACGGGATGACGCTCGCCGTGACGGCGAGCGCCGGAATCGCACTTGCACCTCGGCACGGTGACGACGCGGATCTTCTTCTCCAACGGGCGGATATCGCCATGTACGTCGCCAAGGAACGCCGGAGCACGGTCGAAATGTACTCAGTTGAACACGACCAGAGCATGCAGAGGTGGCTCATGCTCGGCGGCTTGTTGACCCATGCCCTCGAAGACGGAAGTGGACTGAGCGTGATGTACCAACCGATCGCCGACGTCCAGTCTCGACAGTTCGTGCGAGTCGAAGCCCTGGCCCGCTGGCACGACCCCGTCCATGGGGCGATCCCCCCGGAGGAGTTCATCGGGATTGCCGAGCAGATGGGGCTCATCAGTCAGATCAGCGAGTTCGTTCTCGCCGAATCCTGCGCCAATTTGGCGAATTGGCGACGAGCCGGGCTTCACATCGGACTCGCGGTCAACGTCTCGGGGCGCGAACTCGCCGACGCCAATCTCATCGAGCGGGTGGCCCGAAACCTCCAGGCACACGACCTTCCCCCAGAAGTCCTCATGCTCGAGGTGACGGAGACAGAGGTCATGGACGACCTCACCCAGGCAAGCAGGGTGTTGGACGAACTCGCCAGTCTGGGAATCCGGATCGCGATCGATGACTACGGAACCGGCTACTCCTCGCTCGCGTACCTGCATCGATTGCCGGTTCAGGAATTGAAGATCGACCGCTCCTTCGTGACCAACCTTCCGAACGACCTCAGCAACGCGATCATCGTTCGCTCCTCCATCGCCATGGCCCACTCGCTCGGACTCGGTGTCGTTGCCGAGGGGGCAGAGGACGAAATCACCTGCGCGATGCTGGCTGACGCAGGATGCGATTCGATTCAGGGCTACTACCTCTCGAAGCCAAAAGGGCCGTCGGAGCTCCAGGAGTGGCTCCTCGCGGGCGCATCGCTCGAGTTCGAACCCCTCGACTCCACATCGCGGCCCGCCGCTCGCGTCTAACGCGCCGACGAGGTAGCCGAGGTTGAGATCCACACCCGTACGTGGTGCACGCCGCCGGCACCGGACCGGCGGTCACACGTCCGCCTGAGCGGTCCAGCCGTCAGGTTCGCCGTGCATCCGAGACTGAGCAGGCCCTTCCGACGATCGTCCGCCCGACGCATCATCGGCGTGCTCAGGGTGTCGTGCACTAGGGACTGGCCGCTGCCGCGGATGATCCGCGCTCACCGTCGGGCTGTCGTCCGGGGCTCGTCAGGGCATTGAGCCCGAGACTTCGCACACCGAACCGGGTGCGGGTTTCCGTGCTCAATTTGCCTGGTCCACAGGCACAACGCACGCACAACGGTTGCACAATGGTTGCACAATGGGAGAAACTTGGCGCGGAGGATCAGGGGTACCGGTAGCACGGTGTTGGGCCCTCGGATCCTCCTACCTGTACCGCCGTGCAAAGGAGGTGAGTCATATGAGACGACGCAACCGGGTCGGCTGATCATGACCGGTCAATGACCGGTTCAATACGGCCATAGTGGCTCACTCACCACCCCTTCACCAGGGTACGGGGTGCTGCTCTGGCTATATCGACACGGCGGGAGACCACCTTGAGCGAATTCGTTCTCGAAAAGGCGGGTCCCCGCCGCTGTCGCGTCCCGGCCCGCGAAGTCGATGGTCCGATATCGACGAGGGGAACGGGTGTAACAATCTGAGCGACGCAACGCGACGGGGCGGAAAGGCTTGATGAGAATTCCTGGGCTGGCGGGCAGGCACCGGCGCCGCCTCTCGCGCGGTTTTTCTCGACTCTGGGTCGGCTTTGCACTGGCCAGCACAGGTGACGGGCTCATCCTGGGCGCCGTCCCGCTTCTCGCAGTCTTTGTCGATCCGAATCCGCTGGCGGTGTCCGCGGTTGCGGCAGCTGACAGCCTTCCGTGGCTCTTGGTCGCGCTACCGGCCGGCGCGTTCGCAGACAGGTTCGATCGAGGACCACTCATGGCACTCGCGAACGCTGTGCGGGCCGCCGCCATCCTTGGCGCGGCGTTCTTGGTCCTCGCCGGCCAAATGGATCTGGCGCGTCTGATCCTCATCGTTCTGGTCAATGCGGGGGCGAGAGCGATCTATTACTCGTCGTATCAGGCTGTTGTGCCCGAGCTCGTCGGGTCCGAATCTCTCGAACGCGCCAACGGCGTATTGACTGGCACAGAATCGGGCGCGGAGTATCTGGCGGGGCCGGTTGCCGGAAGCTCGCTCTTTGCCGTGAGCGCGTCCATCCCGTTTCTGGCCGACGTCGTCGTTCTGGTGATGTCCACGCTCCCCTTTGTGGGGATCCACTCGAAAGCACCGAAATCGGATGGATCTGGCGGCTCCATCTGGGAGGGTGTGAAGCTTTTGTTCGGGGACCGCTGTCTGCGGGTCCTGGTCATCATGGTGAGCTGCATCGCCATGCTCCAAGGGATGGAATTCGGCATCCTCGTGCTGATCGCTACCAAGGTGTGGGGCGTGCGAACGGGCGCCTATGGTGTCTTTCTTGCCGCTGGCGCCGTCGGGAGCATTCTCGGCAGCTTCGCCGCTGGTGGCCTGGTGAGGCGATTCGGGAGTGGCCTCACGCTGATTGGCGCCACGATTGCGTCGGGTGTCGGATATTTGATCATGGCCTCCACGGATACATGGCTCGTAGCCGGTCCCGGTTTCGTGGTTGTGGGTTTTGCGGTCAACGTCATTACGGTTGACGCCGTCTCTCTCCGGCAGAGGCTGACTCCTCCAGAACTCATGGGGCGGGTGGGCAGCGCGTGGCGCGGCATCGTCTGGGGTGCGGCACCGCTCGGCGCGATTGCGGCCGGAGCCGTGGCCACGATCGGAGGACTCCGGTTGCCACTCGTACTGGCAGGGACGCTGCAATGTGCGGTGGCCATCGGGCTGGGCGGTCCACTTCTCCGAAGTATTCGGGCCCGCTCCGGACCAAGCGTTGCGTTGGAGACACACGACGCCGGGCAAGACTGACAGGCCCGCACCGACAACCCCAACAGAGCGAGCGTGTCGGGTGGCCTGATCGGGATCGAGCCGGCAAGAGTCCTTCAGCGGATCAGCTCGGCGCGTCGGGCGCTCGGGCTGCACGCTCCGAAGGCAGCGACGGCGGGGTGAGGGCGGGTGCGAGCATCGCGGCCGCGAAGCGGAACGCGCCGGACGAATAGACGTCGCACTCTTCGAAGCCACCCATGAGAGTGGTCGTGCCATCGGGGCAGAAGTGCACGCCGTCCGGGGCCCGCACGATGTTCGTCCCCGCCGGCCCCGTGCACGGCTCGCCGGAGAGGCATGGGAGGCTCCAGGTGAACTGTCCGTTCGCCATGACCGCTTGGCCGGCGTCGTCGTAGGTGACGCCGACATTGCTGGTGGCCAGCGATTGGTATACCTGGTTGAGGGCGGATACGTTCTGACTGAGGCTGGGGGACGCGTCAAGTGGCAGGCCGACCAAAATGACCTTCGTGCCGACGGCCCGGAAGATCGAGATCGCCGCCTGGGTGTCGTCCTTGTACTTCTGGAAGTACTGCGGTGTCCCTAGTTGGTAGCCCGCCATGCACGGTGTGAAGGCGTCGCCCGAGAAAGCCAGCACCGCTGCGGTGGGCTGCCAGTCCTGCGCGTCGGCCGCCATCGTTGCGAGGTAGTCGCAGGTCGCGGTACCGGGGTAGGTGCGGACCACGACGGAGGCGCCCGAGTTGATGGCGAGGAAGGCAAAGTCCTGTCCTGACTCGGAAACCAGTGAATCGCCGTACAGGGCGATCCGCGGCGGTCCCGGGGGTGGGAGCTCGGGCACGGATCCGTGGAACGTGGCGTCACCGAAGCTGAAGATGCCGCCGTCGGAGGCGGCCTCCCAATAGCCGCCGGCGGGGGTGGCGGCCATGCCCACGATCGGTTTGTCCAGCGTGAGGCTGCCGGTGCTGCCCCGGAAGGTGGCGTCACCGAAGCTGAAGATCCCGCCGTCGGCGGCCACCAGCCAGTACCCGCGACCGCCTGCAGAGCGTCCAATCCCGACGATCGGTTGGTTGAGCCTGAGGCTGCCGGTGCTGCCCCAGAAGGTGGCGTCACCGAAGCTGAAGATCCCGCCGTCGGCGGCCACCAGCCAGTACCCGTGACCATCAGCGGTGGCCGCCATCCCGACCATCGGAGCGTTGAGCGGATGGCCGCCCTCGGAGCCGTAGTACCCGGCATCGCCGAAGGCGAAGACACCGCCATCGGCGGCGACCTCCCAGTAACCGCCGCCGTCGGGAGTGGCCGCCATGCCGATGATGGGCGCGTCGAGAGCGAGAGCACCGGTGCTGCCTCGGAAGGTGGCGTCACCGAAGCTGAAGATCCCGCCGTCGGCGGCCACCAGCCAGTACCCGTGACCATCAGCAGTGGCCGCCATCCCGACCATCGGAGCGTTGAGCGGATGGCCGCCCTCGGAGCCGTAGTAGCCAGCATCGCCGAAGGCGAAGATGCCGCCGTCGGAGGCGACCTCCCAGTAGCCGCCGCCGTCGGGAGTGGAGGCGACACCGACAATCGGATGGTCGACCACCAGAGACATGACCGGCGTGCTGGGCACGGCCAGCACCAGACAGGTCGCGGTGAGACACGCGGCAACGAAACCGGTGGTGATCCGGCGGCCCTGGTCCACGGAACGAGTATCGCCGATGGGCCGGTGTGTGGTCACGGCAGAACGACGGCGACGGCGACGAGGGAGGGCTGCGGGCGACGACGAATGCCTGGGAGGCCGGTTCGTCGCCAGTTCGGGTGCCCTGGGGATCGCGTGGCGTACGTCCGGTTCGTGCCTTGCGCCTGTGCTCGATGCACCGGCTCGCCACCACCCGGTACCGTGGCCCCGTGAGCAGCCCGCGAGTGCCCGGTGGGGTAGTGCACAACCTTCCGGGAGACCTGCGCACGGCGCTGATTGCCAACCCCGTGGCACTCGATGCCTGGATCGACATCACGCCTCTGGCTCGCAACGAGTTCATCTGCTGGGTCGAGGACGCCAAGCAGGAGATGACCCGAGAACGCCGCATTCGCCGGACTCAGGAGGAGCTGGAGGAAGGCCTGCGGCGGCCCTGCTGCTGGCCAGGGTGCAAGCACCGCGAGCGAACAGGCAGTTAGCGGTCGGCGCTCCCAAGGGCGACGACCATCGCCCATTGCCCGACGCCTCCACTTCTGCTGAGATGGCGCACAGCCGGTCATAAAGGCTGACGAGGAATGGCGAAGGGGTCAACTGCCGATGCCTTCGGATCGCAGCAAGGGACTGTGTGTCTGCACGCTTGCGCTCGTTGCGGGTTTCCTCGCGGGGTGCGGCGGATCAGGTCGTCAATCTGAGTCGACGACGAGTTCCTCCGCCACCTCGGCGACGGGAGTGGTCCTGGGTGCGGATGGACTTGGAGTTGTCCAGACCGGTGACGCCGAGACTCCGGCGGTCCACACAGTAAGCCGCTACCTCGGTGCACCCACGAAGACCACGACACCTGGACCATGCAACGGAACCACCGAGGTGGAATGGAGCGATCTCTCGTTGGAGTTCTCCCACGGCGTCCTCGACGGCTACCGCTACGTGGAGGGTGGTCTCTCCGATGCCGGAACGTTCCACCCTCCGACGGGTCCTGGCACACCCGTACTCAAGACAGCGACTGGTGCGACTCTCGGGATGACGCTCATCGAGGTGCGACCCCTGTACCCGGTCAACGCTTTTCGCGAGGAACAGGGGGGAGCCATCGTCGTTCGCGGAACCAAAACGGGGGAGAGGCTGTTCCTCGGATTCTTCAGCACCACTCCCGCGTCACCCCTCACCGAGATCAAGGGCGGCAGTACCTGTGGGGATGTCTGATCAGAGCGGCGGCGACGGTTGTGCCGCCGGTGAAGCCTGAGCGATGCGGCCCCGGTGTATGCCCAATCGCCGGAAGCGGGTCCTGTCTGGCTTCCGACTCAGGCGCCTCGTCGCAGCTTCGAGTGTGCAATGTCTCGGAGCCGTGCCTGCGCGGTGAGCCACTCGGCCGACCGAGTCACTTGAGCTTCCTGCAGCACGTGATGCAACCCCGTAGGACTCTCCGTACGTGCTCCGCACCGTCTGCACACGGGTATGCGGCCATTTGTTTCGGGAAGATGGTGCTGGTCGAGCTGAGCGGCGACATCCGCAGACTCGGGTGAAATCATGATTCCTCCTGTCGGCGCAAATCGTTGAGACGTACGGCCGGAAGGATGGCACCCGCCGAGGGCGGGATTGTCCTTCGCTCCACCCTATGCCCATCGGAGCGCTGGTTGTCGGGCTGCTCCGTACGTCGGAACGGTGGGTCGCTTTTGCCCACGAGGGCAGTCGATCTGTGCAAGATTTCGGGTCGAGGGGATAATTGTTACCAATGTCGGACCTGTGGAGAGAGGCGGGCCGGGCGTCCCAGCGATTCGGTGAGCAGGCACTCGACTACGACCGGTATCGACCTCGGTACCCAGAAAGCGTGTTCGATGACATCGTCACGATCGCAGGAGTTGGACCCGGGGCAAGTGCCATCGAGATCGGAGCTGGGACCGGGATCGCAACTGAACCGTTGGTCGAGCGTGGCCTGGCCGTCACCGCCATCGAAGCTGCCCCCGAGATGGCCGCTCTCGCGAAGGCCAAGCTGGCCGGTCGTGCCCAAATCTTCGTAGGTCGGTTTGAGGACTATTTGGCACCAAGATCAGTGCAGTTGGTCGCCTCATTCAACGCCTGGCACTGGGTGGATCCGACGATGGCTGTCGATCGTGTTGCCGAGGTGATCGAACCGAACGGGTTTCTCGCTCTCGTTTGGACTGAGGTCGTCTCCTGGGGTCAGGAGCCATTCGAAGATCGCCTCGCTGACGTCTTCGGCCACCCATGGGCAAAGCGTCTCGACCATGTGGAGGGTTCACTGCAACCGATCCGAGACGATGGCCGGTTCGACGAGTTTCAGGTGCGCCACCACGTCTTGGAACGCAGCCTCGATGCCGCAGGCTTCATGGCGGTTACAAAGACGTATGGGGGCGACCGTACGACTGAGCAGTACGAGGCCATCGCGAAGGTGATTGAGGATGACTTCGGTGTGATCAAGAAGGTGGAGGACGCCGCCCTCTATATATCGAGGCGGCGCTAGTCGATGATGCTAGCCACCTGCCCCAGTACCCCGGGGCCGTGTCACGCTCCGGCACGTCTGGAGCCCAGAGCAACCGGTCGGGACACTCCCGACTCGGCCCCCCACGCACCCGAGTGGTCCAACCACATGGTCCGCCCAGCCGGCGTCCTGTCACGCCACCACGCCAGCCGCCCGCAGATCGGCCACGCGATCGGCGAGGCCGATCTCCCCGAGGATCTCGTCGGTGTGCTCGCCGAGCATCGGTGCACCGCCCGTCAATGACGCTGGCGTGACCCCGAACAGCGCTGGGTGTCGCGGCAGGCGCACTGGGCCGACCACGTGATGGTGCTGGTACTCGAAGAGCCCGACGGCGAGCGCGTGCTCGTCACGTGTCAGCTCCTCGGGCGAAAGGATCATGGCGTAGGGCACTCGCTCAGCCTCGAAGCGTTTGCTCGCCTCTGCCCACGACAAGTTGGCCGCCTTGGCGTAGCACATGTCAACCAGTTCACGGGTCACATCCGGGTGCTTGATGCGTTCGGCGATGGTCGCAACACGTGGGTCGTCATAGCCTTGGACACCGAGAGCCCGGCACATCCCGGCGAAATCATCGGCCGAGGTTGGCGTGACGATGCCCCACGCGTCCGTGAACCGCATCGGCGCAAACCCGGCCACGAAGCTCGAGTGCTGTGAGTGGTCCGATTCGAGCAGCACCTCGTTGGCCGCCGAATCTGCCCAGAGGAACGAGACCACGGCATCCATCATGGAGAGCTGGACGTGCTGGCCGCCCCTCCCCTGGGTGCGAGCGAACAGCGCTGCGGTGATGGCCTGCGCCGCGAAGAGCGCCGTGATCTTGTCCGCCGCGGGCTGGCGCAGGAAGACCGGAATGCCGTCGGCCGGGTCGCCCTGGTTGCTGGCCAACCCTGCGTACGCCTGCATCACCGTGTCGTAGGCGCTGCGGTCCCTATAGGGACCCTCGGCGCCGAAACCGGTCAGCGAGGCGTAGACGACGTCCGGGTTGACGGCCTTGATGTCGTCGTAGCCGAGGCCGAGTCTGTCCATCACGCCAGGCCGGTAGTTCTCCAGGAACACGTCGGAGCGGGCAGCGAGGGCCCGCACGATCTCGACGCCCTCGGTCCGGTGAAGGTCGACCGCGATCCCCCTCTTTCCTCGGTTGCACACCAAATAGAGCGAGCTCATGCCGTTCACAGCGACACCGACGAAGCGTGCAATGTCCCCGATACCGGGCCGCTCGACCTTGATCACGTCCGCGCCCTGGTCGGCCAGCAAGGCCGCCGCGTAGGGCGCCGTCAGCGCGATCGACACGTCGAGGACTCGGACGCCTGCCATCGGTCCGCTCATCCGGTCTGGTCCCTGGTGTGCATATCGGCAAGCCTGACAGACTCGGAATCACGCCGCTCAGAGGTCGAAACGAAAGAGGCACCTTCCGCTGGAGCAGGGGTCGCACCAGCCGTCGGGACGGTGTCAGTCCCGGCGGCTGGGACGGTCGATGCTTCGCCCCGTTCGCTCTGGGCTATGCCGACGACCGGGGCGTTGAGCGGCGTTCCCAGAAGGGAGCCGTCGTAGGGCGTGTTGCACGCAGCCCGAAAGCGTGAAGATGCCTCCGTCCGAATCGACCAGCCAGCAGCCCGGACCGGGTGCATTGAGAGCCTTGCCGACGACCCCGGCGAAACCCTGGATGTGCTTGTGCAGGTAATGGGACTTTTCGGTCCCTTCTGATCGGCTGACCTGGGTAAATGTGGCATGAGTGCCTGAGCAGCGACGAGATTCGGGCGCCGAGTGGCGTGGGCACGTCGAAACGTCGCATGGCGGGTGGTTCTCCAATCGGGTCCCGGTCACCAGCTCCGAGCACTTGGACGGGGCGCACCGGAACCAGCCGCGGCGCGACTCACTCGGCAGCGCCGCGTTACCGTGCGAGCGTGCGCCGCGGGTTCCCAGCGGGAACGGTGACCTTCTTGTTCACCCACATTGCGAATTCGACGCGCCACTGGGAAGAAGACCCAACGGCCATGGGGGAGGCGCTGCGCATCCACGACGCCATCGTGCGGAGCGCGACCGAACGCTACGGCGGCTACGTGTTCGATGCCAGCGGCGACGGGATGCGCTCGGCGTTCTCGACTCCGGCCGACGCAGCGGCCGCGGCAATCGAGTCACAGGAACACCTGCGAGACGACGGCGCCATCGATTTCGCCGTCCGCATGGCCCTCCACACCGCGGAGGCGACCGACCGCGACGGGAGCTATTCCGGAAACGAGGTGAACCGCGCCTCGCGGTTGCTTTTGCTCGCACATGGCGGCCAGGTGCTCGTTTCGGATGCGACCGAGGTGCTGCTACGCCATCGCGTCGCGCTGCGACCCCTCGGTGAGAACAGGCTCCAGGGTCAGCGCGGCCGGATGTCGGTGTACCAGCTCATCGCCGACGGGCTCCCCGCCGACTTCCCGGTGCTCGGCGGCGTCGATCACTTCACGGGCAACCTCCCACAGCAGCTGAACTCGCTCATCGGTCGTGAGCAATTGATTGACGAGGTCGTCCAGCTCGTGCGGTCGTGCCGCCTCGTCACACTGAGCGGAGTCGGCGGGGTGGGCAAGACGCGATTGGCCCTCGAAGTTGGGGCCGAGCTGGCCGGCGAGTTCCCCGACGGCGTGTGGATGGTCGAACTGGCACCAGTCGGTGACCCGACCGCAGTCCCGGCGGCGATCGCGGCCGTGCTCGGCGTCACGCCTCGGAGCGACGCGCCCCTCATGGAGGTGGTGGCCGAGTCGCTCGGTGGTCGGCACCTCCTGCTTGTCATCGACAACTGCGAACACGTCCAGGCGGCAGCGCAAGCCGCGCTCGCCGCGATGCTCGTCCGGTCAGGGGACTCCAAGTTCCTCGCCACGTCGCGTGAGGACTTCGCGATCGACCAGGAAGTGGCGCTTACCGTGGCGCCGCTGGCGCTGGACGGGGGCGTGGCCTCCGATGCCGTAACGCTGTTCGTGGATCGCGCCCGCGTCGTACGGCCAGACTTCGGCCTCGGGGAGCCGGAGACGGCGATCGCCGTGACCGAGATCTGTCGAACCCTCGACGGCATCCCACTGGGAATCGAGCTGGCCGCGGCGCGGATGGCGGCCATGAGCGCCGTCGAGGTCCGGGGTCGGCTCGCGGACCGGTTCCGGTTGCTGCAGGCCTCGCAGCCGGGGCCTGAACGACAGCTCACGCTCCGCCACACCGTGGAGTGGTCCTATGACCTCCTCACCGAGGACGAGCGCCAACTGCTCCGCCTGACGTCGGTGTTCGCGGGCGGCTTCGACCTGACGAGCGCCTGTGCCGTGGTCGACGGCAGCGACGATGTCGAGGTGCTCCGTCTGCTCGACTCGTTGGTCCGGAAGTCGCTCGTGATCGCCGACCACAGCGGCACGCGCACCCGGTACGGCCTCTTCGAGACCGTCCGCCAGTTCGGTGAAGACCGGTTGGGGGAGGCGGGTTTGCTCGAGCAGGCCCGTGATCGGCACGCCGCGTACTTCGCGCGGGAGGCGGCGGCCCGGTGGGAGCACTGGAACGGCCCCGGATGGCGCGCCGCGGTCGACTGGGTCGAGGTGGAGCTGGGCAACCTGCGCTCGGGCTACCGGTGGAGCGCGGGCGCGGGGACCTGGAGGTGGCGTCCGACATCGCGGCGCACGCCGCATTGATGGGCTTCTCGGTGCAGCTCTTCGAGACGCTCGCATGGGCCGAGGAGCTGCTCGAGCCCGCGGCCGGGGCCGACGTGCGCCGGCTTCCCCGCCTTTACACGGCCGCCGGGTATGCATGCTTCGCGGGTAGGGCGGAGGCGGCACGTGCACACGCTCACCGCGCGACCGAGCTGGAGGGTGACCCCCGTTACGACGCGTGCGAACCCGGCTACGCATCGTTCATCGAGGCGCTGGCGAGCGTCTACTGCGGCGACCTTGATCGTTACGTCGAGCTCACCGGCGCGGTGGCGGAGCGGTATGGCAGCGAACGCGGCTACGGCATCGCTTCCTACGTCGACGGTCTGCAGTCGTGCGGCCGGATCGAGGAGGCTCTCGCGCTTGCCGAGGAGTCCATCGCGGCCGCACGATCGCTTGGCAACCCCTACTGGATCTCCTACGCGCTCTGGATCGCCGGGATGGCCTTCTCCAAGGTGGACGCGCGCCGCGCGTTCGCGGCATGGGACGAGGGCATCGACTTCGTGCGCCAGCACCGCGTGCAGTTCTTCGAAGGCTTCATCGCTCGCGACGCCGGCCGCCTGCACACATCCGACGGAGAGATCGGAGCCGCGCTGATGCTGTTCACCGATGCCGTCAATGCGTTCCGGCGTGCTGGGAACGTGCCGCAGCTGATCATCACCCTGGCGAGTGTGCCCGCGTTGTTCGAGCGGCTCGACCGTCTCGAACCGGCCGCGACACTTCTCGGCGCGCTGTCGCGCGAACCGTCGAGCCTCAATCACGTGCCCGAGCTCGGCGGGCTCCGCGACCGGGTCTGCCGCAAGCTTGGCATGACGCGCGCCGCGGAACTCGAATCGGCGGGCGCCGCATTCGACCTGGGCTCGGCGGCCGCCTACGCACTCCGGCAGATCGATGTCGCGCGCCGCGACCCGGACCAACGGACCCGCCAAGCACGGCCTGGCGGCCTGAGCCGGCGAGAGGTGGAGGTGCTGCGCCTTCTGGCTGACGGCCGGACCTCTGGCGAAATCGCGACGCAACTGTTCATCTCACCGAGGACCGCGGAGCACCACGTGCAGAACATTTACACGAAGATCGGGGTCTCCAGTCGCGCCGCAGCGACCCGTTGGGCGATCCAGCACCAGGTGGTCGTCGGACCTGGCGGAGCGTAGGAGACCGCGCACAGGTAGGCCGAAATGGGTAGCCCGGAGTAGGTAGCCCGAAATGGGTAGCCCCGAAATGGGTAGGTCTACCGATGCCGCGTGGGAAGCCCATCCGCAGAATGTCCCTTGATGCCGACCGAACCCGGCCGGCGCGAAGCGGATCCGCAGCGATCCAGACCGAAAGGGAGATTCATGATCCTGGCCACCACGACTGTAGAGAACGTCGACCGTTTCCTTGACATCTTCGGCACGAAGGGTGCCGACAAGCGTGCGCTCCACGGCTCCAAGGGCGCGACCGTGTTCCGCGATCCCACCGAGGAGAACCGCGTCTGGGCGCTCTTCGACTGGGACGAGCAAGGTTGGGCCGCCTTCGTGTCCGACCCCGACGTGCCACCGATCCTCCGAGAGGCCGGCCACCTGGGAAAGCCGGAGTCCGCGCTGCTGCTCGGCTCTTACGGCGCTTGAGGAGGCGACGATGACCAGTGCAATCAACCGTTCGGCCCGGGTCGGCCTCGTCACCGACCAGACCGGTGCCCTCTCCTTCATGGGCATCGCCAATGTCAATGTCGCCAAGATGGTGATCGACGACATCAATGCTCGTGGCGGGCTGCTCGGCCGGCCAATCGAGCTGTTCGTCGAGGACAGCGCAACCGAAGACGACCGAGCAGAAGCGGCCGCGGCGAAGCTCGTTGGTGCTGACGTCGACGTCGTCGTGGGTGGCATCTACAGCTCGACTCGCCAGGCCATCAAAGGACCGGTCGTCGAGGAGGCGGCGAAGCTCTATCTCTACCCCGAGCAGTACGAGGGTCAGGAGTGTCACCCCCTGATCTTCTGTACCGGTCCGGTACCAGCGCAGCAAATCGATCCGTTCTTCCCCTGGCTGATGCAGGAGACGGGCGCGAAGGCCTTTTACATGCCGTCGGCCGACTACATCTGGCCACACACCCTGAACAAGAAGGTGCGTGAGGTCGTAGCGGACAGAGGTGGTGAGATCGTCGGCGAGGAGTATTTCCCGCTTGATCACACTGACTACCGCCACGTCGTGGCTGACATCATGGCGAGCGGCGCTGAGGTTGTGTTCAACACGATTGTCCCTCCTGGGCTGACGCCGTTCCTCGAGCAGTTGCATCGCGCCGGGTTCACGCGTGGAGGTGGGACCATCGTCTGCACCTACTTCGACGAGAACTTCCTGAATCTCGTGCCTTCGGAGCAGGTCGAGGGCCTGTACGGGTGCCTGGACTACTACCGGGACGTTGACGACCCGTTCAGCATCGAGCTCCTCAATCGGTACGAATCCCGCTACCCCGGGAGCGCCATGTTCACGGCCGGGAGCGCGTGCACCGGAACGTACCGGGCGCTCAAGCTCTGGGAGGCTGCCGTCACCGAAGCGGGGTCCCTCGACCAGGACGATGTGATCGTGGCGCTCGACCATGCCCGGATCACCGAGGGTCCTGGAGGCCCCGCCGAAATGGTGCCCGGTCAGCACCACGTGCGGATGAACATGTACATCGCACGAGCAGAGGGCGGCATGTTCAAGGTGGTGGAGAACCTCGGCTACATCGACCCCGAGGAGTGCGAGGTCGGACCGGCCTGACCGGCGGACCTCCACGGCACAGACCACGGGGACCCCGTGCACGGCACCGCAGGCAGGCGACAACCTGCCCTGCGGGTGCCGTCGCGCCAAGAACATCGTCGAATCTCGAACAGCCTCAATCTCGCAATGGCGATCACGGTTTCCATTTAGGACACGCCAAACGAGGATCGGATACTGGTCGTTCGACGTTCATCCAGGAGCGTCCGTTGTGCCCGATTCGTACGGACGTCGAGCATCACCCGAGGCAAGCAGCGGTCAGAGGCGGCACCCCGTGGGTCAAGCGCCTGTAACGAGTCGCCTCACCAGGGGTGCGAAATGTTCGAGATCTTCACGTGGATACAGAGGATCGAAAGACTCCATGTCCCATTCATCAACGAACTTCTCGGCGAGGCGATACCACGGCTCGTCTCGGTACTTGGATCTCGGATCCGATTCGCCCTCCAACGATGGATCCCAGTGTCGTGCGGTGAAGGCCGCGTGGTGGCGAACGACTGAAGTCACCTCGGCCCGAATGTGGGGCTTCAGGAGATCAGCGGACACCTCGCCATGACCGGCATCTCCGAATACCTTGCCGATGTCATGGCAAAGGGCCGCGAAGACCAACTCGTCGTCAGCACCCGTCCTTTCCGCACGAGTTGCAGTTTGCAAGGCATGCTCCAACTCGCTGATCTCCCCGCCATCACACACGTCCGACAGGCTGGAAAGACAGATGAGAACACGCTCGGCTCGGCGACCCTCCCGACCAATGCGGTCCATCGCAGCAGAATACGGGCCGCCCAGGTTCCCGGCGTGCTGGGGCACCCTCGGGCCCGCGTCCGGCACCGCCATATTGGGAGCGGTGGCGCGCCACCTGGCACCGGCAGTCGCCCGAGTGGACCTTCGGCCCTTCCGCCCTGGCCCGATTTGTGGCCAGACTTGAGGTGAGGCTGCCGCCGGGAGCCGAGTCGTAAGGAGGTATTCGCGTGCAAGCTGCCGTCGGAGACAAGATCGTCGTCAGGGGCCACCACACAGGACAGCCCGTCCATGAGGCCGTCATCATCGCTGTCGAGGGTGAGAACGGAGCCCCTCCCTACCGGGTGCGGTGGAGCGATGACGGACACGAAGGGTTCTTCTTCCCCGGATCCGATGCCATCGTCGAGCACCATCCAGCCGAGGGGTCATCACCGACATGACCTTTGCAGGGGCAACCCTGTCGGACCCGAGCGTGCCGTAGGACCACCCCGCTCGGTGATGAAGCGGGGGCTTGGCTCACCGGAACACATGGCCCCAGTCCGGCGGGTAGGGGGCAGGAGGGAGAATGAGGCCGTGCCACTGCCGACGAAGAACTGGGAGTTATCGGGGCCCGGTAGCTTCAATCTGGTCGGCATGCCGGGCGGTGGCGATCCCCGAATTGCTCGAGACTAGTCCGAAGCAGACGCTGTCCCACCGATCCGGCGGACGGGGGACACCCGGTTAGGACTGTCGGTCTTCGGAGCTCTCGTCCAGCTACCGCTCGCTGACCAGTTCGATGTTGTTGCCGTCGGGGTCGAAGAGATCGACCGACTGGCCAGCGATGTTCGGCTTGATGCCCTCGTGCGCGATGCCGATGGCGGTCAGGTGCTCGCACCACGCGGTGAGCGCGCCGACATCGGAGATGGCGAGGGCGATGTGGTCCAGCGCACCCGGTGTGGCGGCACGACCTCCCGCGGACAGCACCACCCGGAACCGCCCGGTTGTTGATTGGAGGGCAACGTAACGCCCGGGCTCGCCCCGCAGTTCGGTGAGACCGAGGGCGCGTTTGTACCAAGCCACGCTGGCATCGAGGTCGCAGACGTTCAACTGGAAGTGGGACAGTCCCTCGATAGGCGGCGCGTCCATCACCAGTATCGTAAGCCCGGGCGATGCAGCGGGCGGGCAACCTTCTCACAGCCACCCTGCAGGTCGCACTGCCCATCGGTACCGAAAGGTCGTACGCTCCCGGCAATGAACGGGGGCAGACCCTGTCCGACTCATTGCGAGCCACGTATTCCCCTTGGGCTCTGATGCGCGCGTGCGCGGTGTCCCGCCGCCGACCTGCCCAGGTTTGATGCCGCAGTTTTGAGTGCCTTCGCTACTTGCATGGCATGCCCGGCAACTGGTGGCAGTCTGGCACCCGCAGGTAGCGTCCCTGGCCGATGTCCAGCCTGGCGAACCAATGACCGATCTTCTCGGTGAAGACGTCTCCGTTCCGGGCCGACTTGGCGTGATCGCCGAGTACCATGACGACGAACTCCGCCTGAAGCTGCGCCCTCGGGCTGAGGTTCTTCGTCATGGCGCCGTGCGGGCGAGCGTCGTGGCGTTCATGATCGACGTGGTAGCCGGGGTCGTTCTCGACGATGACCCCGACGCGTGGACGTTGACCTCGGATATGTCAGTGCGGACACGCCCGATTCCGGCGCCCGACTTCATCCGGACCCAGAGCACGATCCTTCGGCGGGGTCGGCGATCCGCGACTGCCGCGGTGGATCTCGTTACCGGCGAGGGTGAGCCCGTGGCGACTGGCGCGATCGGTTTCGCGAAGGTGCCACGCCGAGAGACCGATCCTCCGAAACCCCCGGTGTCACTCGAGCGCATCACGACCATGTTCGACGGGTCCAGCCTGTTGACCCACCCTCTCCGTGAAGAAGCGGGCATCGCCGTGCTCGACCCCATGCAAGGTGCGGTCCAGGTGCAGGTGACGCCGGAGCTGCGCAATCCCGCGGGAACCCTTCAGGGCGCCATGGTGGCGCTCGTGGCGGAGGCCGCGGCCGAGGAGTTGGCGTCAGCACGCTTCAACATTGCCGCAGTCGTGACGGACCTCGACTTGCGGTATCTGGGTCAAACCGGCGATGGCCCCGTTCGGACGAGATGCTGTCTGCTCGGAGACGGATTCGACTCGCCGATTCGGATCGAACTCTTCGACACGTCGAGCGACCGGCTCACCACACTCGCCTACGCCCGCACAGCCACCATTTCCGCGTAGCATCGCTTCTCTTGGGCGGAAGCGAACGGGCACCTTCGCACTTCGACATCATGCAGTCGCAGTGAGGCTGCGCCGCTATCCGGCGTGCGGGAGCAGGACGGCGGAGAAGGGGCGGACCTGAGGTGGCTCACTTGGTGGGTGGCTCAACGCAAGCTCGATCCGAAGGTCCTCGCTGGCCTCATTGTCGTGCATATCGTCGTGGCGGCATTGACTTGGCGAGATATCCGGCACCGAGATCCAAGTCAGATTCGCGGCCCGAAGTGGGTGTGGCGCTTCGCCAGCGCAGCACAAAGGGGCAACTCGCTCGCCTACTGGCTTTTCGCACGCAAGTCGGTGGTTCCTCAAGCCGGCCTTTGGCCCACCGTCCCGGCCTACGGGGGCAGGATGGCGTGGCTTGCTCTCGGAGACAGGTGACCGGTTCCGGTCAGTAGATCTCGTCCTCAATGATGTCGAGGTCGATGAACTCGGGCGGGCCTTCAAAGATGTCCGCCATGATGGCCCTGACTCCCTCGAGAGCCTTTTGCCGCCTTGGGTCCTGCTCTCGGGCACGAGCCTTCTCCTCGCTCTCGAAGAGAACGAAGTGATAAATCCGGTTCGGGTTCTTCTGGTCACGGCCGGCACTTGTGCGCAGGAGACCCGATCCAGGTGTCTCGGCGGCTCGGAGTCCCTCATAAACACGGGCCAGATCGCCCTCCTTACCGGCCTTCAGGGTCATGGTGATGAGCTGTGCCCACATGTTCCTTTCCCTCCTGTTCACCGAATCGCAGCCGTCGCGCGGCGCGAGCGCCACCATAGTGATCCGGGCGGAATGGTGTCCCTGGGACGCGGTCCTAGATGCCTGTCGCGTCTCCCAGAGCGGCTCCCGTTCCTCTCGGCGGCCGTCTCGGGTCGTTGGAGCGGATCCCAATGGAGAAACGGAACGCGGGACGGAGGGCCCGACCGCCGGCCGAGGCGGAGGCCCGACCGCCGCCGACGGCCCTGCGGCTTGAAGATGTAGTGAGGCGATCTACGGGACGTTTTGACGGGTCATCAGCAGCGCCTCGGTCGGCAAAGGTGAGATCACGACCAGCACTGATTCCCGAGAGCGGCCGACCAGGATCGAACTGGCATCATCAGCTTGGAAGGCTGAGGTTCTACCATTGAACTACGGCCGCGAATCGCGCCGCAGTCTATGACCTCTAGTCTCGGCGACGTGAACACACTGTTCGAAAGGGTGGGTGGCGAGCAGTTCTTCGTCGACCTCGTCGACCAGTTCTACCTCGGCGTGGTTGGCGACCCGCTGTTGCGACCGCTGTACCCCGACGACCTCACCGAGTCGGCGAATCACCTGGCGCTCTTCCTCACGCAGTACTGGGGTGGCCCCGGCACCTACAGCGAGCAGCGCGGCCATCCCCGGCTGCGCATGCGGCACGCGCCGTTCGTCATCGGGCCGGGTGAGCGGGACGCCTGGCTGCGCCACATGCTCGGTGCGCTGGTCGGGCTCGAGAGAGCGTCGCGCATCTCGGCGGCGGACGCGCTCGAACTACGGGACTACCTCGAGATGGCGGCCAACTCGCTGGTCAACTCTCCCTGACCGACCTGACGGTCAATCCTTGAAGTCGGGTGTGCGCCCCTCCTTGCGGGCGGCCACCGCCTCCTCGAAATTGCGGGTAGTGATACGCACGAACAGTTGTGCGGTGCCCTCCGCGTCCATGTGGGACTGGAGGCTGCTGGCATCGAGGCTGTTCCAGAGCTGGCGCTTCGTCAGCTCCACGCCGGCCCGGCTCCAGCCGTTGATCCGGTCGGCCAGCTCGAAGCAGGCCGGCAGGAGCTCCACCGACGGGACCACCCGCGCGACGAGCCCGATCCGCTCGGCTTCGGCCGCATCGACGTCGCGTCCGGTCAGCATGATGTCTGCCGCGCGCGACTGCCCCACGGCCCGGGGGAGCAGGAAGCTGAGCCCGAGCTCCGCCGCGGTCAGGCCGTTGTTGATGCCGGCCGCCCGGAAGTAGGCGTCGTCGGCGGCAATGCGGACGTCGGCCGCCAGGGCCAGGCAGAACCCGCCGCCGATGGCCGCCCCGTTGACGGCGGCGATCACCGGCTGGTGGAGCCGGCGAATGGTGGCGATGACGTCGTCGAGCATCTCCATGGACCGTAGGGCGATGGTGGGCAGCGTCAGACCGTCCATGTTGGGCATCGTCCCGGGATTCTCGTGGTCCGCCCCCGAGCAGAACCCGCGGCCCGCACCGGTGATGACGACGATCCGCACGTCATTGTCGCGACCGACCTCCCGTAACGAGTCTCGGAAGGGGATCATCACGTCGAAGGCCATGGCATTCATGCGCTCCGGCCGGTTGAGGGTGACGAGGGCCACCTGGGGATGCGGCCGGCTGACTTCGGTGAAGGACATGCGCGGCATCGTAGATGGGTGGCTCACGCGGCCACGGGACCGCCGAGACCGGCTCTAGGCCGCGTCGACCTTTGGTGCCGGCTCGCGGCGCCCGGTGCCCTCCTTGCGGGCGATCCAGCGCAACCGGGCCGCCCGGGCGTCCCAGTCGTAGACGACGGCGGTCCCGGCGATGAAGTCGTCGAGGGCGCGGCGCTCGCGCTGGAAGACGATGCCGAGGAAGCCGATGCCCAGCGTCAGGAGCGTGAGCCCGAGCCCGAGCGTGCGCAGGACGGCCTGGCGGCCGCTGATCGGCCCACCCTGCCGATTCACCACCTGCAGACCCAGCACGGCCATCCCCAGCGTCTTGCCGCTGACCGCCCACTGGTAGGTGTAGTAGACGAAGTACCAGGCCGCCAGCGAAATGAAGGCCGCGGTCTGGTGGTTGGCGACGTTGTACGAATGCCCGGACACCAGCTTGATCGCGGCGTTGACCAGCGCCACGCCAAGGGTATAGACGCCCCAGGAGGCGCCGACGTCTGCCGCGAAGGCCGCCAGGCGGCTGACCGCCCCGGCGTAGTGGCCCTGCCGACCGACCGTCAGCTCGGCCGCGGGGACGGGCACCGTCGTCATGGGGTCGCCCTGGGCTCCACGAGCAACGGCGGGCCCTCGGGCCAACTCTTGATCTTGCGCCCCCGAAGGATGAGCCGGTTGCCCCAGCGCAGGATGAAGTCGTCGAGCCCCACGCCCTGGGCGCGAATGACGTCGAGGATCTCGGTGAGGACCCCGGTCGTGGAGCGGGCGATGATCGCACCCAGCTCGGTCTGCTCGACCAGGGAGTCGATGTCGACCTCATTGACAATGGCGTTGATGTCGACCCGCTCGATGATCTTCTGCACGTCGACCCGGTCGATGATCTTCTCGACGTCGACCCGGTCGATGATCCGGTCCACGTCGACCCGCTCGATGATCTTCTCGACGTCGACCCGCTCGATGATCTTCTCCACGTCGACCCGGTCGAGCAGCCCGTCGATGTCGATGGCGTCGATCACCAGGGGCACGAGGCGCTCCGCCAGCGCCTGGGCCAACTGCTCCACCCGTGACCCGATCGGGTTCCCGTTCATCGGTCCTCGGAGCCGCGTGACATTCCCGTGATCATCGCACCCCTACCGGTGCAGGTGGGCGACCGATCGGATACGGTCGGGCAGGTCGGGGCACCACACAAGGAGGTCGGACGATGGAGTTCGAGCGGTACGACGACGGGGTTCCTTCGTGGGTGGACCTGGGGAGTCCTGACCTGGACAAGTCCAGGGCGTTCTACGGCGGCCTGCTCGGATGGGAGTGTCCCGAGGGACCACCCGAGGCGGGTGGCTACTCCGTGTGCCTCCTGCAGGGCAAGACAGTGGCGGGCCTGGGCCCGAAGATGAATCCGGACATGCCGACGGTGTGGATGACCTACGTCAACGTCGACAACGCGGACGACACCGTGGCCAAGGTCAAGGCCAACGGCGGGACCGTCTTCGCCCCACTCATGGACGTCATGGACGCGGGGCGCATGGCCATCTTCGCCGACCCCCTGGGGGCGGTCATCGGCCTGTGGCAGCCCGGCGCGCACCTGGGCGCGCAGGTGGCCAACGAGCCGGGCGCCTTGTGCTGGAACGAGCTGATCACCACCGACCTCGACGCGTCGAAGGCGTTTTACGGCGCCGTCTTCGGCTGGGACGCGGAGGACCAGGGCCCGCCCGGGGGACCCCCCGCCTACACGGAGTGGAAGCTGGCCGGGCGGAGTGTCGGGGGGATGATGCGCAAGTCCGAGGACATGCCGGCGGAGATGCCACCGAACTGGGGCGTCTACTTCGCGGTGGCCGACACCGACGCCAGCGTGGCCAAGGCACAGGAGCTCGGCGCCTCGCTGTTCATGGGTCCGACCGACATCGAGCCGGGCCGCTTCGCCGTCCTGGCCGACAATGTCGGCGCGGTGTTCAACTTGATCACGCTCAAGGGATAGCGGGACGCGGGTGGAGCGCCGTCGTCTGGGGCGGACCGGCCACGAGAGCAGTGTGGCGGTGCTCGGCGGTGCGGCCTGTTGGGCCGCCACCGTCGAGGAGGCCGGCGCGTGGCTCGAGCTCGCGCTGCGCCACGGCGTCAACCATCTGGACATCGCGCCCCAGTACGGTGCCGCCGAGTCGGTGGTGGGCCCGCACCTGGCGGTCCACCGGGACGAGCTCTTCGTCGCCGGCAAGACCCTGCGGGCCAACCCCGACGGCGTGGTGGACCAGTTCGACACGACACGGCGCCTGCTCCACGCCGAGGTGCTCGACCTCTACCAGGCGCACGGCGTCACGACGCTCGAGGAGCTGGACCGGCGCTCGGCCGCGCTGGAGCGGATCGTGCAGCTGCGCGACGACGGCGCCACCCGTTTCGCCGGTATCACGGGGCACGACCTCGAGGTGCCCCGGGTGCACCTCGAGGCGCTGCGCCGTTTCGATCTCGACACCGTCATGTTCCCGGTGTACCCCGCCCTGTGGGCCCGGCCCGAGTACCGGGAGAGCGCCGAGGAGCTGCTCGCGCTCTGTGCCGAGCGCGACGTGGGTGTCATGGCGATAAAGGCGCTGGCGCAACGCCCCTGGGCGGACCGCCGCCCGCTGGCCGACGCCGTGGCGGGCCGCCCCGAGACGTCCGGGCGCTGGGCGTCGTCGTGGTACGAGCCCGCGGCTCGTGACGAGGACATCGACCGCGGCATCCGCTTCGCCCTCTCGACGCCCGGCGTGCACGCCTTCTGCACACCGGGCGACATGGCCCTGCTGCCTCGCGTGCTGGCCTCGGCCGAGCGCTACACGCCGATGGGTGACGACGAGCGCCGGGCGGCGGTCGAGGCCATGGCGGCGGAGGAGCTCATCTTCCCGATGCCGCGCTGACGCCGGTCGTTCAGGTCGCCTGCAACGCGGCGATGACCGGGCGGAACGCCTCGTCGTCGCCCGCGGCCGCCGGTGGTGACACGACGAGCCCGCGGCCGAGCCCCGCGAAGCGCTCCAGCAGCAGGCCCGGCAGCTCCTCGTAGGTGCCGCACGGGACCAGGGTGTCGAGGACCTCGTCGGAGAGCACAGCGGCCAGGTCGTCCCAGCGATCGCGACGGATCAGCTCGCGCAGGCGTGGGCCCAGGGTGTCCCACCCGTAGAGCTGCAGCGTCGTGGCGTAGGCCGGGGTGGAGTACAAGAAGGCCAACAGGCGCCGCTGGCGTTCGCGCTCGGCCTGCACCGCGTCGAGGGTGGCCCCGGTGATGACCGGGGTCCCGATGACGGTCTCGAACCCGACGGTCGCGAGGTCCCGCCCGGCGGCCCGTGCTCCGTCGGCCAGGGCGGGCAGGCATGTCTCGCGCAGGTACCGGGGGTTCGAGTTGGTGGGATGGCTCACGAACCCGTCGGCCACGGCGCCGGCCAGCTCGCAGGCCCGCCGCTGCACGCCGCCGAGGTAGATCGGCGGCGCCACGGTCTCGCCGTCGGGCCCCGGGTTGAAGTAGGGCTGCAGGCGGGTGACGCGGTAGTGGGCGCTCTCGTAGGAGGGCGCGGTGCCCGAGGCGAACGAGGCGAAGGCCGCCCGCACCGCGCCCACGTAGTCGCCCAGGCGCCCGATCGGGTCCGCGCCGAAGGGTACGCCGTAGCGGTCCTCGATGTTCTGGCGGATCTGCGTGCCGAGGCCGAGCTCGAACCGTCCGCCGCTCAGCTTCGAGATGTCCCAGGCGGCGTAGGCCAACAGCGTCGGGCTGCGGGTGAAGGCCAGGGCCACACTGGTGCGCACGGTGATGCGCTCGGTGTGCTCGGCGACGAGGAGTGCCACGGCCAGCGCGTCGTGCACGGTCTCGGCCACGTGCAGGCCGTCGTAGCCGAGCCGCTCCACCCGTTGGGCGTGGGTGACGGCCTCGCGCAGGGAGAGGCGCGGGTCCATCCCCGCGTAGACCTTCACGCCGGCGCGCCGCCCCGCTCCGTGGTCTGCGCCCGGCCCCGGGCGACGATGTTCTCTCGCTCGGCCGACAGCCGCGACTGGTCGAAGCGCTCCTCCATCCACCTCCTGGACCAGCTGGACTCGGCGTGCCAGGCGTCCTGCCCCGCCAGGGCACCGATGTCGTCGTACATCCGGCGGACCTCGCGCACCGTCTCGGCGGGGATCGACCCGATGGTGGCGGCGAGCTCGCGGGCCCGGGCCAGCAGGGACTCGTGGGGCACGACCTCGACCACCAGGCCCCAGTCGCGTGCCGTGTCGGCGTCGATGTAGTCGCCGGTGAAGCTCATCCGGCGGGCCCGGTCTATCCCGATGAGCTGGGGCAGCCGGACGGTCATGCCGCCCCCCGGCATGACCCCCACCCGGGCGTGCGTGTCGGCGAAGCGGGCCCGCTCGGACGCAATGAGGAAGTCGCAGCCCAGGGCGAGCTCCAGGCCGCCCGTCACGGCCGGTCCGTTGACGGCGCCGATGATGGGCGTGTCGTGGGGCGGCATCATCCCGAGGTGCCGGACCGGCACCCGCTGGCGGTCCTGCTGGGCCGAACGCGGCTCAGTGGCGAGCGACTTGAGGTCCATGCCGGCGCAGAACGCCGGATCCGCGCCCGTGAGCACCATGCACCCGACGTCGTCGCGTCCGTCGAGGTCCGTGAGGGCGTCGTCGAGTTGCCGCCACAGCTCACCGGAGATCGCATTGCGCGCCTCGGCGCGGTTCAAGGTGACCGTGGCCACCCGGTCGTCGATCTCGACGAGCACCAGCATCAGCGTTCCCTCCTCACGTGTCGCGGGCGATGTCGGCGGCACCGTCGTGCGCGGACACGGGGCAGTCTGGCAGAGCCCCCGACCCGCTGCCCGGCGCGGGCCTCAGTCCTCCTGGACCCACTCCTCGCGCAGCAACGCATAGCAGTCGGCGTCGCGCTGCTCGCCGTCGATGCGCTCCCAGCCGCGCAGGGTGGCCTCGCGGGTGAAGCCCGCTCCCTCGGCGGTCCGGGCCGACGCGATGTTCCAGGGTTCCACGAACAGGTGCAGGCGCGGGATGGCCAGCTCCCCGAACGCGAAGGCCACCACCGCCCGCAGCGCGTCACCGGCGAGGCCCCGGCCGCGGGCGCGGCCGACGAGCCAGTAACCGATGGAGGCGCGCCCGCTCTCCACCTCCTGCAGCCACAGCCCGATCGACCCGAGACCAGTCGGGTCCGACGCCAGTGCGATGACGAAGGAGTAGCCGTCTCCGTGCGCGGACCGCGCGTGCTGGCGCTCGATGAAGGCCCGACCCGCGTCGTCCGTGTAGGTGCGGGGCACCGAGGAGATGGACGGGATGTGCGGGTCGGCGGAGGCCTGGCGCACCATCGCGAGGTCCGACACCGCGTAGGGCCGGAGGAGGATCCGGTGACCCGAGAGACGGGGGACCTGCAGCGGTGGTGTGAAGGCCCCGGGGTCGAACGCGTTCATCGCAGGACGTAATACCCCGGCACCTGGTGGTGCGGCGTGTCGAGGTACCCCTTGGCCTCGGGAGGGGCGCCGAAGCGCCCGTGGCTCCAGCGCACCTCGATGTGCCCCGTCACCTCCGAGACCACGGCCGAGGCGCGGTCTCGGACGAGCGCGGCCCACCCCACCCGCGCCTGCCCCCCGCTCTGGGGTTCGAGGTCGACGGAGAGCAACTGGTACTGCTGGCGCCAGTCCCACGAGGTGGCGATGCGCAGCCGCAGCGCGCGGGCGGCCGACGAGCCGAGGACGAAATACGGTGCGCTGCCGATGCGCAGGAGGCGCCACACCATGGCCTCGCCCGCGCCACCGCCCACGTCCATGGCCGCCTGCCAGCGCCGGACCGACGCCTGCGCCACGGCGGCGGAGAGCCGGGCGTAGAGCTCCTTGGCACCCGGGGGCCAGCCCGGACGGAGCCACAGTCCCAACGCGTCGCGCTGGGGCGGGGTGAGCTCGACGGCCTGCGCCGGCAACGTCCGCAACACCTCGTACCCGACCCCGCGGCCACGACCCGCCCGGTCGCGTCGCCGTGCACCCGCTCCGTCCGCGGGGCCCTCGCCCGTGTCGGCGTCGAGTCCCGGCAGCGCCACCGCCCCCGGACGGTTCCATCCCCCGGGCCGGCCGCCCGGCGCGGGCTCGGCGCGGGCCGGCGCCACACCGTCCCATCCGTGCGCGGCGAGGCGGACCGCGTCGTACAGCTCCTGGTACTCGGCCGGGGCAACCTCGGCGTACCAGTCCCCGCCGGGGAGTCCCGGGCGGGCCGCCCGGTTGCCCCGGCTCAGCCCACCGATGAGCAGCGCGTCGAAGACGTGCGACGGTGACACGTTGAACAAGATGTTGGAGAGGTACTTGCAGCTGACGAGGTAGACGTGGTCGACGCGCAGGTCGATGGGCGCCACCTCGTCACCGGGGGCGCGGCCGGTGCCCTTCCACTCCACGACGTTGGGCCGCCGCCCCCGCAGTCCGTCGGCGGCGGCGAGGAAGGCCTGCCCGTTCGCCCAGGCGGCATGGAATTCGGTGTCGTAGGCGCCGCCGTCGCGCAGCCGGGCCAGGCGCTCCCACATCTCGGGAGACAGGCTGTGCATCACGGGGGTGCGCGAGCGCACCGCCTCGTCGATGTCGGCCAGGCCCAGCATGCCGAGGCCCGTGCCCAGCTCGGTCACCGTGGTGCGGTCGCTCGGCATGGACGAATCCTCCCACGGGTCCCCCGCGGGTCCTCGCACGGGGGGCGGCTACTCGGTGAACAGAGGAGTGAGCTGGAGCTCGAGCGGGCCGACGGCGGCGTCGGCGGCCACGTGCAGTTCGGTGCTCTCGTAGACGTCGACCGCCGTCCCGGTGCGGGCGATGAAGGCGAAGACGGCGTCCCCCCACCGTTGCTCGCGCAGCGCCTGGCGCAAGGCGTCACGTTCGCCGGGCGGCAGGTCGCGCCCGGGTGTGGCGGCCACCAGCTGGCAGGCCAGCACCCAGTTGAGCGTGTCGATGTCCTCGGCGACGAAGACGCGCGGCGGGTCGTCGCGCACGACCGCGCAGGCGACGACGGTTCCCACCGCTCAGACGGCGCCCGGGGCCACGTCGGAGTCGGCCCAGAACCCCGGCAGCGGTGCCCCCGGCCACCCCTTCGCATAGGCGGCGAGCCGCGCCCGGGCGCCGGCGGCGTGGAGGTCAACGGCGTCGAAGATCCCGCCCGGCCCGGCGGCGCGCAGGGCCCGGTCCGCCTCGGTGCCCGCCCGGGGCAGCTGCGTGGTGAGGACGACGAAGGGGGCCACGCCGTTGGCCGCCAGCACGTGGGCCCGGCCGAGCGCCCGCCACACCGTCTCGGAGCGGGCCATGCCGCCCCGGTAGGCCGAGTTGGGGCCCGCCACGTCGAAGCACCAGGCCCGACCCGTCGCGTCGTCCGCGGTGAAGTCCACCGCCAGGCCCAGCCCCCGCACGCGCCGGTTGGGGCGCACGTTGGCGAACCCGGCGGACTCCAGCGCCGCTCGGGCCAGCGCGGTGGCCGACGTGCCGTCGCCCGCCGGGGCGGTCGGCGCCTCGGTCGCCATCCCCGGCTCGCCGGCCACCCGGGCCAGGGCCAGCTCGACGTAGTCCGGGTCGAGGTCGTAGCCGACGGCGTCGCGGCCGCAGCGGACGGCGGCCACCAGCGTCGACCCGGACCCGCAGAAGGGGTCGACGACGAGGTCCCCGCGGAAGGTGTAGAGCTCAATGAGGCGCTGGGGGAGCTCCACCGGGAACGGCGCCGGGTGCCGCACCCGCACGGCGCTCTCCGGCGGGATGTCCCACACGTCGAGGGTGAGCGCCATGAAGTCGTCGGCCCCGATGCTGCTCTCGTGGGGGAGCCCCTCGCGCCGGCGCTCCTTGGGGCTGCGCGCCCGACCGAAGCGCCCCTTGCTCGCCACGATGACCCGTTCGGTCACGTCGCGCAGCACGGGGTTGGCCGCCGAGCGGAACGAGCCCCAGGCGCACGACCCGCTGGCGCCCTCGCCCTTCTGCCACACGATCTCGCCGCGGGGCAGGAGGTGCAGGTCGTCCTGCAGGATCGTCATGACATCGGCGGCCAGGCTGCGATACGGCTTGCGCCCCAGGTTGGCGACGTTGACCGCGATGCGGCCGCCCGGCTCGAGCACGCGCTTGCACTCGGCGAAGACGTCGCGCAGCAGCGCCAGGTACTCGATGTAGGACCCGGGCACTCCTTCGCGGTCCAGCTCTTCTTCGTACTGCTTGCCGGCGAAGTAGGGAGGCGAAGTGACCACGAGCGCCACCGAGTCGTCGGCCACGGCGTCCATCCGCCGGGCGTCGCCCCGCACGCACGACACGCCGGGCGCGTGCGGGGTGACGTGCTCGTCGGCGCTCAGCTCCGGCGTCTCGAAGCGGGCGTAGAAGGCGTCCGCCACGTGTGACTCGCGGCGCCCGACGCCGAAGTTGGAGGTCGCGGTGCGACGGCGTGGCGGCATGGGACCGGCCGAACCCTACCGGCCAGCCCGCGCCGGCGCCGTGATGTGAGGCGCCGTGATGTCATGCGCCGTGATGTCAGGCGCCGTGATGTGAGGCGCCGTGCTGTGTGAGGGCGCTGCGCGCATGGCCGTCACGGTAGGGAGGCGTTGTGACAGTGCCCGTGGGCGCACCGCGGTCACATCTCGTAGACGACGAACGACGTGGGCCGCCCGACCTGGTCGTAGAGCGAGCGGGCTCGGCCGTTGTACGCCTGGGTGTGCCAGTAGACGGGCCGTGCCCCCAGGTCGGTGGCGGTCCGCGTGACCGCCTCCAGCAGGGCCCGACCGACGTCGTGACCCCGGGCCGACGGGGCCACGAAGAGGTCCTCCAGGTAGCACTTGGGCTGCGGTGACCAGGTCGAGGCGTGCACGACGCAGTTGGCCATCCCGATGCCGCGCCCCCCGTCGTCGACGGCGATCAGTCCGAACAGGCCATCGGCGCGGGCGGACAGGCGCTCGAAGGTGGCCCGGGCGGTCTCCTCGGGCAGCTCCGCCCGGTAGAAGGCCAGATAACCGGCCCACAGGGCCCGCCAGTCGTCCCAGTCTTCGCCCTGCAGTGCCCGAATGGTGCCCACCCCGCCAGCTTCCCATCGGCCGGCACCGGGCGCCGGGATCCGGGTCGCCGGACCGTCCGACTGTCACCTGGACCCGTGACGCCACTCCTCGGGCACCCGCACCGATCGCACCGTCGCCCGCGCCCGGACCTTGCCGGCACAGGCCAGCGTGCAGGCGACCGAGGTGCCCCGCTCGTCCGACGCCACCACCGCTCCCGAGAGATCGACTGCCTCGCCGATCGGGGTTGGGCGCAGGTAGTCGACCGTCATGGAGGTGGTGGCGAACCAGATCTCGGGATCCCCGCCGATCGGCCGCTGCTCCTCGTCGTAGGCGCGGGCGATGGCGGTGCACACTCCGTGGCAATCGAGCACGGTGGCGATGATGCCGCCGTTGAGGACGTGCAACGGCCCCGCCGCGAACGCGGGCGAGGGGTGGAACGTCGCCACGGCGAGCTCGCCGTCCCAGAAGCTCTTGAGGTGGAGTCCTTCGGGGTTGTCCGCGCCACAGCCCCAGCAGTGGTTCCCCACCATCTGGTCCTGAATGGCCGCGTGTCCGGTGCCCGATGTATCCGGTGCCATGGTGTCTACCTCGGGGCGCGCCGCCTCAGGCGGGGGCGCCCGCGTCCTCGGCCGCGGTCCTCGAACTTCTCGCGCACCTGGGCCCGGCGCTCCTGGATCTCTCGGTGGGTGAGGCTCTCGGTCGACTCGTCGAGCCCGAAGCCCGCCTTGAACCCTGCCATGTCGGGCATCCAGTCCTCCTGGTGCTCGAGGCCGAGCTGGGACATGATGCGCTCGCCGTGCTTGGCGGCGAAGAGCAGCGCAATGGCCTCGACCTCTGCGAACAGGTCGAGGTCGGGGGCGAGCGTGGCGATGGCGCCGTCGAGGAACATCAGGTTCTTCACGAACAGCATGAGCTCCTTGGGCAACCGGGCCCCGAGCGCCAGCAGCGTCTTGATGGACCGCTGCATCTCGGCCACCAGCTCGTCGGGCGTCAGCGTGGTCGGGTCCACGGGTGGCCGGTCCAGCCCCAGGACGTCGATGACGTGTTCCACGTCGACGTCGTCGGGGAAGGCCCCGAGGTCACGCAGCGCGGCCACCTGCGAGGGGATGTGCCCGTTGGAGGCCCCGACCAGCAACGACAACAGGGCGAGGCGTTTGGCTTCGGTGAGCCGCGCCGTGATGCCGAAGTCGAGCAGCGCGATGCGCCCCGAGGGCAGCACGAACAGGTTCCCCCCGTGCAGGTCTCCGTGGAAGATGCCGTGCAGCATGCAGCCCTCGAGGAATCCGATCATGCTGGCCCGCACCACCGCCTCGGTGTCGATGCCGGCGTCGTGCATCCCGTCGACGTCACCGAAGTTGAACCCGTCGAGGCGTTCCATCACCAGCATCCGGCGCGTCACCAGCGTCGGGTGCGGTCGGGGCACGACGAAGTCGCGCTGGTCGAGCGCGGCGAAGGTCATGGCGATGTCGAGCATGTTCTCGGCCTCGAGGCGGAAGTCGAGCTCCTCGGTGATGGTCTCGGCGAACAGCTCGACGAGCGCGGGCGGGTTGGCCAGCGCGGCGACGGGAATGCGTCCCACCAGGTGGGGCGCCAGCCAGGCCATGACGGCGAGGTCCTGGTGCACGCGCGTCGCCACCGCGGGCCGCTGGACCTTGATCACGACCGGCGTCCCGTCCCGCAGCGTCGCCGCATGCACCTGCGCAATGGACGCGGCGGCCAGCGGCGTGTGCTCGACCGAGGCGAACACCCCCGTGATGGGCCCGCCCAGCTCCTCGCGCAGCACGCGCTCGACGACGGGCCACGGCTCGGCCGGCACCTGGTCGCGGCACCACTTGAACTCGGCGACCAGCTCGGGCGGGAAGATCCCGTCGCCCGAGGCGATGATCTGCCCCAGCTTGATGTAGGTCGGCCCGAGCTTCTCCGCCGCCACGCGCAGCCGGTGGGAGATCCCGGCGATGGACGCCGCGCCGCCGCGCCGGCGCTCGGTCAGGTACCACAGGCCCAGCGCACCCCCCAGGTGGCGCACCGTGGTGCCGAGCCTCCGCGCCGGCGGGAGCGTGCGTCGCCGGGTCAGCCGGGGGAGCGAGGCGCTCAGGGCCTCCCGGACGGCGGCGAGGCCCGGGCGCCAGCTCAGCGCGTCCGGGTCGACGACCCAGGGCCCGCGCTCGGTGAAGACGCCGATGGCGGTGTCGGGAGCGCCGGCGCCGGCGGGGCCCGGGCTCGTCACGACGGGGAAGAGGGGCGCACGAGCCCCGACTGGAACGCGAAGACCACCGCCTGCACCCGGTCGCGCAGCCCGAGCTTGGCCAGCAGTCGCCCCACGTGCGACTTGACCGTCGCCTCGGAGACGTAGAGCCGCTCGGCGATTTCGGCGTTGGACAGCCCGTCGGCCACGGCGAGCAACACCTCTCGCTCGCGGTCGGTCAGCTGTGCCAGTGCCGGGTGCTCCGCGCCGCGACCCGCGTCCGGGCCGCCGGCCTCCTCGGAGAGGTCGGGCAGCGTGTGGGCGTACTCCTCCAGCAGGCGGCGGGTGATGCGCGGCGACACCACGGCGTCGCCGCGGGCGACGGTCCGGATGGCCGCCACCAGCTCTGTCGGAGGCACGTCCTTGAGCAGGAACCCGCTGGCGCCGGCGCGCAGCGCGCTGAAGGCGTACTCGTCGAGGTCGAATGTCGTCAAGATGAGGACCCGGCTCTCGTCGCCCGGGGTGGCCTCGGTGATGGCGCGCGTGGCCTCGATCCCGTCGAGCACGGGCATGCGCACGTCCATCAGGACGACGTCGGGCTTGTACAGCTCGACCAGGCGCACGGCGTCGGCACCGTCGGCGGCCTCGCCGACGATCTCCATGTCCTCCTCGGCCTCGAGGATCATGCGGAATCCCTTGCGCAGGAGCGACTGGTCGTCCGCCAGCACGATCCGGATGGTCACGCGGTGGTCGGCGCCTTGCAGTCGCGCAGCGTGGCGGTCACCTCCCAGCCACCCGACGGCCGTGGCCCCGCCGTCAGCGTGCCGCCGAACGCGGCCGCCCGCTCGGCCATGCCGGCCACGCCGTGGCCGCCGCCGGACACGAGCCCGCTGTGGCCGCCGCCGTGGCCGTTGCCGTGGCCGTTGCCGTTCACGGGGACCGTGGTGTGCCCGTCGTCGGCGACGCGCACGGTGATGTCGGGGTCGCGGAAGTCCAGGCCCACCCGAACCGAGGTGGGTTCGTCCGCGTGCTTGAGTGCGTTGGTGAGTGCCTCCTGCACAATGCGGTAGACGGTCAGGCCGGCGGCGCCCGAGACGTCGAAGGGCCGCCCGGACCGCTCCACCGTGATGGAGAGGCCCGTGCCGCGGACGCGCTCGACCAGCGCCGGCAGGTCGCCCAGACCAGGCTGGGGCGCGAGGGAAGGCCGTGGCCGGTCGTGGGCGCCGCCCTGCGTGTTGCCGTTCGAGCCGTGGCCCACCGGGGGCTCCTCGCGCAGCACGCCGAGCATGCGGCGCATGTCGGTCAGGGCCTGGCGACCCGTGCTCGACACCTCGTGCATCGCCTCGGCCGCACGCGACGGGTCCGACGCCTGCGCCGCCGAGGCGGCGTCGGCCAGCGTCACCATCACCTGGATGTTGTGGGAGACCACGTCGTGCATCTCGCGCGCGATGCGGGCCCGTTCGGCGGCCGCGGCGAGCGAGGCCTGCTGGTCGCGTTCGAGCTCCAGGCGTTCGGCGCGCTCGGCCAGCCAGTCGAGCTGGTCGCGCAGTGCCCGCACCACGACCCCGGCCAGCAGCGCGGTGAAGACGAGCCCGGTGAGGAAGACGAAGGACTTGACGTGGTCACCCGTGGGCTTCCAGCGCACCGTGGCCATGACGACGCCCGTCTCGAGGATGGCCGACGCGGCGAGCACGAGCACCCACTCGGATTCGAGCGCCACGGTGTAGAGCGCGACGAGGAGCGACACATCGGCCAGCGCCGGCACGGTCACCAGCCATTGGACGAAGGCCACGACGGAGATGCACAAGAAGACGGCCATGGGCGCCCGGCGCCGGAAGACGAGCGGGAACACGAGCGCGGCGACGAACCACAGACTGGGACGGCTCGCCACCCTCTCGATGAGCCAGCCCGAGCAGAGGACGAACAGGGCCGCCGCGAGCATGACGTCCACATAGGTGGCGTACCGCCGGTCGAACGCCCGCAGTCGTTCCCAGACCCGCCACGCCCCGTCGAGCTCGCGCTCGGGCCGCTCGCCCGCCACGTTTTGGGCGTTCCCGGACCAGTTCCACTGGGGGGCGTGCAGGTGACGTGAGCTGGGGGCCATCGGATCCTTCGTTCCCAGGCGGGACGACCATCGTAGTGGCCCCTGAGCTGGACCTCTGCTCGCGGACGACGGAGGCCTCATCGTCCCAGCCTCCCCGCTGGGCGCGGGGGTCGCGTTCATCCCCAAGGATGAAACGGGGGTGGGGCCGATCATTCCTTCGGACGATTCGGCGGCGCCGGCGACGGGCTTACGGTCAGGTTGCCAAGCCTTCGGGCGGCGCGAGGCAGCGGGCCTGTTCCGCCCCGAGCATGTGGCGCACCTCGCGTCGCCCGTGGATGGCGCTCGCCGGCTGCCTCTCAGGTGCCGGTGCGCGCCGCCGCCTCGCGGCAAGCCTCGACATCGTCGAACGCGCGTGCGACGTCATCGGTGGTGAATGCGAAGAACAGGGCGGCGACGGCGTCGGCACCGGCCTCGGCGTACTGCTCGACGGCCTCGGGGGTCAGCTGCTTGAAGTAGGGGCACACCGTGATCCGCAGGTCCGCCCGCCGGCGCCCCGCCGACTCCAGTGCGGCGTCGAGTTCGGCGAGGCCGGTCGCCAGCTCCTCGGGCGACCGGTTGAAGGTGTGCCAGCCCTGGCCGTGCCGCGCCGCCCGCCGCAGCGCCGCCGGTGTCTCGCCGCCGATGTGGACCGGAGGATGGGGCTGCTGCACGGGCTTGGGGAACATCTCGCAGGCGGGGAGGTCGTAGGTCTCGCCGTGGTAGGAGGACGGGTTGTCCATCCACAGGGTGCGCAGCACCTCGAGGTACTCGTCGGTGCGGCGGCCGCGCTGCGCCCACGGCACGTTCAGGGCGTCGAACTCCTCCTTCAGCCAGCCCACGCCGACGCCCAGGTCGACCCGCCCGCCGGAGAGCCAGTCGAGGGAGGAGACCTCCTTGGCCACGTAGACCGGGTTGCGCTGGGGGAGGAGCAGCATGGCCGTACCGAGGCGGACGGTCGTGGTCCGCGCCGCCAGGTAGGTCAGCGTGACCATCGGCTCCAGCAGCCCGCTGCCCGGCGGCGCCGGGATGCGCCCGTCGTCCGCGTAGGGGTAGTGGCTCTGGTACTGCTCGAAGAGCACCACGTGCTCGCCCACCCAGATGGTGCCGATGCCGCGTGCCTCGGCGCCCTCGGCCACGGCATCGAGCAGCTCGGGCGTCGTCATGGGGCTCGCCGTCGGCATCCACAGGTCGAATCTCATGTCACGCTCCCCATGTCAGGCTCCCAGTCCTCGTCGGATGAAGTCGCAGATCTCCTCGGCGGCCGACGCGGCGGCGATCGGGTCCGGCTCGCCGGCGCGGACCGACAACGCCCCGTAGATCTGCTGGCCGACGAGGACGACGGCCCGCCCGGGGTCGATGTCCGCCCGGAAGTCGCCGGCAGCCATACCCGCCACGACCAGCTCCTCGAGCACTCTGATCATGTCGAGCCCGATCATCATCAGCGCGCCACCGACGGCCGCGGAGCCCTCGGCGCCCGTGGTCGCCTGGGTGGCCATGGCCAACCGGAAGAAGGCGGGGCTCTCGTCGATCCGCTCCAGCAGCCCCAGGATCAGCCGGCGGAGGCGATCGGCCGGGGACGCGTCGTCGGACACGACGTGCGTGACGGTGTGCTGCAGCCGCTCGTACATCGACTGCACGCAGGCCCCCAGAAGGTCGTCACGGTTGGCGAAGTACACGTAGACCGTCGAGCGGGCCACGCCGGCCTCGGTCGCGATCTCGTCGATGGAGACGTCGGTCGTGCCGCGCTCACCGAAGAGCCGGCGGGCCGTGTCGATGACCTGGTCCCGCCGGAAGTCCCGGATGACCTCCTTCAGGGCGTCCGGGGCGCGTCGCGCCATGGTCCCTCCCTACCCTTCGGCGCGCCGGCTCAGCGGCCGACGGGAGCGGACGGGGTGAACGCCACGGGAAGGTGCTTGACGCCGTTGATGAACTGGGACTGGAGGCGCTGCACCTCGCCGTCCTGCCGGATGTCGGGCATGCGGTCGAGCAGGTGCTCGAACATGACGCGGATCTCCATGCGGGCCAGGTTGGCACCGAGGCAGAAGTGGGGACCGCCCCCGCCGAAGGCGATGTGGGGGTTGGGGTCCCGGTCGACGACGAAGGCGTCGGGGTCGTCGAAGACGTCCTCGTCCCGGTTGGCCGACGCGTGGAAGAACACGACCTTGTCGCCGGCGGCGATGTCCGTCCCGCTGAGCGTGGCGTCGCACATGGCCGTGCGCCGGAAGTTCATGACGGGCGTGACGAAGCGCAGCATCTCCTCCACGGCGACGGGCAGGAGGCTGCGGTCGTCGACGAGGCGCTGCCACTGATCGGGATGTTGGAAGAACGCGTGCATGGCCCCGGACATGAGGTTCCGGGTCGTCTCGTTGCCGGCGACGGTGAGGAGGAGGAAGAACAGCTCGAGCTCCAGGTCGCTCAGGCGCTCGCCGTCGACCTCGACGGTGGTCAGCACGCTCATGAGGTCGGCGTGCGGGTCGATGCGCTTCGTGGCGAAGAGCTCGGCCGCATAGGCGTAGAGCTCCAGCGCCGCGGTAAGCGCCATCTCCGCCTGCGCCTGGTACTCGGGGTCCTCGTTGCCCACCATGCGGTTCGACCAGTCGAACATGCGGTGGCGGTCTTCCCGCGGCACCCCGAGCAACTCGGCGATGACCTGCAGGGGGAGCTCTGCGGAGAGCTGCGTGACGAAGTCGGCTTCGCCCTTTTCGATGACGTCGTCGATGATGGCGTCGGTCGAGCGGTGGATGCTCTCCTCGAGGTCGCGCACCATGCGCGGCGTGAAGCCCTTGTTGACGAGCCGCCGGTAGCGGGTGTGCAGCGGCGGGTCCATGTTGAGCATCATCAGGCTCTGCTGGGCGACCTCTTCTTCTCCCAGCTCGAAGGGCATCGTCCCCTGGGCGGCCGAGCTGAAGCGCTCGTAGTCGCGGTTCACCGTCACGCAGTCGTCGAACCTGGTGACGGCCCAGAAGCCGGGACCGCCCGGCTCGTCCTGCCAGTGCACCGGGTCGTGCCGGCGCAGGTGGGCCAGCCAGGCGTGGGGGACCCCGGCCACGAAGGACCGGGAATCCGAGAGGTCGACAGGGGTGAGGTCGGACGTGGCGCTCATGGGATTGGACAACTCCTCCGGGGTATCGGACACAGTGTCCGATACCCCGGATGCTACGTCCTATGCCTTCGGGCGGTCAACGATGCGGCGGGGGAGGGGGCGCGCCCCCTATGGTCAGCGCTCGTCCTGGTCGGAGGTGCCCGGCGATTCCGGCACGATGGCGACGGATTTGGAGGGATCGTCCGGATCGAGCACGACCCGTAGCCGCGTGTCGGCGTCCGGGGGCTCCCCGGGCACCGACGCCACGATGACCGGCTCGTCGACGGGCGGCGCGAAGACCGCCTGCAGGCCACGCGCCACGCCGGTGCCGACGGCACCGAGCGCCGACCGTCGGCGCCAGTCGTCGAAGCCGTCGGGCGGATCCGTACTGCTCTCCTCGCCGTTCACGTCGTCGTTCACGCCGCGGGTCTCGTCGTCGTTCCCGGCCCCGGTGCCGGTAGGCGGTTCGGCGGCCGGCGGGTGGCTGTCATCGGGACGCATGGGTCAATGCTCCCATGAATGCCGATCGGGCAGACTCTCGGGGTGGCTGTCCTGGTGACCGGCGGCGCCGGCTATATCGGCTCTCATACGGCGCGCCTGCTGCGGGAGCGAGGGCGCGAGGTGGTGGTGTTCGACTCCATGGAGTTCGGCCACGCGGCGGCGGTGGGGGATGCGCCGCTCGTCGTCGGGGACGTGGGTGACCCCGTGGCGGTGGCGGAGACGGTGGCGCGTTTCGGGGTCGACGCCGCCATCCACTTCGCGGCGTACAAGTCGCCGGCCGAGTCGATGCTCGAGCCGCAGCGCTACTTCGGCAACAACGCGGCCAAGAGTGCGTCACTCATCGAGACGCTGCAGCGGGCCGGTGTGGGCCGGATCGTCTTCTCGTCGACCTGTGCGGTGTACGGCACCCCCGAGCACGTGCCGGTGGGGGAGGACGCCCCCGTGCAGCCGGAGAGTCCCTACGGGGAGAGCAAGGCCATGACGGAGAGGGTCCTGGGGTGGTACGACCACTGCCGGGGCCTGCGCTCGGTCAGCCTGCGCTATTTCAATGCGGCGGGCGCATGGCCCGACGGCTCCATCGGGGAGGACTGGACCTTCACCATCAACCTGGTCCCGCTGGTGATGAAGGCGGCGCTGGGACGCAGCGGGCCCCTGCAGGTGTTCGGGACGGACTACCCGACGCCGGACGGCACGGCCATCCGCGACTACGTGCACGTGCTCGATCTGGCCGACGCGCACGTGAGGGCGCTGGAGTATCTCGAGGGCGGGGGAGCGACCACAGCGCTGAACCTGGGCACCGGCGTGGGCTCGTCGGTGTCGGAGGTGCTTCGCGCGGCCGAGCGGGTGATCGGCCGCCCGGTGCCCCATCGGCTGGTGGGACGGCGACCCGGGGACCCCGTGGCGCTCTACGCCGACACGTCACGTTCGAGGGACGTGTTGGGGTGGACGGCCGGGCGCGGGCTCGACGACATACTGGAGTCGGCGTGGGCCTGGCACTCGACCCACCTGGACGGGTACGGGGACTGAGTCTCGGCGATCTTCCCCACCACCCTGAGCCGCCGGATAGCGTCTTTTCCACCATGGCGAGAGGCGGGAGTACGGCCAGAGGGTCGAACGCGCGGCGAGCGCAGACGATTCCGCCCCTGCGGCGCGTGGGTGTCGCCGTGCTCGCGGTGGCGAGCCTGTCCGTGTTCGCCACACCGAACGTCTCGGCGCAAAGTGCCGTGCCGCTCGTGGGGACATTCAGGATCACGGGAGGGTCCTGCGATCCGGTGACCGGCACGATCAAGGGCTCGTGGTTCCGTCTGATTTTTCCCGGCGGGAACGTCCACACGGGATTCTTCTTTCAGAACTCCACCTCTCCGTGCTTCAACAAGTCGTACACGACCATCTCGCCCGGGACCCAGGGCGGCCTGGTGACCGGGGCGTTCCAACCGAGGCCCCGGCGTGCGTTCGCCACGAACGGCGACGCCCGAGCGAAGGCCATCATCGAACCCGTCCCGTTCGCGGCCATCGATCTCTCGCTTTCGACGCAGCGGAGGGACCCGCAGACGAACCGCACGGTCCAGGCGCCATCCATCGCCGCTCTCGGTGGGAAGCTGACCGGCGACCTGCAGGCGTTGTCGGTGTCGTGGAAGAACGTCTACATAAACCAGGGTTCGCCCAAACCAGGCGGCGCCCGCCCTGGGCTCACCGTCGCGGTCGCCGGCAACTACAACGTCCGCACGCACCTGTTCGCATTGAGCTGGACGAGCCAGATCGTCGGAGGACCATTCACGGGCTTCATCGGCGACTGGTACCTGTCGGGCCGCTTCGTCCCGTCCCGGTAAAGACCCGGAACCGGGAGTGCCAAACGGTAGCGTTGCGTGCCGTGGCGACTCGGCGGAACTCGTAGACACGCTGCCGTGCTCGGAGCCCTCATCGCGTGCTGCGCCCTTCTCGGGCTCGCCGTCGGATCGTTCTTGAACGTCGTGATCTACCGGGTTCCCCAGGGGATGTCGTTGGTCTCGCCGCGCTCGGCCTGCCCGTCGTGCGGGACGCCGATCCTCGATCGGGACAACATTCCCGTGGTCTCCTGGCTGCTGCTGCGCGGCCGCTGCCGCCATTGCCACGAGCCGATCTCCGCCCGGTACCCCTTGGTCGAGCTGGCGTGCGCCGCTCTGTTCGCTGGTACCGCGGCCCGATTCGGCTACGACTGGGTGCTCCCGGCCCTGCTCGTTCTCCTCGCCGGCCTGCTGGCGCTGTCCATCATTGACGTCGAGAGCCTGATCCTCCCCAAGGCGATCGTCTGGCCGCTGTCCCTCATGGTGGCGGCGCTGTTGGTGTTGGCGTCGGCGGCGACGGGGGAGTGGCACAACCTTCTCGTCGGCGTGATCTGCGGCGCCGCCTGGTTCGTGCTGTTCTACGCGATGTTCGCCGTCAGCCCACGGCTGTTGGGTTTCGGCGACGTCCGGCTCGCCCCCGTCCTGGGCTTGTCACTCGGCTGGCTGGGGTGGCGCTACGTCGTGCTCGGGTTCTTTGCCGCCAACGTGGTGGGGGCCGCGGTCGGCATCGGGCTCATCGTGACGCACCGCATGACCCGCCAACAGCAGATCCCCTACGGCGTCTTCCTCGCCGTGGGGTGCGCCATCGCGGTGTTCGCCGGGCCCGAGCTGGTGCGCCCCTTCACCCACTAACCGCTCGACCCCTCAGCGGACGATCTCCATCCGGAGCCCCTGCTCGTCCCATTCGGGGTCCTCGGGGATGCGGATGGCCGCCTTGGCGAAGATCCGGCGCGCCGTCCAGACGAAGACGGCGACGTCGAGGAGGTGGGCCAACGAGGCGCCTGGGAGCTCGGCCGAGAGGATCCGGGCGACGGCCGGGAGCTTGGTCTCCAACAGCGCTCGGCGTTCCTCCAGCCCTTTTTCACTGTGCTTCGGCCACTGCAGGGGCTGACACTCGTTGAGCTCGTAGAAGCTCAGGTCCGAGTGGACCTCGTAGACCGTCCGTTGCCGGAACGGCGCCATCTCCTCCGCCACCTCGCAATAGCGCGGAAGCAGCGTCATGCTGATGGCATCGAGGTGGTCCGGCAGGAACTCCAACTCGTTGGACGGGGACCGCACCGGGGCGCTCTGGATGGACGAGCCCCGCTTGGGACCGAGGATCGCCCGCGCCTCGCGGTCGCAGGTCCGGCCGCCGGCGGCGCTCTTCTCGAGGTAGCCGACGGGGGCATTGAGCGCGATCACCGCGTACGTGGGCCGCTGGTCCAGCACCTCGCCGAACGGAGAGATGAGCTGCGGCTCTTCCGGAGCGAAGATGGTGCCTTGCAGTTTGGCGGGCGCCACCAACCACGAGGGCCCGCAGGGGGTCACCCCGGCGACGACGTTGTACGGGAGATCCGGCCCATGTCTGGTGGCGCTGGTGATCGTCACGCAGACGCGAGGACGGGCGCAACCTGTTGCCCGACGAGCCGGGTGAGCTCCTTCGGGTGCGAGGAAATGGCCAGTGCCTCTTCGTAGTCGATGACCTGCGCCGTGACCAGGCCGGCCAGGCTGTGCTCCAGCGAGCACATGCCCTCGGCCTGATTGGTCGTGATCAGGTTCGGGAGCTGATGGGTCTTGCCTTCCCGGATGATGTTCCGCACCGGGTGGTTGGCGATGAGGATCTCGAAGGCCGCCACCATGCCCCCACCCATGCGCGGAACCAGCCGCTGCGCGACGACGGCACCGAGCGACGAGCCGAGCTGGACCCGGATCTGGTCCTGCCGCCAGGCCGGGAAGACGTCGATGATGCGGTCGATGGCCTGCGAGGAGTCGTTGGTGTGGAGCGTCGAGAAGACCAGGTGGCCGGTCTCGGCGAGCGTGAGCGCGAGCTGGATCGACTCGAGGTCGCGCATTTCGCCCACCAGCAGGACGTCGGGGTCCTCGCGCAGGGCCGAGCGCAGGGCGCGCTCGAAGGAGGGACTGTCGGTGCCCACCTCTCGCTGGGTGACGGCGGAGAGGCCGTGCTTGTGGACGTACTCGATCGGGTCCTCAATGGTGAGGATGTGCACCGACCGAGTCTGGTTGATGCGGTCGATGATGGATGCGAGGGTGGTGGACTTTCCGGATCCGGTCGGCCCGGTCAGCAGCACGAGGCCCCGGGGGAGCCTGGCCATCCACTCCGCCACGGGCGGGAGACCCAGCTCGTCGAACGACGGGATGTCGGAGGGGATCATCCGGAGCGCAAGGGCGGTCTCGCCCTTCTGGGTGAAGGCACTGCCACGCAGGCGGGCCAGTTCGAGCCAGCTGATGGAGAAGTCGACGTCCTGGTGGGTGTCGAAAGTGGACTCCTGCTCGGCGCTGAGCATGCCGCGGACGATCTCGTCGATCTGGTCACCGGTCATGACCGGCGTGTTCTCGAGCTCGCTGAGCTTGCCGTCGACCCTGACCCGCGGCCGCGACCCCGTGGCCAGCAGCAGGTCCGAACCCTTCCGGTCCCACAGGACCTGCAACCACGGTGCGATCGTGTCGATGTTCGCTGCGTCCTTCATCAGCTCATTCCCCTCTGTCGTGGTGAAGGCCAAAGTGCCCGGCCCAGAGGGCCGGGCACTTTGGTTTCACGTTTGCGTTTGCTTCGACGGAATGCTTACGAAGCGGCGAGGCAGCCCGTTCCCGCAGCCTCGTTGTCGTAGGCGACCCAGCCGGTTTTTGCAGTAGTTGCGGCCTGGGGGGCCGAAACCACCACGGCGTCGCCGTTGACACCGGCCAACGGCGTGGCCAACTCGCTGTTCAATGCAACGCCGTACGCGTTGTTGGTCGGAGCAGCGGCCAGGAACGTGTCGGCCTTGCCAGTGCTCGGGTTGTTGAACGGCGCCGAGACCAGGTCGGAAACCGCGCCCGGCGCGGCGTTGGTGGCGTTGTCTGGCGAGTTGATGTACGCCTGGACAGCCACCTCAATCGTCTTGGCGTCCGAGGTGCAAGCCGCCTGGGCGCTCTGACCGGTGACACCGGAAAGGGCGAAGACGACCGTCGCAGCCAAGATACCCAGGACGACGATGACGACGAGGAGCTCGATGAGGGTGAACCCTGCCTCGACCACCTCTTCGCCACGACGAAGCGCCCGGGCTTGTCGCAGTTGTCTAAACATGTGGAACTACCGCCTTTCTGTTTGTGATTTGCACCGATTGAGTACCGGTGCGTTCTCCTTCGCCAATGAGAGGAGAGTGTGAAACGTACCATTTTGTGCGTTGAAAGGTCAACCTCCAACGGACACTTTGTTGTCCGTTGACCTGGTATTTGTCAGTCCGTAGCGACTCTGCATCGCCCGTGACAAATCCAGCCCAATAAGACTTTTCACGCGTCAACGAATACGCAATTCCCAGCCCATCCTCTCCTGAAATCCACGCACCACATTTGGCGAGTGACGTCCCGGCTGACCGCCGTCACGGCACTCACTAATTGTCGGCGGAGGAACCTCCGCACTTGAGGATCTATTGGATCTTGACCTGCTTGTAGATCCCGTACATGGCCGAGACGAGGGCGATGGCGACGAAGCCGACGATGACACCCATGAAGACGATGACGATCGGTTCGAACAGGCTCGTGAAGCGCTTGAGCTTCACGTCGAGCTCCCGGTCGTAGAAGCTTGCCGCCGTCGCCAGCTGGGAGTCGAGGGTTCCCGTCTCCTCCCCGACACGGAACATCTGCCGGGCCGCTCCGGGGAAGAGCCCGGTGCGGGCGAGAGGCTCGGCCAGGCCCTGGCCCTCGATCATCTCCTCCCGCACCAGGTTGAGGCCGTCGCGGTACACGGCATTGTTGGCGGACTCCGCGGTGACCTTCATCGCCTCCGGGAGGGCGACGCCGGCGCGGATCATGGACGAGAGGATCCGGCACACCCTCTCGATGACGGCCGTCTTGACCAGGTCGCCCAGGATCGGGAGCCGCAGGATCATCGAATCCATCCATGCCTTGCCCGCCCTGGACCGACGCATGGACACCGCCGCGATCACGATCAGGAGGATCACGGCCAGGATCGCCCACCACCAGTGGCTCACGAAGTTGGACGCGCTCAGCAGCATGCGTGTGGGCAGCGGCAACTCGGCATTGAAGGACTTGAAGAAGGTGACGAATTTCGGCATCACGAAGGTGGCGAGGACGATGACCACGACCACCGCCATGCAGGCCACGACGGACGGGTAGATCATGGCCGACGTGATCTTCCCCCGCGCTTCGATGTCTCGATCGAGGTAGTCGGCCAGCTGATCGAGCACGGTGTCGAGGTTTCCGGTCAGCTCGGCCGAAGACAGGACGCCGACGTAGTAGTTCGGGAAGGCCTCCGGATGCGCGGCCGCGGCCGACGCAAAGGTGTCACCGGCCTGCAGCCGCTCGATCATGTCGTAGATCCCGGTTTGCAGGAGCTTGTCGGGTGTCTCCTCCGCAATGACCTGCAACGCCTCCATGATCGGGATGCCGGCCCTCACGAAGACGGACAGCTGACGCGAGAAGTGCATGACTGCCTTCCGCGACACCGTCTTCTTCGTGACCTCGAATTGCAGGATGCTCTTCTTCTGCGAGACCTCAATCGTCTCGTAGCCGCGTTCGAGCAGGGCGAGGTGCACGGCTCCCGGCGAGGCCGCCGTCTCGGTGCCCGTCACCTTCCGTCCGGTGTCGTCGACTGCGCTGAATCGGTACTTTTCCATTGCGTGTCCCGTCCCTTGGTTTAGAGAGAGTAGATACTGCGGATCACTTCGGAGATGGTCGTGACGTCCTGCGCGACGAGACTGATGGCCTCTTCGCGCAGCGTGCGCATTCCCTGCTTCTGGGCGAGGCGCCGCAGCTCGTCCTGTGTCGCCCAACCGACGATCAGTCGCTTGATCTCGGGCGACATCTGCAAGAGCTCGTACACGCCGATCCGGTCCTGGTAGCCCGTGCCGCCGCAGAAGTTGCACCCGGTGCCCTGGCAGAAGTCGGTTTTCACCGGCCCGCCGCTCTCCTCGTAGAAGGCCATCTCCTCTTGTGTCGGCGTGTAGGGCTCCTTGCAGGAGGGGCAGATGCGCCGCACGAGGCGCTGCCCCACGATGGCGATCACGGAGGAGGCGATCAGGAAGGACTCGATGCCCATGTCGAGGAACCGGTGCAGGGCGGAGACGGAGTCCGTGGCGTGGAGGGACGAAAGGACGAGGTGCCCGGTCAGGGCCGACTGCACGGCGATCCGAGCCGTCTCGACGTCCCGGATCTCCCCGACCAGGATCACGTCGGGGTCCTGGCGCAGGATGGACTTCAGCCCCGTCGCGAACGTCAGCCCGGCCTGCTCGTTCGTCTGGATCTGGTTGATCGACGGAAAGATGTACTCGACCGGGTCTTCGATCGTCATGACGTTGCGGGTGGGGTCGCTGACCTGCCCCAGGGTGGCGTACAGCGTCGTCGTCTTGCCGCTTCCCGTGGGGCCGGCGCACAGCACCATGCCGAAGGGTGCCTTCACCAGACTCGAGAACGTCTCGTGCGTGTCCGTCGGCATGCCGAGGTCGTGGAGACGGAGGACGGACCGGTTCTTGTCGAGGATCCGCATCACGCACTTCTCGCCCCAGATGGTTGCCGCCGTGGCAACACGGACATCAGTGTCTTTGCCGTCGATCGACGCGGTGAGCTGACCGTCCTGGGGGCGTCGCCGCTCGACGATGTTCATGCCCGCCATGACCTTGATGCGGCTGACGAGGCCAACCCCCATGGCGGCCGGGAGCATCAGCACCTCTTTGAGCGCACCGTCGATGCGGAAGCGAACCCGGACGACGTCCTGCGACGGCTCGATGTGCACGTCCGAGGCTCGGTCGCGCTTGGCCTGGGTCAGGATGCGGGTGACCACCTGCACGATGGGAGCGTCGTCGGCGACGACCTCGGTTGCCGTCGTCTCGCTGGCCCGCTTCCGGGAGATTTCGACTGCCTCGAATGCTTCGACGAGGGTCTCGACACCGCCGATGGCGCGGTAGCTGTTGTCGATGGCCCATTGGATGTCCGCCTCGGGTGCGAGCACGAAGCGGATCGGATGGTCGCTGGAGCCCGAGAGCAGGGCACGGACCGAGACCGACGGCTGGTCCGCCACCGCCACCATGAGCCCGTCGTCGTCGAGCCGGATCGGCATGGCCATGTGCTCCCGCACGATCTGCTCCGGGATCAGTGCCAGCGCGTCGGGCTTGGGGTTGTCACGCCGGATGTCGACCACCGGCATGTGCAAGAGATCGGCGAGGACGAGCACGAGCTCTCGTTGATTCAGTGCCCCCATGTCGACCAGGGTCTCACCGAGTCTCTTGCCGGTGTCCGCCTGGGCGATCAGCGCTTCCGCCACCTCGTCTTCGGAGACCAAGCCGCGCCGGACCAGCAGCGCCCCGAAGGGCTCGCCGCCGGAGGCGTGGCGAGGCCTGGGCTCCGCCGCCACCTCGGGCGCGGCGAGATCGACGGCGACGCCGCCCCCGTGTGCGTCAGACCCCTCGTCCTGGTGCTCGTCTTGCACGAGCGTGCTGGATCTGTCCTTGCGTCCCAGTTTCATAATTCCCCCTCGGCTACGCCGGTGCTGGAGTGAAGGTAAATTCCGCGCTGGTGACCAGCGGGCTGGCGCCCCCGGCGGTGGTGACCTGGATGAAGAACGATTGGCCAGACGTCTGCGTAGGGATACGTCAGGGCCGTGATCTCGCTGTTCGAGACGACCTGTACGGCCGTCGCCGGGTAGGCGCTGCAGGTCGAAGGGGAGACGGGCGTGTTGTTGTTCTCCTCCACCAGGCAGACAGAGGCACCGTTGACGAAGCCGCTCCCCGTGATCGTGATGGCGGTGCTGTGGGTTTGGTATACCCGACGTCGGAGTCACCGACAGGATGGCCGGGGCTTCGGACGTGTAGTCGAACTCGAAGTTGGAATTGGTGGCGCTGGTGCCTCCGCTTGGCGTCGTGACCGTGACGTAGTAGCTGGCCAACGTCGTCACCGCCGGTGACTGCGCGGTGATCGTCTGAGTGGCGGTGTTCACGATGACATGCGTGGCCGGGACGATCTGTTGCGTGGCCGAGTTCTCGTATTGGGCGAGCGGGTCGACGACGACGAAGTTGACGGTCGTACCGCTGGTGAAACCGGTGCCGGTGATCGTGATGGGTTGGCCACCGTCGATCGTGTTGTTGCCGCCCGTCAGGCCGGTCACGTTGGTGATCGTCGGGATGACCGGGTCCCAATTCCAGCTGTTTATGGTCAGCGAGCTGCCGCAGTACACCTGACACTCGTCTTGGCTGGGTGCGGTCACGCCGCTCGGGTAGTCGTCGAAGGACACCACGGCCTGGAGCAGAGGACTCGCCGCACAACTGGTCTGCCCTGCTGCCCATGAGCGGCCCGGGGTGGTGGGGCACGCCGAGATCGTGACTAGCCGCGTGTTCGCGCTGGTGGGGTTCCATACGGTGCTGCAGTACACGTTCATGCTGGGTTGCGTGGTCGGTGGCGGCGCGGCGTACTGCGACGGGCCAGAACCCCAGCAGGAGACCGGCGGGCTGGCATTCAGGGTCTGGGGGACCGTCGTGTTGTTCTGCGAGGTATAGAGCAGGGGAGTGGTCCGAATGTTCTGAATGGCCAAGTCGACCGCGTTGGTCGCGGCGTTGTTCGTGCTCTGGGTGGCGTTGAAGCTGAGGTTGTTGTGGAGGTCGTTCGTGGTCCAGTCGGTCAAGCCACCGATGATCACGCTGACCGCGACCAGGAACACCAGTGCCAGAATGAGAATGGCGCCGGAATCGTCGTGCCGAGCGTGCTCGGCGGTTCCCCCCGTGCGCTTCCCGGGTCCGCGCGCGAGCACCGCCCTCCTCGCCTCAGCGAGTCGCTGCGTGAGGCGAGCTCGCACCGTGTGTGCGTCGATCCTGCTCATGATTGGAACCCGTTACTGGTGACGGAGGTCAACCCGTTTGCGGTGGCCTTGACGGTGTAGGTGCCCGTGCTGTTGAACCCACCCGTCATCTCGCAGCCGGCGAAGCTGGCGACCCCGTTGGTGGCGGCCAGCGTGTTGCCGCCGGTGCAGGTCAGGGTCGCTCCGAAGCCGGGCTGACTGGCGATGGCCAGGGTGATCGAAGCCGACGAGTTGGCGACCACGTCGCCCTGGGCGTCCTCGACCGACACCACCGGCTGGACCGTCCACGGCGTGCCGTGACCAGCGGTGGACGAGGGCTCCACGGTGAAGACGAGGTGTGTCGCCGTGCCGTAGACCTGGAAGCTCGAGCTGGTGATCGTCGTGAACCCGCTTGCGGCGGCCGTCAGCGTGTAGGTGCCCGGCGTGGTCGCTGTGATCTTGCAGCCGGTGAAGGAGGCCTGCCCGTTCGTGGCGGCCAGCGAGAGGCCACCGGTGCAGGCGAGCGTGCCGCCGGGGTTGGTCCCGATGGCAAGCGTGATCGTGTTGGTCGCCGTCGTCACGGTGTTGCCGCCGGCGTCCTCGATGCTGACCACCGGCTGGGTCCCCCAGACGGCTCCCGTGCCGCCGCCACCAGGCTGCGTGCTGAAGGCGAGCTGGGAAGCGCCACCGATGGTGATGGAGAACGGCGTGCTGGAGCCCGTGTTCAGTCCGCTCGTCGAGGCGGAGATGCTGTAGCTGCCCGTCTGACCGGTGATCTTGCAGCCCGCGAAGTGCGCGACGCCGCTGGTGGCGGCGAGCGAGTTGCCGCCGGTGCAGGCCAGGGTCGCCCCGGTGCCCGGCTGCGTCGTGATGGCGAGCGAGACCGAGTTGGTGGCCGTCGTCACGGTGTTGCCGCCCACGTCTTGGACCGTCACGACCGGCTGGGTCGTCCAGGCCGTGCCGTCGACACCGCCGCCGGGCTCGGTCGTGAAGGCGAGCTGGGAGGCGCCGCCGATGGTAATGGAGAAGGAGCTGGTGTCCACGGTCGTGAAGCCGTTGGCCGCGGCGGACAGTGTGTAGC
>CAVTPF010000004.1:0-168681 GCA_963736525.1 uncultured Acidimicrobiaceae bacterium
GCCGGGCCGGGCCCGCTTGTAGATCTCGAGCAGCGCCTCCTCGCGCGAGGGCGCCAGGTTGCGCTCCTTCTCCCACTGCCCCTCGAGGAAGTCGAAGTGGCGCACGAAGCGATCGAGGAACGCCTCATCGCCGTAGCCGAGGGCGCGCAGCAGCACGAAGAGCGACAGGCGGCGCTTGCGGGCGACGCGGCAACCCGCGGTGACGTCCTTGCCCGGCTTGGCCTCGATGTCGAGCTCGATCCACTCACCCCGGTACGGGTGGATGGTCCCCGTGAAGACGGTCTTGGCGTCGCGCCCGGGCTGGAAGATGACGCCCGGCGAGCGGACGAGCTGGCTCACCACCACGCGCTCGGTGCCGTTGACGATGAAGGTGCCCCGGTCGGTCATCATCGGGAAGTCCCCCATGAAGACCGTCTGCTCCTTGATCTCGCCGGTGGTGGCATTGAGGAAGCGGGCCCGCACAAAGACGGGCGCCGCGTACGTCATGTCCTTCTCCTTGCACTCCTCCACCGAGAACTTGGGGGGCGGGCGCAGGTCGGCGTCGGTCGGGTCGAACTCGAGCTCCAGGCTCAGCTGACCGGTGAAGTCCTCGATCGGGCTGATGTCGTGGTAGGCCTCGGCGAGGCCCTTGTCGAGGAACCACTGGAACGAGTCGCGCTGGATCGCGATCAGGTCAGGAAGCGGCAGGGCCTCGTTGATGTTGGCGAACGAAACGCGTTCGGGGCTGCGGGACCGTGAGGACAACGGTCAACTCCTCCCAGGTGAAATGCGGCGGGTGAGGGCGGTACTGCGGGTCAGGACGGACGAGGACGGACGGAGGGTCAGGACTGCCGGGGCGCGCGCCGACGCCGTGGAATTACGGAATCGGGCACACGGAGACGCACGGCAACCGTGCATCTTATCGTGGGGCGTGCCTTGATACAACCCCTCGGCCGCGCGGGCCTGGCGGGCCGGGCCCGGGGTCCGTGACAGGCTACGAAAGCCCTCCCCCGCAGTCAAGGATCGAGGCCCGGAGGCCGGGCGGGGCCGGCCCCACCCGGCCCGGACCAGGGACTACTTGATCTCGACGCTGGCGCCGGCCCCCTCGAGGGCGGCCTTGGCCTTGTCGGCGTCCTCCTTGTTGGCCTTCTCGAGCACCGGCTTGGGCGCAGCCTCGACCAGGTCCTTGGCCTCCTTGAGACCCAGGCTGGTGAGAGCTCGCACCTCCTTGATGACCTGGATCTTCTTGTCGCCCGCATCGGTGAGGATGACGTCGAACTCCGACTTCTCCTCCTCCGCCGCACCGGCGTCACCGCCGGCCGCGGGGGCCGCCGCGGCGGCCACGGCCACGGGGGCCGCCGCCGTCACGCCGAAGCGCTCCTCGAAGTCCTTCAGCAGCTCGCTCAGCTGAATCACCGAGAGCTCGGCGATCCCGTCGAGGATCTCTTCCTTGGTCAGGGTTGCCATCGGGATGGCCTTCCTTTCTTTCCTACGGTCTGGTCTTTCCTACGGTCTGGTTGTTGTTACTCGGTTGTCTCTTCGGGGCTGCCCGCCGCCCCCGCGTCGGCTGCCGTCTCACCGGCGGTCTCCACCGGTTCCGCCACGGCCTCGACAGGTGCCGCCTCTTCGACTGCTGCGGCCTCGGGCTCCTCGGCGGGCGCCGTCGCCTCGGGCTCGGCCGGCGGTTCGGTGGCCTCGGTGGCCTCGGTGGCCTCGGTGGCCTCGGTGGCCTCGGTGGCCTCGGTGGCGGGCAACGTCTCCCCCGCCGCCTCGCGCTGCTCGACGAGCGCAGAGATCCCGTAGGCCAAGTTGCGGGGCAGCGCCTGCATCAGGCCGGCCAACTGCTGCATGGGGGCCGCGAGGGCGCCGGCCAGGCGGGCCAGCAGCACCTCGCGGGGTGGCAGGTCGGCGAGCGCGGCCAGGTCGGCGGCCGTGAGCAGTGACCCGTCGGCCAACCCGCCCTTTATGACGAGCAGCGGGTTCGCCCGGGCGAAGTCCCGCAACGCCTTGGCCACTGCGCTGACGTCGCCCTCGACGAAGGTGAGCGCGCTCGGGCCGCTCAGGTACTCCGACAGCGGCTGGTAGTCGCCTCCGTCGATGGCCCGGCGCACCAGGGTGTTCTTGAAGATCTTGTAGTCGGCCCCCACGGCGGCCAGTGCGGTGCGCAACTGGGCGAGCTCGGCCACGGTCAGGCCCCGGTACTCGCTGACGACGGAGGCGGTCGCCGCGTCCATGCGCGTCTTGACCTCTTCGACCACCTCGACCTTGTGCGCCCTTGCTGCGTTCTGCGATGCCATCGGTGTCCTCCACCGGACTCGGCCAGAGTCTCCGGTGTGCGACGGCGCAGGCCGGCGCGAGGCCGGCGTGCAAGGTGTCGCCTCGTCGGGCCGGCCCTACGGGCCGCTTCGGCACCCATGGGTGCACCGGAGGTCTCTGGCGTTTCGGATTCAGTGCCCGGCCGCCGAAGGCGGTGGGCTGTTCGGGAAAGCGTGTTCGTGAAAGCGTAGTACGGCTGGCGGGAGGGGTCAGGCCGGGACGGCCAGCTCCTCCTCGCTGAAGCGCGCCTTCACTGGGTCGACGTGGACGCCGGGACCCATGGTGGTCGACACGGTGATCGACAGGAAGTAACGGCCCTTGGCCGCCGGCGGCTTGGCCCGCTGCAGCTCGTCGATCACGGCCCGGATGTTGGCCACCAGCTGCTCGCGGGTGAACGAGGCCTTGCCGACCCGGATGTGGACGTTGCCGACCTTGTCGGTGCGGTACTCGACCCGGCCACCCTTGAATTCGGCCACGGCCCTGCCCACGTCCGTGGTCACCGTGCCGGTCTTGGGGTTGGGCATGAGGCCGCGTGGGCCGAGCACGCGGCCGAGCGTGCCGACCTGGCCCATCATGTCCGGCGTGGCGATGGCCACGTCGAACTCGAGGAAGCCGCCGTTGATCTTGGCCACCAGGTCGTCCGCACCCACCACGTCGGCGCCCGCCGCCCTGGCCTCGGCCGCCGCCTCGCCGGCGGCGAAGACGGCCACCCGCTCCGTGCGCCCGGTGCCCGAGGGGAGCGAGAGCGTGCCGCGCACGATCTGGTCCGCCTTGCGGGGGTCGACGCCGAGCCGGACGGCCAGCTCCACCGTCTCGTCGAACTTGGCGCTCGACAACTCCTTGACAAGGTCGACCGCCTCAGCGACGCCGTAGAGCGCCTCCCGGTCGACCTTGCTCAGGCTCTCCTGGTACTTCTTGCCGTGGTGGGCCATCGTGTCTCCTCTACGCGTTCGTGCGGCTCGCTAGCCGGCGACCTTGATCCCCATGGACCGCGCCGTGCCGGCGACCTGCTTCTTGGCCGCCTCGAGATCGTCGGTGTTGAGGTCCTTGAGCTTGGTGCTGGCGATCTCCGCGACCTGGGCCTCGGTGATGGTGCCGACCTGCTCGCGGCCGGGCGTGGCTGCGCCCTTGTCCAACCCGGCCGCCTGTCGCAACAGGACGGGGGTGGGCGAGGTCTTCAGCACGAAGCTGAAGGTCCGGTCCTCGTAGATCGTGATGTCCACGGGGACCACCGTGCCCCGCATGCTCTCGGTGGCCGCGTTGTACTGCTTGCAGAACTCCATCGTCTGGACGCCGTGCGGGCCCAGCGCGGTGCCCACCGGCGGCGCCGGGGTGGCCGATCCCGCCTCGAGCTGGATCTTCACCACGGCGAGCACCTTCTTCTTCGGCGCCATCGTCTGTCTCCTTCTTGGGTGTCTTGTGTCCGGCGCCTAGAGCTTGGCGACCTGGCTGAACTCGAGCTCGACCGGCGTCTCGCGGCCGAAGATGTTGACCAGCACCTTGAGCTTGAGCTGGTCCTCGTTGATCTCGGCGATCTGGCCGGAGAAGTCCGCGAAGGGACCCTCCTTGACCCGCACCGTCTCGTCCACCTCGTACTCGAGCCGGGGGCGGCTTCGCTTCGTCGGCGCCTCGGCGCCCTCGACCTTCACCTGCAGGATGTTCTCGACCTCGCGGCGCGACAGCGGCGTCGGCTTGGTCCCGGGGCCCACGAAGCCGGTCACGCCGGGTGTGTTGCGGATCGCCCCCCAGGTGTCGTCGTCGAGATCGCAGCGCACGAGGAGGTAGCCCGGGAACACCTTCTTTTGGACCGTGACCTTCTTCCCGCCCTTGAACTCGACCACGTCCTCCATGGGGATGACCACCTCGAAGACACGGTCTTCGATGCCGCGCGACGCCACCACGTTGCCCATGTTGGAGCGCACCTTGTTCTCGTAGCCCGAGTAGGTGTGCACCACGTACCAGCGGCCCGGGCGGTCGTAGGGACTCTCGAGGGGGACGACCTCTTGGTCCTCGTCGTCCTCGCCCCACCCGCCGAGCTCGGTCTCGCCGCCCTCCTGCCCGTCGGTCGCGTCGAGGACCAGGTCCGGCTCGCCCGCGGACGGGGTCGCCTCGGCCACCTCCTGCACGATCTCCTCCGCCATCTCCTCGACGACCGCCTCCTCAATGGCCTCGAGCACCGCCTCCTCGACGATCTCTTCCACGATCTCCTCGGCGATGTCTTCCGCCTCTTCCTCGGCGACGTCCTCGGCGGACGCCGTGCTCATGGCCGCCTCCTCGGGAGACTGCTCGGCCTCTTCCCGCTCGGCCTCCAGCGCCTCCGCCACGTCTTCCTCGTCGCCGGTCACCAGTGCGTCCTCTGCTTCTGAATGTGTCATGTCGGTCATGAAAGGGCCTACTTCGTGAAGAGAAGCGTGATCAGCTTCCCGAAGGCGAGATTGAGCACGAAGATCAGGCTGATCATGATGATCAGTGTGGTCAGCACGACCGACGTGTAATTGATCAGCTCGGCGCGCGACGGCCAGGCGACCTGGCGCATTTCGTCGCGCACCTCGCGGACGAACTGGACCGGCGTCGTGCGCTTGCGACCCGACGGGCCCTTCTGCGTCCGCGGCGTTCTCGTCTGGGTGCCCGCCGGCGCGCGCCGGGTCGCGGGAGAGCCATCGGCCTCCATCTGCCCTTGGCGCTGCATCATGCGCTTCGTCTCGCGGTTCACGGCTCTCGCTTCACGTACATGGTTCTCGGGTGGATACGTCCGGGGCAGGGCAGGAGGGACTCGAACCCCCAACCGCCGGTTTTGGAGACCGGTGCTCTACCAGTTGAGCTACTGCCCTCGGTGGGGTGCCTTCGGTTTCCCTCAAGCAGGTCGTTCTTCCCCCTGACCTGGGGATCGGCCTGCCAGAGTAGCACCGGCAGGCACCGGGTGGCTCAGCGGGTCTCCTTGTGCAGCGTGTGCTGGCGGTCCCAGCGGCAGAACTTCTTCATCTCGATCCGCTCGCGGTCGTTGAGCTTGTTCTTGGTGGTGATGTAGTTCCGGCGCTTGCACACCTCGCAGGCCAAGGTGACCTGGACCCTCTTCTCGTTCTTGGGCATGTCCGATCCTTCCTGGTCGCTGCCCGGGTTGCGGCCCCGGGCCTGGTAGCGGCGGCGGGACTCGAACCCGCGACAACACGATTATGAGCCGTGTGCTCTGACCAACTGAGCTACGCCGCCATGGGCGAGCCCCCTGTCGGAATCGAACCGACGACACCAGCCTTACCATGGCTGTGCTCTGCCGACTGAGCTAAGGGGGCGCCGCGGCTACCTTCCGCGAGCGGTCAATGATAGCCAGGGCGCAGGATGAGCTGCCTCCGCTCCCTCGGTTTTCCCACGTCAACACTACCATCGCCGGATGCGGATCCGACTGGCCGAGTTGGCGGACGCCGAGGCCATCCGGGCCATCTACAACGTCGAGGTCCTCGACAGCACGAACACGTTCGACATGGTGCCCCGCACCCCGGCCGAGCAGGAGACCTGGATCCTGGAGCACAGCGGGGTGCACCCCGCCTTGGTGGCCATCGAGGCGCCGGACTCGGGGATCGCCGGCCGCGCCGGGGCCAACGGCGAGATCGTCCTCGGCTTCGGCTCTCTCTCGGCGTTCCACGAGCGCTCCGGCTATTCGGCCACCGCCGAGGACTCTGTGTACGTGGACCGGGCCCAGAGGGGACAAGGCGTGGGCCGGGCCCTGCTGGCCGAGCTCTTGGTCCTGGCGTCGGCCCACGGCTTCCACTCCGTCATCGCCCGGATCGCCGGGCACAACGAGACCTCCATCGGACTGCACCAGGCGGCCGGCTTCGAGCTCGTGGGGGTCGAGCGGGAGGTCGGGCGCAAGCACCGCCAGTGGCTCGACGTGGTCGAACTGCAGCGTCTGTTGTAGCGGGCCCGGGGCACCGGGTCACACCCCGGAGCGCCGCGATCAGGATTCGAGCGCGGCGCCCTGACCGTGGTGGCTCGCCAGCGCCGGCAGGCGCGTGCGGTCGAGCCGCCACGACGTCGTCCAGGTGCCCAGCGGGACGATGGCCACGGCCCACAGGATCATGACGGCGAGGACCATGCTGGCCGGGTCGGTGTGCACCAGCTCGTTCAGCAGGTCGGTGCCGCCGGTGAGCCCGATGAAGGGCGCCACGGTCGAGAGCCCGAGCACGACGTAGAGCATCCGTCCCGTCACCACCGGCGCCACGATGATGATCCCCCACGTCAGGTACCACGGCTGGACGACGGGGCCGAGCAGGACGAAGGCCATCATCGTGATGCCGAGCGCCGACAGCGTCCCCAGGCGGTCGCTGTGGATCAGGCAGTACAAGGCGATGACCGCCGCCGCGATCAGCCCGATCGCCCGCGTCAGCGTGAGCACACCGCCCAGGCCGACCTCGATGCCGATCACGTGGGCCGACCCGCTGATCAGCAGCCCGACGCCGGTGGCCGGCGCCATCCACGAGCGGACGGTGCCGGGCGTGCCCAGGTTGGCGATCCATCCCCAGCCCAGGCCCGAGACGAGCGACAGGACGCCCATCACGGCCACGGTGACGAGACCCGAGCGCACGATGGCGCGGCCGCGACGGCGCCAGTCCGCCCCGGCACCCGCCCAGTCCCATGCGACGTAGACGATGCCCATGGCCGCGGGCACCTTGATGGAGGCGGCCAACGCGCACAGCACGACGCCCCACACCGGATGCCGGAAACGCGCCGCGGTCACCCCGGCGAGCAACAGGCCCACCATGATGGCGTCGTTGTGGGCACCCCCCACCAGGGCCAGCAGGGTCAGCGGGTTGAGTACGGCCAGGACGAACGCGGGACCGGGGTCCCGGCCGAACGAGCGGGCCAGCTTCGGGATGCAGTAGGCGATGAGCGCGATGCCCGCGACCGACTGGAGCCGCAACAGCACGACCGTGAAGAGGGCATGGTGCAAGCTCAACGAGGCCGACCAACCGGCCAGCATGAGGAAGAGCGGACCGTAGGGAGCGGGTGTGTTGGCCCAGAGGGGGTCGACCCCCGACACGTACGGTCCGGACCCCAGCGTGCCCGGACCGTAGTGGTACGGGTTGATGCCGTGGCTCATCATCTCGCCCTGGGCGGCATAGGAGAAGACGTCCCGGCTGAACAGCGGCGCCACCGCCAACAGCGGCAGGATCCACAACGCCAGCATGTAGGCCAAGGGCCGGATCGGCACGCCGCCGCGGGCTCGCAGGGTCTGGTAGAGGCCGAACCAGACGCGCACGAACAGGATCATCCCGCCGTAGACCGCCACCACGCCGGGGAGCATCCACGCCGTCGACGGCCAGTCGGCCTCGCCGAAGAACCACGTTCCGCCCATCTCGAGCTTGAAGGGCGAGCTCGGCAGCGACGCACCCACGCAGATGGACACGACCGCGACGAAGCCCAACAACGCGGGCCTCCGCAGGAAGGACCAGTCGCCCGGTTCCCCGGACTCCGCCTCCACCCGCTCGGTCAGCGCGACGCGCGGCGTCAGGCGAAGCCGCAGCGCATCAGCGCGCATGGAGACTCGCCGCAGCCGCGAACTCACCCGGTCCAGGACCGCTGGTGAGGGGGACATTGCGCTTTTGTCCACGGGGCTGTCAGTCTCGCTTGTCGTGCCCGGGCGGTGCGACCCGGGCGGGAGGGAGAGGGCCCACGCTTCGGGGAGCATGTACCCGCAATCGATCTGAAACAGCATTGTAACGGCAGGTCCGGGGGTGGCAACAGCACGAGGCTCCAATGGGTGTGATCACCGACCGGATCCTGCGTGGGCCGGGAAGGATTCGAACCTCCGTAGGTGTTAACCGGCAGGTTTACAGCCTGCTTCCTTTGGCCACTCGGACACCGACCCGCAGCGGGCGAGGTTAGCCCGGCCGGCCCCCCTCAGCATCAGGTGGCACCGGTACGCTGACCCCATGCCCACTTTTGACATCGTCTCGGAAGTCGACATGCAGGAGGTGCGCAACGCGGTCGACCAGGCCAACCGGGAGGCCGCCACCCGCTTCGACTTCAAGAACACCGATTCGGCCATTGACCTCGGCGACAACGAGCTGGTCCTGCGCTCGTCGACCGAGGACCGACTGCGCGCCCTGCACCAGGTCCTCGACGAGAAGCTGGTCAAGCGCCAGGTCTCGCTCAAAGCGTTCGAGGACGGGAAGATCGAAGAGGCGCAGAAGGGCACGGCGCGCCAGAAGGTGGCCATCCGGGCCGGCATCTCGTCGGACCACGCCAAGCGCTTGAACAAGTTCATCAAGGACCTGGGCCTCAAGGGGGTCTCCTCGCAGACCCAGGGTGAGCAGCTCAGGGTGTCCGGGAAGAAGCGCGACGACCTGCAAGAGGTGATCGCGAAGTGCAAGGCCGAGGACTTCGGTATCCCGCTGCAGTTCAGCAACTTCAGGGATTGATCGGCAACTTCAGGGACTGATCGGCGGCTGCAGCGGCTGCCGACCGTTGCCGGTGCACGGTCCGCGGCGCCGTGTCGGCCTCAGGTGCCAGCCGGGTTCTCGGAAGCCGCCACCTTCTCGGCGTGGTGCTCCTCGTACTCGATCGGTTCGACGTGGAAGAGCTTGTTGTAGATCACGAACTTCACGATCCAGAGGATGGCGAAGGAGAGGAGATTCGCCGCGTTGACGAGGAGCGAGGTCGCGGCGTGGCTCAGTCCGTGGTTGCGGGCGAAGTCGCCGGCCAGCCACACCGCCAGGCTCGAGAAGGCAAGCCCGATGAAGGAGAGCACCCAGAAGGGCACGACCTCGCGCCAGAAGTGCGACTTGCCTCCCTTCCCCCACACCCAGCGTCGGTTGAGGGTGTACGAGGGGATGGTGGCGAGGATGTTGGCCACGAGGTTGGCCGGTACCTCCGACATGAGGCGGAACACGCCGAAGGTGAGCAACAAGGTGACCTGCGCCACCACCGTCGAGATCACCGACACCGATGCGTACTTGATGAGCTTCAGGCTCGAGGGGTGGGCGATGATCTGCCGCACCCGGGCGATCAGCGGCTCGTCCGAGGACCAGATGTGCGACAGGGACGGGTGCCCGTCGTGCTTGGTCAACGGACCGTTCTCGGTCATCGGACCGGATCCGTGACCGGACCGCGATCGGTCATGGGACCCTCGTCACGGACAGATTGAACCCCGAGGGCGGAGTCGGCACGGGGGCAACCCTAGCGTGGCCACCAATTCACCCCATGTCGGGCTGTGCACCCGCTGTGAGCAACCGATTCGAACGGGCGACCTCGCCGAACCAGTGGGCACTGGGCTTTGGCCGCCGCTCGAAGGTACCCGGGGCCACCGCCACCAGCCCGAACTTCGGTCCGTAGCCGAGGTGCCACTCGAAATTGTCGAGCAGGCTCCACACGAAGTACCCGCGCAGATCGATCCCTTCGTCGAGGCAGCGGTGCGCACTGCGGAGGGCCGCGGCGAGGAACACGATGCGCTCGGCGTCGTCGGCCGTCGCGATCCCGTTCTCGGTGACCACGACGGGCCGCCCGCTCACCGCGGCGGCGCGGCGCACGGTGTGCTCGACTGCCTGGGGCCAGACCTCGTCGCCCATCTGCGTGACGGGCACGTCGGGATCGTTGGGGGCGAGGCCCTCGGGGCCGAAGTGCATGCGCGTGTAGCACTGCACCCCGACGAAGTCGTCGCCGCCGGTCGCCCGCAGGAACACGTTCTCGAGCATCTCTTCGGCGGCGTCGCGGAGTGGCTCCCCCCCTTCTTCGGCCGTGATCTCCGCCATGGAGAGCGTGAGCCCGACCGGGAAGTCTCCGGGAGCGGCGCGCAAGGCCTCCACCGCCAGCCGGTGCGCGCGCACCATGGCCTCGTTCACCGCGCCATAGCGGCCGAAGTCCTCCTTGACCCCGGGCGGGTACTCGCCTTGGAAGTAGCCCATGACCGCGACCACGTTGGGCTCGTTGATGGTGCAGGCCCAGCCGATCAGGTCACCGAGGTACGCGGCCGCGCGCGTCACGAAGCGGGCGAAGCGCTCGGGCGCGTCGGGCGCCTCCCATCCCCCCCGACGAGCCAGCCAAAGCGGGGTCGTGAAGTGGTGGAACGTCACCACGGGCACGATCCCGTGGCCGTGGCAGGCCGCGCACATGCGCCGGTAGTGCTCCAGCGCGGCGACCGAGAACTCGCCCTCCGCAGGCTCGATGCGGCTCCACTCGAGCGAGAAGCGGTAGGCCGTCAGTCCCATGTCGGCGACGAGCTGTACGTCCTCGCGCCATCGATGGAACGAGTCGCATGCGTCGCCGCTCGGCTCCAGGGTTCCCGAAGTCGGGTCGTGCTCCCAGGCCCACCAGTCGTTGTTGACGTTGCCGCCTTCGATCTGGTGCGCCGCGGTGGCCACGCCCCACGTGAAATGCGCAGGGAACACCAGGCCGCTGTCGTCGTCAGGTCCAATGGCCGGGGTCACGACGCCGCAGGGTAGTAGGGGTCGCCGCGCCGTGCCCGTGCACCGGGCGATCCGTCAGCTGCGAACATGGGCGGATGAGCGCGTCCTTGGACTTCCTCGTCGATCTGCTCGATCTCGAGCCCATCGAAGTCAACATCTTCCGGGGCACCCAACCCAACGAGGAGCGCCAACGGGTGTTCGGTGGCCAGGTGGCGGGGCAGGCCCTCATGGCGGCCGGGCGCACCGTCGAGCACGGGCAAGTGCATTCGCTCCACTCGTACTTCCTGCGGCCGGGCGACCCGACCGTCCCCATCCTCTACGAGGTGGACCGCATCCGGGACGGGCGATCCTTCACCACGCGGCGCGTCGTGGCCATTCAGCACGGCCGGGCCATCTTCAACCTCTCGGCCTCGTTCCACGACCACGAGCAAGGCCTGGAGCACCAGTTCCCCATGCCCGAGGTGCCCGAGCCCGAGACGCTCGCCCCCCTCCACCAGCGCCTGGAGCCCTGGAAGGACGAGCTGGCCGAGTGGTTCGACCGGCCCCATCCGATCGACCAGCGTCACATCGGCGAGCTTCCGTGGCACCACGAGGGCAAGGGCGAGCCGTACCAGCGGGTGTGGATCCGGGCCGACGGGCGCCTGCCCGAAGATCCCCTGCTCCACGCCTGTGTGGCCGTCTACGCGTCGGACATGTCGCTCTTCGACACGGTGCTCGGCCCACACGACGTCCGCTGGGGCGATCCCGACTTCATGGGTGCGAGCCTCGACCACTGCATGTGGTTCCACCGGCCGTTCCGGGCGGACGACTGGCTGCTCTACGACATGGACTCGCCCGTCGCGGCCGGTGGCCGCGGCCTGGCCCGGGGGTTCCTCTTCGACCGCGGCGGGCGGCTGTGCGTCTCGCTGGCCCAGGAGGGTCTGGTGCGGGTCCGGGAGCCGGCCACCCGCAGCGCTCGGAGCTAGCGGGAGGCCATCGGGACGTAGTCGCGGGCCTCCGAACCGATGTAGAGCTGGCGCGGGCGGGCGATCTTGGAGTCCTGGTCCAACATCTCCTGCCAGTGGGCGAGCCAGCCCGTGGTCCGGGGGATGGCGAAGAGCACGGGGAACATCTCGAGCGGGAAGCCCATCGCCTGGTAGATCAGGCCGGAATAGAAGTCCACGTTCGGATAGAGACGCCGCGATGTGAAGTACTCGTCGCTGAGCGCGATCTCCTCGAGCTTCAGTGCGATGTCGAGCAGGGGGTTCTTGCCGGTGACCTCGAAGACCTCGTCGGCGGTGCGCTTGATGATCTTGGCCCGCGGGTCGTAGCTCTTGTAGACGCGGTGCCCGAAACCCTGCAGACGCTGTCCCCCGGTGCCGGCCTTGACCGTGGCAATGAAGTCGGGGACGTTCTCCACGCTCCCGATGTCCGTCAGCATCCGGATGACCGCTTCGTTGGCCCCGCCGTGACGGGGTCCGTACAGCGCGGCCGCGGCGGCGGCGGTGGCCGAGTAGGGGTCCGAGTGCGACGAGCCCACCACGCGCATGGCCGTCGTCGAGCAGTTCTGCTCGTGGTCGGCATGGAGGATGAAGAGGATGTCGAGCGCCCGTGCCAGGACGGGGTCGGCTTCGAACCGGGGCTCGGCGACCTTCCAGAGCATGGACAGGAAGTTGGGAGCGAAGTCCAGCGAGTTGTCGGGGTAGACGAATGGCATGCCGACGCTGAAGCGGTGCGCTGCTGCAGCCAGCGTCGGCATCTTGGCGATCAGCCGGATGATCTGCTTGTTGCGGGACTCGGGGTCGAAGATGTCCTTGGCGTCGAGGTAGAAGGTCGACAACGCCGCCACGGCGGAGACGAGCATGCCCATCGGGTGGGCGTCGTAGTGGAACCCTTCGAGGAAGCGCTTGCGCACGTTCTCGTGGATGAAGGTGTGGTAGGTGACGTCGTGGCGCCAGGAGGCGAACTGCTCCTCGGTGGGCAGCTCGCCGTTGAGCAGGAGATAGGCGACCTCCAGGTAGCTCGAGCTCTCCGCCAGCTGCTCAATGGGGTAACCGCGGTAGCACAGAATCCCGGCGTCGCCGTCGAGATAGGTGATGGCGCTCTCGCAGGCGGCCGTCGACATGAATCCGGGATCGAAGAACCAGACGCCGGGCAGCAGCTTGGCCCACTCCTCGGCCGAGACCCCGCCGTTGACCAGCGGGATCTCAATGGACTCGCCGTTGCGGTTGTCCGTGATCGTGATGCTCTCGGCCACGTGAAGAGCCCTCCAATTCCTGAATTCGGTGCGTTCCCGATCCTATGACCACCGCCCGAGCACAGTCGACACGCGGGGGTCCCGCGCAGGCCGGTGGCCCCGTCCTCAGGTGCCCGGTGCCACCTGGAGTGCCTGCTGGAGCACGGTGCCGTTCGTCTGGGTCTGGCCGGTCGGCAGGAGCACCGCCACCGTCAGCACGTACAAGGTGCCGGGCTTCACGCGGAACGTCACCGTCGGCAGCGTGACGGTCTCGCCCTCGGCGAGCACCGACGACCCGACGTGGGTTGTCGTCGCCCCCGAGGACTGGTTCGCCAGCGAGAAACGGACGGACGCGTGCGGCTCGACGACCGATCCGTTGTTGGCGATGACCGCCGTCACCCCGATGCTCGAGGTGGGGCTCAGGACCGAGACGCTGGCCGACGCGCCCTGCGCCGTCGGGAGCGCCGGCGGGTTCAGGCGCACCGTGCGGATGGCCAGGTAGTGCGTGGGCGCGAGGGTGGGCGACGTCGCCATGAGATCGACCTGGGCGGCCACCGTGCCCAGCTGCCAGGGCTGGCGGTCCGTCACCCAGACGGACGCAGGAAGCCTGGCGTGGCCGGCGGCGGTGACCAGCGAGTGCCGCACCGTGCGGTAGAGGTTGTCCGAGCGTGCCAGCAGTGCCCCGGCGGCCGCGATGCGGTTCGTCGCCTGCGTGGCGGACAACGGGGTCGACCGGCTCGTCTCGAGCGGGGCAGCCGCCTCAGGGGTTGCGGCGGGGGGAACGGGCTGCATGACGAGAAAGCCGTCGATCGCGGCACGCAGCTCGTTCATGGACTGAGCCCGCTCCGCGAAGACCGCGGCGAGGCCGGAGGCCAGCGAGCCCGATGGCGATGTGTCGGCCGCGAGATCGGCCCGCGCCGATTGGTCGGAGGTCTGCTGCACCGCCTCGTCGAGGACTGCCTGCAGCACTTGGCGGCTCTGTCCCTGCAGCCCACCAATGAGCGTGCGCACCTGAGACGCGGTCGCGTTGGACTGATCGGCCAGAACGGCGCCCTGCGCGGCCAATGAGCGGTTCGAATTGGCGTCGTAGCCCTGCGACTGCCTCGACACCTGGGTGAGCCCTCCCACCAGGAGGGCGAGGCCGATCACCACGGCGACAAGCACGAAGATGGGCCGGGCGGGTGATCGACGGCGCGCGCGGCGACGTGGCCTGCGTGGCGACATCGCCACGGGAAATTACAACGGAATCTGGTTCACTACAGCGCGAGGAAGGAAGCGTCCGGGGTCTCGCCGGCCGTGGTCAGCGTGCTGGTGCTCGAGCGCCACTGGACCGTGGGGGCGATCGCCCGCACGTTCACCCGGTCGCGATGACGCTCCACCAATTGGAGGATCCCGGAAATCACCTCGTCGGTGAGCAGGTGCGGCTCGAGTCCGAGATCGAGCAGCTTCGTGTTGGCGGCGTGGAAGTAGTGCTCCTCGTGCTCGACTCGCGGGTTCGCCAGGCCCTCGGCGATGTCCACCCGCGTGGGACAGATCCGCTTCACCATGTTCGCCATGTCGCGCACGGAGAACGACTCGGTGAACTGATTGAAGACCCGGAACTCACCACGATCGGCGGGGTTCTCGAGGGCCAACGTGACGCACGCCAGCGTGTCGCGGATGTTGAGCATGCCCCGGGTCTGCCCGCCCGCGCCGTACACGGTGAGCGGGTGGCCTGCGACCGCCTGGACGCAGAAGCGGTTCAGCACCGTGCCGAACACGCCGTCGTAGTCGAAGCGGGTCGCCAGCACTGGGTCGAGGTCGGTCTGGTCGGTCGACTGGCCGTAGACGATGCCCTGGTTGAGATCGGTGGCGCGCATGCCCCAGATCCGGCAGCCGAACATGATGTTGTGGCTGTCGTGCACCTTGGACAGGTGATAGAAGGAGCCCGGCTGCTTCGGGTAGGGCAGCACGTCGGTACGCCCCTTGTGCGTGATCTCGATGAAGCCTTCCTCAATGTCGATGTTGGGATAGCCGTACTCCCCCATCGTCCCGAGCTTGACCAGGTGGATGTCGGGGTCGGTCTCCTGAATGGCGTACATCACGTTCAGGTTGCCGACCACGTTGTTGACCTGTGTGTAGACGGCGTGCTCCCGGTCGATCATGGAGTAGGGGGCGGAGCGCTGCTCGCCGAAGTGCACGATGGCATCGGGCCTGGCCTCGGCGACCACGCCGTAGGTGAAAGCGGCGTCCGTGAGGTTGCCGACGCGCACGTCGATGGCGTGGCCCGAGATCTGTTCCCAGCGCGTGACGCGGTCCTGCAGCGGGCTGATCGGCACCAGGCTGTCCACGCCCATCTCGCGGTCGTACTCCCGTCGCACCAGATTGTCGACCACGGTCACTTCGTGCCCCAGGGCCGACAGATGGAGAGCGGTCGGCCACCCCAGATAGCCGTCTCCCCCGAGAACCAGAATCTTCATTCTCACCCTTTGTTTTTCGCTCAGGCCCCGGCTTTGTTACGGAGTCATGTCGAAACATCATGCGCCAGAACCCTGAATCCAACCTGAGTTATGGCTGTTATTCGGATGAGACCAGGGATTTCCTGGGGCCTTTGGCCCAAAGAATCGGAAAACATGCACTCCGAGATGGTTCCGAGGCGCCCCTTCGTGCCAACCGGGCGTCCCGGTGGCGCCCGGGCCACACCTCAGGACGTCCGATCAGGGCGTCTCGCCCCACAACGCACGGCGGAGGCCCGAAGCCCGGGTGATCGGCCGTGCAATGGCCGCCCGAACCGATTCCTCCGGACCGATCACGATCAGCCGTTCCTCGGCCCGGGTGACGGCCGTGTAGATCAGCTCACGCGTCAAGACCCTCGATTCGACGCCCGGCAAGAGGAACGCAACCGTGTGGAACTGGGAGCCCTGGCTCTTGTGCACGGTCATCGCATAGACGGTGTCGACGGCGGCCAGCCGGGCTGGGCTGACCCGGGCGATGTCGTCCCCTCGCTCGAATGCCGCCACCCGCCGATCGCCGTCGGCGACGACCACTCCGATGTCGCCGTTGTACAGCTTCAGCCCGTAGTCGTTCTCCGTCACGATGAGCGGGCGACCGATGTACCAGTCGTCTCCGCCGGCGAACCCCTGGACCTGGTCGGCGAACAACCAGTTCTCGACCTGGTGCATCCAGGCGGCCACACCGTCCGGCCCGCGGCGGTGGGCGCAGAGCAGCCGGAACCGCCCGAGCGCCGCGATGGCGGCTCTGGCCTCTCCTGCGGCTGCTGCTTCTCGGACCGCCCGCCCGCACTCGACGGCGAGCGAGCGCACCTCGCCCAGCCCTTCGGACGACGTCGCGTGCGACGGCGCGTCCGTGCCGATCCACTGCACGGCGGTATCGCGCGCCTGGAGCACCGCGATGGCCTCGTCGACGCGACCGTACCGAATTGCCGTGGCCAGCTCGGCGATCGCGCCACGGAAGCGGTGCACCTTGCTCAGGACCACGATGCCGTCCCCGATCGCCGAGGGAACGCCGTGTCCCGCCGGAACCTCGTCACCCGTCACCGTCGCCAGGCGTTCCCGAGCCGGCTCCCCGACGCAGACCTGGCGCGACTGGGGCGGGACGATGTCACCGAGTACTGCGCCCGCCTCGATGGAGGCCAGCTGCTCGGGATCACCGACCAGGACCAGACGTGCATCGGAGCGAACCGCCTCGACCAGCCGCGCCATCATGGAGAGCGACACCATTGACGTCTCGTCCACCACGACCACGTCGTGAGGCAGCCGGTTGAGCCCGTCGTGGCGAAACCGCGTCCGGTTGCCGGGATTGGACCCCAGCAAGCGGTGGAGCGTGGTGCCCTCCAGGGCGCAGAGACGGTCACGGATCTTGGGGTCGAGCGGCAGAACACCCGCTTCGAACCGGACGGCCTCTTCGAGGCGTGCCGCCGCCTTGCCGGTGGGCGCAGCCAACGCGATGAGGGGTGGCCGCTGCCCGGTGGCGGTGGCCTGCGCGTCCAACAGTGCCAGAGCCCGGGCGACGGTGGTGGTCTTGCCGGTTCCCGGACCGCCGGCGATGACCGACACCCGCCGCAGTACGACGCTGGCGGCGGCGAGGCGCTGAAGGTCCGGATGCTCCGGTGCGGTGAAGAGTTGGGCGAGTCCCGATGCCAAGACTGCGTCGTCGACGCCGGCGGCCGGCGCCGAGGCCCGCTCCAAGAGGTCGGACGCCACCCGCCGCTCATCGTTCCACAGACGATCCAAATAGAGCATCGTGTCGGAGAGGTGGAGCGGGAGGTCCTCTCCGACGTAGGGGCTCCGGGACACGGCCTCGAGCCAGAGCTGGGGGTCGGGCCAGGCCAGCGCGCTGATGTCAGCGGGCGTGTCGGTGTCCGCGCTGGCGGTGTCCCTGACGGTCGCGAGGTCGACACACACGTGGCCCAGACGCGGGGCCCGAGCCGCGAACGCTGCGCCCAGACAGGCCAGCTCGTCCGTCGAATCGCCGAGACGCGCCAGGCGCACGGCGACATGCACGTCCGACGTGGACAGGATGCCGGCGCGGTTGAACTCCCGCAGCAGCCCGGAGACGCGGAGCGCGACCGAACTGTCGAAGGGGTCGAGTACCTCGAGCGTCGTCACGTGGCCATCCCGGAGTCAAAGAGCTCGCTCAACGACTCCACCAGATGGACGGGCGGTCGCCAGGACCACACACCACAGGGTTGGCCCGCCACCTGGGCCGGCGATGTAGCGCTCATGCCCCGTACGAACAAGTAGACGACTCCCCCCAGGTGGTGACCTGGGTCGTAGCTCGGAAGGCGCCACCGCAGATAGCGGTGGAGCGCCACGGAGTACAGCAACGCCTGCAGGGGGTAATGGGCCGCCGCCATCTCGTCCTCCACGGCGTCCGGCCGGTAGTGCCAGGCCGTGAGGGTCTCGTCGGGGGCGCCCAACCGGTTCGTCTTGTAGTCGGCCAAGACGAATCTGCCGTCGGGGAGCCGGAACACCACGTCCAGGCTGCCGGTCAGATAGCCGCGCAGAATGCCCGAGAGCGCCGGGTCCCGCAGCCGCGGGGCGTAGCGGGCCACGGGATCGTCCGGGCGCAGGTGCTCCTCCAGCAGATCGGCGACCTTCATGACGTGCAGGGTCGCGGTGGGGACTTCGCCCCCGACCAACGGGATTTCGAAGCCCAACTCATCGAGTCGGTTGCGACGCGGGACGTCACGCAGCCGGATGTCGCCGACCAGGGGACCGAGAGGACACTCGATGGCGGCGCACAGGCCCGTCACGACGGCATCGACACTCCCGAGGTCGACATTGCGCCACGCGACCTCGCGCTGCAACGCCGCCCCGACCTCGGCCGCCAGGTCGGGTGCATCGAACTCCGTCCGCTCCAGCACGCTGTGCACGACGGTTCCCACCAGAGTGCCCCCCGGCATGGAAGCAAGGCCCAACGCGACGGACCGTAGCCCTTCCTCGTCCGGCCCGACCTCCGCCGGCAGGCGGCCGGTGACGGTGGCCACCTCCTCGTCCGATGTGAGTTCCAGCTCCGGTTCGCTCCCGATGGTGAGTTGTTCGTGGAGCGAGCTGGTGATGCCGGAGTACGAGACGCGGCGCCAGGCGAGATCGAGCCTGCGATCGAAGACCGCTGCCTCCAGCAGAGGAGGCGGGCTTTCGTCCCCTTGCCAGTGAAGGTCGGGCGGGGGGGCGACCCGCTCGACCGACAGCCGCGGGCCCAATGCGGCGAACGCACTCTCGACCGCCTGGTCGGTGGGTGCCCCGGAGCCGTGGGAGCGCACCACGCCGTCCGCATCGCGGTCGAAGAGAAGACGGGACAACGGCGAGTGCTGGCAGTCGCTGGCGCCGACCCACCACAGAACGGCCTGGTGCTGCGCACGGGTGAGGGCGACGTAGAGCAGCCGCAGGTCCTCGCCCCGCTCCTCGACGAGCTGGTTCTGCTGATGGACGGCGAAGCCGTTGCCATCACCGGCGACGTCGATCGTGCGTGTGTTGCCGGATTCCCTGTCGTGGAACACCGGCACCTTGATGGTAGGGGTGTAACTGCCCCACATGTAGGGGCAGAGCACGATCGGGAACTCCAGCCCCTTGCTCCGATGGATCGTGATCACCTGGACTGCCTCGGCATCCGATTCGAGTCGTCGCGCCCTCTCCTCGTTCTCGGTGTCGCTCTGCGCTTCGTTGATCCGTCGACCGAGCCAGCTGGCCATGGCGGTCGGACCCAACCCCTCGGACACACCGGCCTCGTGGAGAAGTTGGGCGACATGCCGCAAGTCCGTCATGAAGCGTTCACCCGAGGGGCCGGCGAGCACGCGCGTCGGGACCTGGTGAGTGCTGTTGACCTTCTCGTAGAGGGATGCGACACCCCGGTCGCGCAGGAGAGCGCTCCATTGGTGGAGCGACCAGTGGAGGTCCTCCCACGTGTCCTCGTCTGCTGTCGCCACCTCCTCGGCCGTCCAGCCGACGAAGCAGGTCAGGGCGGCCAACGACGCCCGGTCCCGCGCCGTGGGTCGCTCGAGCGCCTCGAGGAGCCGCAGCCAGTCCCTCGCGGGCTCGGTCCCGAACACCGAACCAGAGCCGCCGATCACCGCGGGCACGCCGGCCCTGGTCAGTGCGTTCCGCACCGTCTGGGCGTGACCGTTGGTGCGCACGAGCACGGCGACGTGACCCGGGTGCAGCGGCGTGCGCTCCTCGGTCCCGTCCCGCCGGCGCGTGATCACCTCGGGCCGCGCCGTGAGGAGGGAGACCACCTCAGCGGCGAGATCCCGCGCCACGAAGTCGCGCGCCGCCGCCGCCTGTGGTTGCCCCTTCTTGGCCGTGACGGGCACCAGGCCGTCGTCGGCGTGGACGATACGCACGCGTAGCGGCGAGACGACCGGGGCTCCGACGAGACGGGGGGCGCGGTTGGCCTCCGCGGCGCGGATCCTGCGGTACGTGATACCCGCCTCGCCCAGCTGCGCGTTGGCGAACAGCGAGTCATACGCGGCCAGCAGCCCCTCGTCGCTGCGCCAGTTCACGTCCAAGGTCCACTCCGAGTGCACGGCATCGCGCGCGTCGAGGTACGCGTGCACATCGGCGCCCCTGAAGGCGTAGATCGCCTGTTTGGGGTCGCCGATGAGTACCAGCGTCGCCGCCGGATGACCGAAGGCCTTGTGCATGATCTCCCACTGCACGGGATCTGTGTCCTGGAATTCGTCGACCAGCACAACGTCGTAGCGCTCTCGCAGCCGGGAGCAGGCGCCGGGTCCGCGCCGTGGATCGGACAGCGTGTCGCGCAGGCGGATCAGCACGTCGTCATACGTCAGGATCTTGAGCACACGTTTGCGACGGTCCATCTCTTCTCGCACAGCCTTGGCAAAGCGGCGGCGGATGGACTGCAGGTCTTCCGCCGACGACAGTTCGGGCACCACTCGTGCGTCGGGCTGGCTAAGGACTCGTCTGGCGATCTCGAGCGCCGCATCGCGAGAGAACTCATGTTCGTTCGGCCTGTGGGCGAAGCGCCGCAGATAGAGGTCGTCGACCACCTCTTCGATGAGGTCGCTCACGTCCTCGACCAGGGTCACCTCCCGGTCGACGTCGCCGGCCGTCCCCAAGCCGTAGAGGACCTGCAGACAAAAGCCGTGGGTCGTCTCGATGGTCGCCGAGTCGAAGTCCGCGATCGCCTTCCCCAGGCGGTCCCGCCGCGCCGCAACCTCTCCAGCCGGGGCGTCGGCGAGGAGCCGCACGATCTCGTCGCCGGCCGGGCGTTCGCCCCCTTCGAGGACGGCGACGAGTCCATCGAAGGCGCTGACGAGTCGCTCACGGACACGTTCTCGCAGCTCGCCCGTGGCCATGCGGGTGAACGTGATGACGAGCAAGCGGTCGATCGGCATGCCCTCTGCGACGTAGCGCGTCGTGAGCGCCGCGATGGTGAAGGTCTTGCCCGTGCCGGCGCTCGCCTGGAGGAGCGTCATGCCCCGCGGCAGCTCGCCACAGACGTCGAACGCTTGCGGGGCCGGACCCGAGGTGGAAACCACCGACGTAGCGGTCGTCACTGGTCGGCGATCTCCTCGTACTGAAGCAACCCGTCCCAGAGGCGTCGGGCGTACAGGGCGAATCGGGAAGCCTCCGACGCGACCCACCCGTCCCCGACCTCGTCGGCACGGGCCGGCCCGGCGCGCTCCACCATGCCGTCGAACGGGAGCTCGCCGCCGAGCACCAACACATGCTCGGCCTCCTTGTCCTCGTTGTGCCCGTTGTGGCCGGAATCCCACAACCCCGCGGCGGCACGGTGCGGATCGTTTCCGGCCGTGACCGCGCCTGACCATGCGGCGGAGGTCTTGCAGTAGAGCGGGAGCGGCTCACGCATGCCTCGTTGGAACAGATCGACCAGTGTGCGCAGATGGCCCTCGGCAGCCGCCCGCCGGCTGTCCGAGTCGGGGCCGAGCGGCCCGACCGTCGCCCTGGAGATCGTGTGTCCCCTGCGGGTGGAACGACCGATGGTGACCGACACAAAAGGCCGGTCGGGCCAGGTCGCGCTGAGGGCAAGGAGGCGCAACCAGGCGATGAGGCGAGCGGCCGGCCCCAGCTTCGAGTACGTCACCGAGTGGATGATGTTGCCGCGCACCCCGGCGACGGTCCCCACCACGCTCGGCAGTCCGGACAGATCGACACGGACGTCGAGCGATGCCGGTGCCTCCACCCCCTGACCCGCCAACACGAGGGCATCGAGAGGCCCGGTGATCTCCCGGAACACCTGGTCGGCCAACTGTCCCGGTGGCAACTCCCCACGAGCGATCTCGGCCGCCCGGCACGCCTCCGGGCTGGCCCCCGCCAGTCGTGCCATCAGGAGACGGTCAGCGATCTTCCACTGACCGAGTGCACTGACGGTGATGGGGATCGCGTCTTCGAAGTCACGTGTCCTGTCGCGCAGCGAGACGTTCAGCCGGTCGCGGAGGAAGGCGCGTACGGGATGACGCAGGAACCTCTCCAACTGGTCGATCCCGATCTCAGCCGGCTCGTACGCGCCGAGGGGCCGGTCTAGAAACACGGGGGTCTCGCGGCGGGGATCGAGTGCACTCCGGGCCCCGGCCAGGTGCAGCGCGTCAAAGCTCCACGGGGTGGCCGGCATTCGGGCATCGCGTTCGTAGTTCCGGGAGTCGAAGGGTTGGAGAGGATGTGAGAACAGGATCGAATCGCGGGCGCGACCGTGCGACGACCGCATGGTGTGGTCCACCACATCGAGCAGCTCGCCAACCGGCACTGCGGGAGGGCGAGGGAGATTGGACCGTTCGTCACGCCCGGCGTACGTCACGACCAGGTGATCGCGTGCGGCCAGCAGCGCGTCAAGGAGAAGCTGTCGGTCCTCGCTTCGGACATCGCGATCGCCGACCCTCGGGTGCCGTGCCGTCAGGTCGTCGCCGTCCCTCTCGATGTGGCGGGGGAAGCTGCCGTCGTCCAATCCCAGCAGACACACGACACGATGAGGGATGGAGCGCATCGGCACAAGGGTGCAGACCGTCAGATGACCCGTGCAGAAGTTGGCGCGGGTGGGCCTGCCCTTCAAGCGGTCCGCCAGAATGGATCGCACGTCGTCACAGCTCAGGGCGACCGGGCTGACGCCGTCACCCGCGGTGGCCTCCGTCACCAGCTCGTCGAGCAGAGTCTTCATCTGCGCCCGCTGCCAGGCGTCTCGTTCTGTCGTCATCGTCAAGGAGCCGGAGATTTCGGCCAGGGTGGCCGCCCAGGCGTCAACCGGGCGCGATCCGGCCAACTCGTCGAACGCTCGGTGGAGCCGGTCGAGAAACTCCGCCATGCGGCCGGCCAGCTCGATGTCGGCGATGTCGACTTCATCGAGCGGCAACGTGCCGCGGAACAGCCGCTGGCGCTCGTCGGCCATGGTCACGCCGACAAGGATGCGATCGAGACCGAACTGCCACGTGTTGCTCCCGATGTCCTCGAGTTTGAAGGAGCTCCGGTGGGCGGCGTCGAACCCCCACCGCACACACGCCTTGTCCACCCATTCCTCGAGGCGGAACAGGTCTTCGTCTCCGAAATGAAACCGGCGCCGGACCGGCTCTCTTCCCGCGAGGTCGAGGACCTGTGTCGCCGTGATCCTCGCCGTCGCGAGCTCGAGGACTTCGGCCAGGACCGCCATGATCGGATTGGTCTGGCGAAGCGAGCGGTCCGCCAGGCGGATCTCCAGTGCGCCTGCGGAGTCCTCCGGCCCGTCATGTCCACCGAACGTGGCCTGGATCAGGGGCGCGAACGTCTCGATGTCGGGGCACATCACGATGATGTCGCGCGGCTGCAGGGTCGGATCGTCCTCGAGCAGGTGCAAGATGGCGTCGCGCAGCACCTCGACCTGGCGTCCACGCCCGTGACAGGAGTGGATGCGAATGCTGTCGTCGTCTGCACCGAGAAGCGGTCGGGCCTCGTCCTCCTCGTCGTTCCCGGGCCCGGGTGGTGCCCGGTCGGCCCACACATCACTCTGGATGCGCTGCAGCAGTGTGAGGGGGGCGGTTGTCGGTGCGGAGGCCGCCGGCGCGCCGTGCGGGACGGCTCCGCCCAGGACCAGCTGCATCTCTCTGGCGTCGCGCCCCCATGACGCCAAGATTGGGTGGCGGGCCGCTCCCGCCGTCGGGTCCTCGCTGCGCAGCAACGAGCGCGACGACGGCCCGACCTCGCCCTCGAGCCGCTCCCAGAGCGCGGGCGAGGGGTGCAAGAGGAAGAGATGCACGTCCCGCCCTGCCGAGATGGCCTCCAAGACGTCGAGATAGCTGCCGGGGAGCCTGGTCAGACCGAAGAGGGACAGCCGTCGCGGGTGGTCCAGGACCTCCGGCTCGGCCCGCAGTCGCCGGCACGCGTGGACCAACCGTTCGGCGGGGCCGGGCTGTCCGATACGGACTCGCAGGAGGCGCCACAGCTCGGCCTGCCAGCTGTCCTCGTCCACCTCGGGGGTGCCCGTTGCCCAGCGCTGGAGCATGTCGGGGCGGTGCACGGCGTAGCGGTCGAAGAGGTCCGCCACGTGCCGGATGCTCGAGAACCGCCTCGAGCCCTCCACGGTGGCCGAGTTCTCGATGTGCTGCGCCAGCGGGGCGAGCCATGGCTCGTCGAAGTGTGCCTCGACCACCTCCATGAGGGGCCACACCGCGCGTTGGGGCAACCAGGGGTCGTCCTCGGGGTCGGTGCCGGCGGCGCGAGCCAATGCACCGCCGACGAGCGTCCCGGGGAAGGGGAATTCGATGTTGGCGCACACTCCGTCGTGCCTGCCCTCGCGCGCGCCCAGGTGCGTGGAGAGTCGCTGCGTGAGCCACCTCTCGATGCCGCGCGTCGGCACCGACACCACCTCCGGGGTCATCGGGTCCTCGAGGGGGTCGGCCATCAGCTCGGCCAGCATCGACACCAGGGCGTCGGCCCGCTCGGATCGGTGCACGTGCAGCATCCACGCAGAGTACGTCGCGGTTGTTCCCGCTCTTCAGGGTGCGCTCGGGGGGCTGCTCAGGCGTTCAATCGCGCCCGTTGGCCCGGGCCGAGGACGGCCACGCGGGGGTGTCCGTGCTCGCATCCCCCTCGGGTAGGGGGAGGATCGTCGGCTCGCCGATTCCGGCGAGCTCGTCCTCGTCGAGCAACTCGACCGCCTGGAGGTGGCGCGGCGCGGCTTCGATCGGCGTGAGCTCGGAGATCTCCGCCGACTCCCTCCCGACGACACCGAGACCCGGGAACTTCCGGGCCGACACCAGGACACGCGACTCGAGGGATCCAACCGCCTTGTTGTACGCGTCCACGCTGGAGGTGAGGCTGCGCTGCAGCGTTTGCATGTGGCCCGTCATGGTCCGCAACCGCTCGTAGAGCTCCGCCCCGAGCTGTTGGACCTCGCGCGCGTTCTCCGCCAGCGTCTCCTGCTGCCACGACAGCGCAATCGTCCTCAAGGCGGCAACCAGGGTGTTCGGGGTTGCCAGCACGATGCCCTTCCCCAATGCGTAGTCCTGCAAGGTCGGATCGGCCTCGCACGCCGCGGCCAACAGCGACTCGCCCGGGATGAAGGCGACCACGAACTCGGGCGACCGCTCGAACTGCTTCCAGTACTCCTTCTTCGCGAGCTGCTCCACGTGTGTCCGCAGTTGGCGCGCGTGCTTCTCCAGAAGGGCCTTGCGCGTCTGCTCGTCCTCCGCCTCGGAGAACTGCAAGAACGCATCGAGCGGCACCTTGGAGTCGATGACGACGGCGCCACCGCCCGGCAAGTGCACGATCATGTCCGGGCGGAGCAGGCCCTCGTCGGTCACGGCCGACTTCTGCTCCTCGAAATCGCAGTGCTCGATCATGCCCGCGGCTTCGACGGCGCGGCGGAGCGTCATCTCCCCCCAGCGGCCCCGCGTGTGAGGCGACCGCAGCGCAGTCACCAGGTTGCGGGTCTCCTTCTGCAGCTGCTCATGCCCGACATGGAGGGCCGCCACTCGCTCGCTCAGGCTGGCGTAGGCGCCCTTTCGCTCGACCTCGATCTCCTGGAGCCCGCGCTCGTAGCGGGCCAAGGTCTCACTGAGTGGGTTCAGGAGCTGCGCGATCGCCTGCTGGCGCTGCGTGAGGTCGCCCTGTGCCGCGGCTCTCGATTCGTTGAGTTTGGCGGCGGCCAGCGCGAGGAACTGCTCGTTGTTCATGGCCAGCGCCTGCGCCGACAACTCTGCGAACGTCCCCGCCAACCGGGCGCGCTCCTCCTCCGCCCGCGCCGCGACCTCGTCCTGGGTCCTGCGCAGCAGGTCGAGCTCCGAGACCGCGACGGCCCGGGCGGTCTCGGCGGCCGCCGCGGCGTCCGACGCCGCCTTCAGCTGTGCGGCCTGCGCGGACAAGGTGGCCTGTGCATCGGACAACCGGGTCTCGGCGACGCGCGCTGCGCCGGTGAGGCGGGCGGCGCGGATCAGGTGCCATGCGATGCCGATCGCCAGCCCGACGACGAGGCCGAGGACCACTCCGATGCCCATGAGGCCAATGTAACGATGGGGTGTCTCAACTTCGGGGACCGCCTCTCAGCTGCCCCTCCCCTCCGGCCGCCCCCCCGCCACGGCCCCGAATTTGGGGGTCGTCAGGTCCGGACGGAGCCGGTAGCGTGATCCAGATGCCGTTCAAGCTCGGTGCCAGCACGAGAACCAGCCCGGACGTCGAGGAGAACGAGGACGCCCGGGTCCAGATCGGCCCTCTGGTCATGGAACAACCTCTGTGGCCGCGCACGATGCCCGAACCCCACGAGGTGGACCGCCTGTTCGCGCAGATCTTCGCCCTCGTCGGCGAAGGGATCGCCGGAGCCACCCATGCCCTGCTCGCCGGCGACCGCGACGCGGCGAAGGAGCTGGTGAAGCGGGACGAGGTCATCGACAAGTTGATCGGGCGGATCTCGACGACCGTGCAGCACCAGCTGGTCCACGGCGAGACCTCGCCCGACGAGCGGCGGGAGTTCGTGGCCATCCTGCGCATGCTGCCCGACATGGAACGCAACGGCGACCTGGCCGAGCACATCGCCCGGCGCGCCGCCCGAGGGCTCGGCGCCGAGATGTCGGCACGCAGTCGGGGCCTGGTCGAGCGCATGGGCGAGGTGGCCACGACCATCTGGCGTGAGACGGCGGACGCCTTCGCGGAGCGCTCGGCCGATGCGGCCTCCTCCATCGACGACCTCGATGACGAGCTTGACGACCTGCACGTCACGCTGACCGCGGAGCTCGTCGCGGGCACCATGCCCCTCCCCGTCGCGATCGAGCTGGCGATGGTGGCCCGCTTCTACGAGCGCTTCGGCGACCATGCGGTCAACCTGGCCCGCCGCATGGCCACGCTGGTCATCGGCGGTCCCGAACCGGTGTCCGCCGGCCCGGACTGACCCGGCCCGCGTTCAACTGCGCAGCGCCACCAGCTCCTCGGCGATCTGCACCACGTTCAGTGCAGCGCCCTTGCGCAGGTTGTCGCCCGATACGAAGAGGGCGAGCGCGTTGGGTGCCCCCTGGGCCTGTCGGATGCGACCGACGTAGGAGACGTCGCGGCCGGCAGCCATGAGCGGCGTCGGGATCTCCGTGATCTCGACGCCGGGCGCAGTGCGCAGCACCTCGGTGGCGCGTGCAGGCGTGATCGGCCGCTCGAACTCGCACACGATGGCGGCCGAGTGCCCGGTGAACACCGGCACCCGGACACAGGTGGTGGTGACGGCCAGGTCGGGGAGGCCGAGGATCTTGCGGGCCTCGTTGCGGTACTTCTGCTCCTCGTCGGTCTCGAGCGATCCATCGTCGACGATCTTGAACTGCAGCGGGATCACGTTGTGGGCGATCGGCACGGGATACACGCTCCGCGCCGGGTAGTCGACGGCCGCACCGTCGAAGGTGAGGTCGGCCGCCCGGTCCACAGTCTTGGACAACTGCTCGGCCAGCTCGCGCACGGCATCGACGCCGCCTCCCGACACCGCCTGATACGACGACACGATCAGCCTGGTGAGGCCCGCCTCGTCGTGCAGCGGCTTGAGGACGGGTATGGCCACCATGGTCGTGCAATTCGGATTGGCCACGATGCCCTTGGGAATGGACCGCAGTGCCTCGCCGTTGGCCTCGGGCACGACGAGGGGCACGTCAGGATCCATGCGCCAGGCCGACGAGTTGTCGATGACGAGTGCCCCCGCCTCCACGAGGCGGGGCGCGAGCAGACGCGACACCGACGACGGCGCCGAGCACAGCGCCAGGTCGATGCCAGAAAGGGCTGCGGTCTCGGCGTCCTCGACGACGACCTCGGTGTCACCCCACGGGATCGTCGAACCGGCGGACCGGGCCGAGGCGAGGTACCGCATGGAGTCCACCGGGAAATGCCGCTCGGCCAGGATGGAGCGCAACACCACGCCCACCTGCCCGGTGGCTCCGACGATGGCGATCTGCATCCGGCAATTCTACGGGACGGCAGCGGTCCGCATTCGCACGCCGGCCGCATGGCGGGACGCCCACGACGTGACGGGCGACGATCCGGAGAGGTGGTGACCCGCGGGTCACACCTCGAGCGGCCGGCGCCCCTCGAGGGCACGTCCGAGGGTGAGCTCGTCGGCGTACTCGAGGTCCCCGCCGACCGGCAACCCGCTGGCCAGGCGGGACACGGTGACGCCGAGCGGCGCGAGCTCGCGGGCCACCAGCATGGCGGTGGCCTCGCCCTCGATCGTGGGGTTCGTGCAGACGATGGCCTCGCGGATGACCCCCGCCTTCACGCGGTCCAGGAGCTCGCGCAGGCGAAGCTGCTCGCGGCCGATGCCGTCGAGCGGGGACAGCGCGCCACCGAGCACGTGGTAGCGGCCCCTGAAACCGGTCCGCTCCACCGCCACGATGTCGCGAGGGTCCTCGACGACGCAGATGACCTCGGGGTCACGCCTGTCGTCGCTGCAGACGGCGCACAGCGCGCCGCCTTCGGCCACGTTGAAGCAGATCTCGCACAGCGTGGTGCGCTCCTTGACGGCGATGACGGCGTCCGCCAGCCGCCGGGCGTCCTCGCCGGGCACCTTGAGGATGTGAAAGGCGATGCGCTGGGCCGACTTGGGTCCGATGCCCGGCAGGCGGCCGAGCTCGTCGATGAGGGCGCGGAGAGGGCCGGTGTACATCTAGCCGGACACCTCGCTCGCACCGGGGAAGGCCTCGAGGAGGCGCGCCTCCGCGGCGGACGCATGGTCCGTGGCGGCGTGGGGATCGTCGTCGAGCAGGTCGGCCGGGTCGACGTCCTCGACCTCGGGTGTGGTGTCCCGGTCCCCACCTCCTGACGGCCGTGCACCGCGGTCGGCCGCGTCCCCGTCCGGCGTGGCGGCGTCGTCCACGTCGAGGACCAACGTCACGGGGGTACCGAAATGGGCGGCGAGCGCCGCCTCCACCATCGGGGCCAGGTCGGCGCAGCGGTCGCGATGGGCGGCGTTGGGCAGGGCGAAGTGCGCACCGGTCGTGTCGACGGCGACGAAGCGACCGGCGCTGTAGAGCGCCTTCGCCCGGGCCGGGAGGGCGCGCAGGATGCCGTCTCCCCATGCCTCGGTCAGGCTGTCGCGGTCGACCGGACGGGCCGCGATCGGGCCGGGCGGCGTCCTCGGCGCGGGCCCGGCGGACGGCTCGGACACCTCGACGGGCGGAGGCACGGACCCGGGATCCCGTACCGCCGGCGCCCCATCCGCGCCGGCGGCCTGCTTGCTCCGGCGCACTGCTCCGATGGAGGGTCGGCGGCCGACGTCCGCGGGTGACACGGCCGGCGCCGGCGCCGATGGGGCGGGTGCCGATGGGGCGGGCGCCGGTGGCGGCGCGCCGCGATCGGTCGCGGTCCCCGGCCGCGGAAAGGCGGCCGATCCCGAAATCGTGCGCTCCAGGACGCTGACCCGCTCGGACAGCGCCTCCATCCCCGAGTCGAGGTCGGGCCGCACCGCGCGCACGATGGCGATCTCGAGCACGACCTGTGCGTCGGGCGCCTCCCGCATGTCGACAAGCGCGTGGCCCAGGATCTCCATGCTGCGCACGACCCGAGCCAGTCCCATCGTCTCCGCCAGCGAGGTGAAGCGCTGGAGCGACGATCCGGACACCGCACACAGCTCGGGCGCCAGGGCGGCGAGGAAGACCTGGCGCAGGTCGTCGATCAGCTCGGTGGACAGCTGCTGGGGGCCCCAGCCACCGGCAAGCAGCGCACTCAGGGCGATCAACACCCGGCTCACGTCGCCATCGGCCAGGGCATTCAGGACGTCCGCCAGCTCTGGCCGCGCCGCGTCGGCGGACCCCGATGCAATCACCTGGTCCAGGGCTGACAGCGCGTCGCGGGCCGAACCCCGCCCCCGTCGGACCGCCGCCTCGAGTGCTTCCTCGTCGAGGTCGAGCCCTGCCTCGGCGTTGACCGACTCGAGCAGCCCGTGCAGCGTCTCTGCGCCCAACAGGCGGAACTCGAGATGCTGGGTCCGGCTGCGGATGGTGGGAGGGACCTTCTGAGGGTCGGTGGTGGCCAGGACGAAGACGACGTGGCTCGGCGGCTCCTCGAGCGTCTTGAGCAGCGCGTTGGCGGCCGCGGTGGACAGCATGTGGACCTCGTCGACGATGTAGACCTTCCAGCGCCCGGGTGTGCCCAGCCCAGCATGGGCCACCAGGTCACGCATGGCGTCGACGCCGTTGTTCGAGGCCGCATCAAGCTCGTGGACGTTGAGCGAGTTGCCGCGGGTGATCTCGAGGCACGACGTGCAGATCCCGCAGGGCTCCCCGTCCACCGGCGCCTCGCAGTTGAGTGCCTTGGCGAGAATGCGCGCCGACGACGTCTTTCCCGTCCCTCGAGGGCCGCTGAAGAGGTAGGCGTGCGACACCCGCTCGTCGCGCACCGCGCTGCGCAACGCCCGCACCACGTGGTCCTGGCCCCTGATCTCGTCGAAACGCCCGGGCCGGAAGCGGCGGTAGAGCGAGACGAAGGGGGTGTCGGCCATGTCGGCCGAGCCTACCCACGCGCTCAGACACGCTTGCCCGGATCCGTCGCCCGCCGCTCGGTGCGGCGGCCAGGTTGGCTACGGCACCCGGCCATACCCGCTGAGAGCTGCTGCCTTCCGACCCTGACTCGATTCACGAGCGGCCGTTGCGCAGGACCCGGCCACCGCACCCAGCATCGGGACGGCGCAAACACCCAGGCTAGCGGCTCAGCCTCGGCACCCCACTATCCTCACCCCCTCATAGCCCTCCCACCTGCACCAACCTGCCCCTCCACCTCTCCGCACGCCCGTGAGCGCCAGGGCTGCCGGACTTCGGCGCGCCACACGTCCTCCGATACCCCTCTCGCGCCAGGACCCCGATGACCGTGTCCCCCACCCCGGCGAGCATCCGTCTCGAGGGTGTCTACAAGTCGTTCCGGCTGCCGCACCAGAGAGAGACCCTGATGAAGTCGCGGATCATCAATTTGGCCCGCTCGTCGCAGACCTTCGAGGAGCACGAGGTCCTCAGGGACGTCAGCTTCGAGGTGCAAAAGGGCGAGTTCTTCGGCATCATCGGCCGCAACGGAGGGGGCAAGAGCACGCTCCTGAAGCTCCTGGCCGGGATCTACTTCCCCACGCGTGGCTCGATCGACGTCGATGGAGCGGTGACGCCGTTCATCGAATTGGGTGTCGGGTTCAATCCCGAGCTCACCGGACGGGAGAACGTGTACCTGAACGGGGCCTTGTTCGGCTTCGACCGGCGCGACGTCAACGAGATGTACGACGACGTCGTCGCCTTCGCCGAACTCGAGCCGTTCATGGACCTCAAGCTGAAGAATTACTCGTCCGGCATGCAGGTGCGACTCGCATTCTCCATCGCCATCCGCTCCGACAGCGAGATCCTGCTCATCGACGAGGTCCTTGCTGTCGGGGACGCCGGGTTCCAACAGAAGTGCTTCGCCCATTTCTACGAGCTCAAGCAGACGGATCGCACGATCGTCTTCGTCTCCCACGATCTCGATGCCGTCGAGCGATATTGCGACCGTGCGATCTACATCGAGGACGGTGTCGTCAAGGCTGCCGGGAACACGCACGAGGTGATTGAGGAGTACTCGCTCGATGTCTTCCGGCGGGCATCGGCGAACCACCAACACGAAGCGCACGAGGCGAACGACGACGTGCGACTCGACGCCCGGATGATCGAATGCGTGGTCGAACCAAGCGAGATCGACAACTCCATGAACTTCACGCTTGCCTTCACCTACGAGCTGCGCCGTGAACTGGCCCACGAGTTGCGCTTCGCACTCGTGAAGGACGGCTACGCCTTCGCACACTTGAGCACACGGGGCACCACGCTGGACGCCACGCCGGGACAGCATCACGCCCAGTTCACCATGGACGCCCGCGGACTGCTCGAGGGTCAGCACACGATTGCCGCGGGCGTCTTCCACCCTTTGACCGGAGAGCAGTTCGACCTCAACACGGACCTCGCGTCGTTCTATGTGCGTGGTGCCGATCCCACCCGGCACGGCATGATGCGGATCGACGGGGTCTGGACAGAGCTCCCCCGCCCGTCGGTGGCGTGATCGTGAACACTCGGGTGTCGCAGGCTGCGCGGTTCACCGTACGTTCACGTAACCGAACCAAAAGTGTGAAGGGGGACTTGCGAGTTCGGTGATGTCTCGGTCACGATCTCGCGATCGAGACCGGCAGAGGACGTGGCGTGCGCGACCTGGATACCCAACTGCAGGATGGTCTGGAGCAGCACCGATGAGCCCCGTGCCCCCGTCACTGCGCATTCAGGTCGTGCTCTACGAGCCAGCCCCCTTCGAGGTGGTGCGTCTGGTACGAGGTGCGGCCGCGGCCGGCCACTGGGCACGCCGGCACAACGTGGTCTCCTCCGTGGCACTGGCCCTGGGCGACTGTTCCTCCACGCCCCTGGAGGAGGATCGCCTCGCCGACGCACACCAACTCGCTGAGGCGCACGTGGACGAGTTCTCGTATCGACACTTCGGTGCAAACCTCGGGTCGGGTGGAGGCCACAATGCGCTGTTCACGGAATGTGAGAGCGATCTCGTCTTCGTCACCAACCCCGACACCTACTTCGCACCTGATGCATTCGGTCCACTGGTGCAATGCCTGGCAGACCCGTCTGTCGGCATCGCAGAGGCTCGGCAACTTCCACTCGAGCATCCCAAGCGTTATGACATGTCGACGGGCGATACAAGCTGGGCATCGGGCGCGTGCATGATGGTGCGCGCTGAGGTCCTGCGGGCGCTCGACGGGTTCGATGCGGCGACGTTCTTCCTCTACTGCGACGACGTCGACCTGAGCTGGCGAGTACGCTTGGCGGGCCATCGCGTCGTCCACGTACCGCGCTCCCGGGTATTCCATGACAAGCGGCTTTCGAGCCAGTCAACGGTTGAGGCCACCGAGGCGGAACTCTTCTATTCGGCCGAAGCGGCTCTTCTGATGGCATGGAAGTGGTCACGCCCGGACCTCGTGGACACCTGGTCGAGAGAGATGATGGCCACCGGTGACCACTGGAAAGCTCGCGCCGTGAAGGCTTTCACCATGAGGGAGAGCGCCGGGAGGCTGCCCGCCCAGCTCGACGCCGACGGTCGAGTGGCCACGTTCGTCGGTCACGACTACAGCCGATCGCAGTTCTTCTACTATGACTGAGCGGTACCAGTTCACCTTTGAGCCGGACTCGGTGTACGCCAACGTGATCGATCTCGTTGCGCAGCACGCTGCCGCTTCAGGAGGCGTCGTCGTCGATCTCGGATGCGGTTTCGGGGCTGTCGCGGAGCCGGTCCGAGAGCTCGGACTCACCTACGTCGGTGTCGACGCCGACGAGATCGGGCTGAAGGATCTGGAATCGCGCGGCTTCGAGACGCTCGAGGGAGACCTCGGCGCGCCGGACGCTCTCCTCGACGACGTCCGCCTGAAACTGGGGGCTCGGCCTTTGGCGGCCGTCGTCATGCTCGACGTGATTGAGCACCTCACGAACGGTCCCGACGTACTCCGGGCGGTGCGGCACCTCTCCATTGCGCGGGGGCGAGCGCCGCTGATCCTGTCGGTCCCCAACGTCACCCACCTCGACCTCGCGGCGAAGACCCTACTGGGACGGTGGGATGTGACGGCGACCGGGTTGCTCGACGACACCCATGTCTCGTTGTTCTCGTCAACTCGACTGACGTCGATGACTGCCGCGACGGGCTGGCATGAGGAAGGCCGCGAGGACTTCGTGTTGGTCAGCAGCGACCAGCACTTCCCCCCGATGGCGGCACCCCTGGTCGACGGAGCCCCGCTGCACGATTTTCTCCGCCAGGTCCGCGAGCGGGCGTCGGAGGGCGTGTTCACGAACCAGTTCGTTCGCGCCTACCTGCCTGCGGCGCCGGTACGGACCCTGCCGGACGAAAACGAGAGTCCGCCGTTCCTGAGCGTCCTCGTGCGCACGGTGGGTGGGCGCGGCACGTTCGAGGAGACACTCCTCTCCCTGGCAGCGCAGACCTCACGGAACTTCGAAATCCTGGTGCTCGCGCACAATGTCTCGGAGGTGCAACGGACGGAGATACAAGAGACGGTCGAGTCCTTCGATGACGACTTCGTGTCTCGTACTCGCGTCGTACCGATCGTCGGCGGCCGCAGAGGTCGCCCGCTCAACGTCGGCGTTGACGAAGCCCGTGGCGACTACATCGCTATCCTCGATGACGACGATCTCGCGTTCGCACACTGGGTCGAGACCTTCGAGGTGGGCGGTACGGCGCACCCCGGCATGATCGTGCGCTCTCTGGTCGCTGGGCAGGCGTTCACGGTCTCCTCCATGGGCCAGGTCGCCGGCTATCGCGCGGCAGGCCGGCCACGCGGGGTGTGGTTCGACCGGTTCGACCTCCTGCGGCACTTCCAGGAGAACTTCACACCCATTTGCGCCGTGGCGATCCCACGTACCGCTTTCACCGAGCTCGGCCTGCGCTACGACGAATCGCTCAACGTCCTGGAGGACTGGGATCTCCTCGTCCAGGCTGCCTCGCTGTGCGGTGTGATCGACACAGATCAGCCGACCTCCCTGTATCGGCAGTTCAACGACGAACGCTCGGTCCACCTGCACGATGAGGACGAGTGGCAGCAAGTTCGGGACACGATCGCCGAGAAGTTCCGAGGCATGCCGCTGCTCGTGCCGGGGGACAGTCGGAACCGCATTGCCGACCTCTTGTGGCGCGTCGACGCTCTGGAGAGAGAGGTGGAGCTCCTACGGCGCGGGCTGCGGAGCCATGTGGTGCTGCAGATGTCCGATGCGAAGAAGTTCGCGAAGCGCATCGCGCGGCAGCTGTGGCGCTGACGCGAATGCTCGCCGGGGTCCCGCTACACGATCAGGACGGCGCAGGTGGCGCGATCCATCACGGCCTTCGGCACGTCCGAGATCTGCCGAAAGCCGCGGTCTGACCTCGAACCCACGACGATGAGGTCGGCCGCCTCCCGTTCCGCTACCCCGGTGATCGCTTCCACGGGGTCAGCCGACACAGGGTGTGTCTCGACCCGGACGGATTGACGCGCTGCCATACGACGCAACTCGGCGAGCAGCTCCAGAGCCGGGTCCTGTGCACGCGTCTTTCCCGTTGCCGCCACGATGTGCAACGTGCCGTCCGACGCCCGTGCAATCTCCAAGGCGCGGTGCACGGCGCGCGTCCCACCAACCGAGCCGGTGGCACCGACGACGACGTTCTCAAACACGGACCAACCGGTCCTCGTCCACCCTGTCCGCCGAGGACGGCGCGGCGGGAAGCTCGATGGCACGCCGCGCCGTGGCGTCGGCCCTGTGGCGAGACCGGGGAGGACGCCGGGGAGCGATCAGGACGGGCACCTCGGTTGCCTCGGTGAGCTGTTCCCGGACGCTGGGAGCGAAACGCTGGCGCCCGATACGTCCGGGGTCGAAGCCGAGGACGATCAGGTCGGCCCGGAAGGTCTCGGCTGCTTCGGCGATGCCGCTCACAAGTTGTTGGTTGCGGACGTTCTTGGTGGCGCCGCTCACGGTGAAGTGGTTCGCCAACTGGCGTCCGCGGCGGCCCACATCGGTGGCGATCTCGCAGCGGCGCCTCGAGGACTCCTCGGTCAGCTGAATGAACCAGACGTGTGCGTCGAATTGCCGGGCCCAGTCACTCACGAACACGAAGGCTGAGCGAGCGGCCTCCGAGCCGTCAATAGCCACCAGAATCCGTCGGAACACCCCAGCCTCCGTACTTCGTTCGATCCACACCTTCAGGCGTATGGTCAGGTGCGTGGTTCATCGGTCCTCCTGTCCACGCTCTTGATCGACCATGGCCTAATTCGGAAAGAGTTGATCTCCTCGTGTGCAAAAAGGGATTGACACAGGAGTGACAGACCTGGCCAGGGCGTGATCACACGGGCTGCAGATCCCGGGTCGCCGCGACCGTTAGCCTGACCAGGCTGTAGTTCCGGAGGAGTGCGAGAGCGGCCGAATCGGCACGACTGGAAATCGTGTGTTGGGCAACCAACCGTGGGTTCAAATCCCACCTCCTCCGCTTGCAATTGCGCCTTCTCTGTTTGGAGAGGGCTCAATCACATACGGGTGGCGTCCGATACGTGAGCGTGGACCACGATCACGACCACGACGCCGACACGGACCCAGCCGCAGCGACACAACGCATGCGCAACCCCGACGCCGGGTTCACGGCGTCGTGAAGGTCACGCCATGACGACCGACCTCTCCGACAACTCCGAACTCGACGCAGACGACTACGACTTTCCCTGGGACGAATTCGCGCCCGAGCCAGACGAGTCCGGACCTGAGGGAGACGTCGCGCTGGAAGCCGTGGACGCCGATTTCGAGTGGGATGCGCTCGACGACGAGGAAGCCGAGCTCGACTGGGAAGCGGCGCTTGTCGATGATCGCGATCTGGAGGCGGGTGGCACATCGGATGCGAACCGCCTCGATGCGGCCTTCGAGCGTATGGAAGAGAAGGTGCGGCGCGCCTCGTTGGAGTCCGAGTCCGAGCCCGAGCCCGAGCCGGCGCAGTCGGTCACCGAACCCGAACCTGAGTACGACCCGGCGCAGTCGGTCACCGAACCCGAACCTGAGTACGACCCGGCGGAGTGGCTCTTGGAACCGGAGCCCGAATCGGCACAGTCCCTCTTGGAGCCCGAACCCGAGCCCGAGCCCGCGCCGGCGCAGTCGCTCTCGGAACCGGAGCCCGAGTACGACCCGGCGGAGTGGCTCTTGGAACCGGAGCCCGAATCGACACAGTCCCTCTTGGAGCCCGAGCGTGAGCCAGAACCGATGCTGTCCTTCGTGGAGTCTGCGCTTGAGTCAGAGCTCGCGCCGCCACTCTCGGAGCCCGAGGCATGGCCGTTGCGCGCCCCTTCCCACGCTCGTACAGACGATGGCGTCGACCGGAAACCCGCAAGCCGGATCCTGAAGGCGGCCGCCGTGATGATCGGCATCCTGCTCGCGCTCATCGTTGCCTCCGTGGTGGTGCGCCCGACCCACTCGCCCTCATCGGCTGGGCCCACGACACCCCATCACCCCACGCCCCCGACGCACCCCATCTCCGCGACGTCCTCCGCCGACGCCACTCGGGCGCAGTCGGCCACGAATGAGGTGGACTCGGCCACCACGGCGGCGCGGTCCGCCGTGACCTCGCTCTCCCAATTCCCCACACCCGCCAACGTGGCGACACTCATCAACCCCTACGTCAATTCGTTGCAGCTCTACGAGACGTTCCTCGCAGGCGCCACCATGGCACCGTCAGCCCGGCCGGCGGCCGACGCCGCCCTGGCCGAGGTGCGCCAGGACATCTCCTTCCTCGAGACGATCGACGGGCTGCCCCCCATTCAGCTCGGTGCCTTCCTCCACCAGTTCATGGCTGATTCCACGCAACTGCAGACGACGCTCAGCACGCTCGAGCAGGAGCTGCGCTGATCCGGCCCACCCCGAGGTGGCCCTTCCGATCGCCGGTGAACTACCCCGGGCTCCCCTTGACCTCGCATACTGGGGCATCGCCGACCTCGACACCCCCATACCGCTGAGCGACGACGACGCCATGGCGCGCGCCCTGCACGAGGCGCGCGCCGCCCAGCGTGAGGGGGAGGTCCCCGTCGGTGCCATCACGGTCGTCGGCGGGCGGGTCGTGGCCTCCCGACACAACGAGCGTGAGGGCTCGGCCGACCCGACCGCTCACGCCGAAATGCTGGTTCTGCGCGATACGGCGGCGGCCATCGGCGGGTGGCGGCTGTCGGAGGCCACTGTCGTGGTGACGCTCGAACCGTGCCCCATGTGCGCCGGGGCGCTCGTCGCCGCCCGGGTCGGCCGGCTGGTCTACGGGGCGAGTGACCCCCGCGCCGGGGCATGCGGCACGCTCTACAACCTGTGCGCCGACCCCCGGCTCAACCATGAGCTGCCCGTGACCGGCGGGGTTCGTGCCGACGAGTGCGGCGCGCTGCTCTCCTCGTTCTTTGCCGAGAAGCGCCGACCTCGCCCCACGTCGTCGCCCACAGGGCCCACCGGCTGAGCGACGCCCCGAGCCCGGCCGGCCCGTGGCCATGGCCATGGCAACGCCCATAGGATCGGCATGGCGCCCCCGGCTCGGCTCGTTGCGCGAGTGGGCCGAGGGTCCCGAATTTCGCCCACCCTGACCTCGGGGTTCGCAACACGGTGGGGCGATCGGACGACGGGCCGAGCCTCCGGACCAGGTCAGAGCGACTAACATGCCGCCCGGAGGAGTGCGAGAGCGGCCGAATCGGACGGTCTCGAAAACCGTTGTGCCTCATGGGTACCGTGGGTTCAAATCCCACCTCCTCCGCTCGGGGCCGTCGAAGGCCCGTCGCATGGGCGAATGCGACGAGAGAACAACGGCAGGGCAGGCGCCCTACCGGCAGCACCTGGTCGTCTCCGGCGGCCGGAAAGGAGTGAACCGTGGCACGCGCACGTTCGACGTTTGGAAAATTGCAGCGCGACCAGGCCAAGAAGGACAGGGCCAAGGCGAAGATGGATGACCGCCTCTCACGTCGCGAAGACAAGGCCGCAGCCAGCGAGCAGGCGACGAGCACGCCCTCGGCGGAGAGTGTCGACCAGACGGTCCTGCTCGAGCAGTTCGCGGCGCTCCACGAGGACCTCGCCGAGGGCCGTATCTCCCTCGACGACTTCGAGGTGCGGCAAGAGGAGTTGCGGGCAAAGCTGGTCGTCTGAGCCTCCACCCGGCCCCCGGTGGCATGAGCCAGGGGGCCCGGGATCCAGGGGGCGGGACCTACGTGCTCGCGGCGGCGTCACGTCCCTCGAGCCAGCGCCGGAAGCCGGCGGCGTTCGAATGGACGCCGTTCATGATGTCGAGCTTCTCCTTGTGCTCGGCGTCGATGTCCGCCAACAACGGGTCGAAGCGGGCTGCGAGGGCGTCGGCGATGTCGGCGCCCTCGCGATAGGCCGTCTCCGCCGTCTCGGCCCACAGCCGCAGCGTCTCCTCCGCCTCGGCCAGGAGCTCTTCGGGCTGCCCGAGCAGGCCGTAGTGCGCCAGGGCGATGCCAGACGGCCGACGCGCCGCGAACTTGCCGAGCGAGGTGATCGCCTGGTCGAGGTCGAAGTCCGGCGGCGGTGTCGACGGCCGCAGCACGCCACCGTCGGGCAGCTTGACGCCGACCGCGTCACCCGCGAACAGGACGCCACTCAACGAGTCGTGCAGGCCGACGTGGTGCTTGGCGTGCCCCGGGGAGTCCACCGCGACAAGTGCTCGCCCCGGTCCGACCGTGATCTCCTCCCCGTCGTCGAGGACGTGCAGGCGCTCGGCCGGTGTTGGGTCGATCCGGCCGTAGAGGGAGTCGAGGAGCGGGCCGTACACGCGCGCCGCCGAGTCGATGAGCCGCGTCGGGTCAGCCAGGTGGCGTGCCCCCTTCTCGTGCACGTACACCGTGGCCGAGGGGAACGCGCGGGCCACGTCGCCGACGCCACCCGCGTGGTCGAGATGGATGTGGGTGACCGCCACGCCCGCCAGCTCCGCCGGCCCGACCCCGATGTGGCCGAGCGCGGCGAGCAGCACCGGGACCGAGGTCTGGCTCCCCGTCTCGATGAGCACCGGGGCCGGCCCCTCAATCAGATAGCCCGCCGTCACCCGCTCCCAGCCGCCCAACATGGTGTCGATCTCGAGCACGCCGATCGCAATCTGCCGCGGCGGGGGAACCGACGGGACCGGCTCCCCGTTCTCGGAATCGTGCCAATGCAGCCCGGCGTCGGCGTGGCGGTGGGCGTGCCCGCCGTGCGAGTGGGTGCCGCTCACGCCGAGTTGACCTCAATGACCACCTTCACGTCGTCGGGTTGGCGCTCCAGCGCGTCCGGCCAGTCCTGCAGGGGGACGCGGCGGGTCACCAGCCGCTCCAGCCAGGAACGATCCGCCTCGGCCAGGGCTCTCGCTGCCCCTTCGTAGTGGCGCCGGTTGGCATTGACCGACCCGACGACGGCGATGTTCTCGAGCACCATGGATCGGTTCAGCTCGCCTTCGTCGATGTCGATCGTGTGGCCGCCCGAGGACACACCCGTCAGGCACACGACGCCGCCGGTGCCCACGTGCGACATGGCGTCGAACACCAGTGCGGGCACGCCCGTGCACTCGATCACGACGTCGGGATCCGGGAAGGCGTCCACGATGTCGCCCGTGTGATAGATCGCCCCGAGCTCGCGCACCAGCTCGGGCTTGACTCCCTCGGTGACCCTGTCCAGCACGTGGACCTCGAGCCCGCGTTGGACCGCCATCAGCGCGGCCAGCAGGCCGATGGGACCTGCCCCCGTCACCAGCACGGTCTTGGGCACCCAGTGGGCCCGACTCCCGACTTTGTCCACCTGCTCCCAGGCCTTGGCGACAACGCTGGTTGGCTCGAGCAGGACACCGAGCAGGCCGAGGGCCGGGTCGACCTTGACGGCGAAGTCGGTCGTGATCCGGTAGCGCTCCGAGCAGTAACCGTGATGCTCCTTGATCCCCCGCTCGGTGTACAGCCCGTTCCGACAGAAGTCCCACTCGAGCACGCTGCAGTTCGGGCACGGCACCGGGTCGGGCCGCCGCACGATGCCGACGACCAGGTCGCCCTCCACCAACCCCGTACCACTGGGCGCCTCCATCACTCGCCCGAGGGATTCGTGGCCGAGCACCAACCGCTCTTCGCCCGGAGGCGCCCACCCGTATTGGCCCGAGACGATCTCGATGTCAGTGCCGCAGACGCCGACGGCCAGCGTCTCCACCAGCACGGGGCCATCGGACTCGGGCGGCTCCGGTACGTCCGACAGCGCGGCGGTGCCGGCTTCGAGCGGGACGACGGTCAGTGCCTTCATGCCTGCGCCACTCCTTCGTGTTGTCGTTCTCGGTCGTGTCGTGCGCGGTCGTGTCGTGCGCGTGGCAGGGCGCGCCGCGCCACTGCGTTCACCGCGCCGCGCCCGACCGGCGGCGCGCCGCCATGCGACCGAGGCGCCTCATCCGTCGCATCCGGGCCGACCGCGTGATGTTCTCGTCCATGAGCAACCGGGAACCGTCGTCGGCGGTGACGAGCGGGTCGTTCCCGCTCAGCCGGAACGCCGAGTTGATCAGCGACACGTGCGAGAAGGCCTGCGGGAAGTTGCCCACCAGCCGTCCGGCCAGGGGGTCGTACTCCTCGGAGAGCAGCCCGAGGTCGTTGCGCAGAGTCAGGAGCCGCTCGAACAGCTCCTGCGCCTCGTCCTTTCTCCCGATCATGTGCAGGCAGTCGACCAGCCAGAACGAGCAGGCCAGAAACGCCCCTTCCCGACCCGTCAGCCCGTCGACCGATCCGTCGTGGTCCGTCCGGTAACGCAGCACGAACCCGTGGTCCATGAGATCCCTCTGCACCGCCTCGACGGTGCCGACCACCCGGGGATCGCTCGGCGGGAGGAGGCCGACGAGGGGGATCATGAGGACGCTGGCGTCGAGCTCGTCCGAGCCGTAGTACTGCGTGAACGCACCGATGTCCTCGTTGTAGCCCTTCTCGCACACCTCGGTGAAGATGTCGTTGCGGAGGGTCCGCCACTTCTCGAGCGGGCCCTTCAGATCCGGCCACTGCTCGAGGGTGCGGACGGCGCGGTCGACCGCGACCCACGCCATCACCTTGGAGTGCGTGAAGTGCCGCCGTGGCCCTCGCACCTCCCAGATGCCGTCGTCGGGCTCGAGCCAGCCCTTCTCCAGGAACTCGACCAGCTGGAACTGCAGGTCCCAGGTGGCCCGGCTGTGCACACCCTCGGTGCGGGCCGAGGAGTAGAGGGCCGACATGACCTCGCCGTAGACGTCGAGTTGGTATTGCTCCGAGGCGGCGTTCCCGATCCGGACCGGCACCGAATTCTCGTAACCGGGCAACCAGGACGCCTCCCACTCGTCCAGCCGGCGCTCGCCGGAGGGCCCGTACATGATCTGCAGCTCGGACACATCGCCCGCCACGGCGCGCAGCAGCCAGTCGCGCCAGGCCATCGCCTCGGAGAAGTACCCGCCGCGCATCAGGGACTCGAGGGTGAGCGTGGCGTCGCGCAGCCAGCAGAAGCGGTAGTCCCAGTTCCGGTTGCCGCCGAGCGCTTCGGGCAGCGAGGTCGTGGCGGCGGCCACGATGCCGCCGGTCGGCTCGTACGTCAGTGCCTTGAGGGTGATGAGCGAGCGCACCACGGCATCGTGGTACGGACCGACGTAGCAGCACTGCGTCGCCCACTCGGACCAGTAGGCCTCCGTGAGGTGCACCGAATAGAAACTGTCGAGCGGGGGTGGAGGCTCCTCGTGCGACGGGTACCACACCAGGGTGAAGGGAAACCGCTGCCTCTCGGTGACGGTGAAGTCCGCAACGGTGCGCAGGTCCTTGCCCTCCGTCTCGACCCGGTGCCACAGCGCCACCGAATCGGGTCCCGCGGTCAGACGGGTGAGGCCCTCGTTGGTGGTCACCCAGGGGACCACCTCGCCGTAGTCGAAGCGCACGACGAGCTCCATGCGCATGTCGACACTGCCGCTCACGCCCTCGACCGAGCGCACGACGTGGGGGTGGTTGTCCCGGATGGGCATGCAGTCGGTGACCCGCACGGTGCCGGTCGGGGTGTCGAACTCGGTCTCGAGCACGAGCGTGTCGGCGCGGTACCAGCGCCGGGTCGCCAGAATCGTGTTCTCGCCTCCGGCCGGAGCGATCCGCCAGAAGCCGTGGGACTCGTGGCCGAGCAGCCGGGCGAAGCACGACGCCGAGTCGAAGTGCGGGAGGCACAGCCAGTCGATGGAGCCGTCCTTCCCCACGAGGGCGGCGGTGTGCAGGTCACCGATGACGGCGTAGTCCTCGATCGGCAGGCTCATGGCTTCATTCTTGCCGGTTCAGCCCGTGATGCATGGTCCAGTGCTCACGGCCGACCGATGCTGGGACGCCTGCTGCACGCGAGCCAGGACACCCGGGGACGTCAGGGCATAGCCGACATCCTGATAGACGGTGGACCGGGAGAAGACGACGCCGATCACTTCACCACCCGGTCCGAGCAGCGGGCCTCCCGAGTTGCCGGGCAGGACGTCGGCGTCGAGCGCGTAGACGCCTCGGGTCACCGACCCGTTGTTGTAGATGTCCTTCCCGATCGCCGTGACCTCTTCGGTCACGCCGGCGGGATCGATGGTGAGACCGCCGTCTTCGGGATAGCCGAGGAGCGCGGCCTGGGTGCCCCGGGACACGAGCGTCGGGCTGATGGTGAGGGCAGGGCCGAGCGGCGCGTCGGTGCGCAACACGGCCAGGTCGAAGGAGGGGTCGAAGAGCACCGTCGTCGCGTCATACGCGTTGTTGCCGATGAGCACCTGCGTGTTGCCGCTGCTCTCGCCCGCCACGACGTGTGCGTTGGTGGCCACCAGGCCGGGTCCGACCACGAAGCCCGAGCCCTCCTGCTCGTTGTTGCAGGCCGTGCCGAGGATCTTGACCGTCGAAAAGACCGCCGGATCCGCCAGCGCGCGGGTCTCGGTGCTCGTCGGCGTCGACACGGACGGCGTCGACGGCGGGGTGAGCGTGGAGAAGACCTGCGGGAAACCCTGGTTGTTGAGGAACGTCTGCAGGTCGTTGAAGACAGAGGGGGCCTGCGGCAGGATCCGGTCGATGGAGTGGAGGATGTCGGAGCGGGCCACCGCTGCATCGAGCGAGGTGAAGCGGCTGTTGGGCGAGGAGACCACCGCGGCCACCAGCCAGACCGAGAGCAGGACGGCGATCACGGAGACGCCCACGCCGAGCACGGCGTCGACGTGGCCGAGGTGGTGCCGGCGCACGGTGACGTTGCTCCAGGTGCCCAGCACACGGCCGACCGCGCCGAACGTGCAGGCCGTCAACATCACCAGTGTCACGACGACGACCGAGCGGGTGACGTCCTCGTGGCCGGTGCGCAGCAGCGGCACCCAGACCAGGGTCCCGAGCAGGAAGCCCAGGAGGAAGCCGCCGAAGGTGAGCAGCTGCACCAGCGCGCCCAGCCGCAATCCGTGGACGGCGGCCAGCAGCATCAGCCCGATGATCAGCAGGTCGACCCAATCCACCGTGCGAGGGTACCCAACGGTGCGCCGAAAATGGCGCCCCCCACCGCTATTGTCGTCGTGCCGTGCTTCCGCGCTCCGTGCCTCGACACCGGCGTCTCAGGCCACGCGGCGGCGGCCTGACCTCCGCTTTGGCGATGCTGGCGCTCGTGCTGTCGGGCTGTGGGCTGGCCGCACACCCCGCCTCCCACCCGGCCGCGCACGTCCTCGGCCAGCCCAAGGGCACTGCGCTCGCCGTCGGGCAGCCCGCGCCGACCGGCACCGGCGAGCTCGGCGCCGTGTCGTGCGCCGACGCCAGGCGCTGCTGGGCCGTGGGGGTGGCGGGGCCCAACCCGGCAGCCGGGGGGGCGACGGTGATCGTCGCCACGACCAATGGCGGCCGGTCGTGGAAGGCGCAGCACGTGACGGGCGGGAGCACGCCGCAGTTGAGCGGGGTGTCGTGCCCGACGCGGACCGTGTGCATGGCGGTCGGGTCCAACGGCGCCTCGCTGCCCGGGAGCGGCGTCGTGGTGACGACGAGCGACGGCGGCGCCACCTGGTCGTCGGCGACGGCGCCGGCCAACGCGCTCGCCATCAACTCCGTCCAGTGTGTCAGCCCGGCCAACTGCACCGTCATCGTCGACAGCGGCACACAGACGTGGTCCGCCGTCACCGCCGACTTCGGGCAGACCTGGCAGCAGCAGGGCCTGTTGCCCTCACCGTTCCTCGCCGGTAACGACCTGTCGTGCGCAGCCGGCGGCTCCTGCCTCGTCGCGGGTTACGTGCCGACCAGCAACGGTCACGGCGAGGGCGCGGTCGCGGTGAGCTCCGACGGGGGAATGACCTGGTCGCTGGCGACGGTGCCTCAGGGCATCGGTGTGCTCCAGAGCGTCTCGTGCCTCAGCGTCGCCGTGTGCCTCGCCGCCGGGTCGACGACGAACACGGTGAGCGATGTCGTCCCGGCCAAGGGCGAGCTCCTGCGCAGCGCCGACGGCGGGCATACGTGGGCGCCCGCCACGACCATGCCGCCGGTGGACGACATCTACGGCATCGCCTGCCCGTCCGCCGTGCTGTGCGCCATGGTCGGCACCAAGTGGTTCGGCTTCCCCGCCATCGCCACCGGTGCGGTGGCCCAGAGCCGCAACGCCGGCATGACGTTCCGGGCCTCGTCCGCGGCGTACGTGCCCATCACCCTGACGGCGCTGTCCTGCCCCACGACGGCCGGCTGCGTCGCGGTCGGGGGGACGACGCTCGCCCGCCTCACCCTCGTGCAGCCGAAGCGCGCCCCGTCCCCGTCACGCGCCCCGTCCCCGTCACGCGCCTAGGGCCCGAGCCGGGCCTCGGCACCGTTGGGAACGGCCCACAGGTCTGTGACCTGGAGCATCGGGGCGGTGCCGGCGTCCGAGGGTCCTAGGCAGGAGCGGCGAACCCCCGTAGAATCTGTGGTGCCGGACTCGAGGAGTCACGAAGCGTGCGGGGGGGGTAGGGGCACTCCCCGTTCGCCCGAACGATGGAGGACCGCCATGCCGCAGACCTGTCCACAGTGTCAGAGCGAGGCGGTCGACACTGCCGCCTTCTGTCCGAGCTGCGGAGCCGCGCTGAGCGCTGGCTCGACGGGCGCCCAGGCAGCGCACACCGCGAACGCGCCGCCCCCCGCGGGAGCGGCCGCTCATGCCGCCGCGGCATCGAGCAGGTCCGCCGTGCCCGCCTACAAATTCGACGCAGCCCGCTGGTCCCTGGCCGACCGGATCGCCGGGGTCGCCACCATCGTGCTGTTCATTTCCCTGTTCCTCTCGTGGTTCGGCATCACCGTCATCGGCATCACCGTCACCGCGAGCGGCGTGTCGGCGCACGGCTACCTCTACATCGTGATGATCATCTGCATCCTGGAGGTCGCTTACCTGGTGCTGCGGGCCGGCTGGGACCGGCTACCGGTCAGCGCCACCATCCCGCACCTCACCGTGATGATGTCCGCGACGATCGTCAACCTCGTGCTGGTCTTCATCGGCTTCATCTTCAAGCCCGGTGGGTCGGGCGTCGGCTGGGAGTTCGGCGCCTTCCTGGCCCTCATTGCGGCGATCGTGGCCGCGGCACCCTATGCCATCCCGCAACTGCGCCAGCGGACAGGAGCCGCCAACTAACTGGGTCACTGCCCGGGGTCACCACCATGGGTCACTGGCGCATGGCCGCGAGGAGCAGCCCCGGGATCTTGGCCGCCGACGGTTCGGCCTCGAACGCAACGAACCGGCGCATGACGTCATAGCCGTCCGGGGCGGTGGCGAACCACGGTGGCTTGGGCCGGGACCGGAAGGGGCCGCGCACGACCGACTTCAGCGGGCGGGCGAACATGGCGGCGTTCCCGACGACGCCCGTGCCCGACTGAATGTCCGTGCGCGGGTGTCCCGGATAGGCGCCCCAGGTCGTGGAGCCCATGGCGAAGGACAGGCCGTGCCACACGTTGACGCCGATGGAGCCGTAGCGCAGGTCGGCCACGGCCCGGTCGACCGCCTCGGCCACGTCGTGCTCCTTCAGGGATGAGGGGCTGACGATGACGGTGGCCCCGAGCGTCCCCCACACGACGTCGTTGCAGAAGTCGGTGGCGGCGTCGACGAAGGCCGCCGGCGACGGGGCGGTCAGCGCCGTCTCGGCCACCTCCCCGCAGAACGACTCCACGTTGAAGCAGATGTCGTCGGTTCGACCCGGCAGCACGCCGCGGATGAAGGTCCACGGCAGTGCGTCGCGCGGCCCCGCGCCGAACTCCTCGGCCTCGGGATGCGCCGCCACGAAGGCCTGGAGCCGGTCGGCGGCACCCGGGTAATAGGCGCGGCGGGTGGTGAGGCCCGACAGCGTCTGTGTCAACGCGCCGAGGAACGCGTCGCGCTGGGGCCAGGACGCGTGCGTGACGACGAGCCGCGCCGAGATGCAATTGAAGCCCACGTTGTTCACCAGCATGGTGGCCACGTGCTCCGCCTGGTAGCGCAGCTCGGCGATCGACCACCGGCCCGGCACGACGATGACGGGTGACACGTTGCCGAGCTCCGCCGTGACCGGCTTGTCCAGGATCGGCTCGTCGGCCGCCTTGCGGCGGGCACCGTCGGCCCCGGAGCCGAAGACCACGGCGTCGTAGGTCTTGTCCGAGCCGGTGATGTGCACCTCGTCGATCAGCGGATGGCCCGTGAGGTACTGCCCCGCCGCCGCGCCGCCCTCCACGATGCGCAGCACGCCGGCGGCGATGAGCGAGGCCAGGGCGCGGCTCCAGTGCGGAACCAGGTAGTCGTTGACCGGGTTGGCCTTCATCACCACGACCTTGCCCTCGACGAAGAGCTTGGAGAGCACGTCGCGCGGCCCGAGCGAGGCAACGTTGCCGGCTGCCAGCACGAGCGCCGTGCCGGCGTGGGCGAGCGGATCGGCGTAGGCGGGCGCCTGGCCGGCGACGAGGGACGCCGCGGTGACGCCGGGCTGCATCCAGACCTCGGCCGTGGTCTGGGGGAACGTGATACGGTCGAAGGCGCCGTCGGGGAAGACCTGCACCCGCAACCGGCCGTCGGACGACTCCCGGACGGGACCGGCAAACGTGGGCTTGCCTCCCTTGGCGATGTCCCGCAGCGCATCGCGGTACAGACGAGCCATGCGCACGAACGTCCCGATACCGGCGAAGAGCTCCTCACCCGCCTCGGTCGAGCCCGGTGCCAGTCCCTTGGCTTCACACGCGGCGGCCAGCCAGTCCTCCTCGGCGGCCATGGTGTCGGCAATCACCCGCTGCAGGAGGTCGGCGCGCGGGGCGGGGGCGGTCCTGGCCCACGACGCCGCGTGGTCGGCGACCTCGCGCACGGCCGCGTCGAGCGCCGTCATGTCGAGGGGTGTCGCCGTCGCCGCGGCTGCGCCCCGCCCCGCCCCGGCCTGGTCGGCGGTCGGGGCAACCGCCCCGCGGCTGGCGATGGTCATCGTCGTCCTCCCCGGGTGCGCCACACGAGTGCGCCCCTGATCGACGATCGGGTCTCGTGCGCGCAACCAGCCGCCAGCGTACCGAGGAAGTCGTCGGCTTCCCCCGCGCGGCCGTCGCGGGCATCGCGGGCGCGCGGGGGGCGCAGCGGGACTCAGGCCGGGTGGTCGACGTCCAAGTCGACGTCCGATCGGTGGGCCCGGATGTAGTCGCGCATGCGGACGTCACTGCCCACGCTCAGGGCGGCGAGCAACCGCTCCAGCGCGTCCGACGGCTCCGGGCCGAGCTCGTCGTACAACCCGCGTTCGATCCGGTCGGCGGCCACGCGGTGTGCCTCCAGGTAGCCCCTGGCCAGCGGGGTCAGCGAGACGATCTTCTCCCTGGCATCGGCGGCGGAGCCAGCGACGCTCACGTATCCCCGCTCGACGAGGGAGGCGACGACCTTGCTCGCCCCCTGGCGGGTGATGCCGAGCACGCGCCCGACGTCCGAGATCGTGACGTCGTCCGACTGGGCGCACAGGAGGAGCACGCGCCCGTCGGGGAAACGGCGGTCGGCAAAGCCGGCGGCGGCCATCTCGGTGTCGAGCCGGATCTGGTACCCCACCCATGCCTGCCGGAGCGACGCGCCGAGCCGCCGGGGTGCGGGAACCGCCTGGGTCCCAGAATTGTCAACCATAGTTGACAGACTAGCCACGGGCGCGCGCATACTGGGGCATGCGGCACCGGTGGGCCCGGCAGGCGGGCCGACACGCCGGCCCCCTCATGGGCCTCCTCCTCGCCGGCGCCGTGCTCTGCGCCTGCAGCAGCGGCGGCGGGAGCGGCTCGGGCGCACCGGCGGAGCGGGTGAGCGGCGGCCCCACCGGGCACTACGTCGTCGCGGCGGGCATCCACAAGATCAAGCACGTCATCATCATCGAGCAGGAGAACCGTTCCTTCGACAGCTACTTCGGCACGTACCCGGACGCCGACGGCATCCCCATGAAGAACGGCGTGCCGACGGTGTGCGTGCCGATGCCGACCGGCGGGTGCCAGGCGCCCTACCACGACACGGCGGACGTCAACGGCGGCGGGCCGCACGGCGAGGCGAACGCGCGCAGGGACGTCGACGGCGGGAAGATGGACGGGTTCATCACGGAGGCCTCGAACGCCAAGAAGGGGTGCGGCGCCAACATCAACACCGTCAACAACCCGCAATGCGCCAACTCGGCCACGCCCGACGTGATGGGCTACCACACGGCGGCGGAGATCCCGAACTACTGGACCTACGCGAAGGACTTCGTGCTCGACGACCACATGTTCGAGCCGGTCGCGTCGTGGTCGCTGCCCGACCACCTCTACCTGGTGTCGGGCTGGTCGGCCAAGTGCTCGAGCCCCAGCCCCTCGAGCTGCGTGAACGAGATCAGGGGCCCGTACACCCCGGTGCAGATGCAGGAGTACGTCGACCAGGCCATCGACACCGGCACCGCGGAGGTCACCAACGCCTGGACCGACATCACGTGGCTCCTCTACAACAAGCACGTCCCGTGGGCCTACTACGTGCAGACCGGCGACCAGCCCGACTGCGACGACGACTCGGCCGTGGTCTGCCCGGCGGTGGCGCAGAGCTACCTGACCCCTGGGATCTGGAACCCGCTGCCGATCTTCGAGGACGTGCAGAAGGACCACCAGCTCCGCAACATCCAGCCGCTGAACAACTACTTCACCGCGGCCAAGGCGGGGACGCTGCCCGCGGTGATGTGGGTCACCCCTTCGCAGGCCGACAGCGAGCACCCACCCGGCAGCGTCCACCAGGGCCAGGCCTACGTCACCGCCGTGATCAACGCCGCCATGAAGAGCCCGGACTGGGACTCGACGGCCATCTTCTTGCAGTGGGACGACTGGGGCGGCTTCTACGACAACGTGGTGCCACCCCCCGTCGACCAGAACGGGTACGGCCTGCGCGTGCCCGCCATGGTGATCTCGCCCTACGCCAAGTCGGGCTACATCGACCACCAGATGCTGAGCAGCGACGCCTACCTGAAGTTCATCGAGGACGACTTCCTCGGCGGCTCCCGCCTCAACCCCAAGACCGACGGGCGGCCCGACCCCCGGCCCGACGTCCGCGAGGACGAGAGCATCCTGGGCAACATGGTCAACGACTTCGACTTCGACCAGGCGCCACGGGCCCCGGTGCTCCTGCCCACCAACCCGCCGACCGACTCGCCGTCGGTTCCCGCCTATTTCCAGGGCATGGGACCCTGCGACGGCTGCACGGCCACACCACCCAGCACCTCCGGCGGGTGACCCGGTCGACCGGGCTGACCGGGTCGACCGACTCGCCTCCTGATCAGGCGACCCGCGGCATGACCTCCCTCGCCAGCAGCTCGAGATGCTCCAGGTCGTCGAGATCGAGCACCTGGAGGTACACCGTCTGGGCGCCGATGCCGGCGAAGGCCTGCAGGCGCGCCACCACCTCGTCCGGTGTGCCGACGACGCCGTTGGCCCGCAACTCGTCGGCCTGGCGTCCGATGGCGGCCGCCCGGCGCTGCACCTCGGCCTCGTCGGCGCCGCAGCACACCGTCTGCGCGGCCGTCAGGCGCAGGGTCGACGGGTCGCGTCCCCTCTCCGCGCAGGCGGCACGCACCCGGGCGTACTGGGCCTCCGTGTCGGCGAGCGAAGAGAAGGGCAGGTTGAACTCGTCGGCATAGGTCGCCGCCAGGCGCGGCGTGCGCGTGGGCCCCCCACCGCCGACGATGAGCGGTGGATGCGGCCGCTGGACGGGCTTGGGCAGCGCCGGACTGTGCTTCAGGTGGTAATGCCGCCCGTCGAAGCTGAAGGTCTCGCCCTGGGGTGTGCCCCACATGCCGGTGAGGATGGCGAACTGCTCGTCCAGGCGCTCGAAGCGCTCGCCCGTCGGCGGGAACGGCACGCCGTAGGCCGAGTGCTCTGCGTCGTACCAGCCGGCGCCGAGACCGAGCTCGACGCGGCCGCCGCTCATGGCGTCGACCTGGGCCACCTGGACGGCGAGCAGCCCGGGCAGCCGGAAGGTGGCCGACGTGACGAGCGTGCCCAGCCGGATGCGCTCGGTCTCGCGCGCGATGGCGCCGAGCGTGACCCACGAGTCGGTCGGGCCGGGGAGGCCGTCGCCCCCCATGGTCAAGAAGTGGTCGGAGCGGAAGAAGGCGTCGAAGCCGGCCGCCTCGGCCGCCTGCGCCACCCGGAGCTGTTGCTCGTAGGTCGCCCCGAATTGGGGCTCGGTGAAGATGCGGAGCTTCACGGGCCCAAGTTAACCGGCCGTCCGTCCCGCCCGCCCAGGGCACGGCCGTCCCGAGCGGGGCAGACTGCGGCGATGGACATCGGCGTGATCTTCCCCCAGACCGAGATCGGTGGCGACCGCGGTGCCGTCCGCGCCGTGGGTCAGGCCGCCTCGGATCTGGGTTACACCCACCTGGCGGCGTACGACCACGTGCTGGGCGCGGACGTCGCGGTGCACGGCGAGCTCGGCGGTCCCTACACGATCGACGACCCCTTCCGCGAGCCGCTGACCATGTTCGCCTACCTGGCCGGCTGCACGAAGCTGGCCTTCGCCACGTCCATCCTGATCGGGCCGCAGCGCCAGACGGCGCTCCTGGCCAAGCAGGCGGCCGAGGTCGACCTGCTGTGCGGCGGCCGCTTCCGGCTCGGGCTCGGGATCGGTTGGAACAAGGTGGAGTACGACGTGCTCGGTGTCCCCTTCGACGACCGGGCCGCCATTCTGGAGGAGCAGGTCGCCGTGCTGCGCGCCCTGTGGACCAAGAAGAGCGTGACGCTCGACGGGCGCTTCCACCACATCCGGGCGGCGGGCCTGGCGCCGCTGCCGGTGCAGCGGCCGATCCCGATCTGGATCGGCGGCCACGCCCCGGCCGCGCTGCGCCGGGTGGGACGCGTCGCCGACGGCTGGTTCCCCATGGTCCGCCCGGGCGGCGGACTCGATGCGGCGCTCGAGATCATCCGCGAGGGGGCGGCCGAGGCGGGGCGTGACCTGTCCGGCTTCGAGTTCGAGGGCAGGCTGGAGTACGCCGTGCGCGACCATGAGAAGATTGCGGAGCACGCCCGGCGTTGGCGGGCCGCGGGCGCCAGCCACCTGTCGCTGAACACCATGCACGCGGGACTGCAGGGCACCGATGCCCACATCGCTGCGTTGGAGGAGATGGCCCAGCTATTGCTGTAGCTGGCGCGGGTGCCCGAAGCGGATCACGGCGCGGGGGTGGCGAGAATCTCCCGGAGGAGCGCCTCGACCCGGTGCTTGACCGCATCCCTGATGGGCCGGATCTCGTCCAGCGACTTGCTTGTCGGGTCTTCGAGCTCCCAGTCCTCGTATCGCTTCCCGGGCACCAGCGGACAGGCGTCGCCGCATCCCATCGTCACCACGACGTCGGCGGCGCCCAGGAACTCGTCGGTCCAGGGCTTGGGGAACTCCTTGGAGATGTCGATCCCAACTTCGCTCATCGCCTTCACCACGTCCTGGTTGATCTCAGATCCGGGTTCTGAGCCACCCGACCATGCGACGGCACGACCTGCCGCCAGATGGTTGAACCAGCCCAAGGCCATCTGGGAGCGTCCGGCGTTGTGCACACACAGGAAGAGCACCGCCGGAATCCGCTTCAGTGAGTGGTCCTGGGTATGAGCCAAGGCCTCGAGACGTTGCAGGGCGAACTTCTCGGCGGTCACTGTCAGCCACCTGGTGACCGTGGCCCTCTTCGCGATCTCGTCGTAGCTCTCGAACACGAACGCCTCGATGGTCTCGAGGCCGAAGATGCCGTGGAACTTGGAGTGCAGCTGTTTGCACACATGGTTCAGTTGCACTTTCTGCTGCGGTGTCATGCTTTCGTGCTCAGTCATGTCTCTCCCCTTGTGCTCTCACGCCACACCCGTTCTCATGGCCGCCTGACTCTGCACCACGGCTCAGTCACCAAGCGACCCCTGCGCCCGCACCCAGGCCTGGGCCCCCATCTGCACCGCGTCCCACGGGCTCCCGAGAGGCGGCGTGTACGAGAGGTCGAGGTCGCTCATGGCGTCCACGGTCATCTCGTTGAAGATGGCGGCGGCCGCGATGTCGATGCGCTTGGCCACTTCGGCGTGGCGGTGGCCGAAGAGCTGGACGCCCAGGAGCCGACCGGTCGTGCGGTCGCCGCTGTAGCGCATACGGATGCGGTGGCTGCCCGGGTAGTAGGACTTGTGGTCGTCGGCCTCAAACTCGACGGTCACGGGGTCGAAGCCGACGGCACGCGCCTCGTGGTCGCGCAGCCCCGTGCGGGAAGCCACCATGTCGAAGACCTTCACGACCTGGGTCCCGAGGCTGCCTTCGAACTCCCTCCTCCCTCCGATGGCGTTCTCCCCGGCGACCCGGCCCTGCTTGTGGGCCGTGGTCCCGAGGGGCAGGTAGGTGAGGCCCAACAGTCGGTGGTGCGTCACGACGCAATCACCGGCGGCGAACACACGCTCGAGGTTGGTCCGCATTTCCCGGTCAACGCTGATAGTCCCGGCGATGCCGAGCTCGGCCCCGGCGGAGGCTGCCAGAGCGGTGTCGGGCCGAACACCGACGACGATCAGCACCATGTCGGCGAAGGTGGTGAGCTCGGTGCCCGAGGACTCGACGGCATCGACCTGGAAGCGGCCGGCCGAACCCTTGGGTGCTCGGGCGATCCGCTTGACCGTCGTGTCGGTCCGCACGTCGACGCCGTGCGCGGTCAGCTCCGCGTTGACCAGCGCACCCAGGCTCGGGTCCACCGTCGGGAGCACCTCCGGCAGCTGCTCGAACTGGGTGACCGAGAGGCCGCGGGCCCGGAGGCCCTCGGCCATCTCGAGGCCGATGTACCCGGCACCCACGATCACCGCGCTGGCGGGCTCCGACTCCTCGATCGTGCGCACCAGCTCGAAGGTGTCGCCCATGGAGTGAAGCAGGTGGACCCCATCGGCGGGCCCGAGCGCCTCGGGACCGGCCAGGCCCTCGATGGGCGGCCGAGCCGAGATCGCCCCGGTCCCCACGACGAGCTGGTCGTAGGCGATCTGGTCCTCGGCCCCGGCCTCGTCGGTCACGTGGAGTGTGCGCCCGCTGACGTCGATGTTGGTGGCCACGGTGTTGAGGCGGACCTGCATCCCCGTTGCCTTCAAGTCGTCGAGGGTGCGATGCGCCAGGTTGCGCCAGTGCGTGACCTCACCCGACACGTAGTAGGGGATGCCGCAGATGGAGAAATTGGGATAGGCGTCGGCGACCACCACCGTCACCTCGGTGGTCGGATCGAGCTCGCGTGCCCTGAGCGCGGCGCTGATGCCGGCGTCACTTCCGCCGATGGCGACAAGGTGCATGAGGATCCTTTCGGGGATGTGTCGATTCCGAAATCACCGGGTCTCGAGGTCGTTCTCGCCGCGCAGGTGGGGTTCGATCACGTCCGCCGCCTCGGCCTTGGTCATGCCGGGGTAGAGCCCCTTGATCAGTCCGAAGGCCAAGACACCGCCCACGATCTGGGCGGAGATGAAGCTCGGGACCGAGGAGGGGGCGATGCCGGCAAAGCTGTTGGAGAACATCCGGCCGACGGTGATGGCGGGGTTGGCGAAGCTGGTCGAGCTGGTGAAGAAGTAGGCGGCGCCGATATAGGCCCCGACGGCCGCCGGGGCGAGGTGGGACCGCCCCGAGCGGGCCAGGGCGAAGATGACCAAGATCAGGCCCACCGTGGCGACGACCTCGGAGAGCCAGTGCGGACCCGAGGCCCGGTGCTTGGTCGAGATGGAGATGGCGGCCTCGGAGAACATCCCATTGGCCAGGACCGCCCCGCAGATGCACCCGAGGGTCTGGAAAGGAAGGTAGGCGGCGGCGTCCTTCCACTTGAGGCCCCCGAACCCGGCGTCGACGAAGGAGACGACCGGATTGAAGTGCCCCCCCGAAATCGGACCAAACATCAAGATGATCGCGAACAGACCCGCCGCCGTAGCGGCAGCGTTCTCGAAGAGCTGGAGCCCGACGTTGCCCGGGGACAAGTTCTGCGCCGCAATACCGGAACCGATGACGATGGCGGCCAGGAAGGCGCTGCCCAAGAACTCTGCGAGCAGGCGCCGCCACAAGACGGTGTCCCTCACGTACCGGTCCCTCGTTCCCCTCGGTCTCTCAGCAGCAGGAGGATGATCCGGCCTGGGTCACACCGATCGCCACCGGAGCGCTTCCGACGGCCTCGGGGACGCAGCACGTCCCATCGCCGGCGATACTCGTCTCGGCCGGCGCGTCGGCGAGGACCGTGTACACCTCCCAGGGCGCACCGTCGGGGTCGCTGACCCAGACCTTGTCCTGGACGGCGTAACAACACGTCGTCTGCTCTTCGACCTCGGTCTCAAGACCCGCAGCGCTCAGGCGCCCCGTCGCTGCGGTCACCTCGTCCGGCGTCTCGACCTCGACGCCGAGGTGGTTGAGTGCGCCCACTGTCCCATGACCTCGCGCGGTGTGATCCTCCATCAAGACGAGCTTGAGGGGCGGGTCCGCGATGGCGAAGTTGGCGTAGCCCGGCTCGCGCTTGGCCGGCTCGGTCCCGAAGAGCTTGGAGTAGAACTCGACGGCTTCCTCGATGTCGCTCACGTTCAGTGCGAGCTGGACCCTCGACATGGTGGCCTCCTGTAAGATCGATTTCAGTCGATGCATCGAGTATGGCTGATACATTGACAGGTGTCAATGGGAAGGTGGTGACACCCTGTGAGCAAGACGGCCGCCGCAACAAAGGTCCGCTTGACGGAGTGCTGTGCTTCAGTACTGGCTGCACCGCTCGACGCCGCCGATGCCACCGAGCTGGCGAGCGGGTTCAGCGCGCTGGCAGACCCCGTCCGGCTGCGGGTGCTGAGCATCCTCGCCGCGTCACCCGAGGGTGAGGTGTGCGTCTGTGACTTCGTCGAGCCCCTGGCCAAGAGCCAGCCCACCGTGTCGCACCACCTCAAGGTCTTGAGCGAGGCGGGTCTCGTCCACGGCGAACGGCGGGGAAAGTGGGTCTGGTACTCGCTCAACCGTGATCGTCTGGCCGAGCTGCGGGCTGCCATCGACAGCTGAGCGGAAAGACGCTGCGGTACTGAGCCGGCATGGAGGGGCACCCGCTCCGTAAGGGCGGCGTGCCAACATGTCGTGGTGGCGGAGGAATCGGCCCCGGACCATGGTCCGGACGTCACTCTCGGCACGATCGCAAAGGAGTGGGGCCGCATCGGCTGCACCGGCTTCGGCGGTCCCCCGACACACATCGCGATGCTGCGTCGGCTCACGGTGGAGCGGGAAGGCTGGCTGGGGGCGACCGAGTTCGAGGACGCCATCGCGGCGACGAACCTGCTCCCGGGCCCGGCGTCGACGCAGCTGGCGATCTTCAGCGCCTGGCGGCTGAGGGGACTCCCGGGCGCCCTCGTCGGGGGTGCGTGCTTCATCTGCCCGGGGCTGGCGGTCATCATCGCCCTCGCCGCCCTCTTCCTGGCCTCCAACCCGCCCACCTGGATCAAAGGCGCCGCGCTGGGCGCCGGCGCTGCGGTGGCGCCGGTCGCCCTCAACGCGGCCATGGGCCTGATCCCCGCCAGCTGGCGCAGGGCCGGTTCCGCTCGGGCGCGCCAGGTGCGCTGGGTGGCCTACGCCGTCGTGGGCGCGGTGGCAGCCGCGACCGTCGGTACCTTCTTGGTCCTCGTGCTCCTCGGCTGCGGGCTGGTGGAGGTCGCATTCTCGGGGAGTGTGCGCCCGTTCGGGCACCCGAACGGCTTCGTCGTGGCGCCACTCGCCGTCGTGGCGACCGGCGGTCTGGGCGCGTTGACCTGGGTCGCGCTCAAGGTCGGCGCGCTCTCGTTCGGCGGCGGTTTCGTCATCATTCCGCTCATGCAGGCCGATGCCGTCCACCACTACCACTGGATGACGAACACGCAGTTCCTCAACGCGGTCGCGCTCGGACAGATCACCCCGGGACCGGTCGTGCAGACCGTCGCGGTCGTCGGCTACGCCGCCGCGGGCGTCGGGGCGCGCTGCTGGCGGCGCTGGTCGCCTTCTCGCCCTCGTTCGTCTTCATCCTCGCCGGGGGGCGGCACTTCGGGGCGCTCCGCACCAACCGCATGGCACAGTCCTTCCTGGGCGGCGCGGGGCCGGCCGCCATCGGCGCCATTGCCGGCGCGTCCATCCCCCTGGCGCTCGGTATCGCCCACGTCTGGCAGGTGGTGATCCTCGCCGGCGCCCTGGTCGTGATCGTCGGGCTGCGGCGCAGCGTCGTGCTCACACTGGTCGGCGCCGGCGTGATCGGTGCGCTGGGTGCGGCGCTGGGGCTGCCGACCGGCTGACGCGTCGGAGCCGGTGGCGCGCGGTCACGGCGAGGACGCCGTGCACGGGCGCGAAACCGCGAAGCCGGTGGAACTGCCCAACGACGGCGCCAGGGCACTGGCGGGCGGGGCGGTGATGTGCACGGGCGTGCCAAAGTCCGAGAAGGTCAGCGTGTCGGTGGTGGTGCTCGGCCCGATCGCGATGTGGGCAAACGGGGCCTGCCGCCGGACGCCCGCGGGCAGGCGGCCGCTGAACCACTCGCGACTGCGGACCTGCACCAGGCGTCCGTGCGCATCGAGCCACACCAGGGAGGGTGCCTGCGTCGAGACCGGCGCTGTCTGGTGGGCCGACGGGCACGGCACCAGTGGCGCGGTCTGCACCTCGTACTCCGTCGTGGCGATCCTGCCGATGCGGGCGGGCCCGAGATCGCGCACCGCAACCACTGGCTCGGGTCCCTCCAGAGCGCCGATCGCAACGCCGGCGTTGAGCGCCAAGGTCAACGCCGGTGCCGGTTGCGGCGGGCGCGCCAGGGTGGGCAGTTCGATGAACTCGCCCCCGGCGCCGCCGGGGAGGAAGGTGCGCTGATAGGTCACGCGGCCGATGGCCACGGCCTCCTCGGTCGTCGTGGTCGGCACGGCGCGGATCGGACCGGACCCTTCACCCTCGAACTCGACTTGGTGGTCCACCTCGGTGACCCGGACGTCGCCGTTCGCAAAGTCCACGACACCGCTGCCGCTCAGCGCCGCGTGCAAGTCGGGGTTCGGGCTCGACGTGACGTGGACGTAGTGGAAACGGGCCGAGCCGGCCTGCGCCGTCGTAGCCAGCACGCCGGCCACCCACTGTGCCGGCGTCGGGGACGGGGTCTCGGCCGCGCCCACGGCGGCGGCCCCGGCGGCGGCCAGCCCCACCACACTGAGCAAGGCCCACGGGAGAACGCGCCGCACGGGTCAATTCTGCTCAATTCTGCGACCAGGGGTCGCTCGACGGCCCCGGTGCCACCCGCCACGAAGATGCGCATGCCGCCCGAAACGAAGCCCGTACCGGGTGCCGCCGCGCCTTTGGCAGGATGGGTAGGTGAGCGAGCACAGCGGGTACCCCGGGGCGCCCCCGGGGTGGTACCCCGACCCCGCCGGTGGCCCGGGGCAACGCTGGTGGGACGGCTACGCCTGGACCCAGGCGACCGTGCTGCCCCAGCGCCCGCCACCGCCGCCGTGGGCCGCCGCCGGGCCACCGCAAGGGCTGCCCACGCAGGAGGCGCCGTGGGCCGTCGCGTCGGAGCGACTCACCACGCACACGACGGGCACGCTGGTGGCGGCGGAGCTCCAGATGGCACCGGTGGCGCGCGTCGCGGTGGTGATGCCGGCGGTGTACTACCTCGTCAATCTGATCGTGCAGCGGGCCAACGCCGACCAGCTGCGCAACGTCGGTCATCAATTCCGGGTGGACTGGCACGACGCGCAGAACGGCATCACCCCGCCGCCCTATCACGGGCAGAGCCTCGGCCTCAGCCCGCTCGTCCTCGTCGTCGGCGTGGTGACGGCGGTCGCCATCGTGATGGCCTGCATCTGGCAGCACCACGCCGCGTCCGCGGCCCGGGCGCTCGGCCTTCCCTCGCGCCGCTCCCCGGCCTGGGGCGTGGGGTCGTGGTTCGTGCCCATCGTCAACCTGTGGGTTCCCTACTCCGCCGTCCGCGACCTCCTGCCCCCGGACGACCCCCACCGGGCCCGGGTGCTGCGGTGGTGGATCGCCTGGCTCCTCACCGTGTTCGTCAGCGGTGCGGCCGGTCTCTGCGCGCTGTTCTCGACGGGGGCCGCCCTCGTCCTGTCGATCCCGGCTGCGCTGGCCTGCCTGGCCGTCGTGGCCTGGGCACCGGGCATCGTCACCGCCGTCGCGGCCGCGCACCGAGAGGCGATGGCGCACCAGGCGCACGACGCCTCGGCCCTGTCCCGCTGACCCTCAATTCCGGGCGCAAAACCAAGCCATAGCCAACAGTTCACCCTGAGATTGCGCTCCTGTTGCCAGGCGTTCACTTGGCCTCGATACGTTCCTGGTAGTGGATGACGGACACCCCGCCGAGTCGCGTAACGAACTCGTTGCGACCGAGGCACAGACGTATGTCGACGAGGCCCTGAAGGCCCTCGACCCCGATGCCGCCCGATCGGAGTGCGTCATGGAATCGCTCAAGCTGACCCTCGGCTTCTCGGGCCGCACCGTGCTCAACGACGTGAACGTCGCGCTGAGGCGGGGATCGATCACGGCGCTGATCGGGCCGACCGGATCCGGCAAGTCCACCTTCCTGCGCACGCTGAACCGGATGAACGACCGCGTCCCGGGCTTCGAGCGCAAGGGGGACGTGACACTCGACGAGGAGAGCCTGTGGGCGTCGCACGTCGACCTGCTCACCTTGCGCCGCCGGGTCGGCATGCTCTTCCAGCGTCCGAACCCCTTCCCGATGTCGATCAGGGACAACGTGGTGGCCGGCGTCAAGGCCCACCGCATCGCCAAGGGAAAGCAGCTGGACGTCGTCTGTGAGCGGCGACTGACCGAGGTCGGCCTGTGGGACGCCGTCAAGGACCGGCTCAACGACTCGCCGTTCCGGCTCTCGGGCGGCCAGCAGCAATTGCTGTGCCTGGCCCGGGCGCTCGCGGTCGGGCCCGAGGTCCTGCTGCTCGACGAGCCGACGTCCGCCCTCGACCCGGTGACGACAGAGTCCATTGAGGCGTTGCTCAAGACACTGACGCCCGCACTGACGCTCATCGTCGTCACCCACAACCTCGGCCAGGCCATGCGGGTCTCGCACCACACCATGTTCTTCTACCAAGGGCAGCTGATGGAGCACGGCCCGACCGAGGAGCTCTTCAACGCGCCCAAGCATCCGGACACCGAGCGCTACGTCACCGGGCGGATGGGGTAGGCGTCGATCGAACCCAGCGACAAGCCGGTCCGACGGACCGGACAGCGGATCACCGATCAGCATCACCAAAGCAAGCACAACCACCTCACAAGGAGAGAACCTGTGAAGACATTGATGGGCGCGGCACGACTGAAGCGGGGAGTAGTCATCACCGCGATGGCGGGGCTGGCGCTGAGCTCGGTCGTCTTGGCGTCGGCCGCCTCGGCCAGCGTCAAGCTCCCCAGCAGCGGCGTGGAGACGCCGGGCGGCGGCACCGTGACCGAGACCGGGAGCACGCTGCTGTACCCGCTCTTCAACCTGTGGGCCGGCGGCTACAACACGAAGTTCTCGAGCACCACCATCCAGACGGCAGGCACCGGATCGGGAACGGGAATCTCGGAGGCGGAGAACGGCACCATCGACATCGGCGCCTCCGACGCCTATCTGTCGCCGAGCGTCGTGTCGGCCAACCCCGACCTGAAGAACATCCCGACGGCGATCTCGGCCCAGATGGTGGCCTACAACGTCCCTGGCGTCACCGCTCACTTGAAGCTGAGCGGCAAGCTGATCTCGGAGATCTACCAGGGGCAGGTGACGAGTTGGAACGCCTCGGGGATCGCCAACGCGAACCCGGGCGTGACGTTGCCCAACCTCCCGATCGTCGCCCTGCACCGCTCGGACAGCAGCGGAGACACGTTCATCTTCACCCAATACCTGTCGAAGGCTGACCCCTCGGGCTGGGGCACCAAGATCGGGTACAACACCACCGTCCCGTGGCCGGCCGCCCCCGGCGCGCTGGGCGAGAGCGGGAACTCGGGCATGGTGTCGGGCTGCAAGGCCACGCCGGGCTGCATCGCCTACATCGGGATCAGCTACCTGACCCAGGTGTTGCAGGCCGGCCTGTCGTATGCCGAACTGGGCAACGGCCACGGGCAGTACGTGCTGCCGACGCAGGCGACCATCGCCGCCGAGGCGGCGGGCTTCGTGAACAAGACCCCGGCCAACGGCACGATCTCGCTGATCTACGGCAACATCAACAATGGCTACCCGATCGTCAACTACGAGTACGCCATCGTCTCGACCCACCAGTCGAGCTCCAGCACGGCCAAGAACATCCGGTCCGTGCTGGAGTGGGCGATCAACAAGAAGTACGGGAACAACACTTCTTATCTGTCGCAGGTCAACTTCCAGCCGCTGCCCTCCAAGGTCGTGGCACAGTCGGTGAAGCAGATCCTGAGCATCCAGTAGTGACGACCGTAGGCGGCGTGGCGGGGAGCATCCCCGCCACGCCGCACGCGGAGTCGGTCGGTAAGCCGCCGTGGCCCAAGCGGGTGATGGACTTCGCCCGCCGCAACGAGGAGCACGCCTGGCGGGGTTCGGCGTGGGTCGCGGTCATCCTCCCTCTCGCCGCGCTGGTCTTCGCCGTCACGGTGCTGGCCGTAAAGGCGTACCCGGCCATCCGGGTCAACGGCTGGTACTTCCTCTACGGCAGGAACTGGACGTACGGCAACGGCTACGGCGCCGTGGTCCACACCGACGGGGTCGCCCACCTCCAGGGGGCGCAATTCGGCGCCTGGGCCATCCTGTGGGGCACCCTCGCCTCCTCGCTCATCGCCATCGTCATCGCCCTCCCCCTCTCCATCGGGGCGGCCTTCGCCCTGACCGAGCGCCTCCCGGGGTTCATCTCGCGGCCGCTGGGGTTCGCCATCGAGATCCTCGCCGGCATCCCGAGCGTGGTCATCGGCCTCTGGGGCATCCTCACGTTCGGTCCCTGGCTGGCCAAGCACGTGTACCCCATCATCGCCGACCACGCGCCCAACGTGCCGGTGCTGCGCTATTTCCGGAACCCCGTCGGGTCCGGCGAGGGTCTGCTCTCGGCCGGCATCGTGCTGTCCCTCATGATCGTCCCCATCATCACCTCCACCACACGCGACCTCTTCCAGCAGGTCCCCCCGCTCCCGAAGGAAGGGGCGTCCGCGTTGGGCATGACGGACTGGGAGGTGGCCAACAAGGTCACGCTGCCCTGGGTGCGCTCGGGGATCATCGGGGCCACGGTCCTCGGCTTGGGGCGGGCGCTCGGTGAGACGATCGCCATCGCCATGATCGGCGGCGCCGCCCTGCGCATCCCGCTCAACATCTACCAGCCGTTCACGACGGTGGCGGCGACCATCCTCACCCAGCTCGACGGCGCGCTGACCGACGGCACCGGATTCGCCGTGGCCACCCTGGCCGAGCTGGCTCTCGTCCTCGCCGTCATCTCGGTGGCGGTCAACCTGGCGGCCCGCCTCATCATCAGGCGAACGGGTCGGATAGGCGCGCCCGTGGGCGGGGCCTGATGACCACCACGCTGTCCGCCGGCCCTTCGACGAGGCGCCGGCGCGTGTCGTCGGTCATCTGGCGCGTCCTGACCTACGCCGCGCTCGTCCTCATCATGGGACCCGCCGCCTGGCTGCTCATCGGCGTCCTCGTCCGCGCATGGCCCCACTGGCAGTGGAGCGTCTTGTGGACGACGCTGACCCCGACAGGAGGCGGGCTGCGCGACCAGATCCTGGGGACACTGATCCTCATGGCGGGCGTGTTCATCATCGCCGGCACGATCGGCGTGCTCGCCGGCATCCACCTGGCCGAGCTGGCGCGTTCGGGGCGTTTCAGCGGGAAGATCAGCTCTCCCCTGCGGACGGCGTCGGACATCCTCTCGGGCTTCCCGTCCATCGTGCTCGGCTACGTCGGCTACACCGCCCTGGTCGTCGGCCTGCACTGGGGCTTCTCGCTCCTCTCCGCGCTCATCATCCTGTCGATCATGGTCATCCCCTACATCGCCAAGACGACCGAGAACTCGCTGCGCCAGGTGCCGACCGGTTACCGGGAGGGGGCCGAGGCGCTGGGCATGTCGATGGGCTACAGCCTGCGCAAGGTCATCCTCAAGAGCGCACTGCCCGGCATCGTGACCGGGTTGCTGCTGGCGCTGGCCATCGCCTGCGGCGAGACGGCTCCGCTGATCTACACGGCGGGGTTCGCGCCCACGCTGCCGCACTCACTGACCCACGCCCAATTCCCCTATCTGACCTACGTCGTCTTCCAGTACTACAACGCCCCCGAGACCCAGTACCACTACCTCTCCTATGACTCCGCCCTGATCCTCATCGTCATCGTGCTGCTGCTCCTAGTGTCGAGCCGCATCATCGTGGCCCGCACCCAGCGTCACTCCGAGAGCGCACGGGGCACGGGACGCCGCCGGCGCCGGCGCAAGACCAATGAGCCCCTGCTGGGCATCGCAGAGGGCGTCCCCCCGCGCTAGGTCCGCTCGAGCGACGGGTCGGAGACCGACCTGCGCCGGACCTAAGGTGGAAGCTCGTGGCGGGACATGGCCCGCCACTGCCATGAGGACCGTGAGCGGGCTGTGAGACGCGGACCGTGAAGCGACGACCGTAGGAGGACACGTTGAGCGCAGGACCTGAGTGGGGGCCCCTGGCCCGCCTGGCGGGCATCTGGGAAGGCGAGCGGGGCGAGGACGTGGCCTACGCCAACGACTCCGGGAAGATCGGCCTGACCCCCTACCGTGAGCACGTCGACTTCAAGCCCTTCGGGCCGGTCGAGAACGGGCCCCAGGTCCTCTACGGCCTCGACTACCGCATGGCGGCCTGGCGGGGCGACGAGGAGAACCCCTTCCACACCGAGGTCGGCTACTGGATGTGGGACGCCCGCGACAGCGAGGTGGTCCGCTGCTTCCTCATCCCGCGCGGCTCGGCCGTGGTCGCCGGCGGCATCGTGGCCGCGGACGCCACCGCCTTCACCCTCTCGGCACGGGTGGGCAGCCAGACCTACGGCATCCTGGCCAACAACTGGCTGGACAAGAACGCCCAGTCGGTCAGCTTCGAGGTCACCATCGACACCAGCGTGGAGAACGAGTTCACGTACTCCGAGACCACCGTGATCAAGCACGCCAAGGTGGCCGAGGAGGTCATCCACACGGACCGCAACACGCTGCGGCGGATCGCCGACGCCTAGGGCGGCCCGGTAGGGTCGACCCGGTCGGGCCCCTGCCGGGGCTCGACCGCAGGGAGGCACGCCATGTACCAGTGGTCCGAAGAGCAGCTGGCGATCCGCGACGCGGTCCGGCGCTTCGTGGAGGAAGAGGTCAAGCCCAACGTCGAGGAGCTCGAGCACGGCGAGACCCCGCCGTACGAGGTGATCCGCAAGCTCTACCGGACCTTCGGGCTCGACGCCATGGCCAGGGAGTCCTTCAAGCGGGCGCTCGAGCGCTCGACGTCGGGCACGCCGGCCCCGGAGCGGACCGAGCGCGGCGGCAATGCGGCCCTCACGCTGATCCCCATCATCGAGCTGTGCCACTACTGCCCCGGCATCGTGACCGCGCTCGGGGTCTCGACGGGCCTGGCCGGCGGCACCATCATGAAGAGCGGCACGCCGGCCCAAATGGAGCGCTGGGGCCTCGACCTGATGACGGTGGACAAGATCGGCGCCTGGGCCATCACCGAGCCCGACTCGGGCTCCGACGCCCTGGGTGGCATGAAGTCCACGGCCGTGCGAGACGGTGACGAGTACGTGCTCAACGGCAACAAGACGTTCATCACGAACGGCCCCTACGCCGACACGATCGTCTTCTACGCCAAGCTCGACGACGGGAGCGGGACACCGCTGCGCCAGCGCCCCGTGCTCACCTTCGTCCTGGACTCCGGCATGCCCGGGCTCCAGCAGTCGAAGCCGTTCCGCAAGATGGGGCTGCACTCGTCCCCCACGGGCGAGCTCTTCCTCACGGACGTGCGGGCGGGCAGGGACCGGCTGCTCGGGGAGAGCGAGGGCCGGCCGGGCGGGACCGAGGGACGCGACAGCGCCAAGGGGAACTTCGTGACCGAGCGGGCGGGCGTCGCGGCCATGTCGCTCGGCCTCATAGAGGAATGCCTCGCGCTGTCCGTGCAGTACGCCAAGGACAGGCTGCTCTGGGAGCGGCCGATCGCCGAGTTCCAGCTGATTCAGCTGAAGCTGGCCCGGATGGAGATCGCCCGGCTGAACGTGGAGAACCTCGTGTTCCGCCACATAGAGATGAGCGCCGCCGGCAAGAGCCTCACCCTGGCCGAGGCCTCGGCCATGAAGCTGTACTCGGCCCAGGCCGCCTCCGAAGTGGCCATGGAGGCCGTGCAGCTCTTCGGGGGCAACGGGTACATGTCAGAGTTCCGGGTGGAGCAGCTGGCCCGCGACGCCAAGGTGTTCCAGATCTACGCAGGCACGGACGAGATCCAGGTGACCCACATTGCCCGCGACCTCCTCGGGCGCTGACGTGAGCGAGCTCTTCGGGACGGCGCCCGCCGACGCCGTCTACGACGAGATGGTCGACCTGCGGCGGGAGATCCATCGCCGTCCCGAGCTGGCCTTCGCCGAGCACAGGACCACCGCGCTGATCCGGGACCACATGGCGGCGCTGGGCATCGGCGAAGCAGTGCGGGTCACCGAGACGGGCGGCATCTACGCACTGGAGGGCGGCCGGCCGGGTCGCAGCGTGGTGCTGCGGGCCGACATCGACGCGCTCCCGGTGCACGAGGACGGGTCCAGACCGGTGCACTCCGAGGTGGACGGGGTGATGCACGCCTGCGGGCACGACGTGCACGTGGCCGCCCTGCTGGGGGCGGCCACGGCATTGGCGTCACGCCAACCGGACCTTCCCGGACGCTACGTCTTCGTGTTCCAGCCGGGCGAGGAGGCGCTGTGCGGAGCCAAGGCGATGGTCGAGGGTGGCGCGCTGGACGTCATGGAGGGGGCGCGGCTGATCGGTTTCCACGTGACGTCGCAGATCCCCACGGGCCTGGTGGCGGTGCGCGGCGGGGTGACGATGTCCGAGGCCCACTCCCTGCGCGTGACGCTCCGCGGGCCCGGTGGGCACGGCGCCATGCCCAGCGGCCACGGCGACGTCGTCAAGGCGACGGCGGAGCTCGTCAGCCGGCTGGGCGAGGTGGTCGACGGTCTCTCTCTCGAGGAGACCAACTGCGTGTGTACCGCCGGCACGTTGCGGGCGGGGACGGCGGTCAACGTCGTCCCGACCTCTGCCACGGTCACCGGCACGCTGCGGACCTTCACGCCCGTGCAGCGCGAGGAGGCCATCACCCGCCTGCGCGCCCTGTGCGCCGCGATCGCCGATGGCCAGGGTGTGCAGGTCGAACTGGAGCTGCCCGAGCACACCCCGGCCGTGGTCAACGACCCGGTGGTGGCCGACCTGGTCGAAGCAGAGGCGCGGGCTGCCCTCGGTACCCACGGGGTGTTCCGGATGCCGCCCTCGTCCCCGAGCGACGACGTCAGCGAATTCCTCGACAACCTGCCCGGCTGCTACTTCTTCGTCGGCGGCGCGGCCGCCGACGGCTCCAGCGGCATGCACCACTCCCCCAGCTTCTCGGTCGAGGACGGATCGCTACGCGTCGGGGCGGGCCTCATGGTGCGCTGCGCGCTGGCGTTGGCCGCGCCGTGAGGTCAGTCCATGGGCCACAATGGCGGCCGTGACCCCGGACCTCTTCTCCATCGACGGCAAGACGGCGCTCGTCACCGGCGGGACCCGCGGCATCGGCAGGATGATCGCGGAAGGGTTCGTCGAGGCCGGAGCGTCGGTGTACATCTCATCGCGCAAGGCGGAGGCCTGCGCGGAGGTGGCGGCCGAGCTCTCCAAGAAGGGCACCTGCATCGGCCTTCCGGCCGACCTGTCCAAGGAGGACGAGTGCCGCCGGCTCGCCGACGAGATGGCGTCGCGGGTGGACAAGCTCGACATCCTCGTCAACAACGCGGGCGCCACCTGGGGCACGCCACTGGCCGACTTCGACGAAGCCGCCTTCGAACGGGTCCTGGCCCTGAACGTCAAGGGCGTCTTCCACCTGACCAAGTTCCTGGTCCCGCTCCTGGAGAAGGCAGGGACGCAGGAGGAACCTGCCCGGGTCATCAACATCGGCTCCATCGACGGGATTCAGGTGCCGATGCTCGAGACCTACTCCTACTCGGCGTCGAAGGCGGCCGTGCACCAGATGACCCGGCACCTGGCCCGCCGCCTCGCCCCGACCATCACCGTCAACGCCATTGCGCCGGGGCCGTTCGAGTCGAAGATGATGGCCGCCACGCTCGAGGCGTTCGGGGAGCAGATCGCGGCGAATGCCCCGCTCAAGCGCATCGGACGCCCCGACGACATGGTGGGCACGGCCATCTTCCTGGCTTCGCGGGCGGGCGCCTACCTGACCGGTGCCATCATTCCGGTGGACGGAGGCATCGCCACCACCCGTTAGCGAGGACCACAAGGGGGCTCCGCCATGTTGTTGCTCCATGAAGTGCACCGGGTCGCCGGGTCGCAGGAAGAGAACTTCGAGTCGGCGTACCGGGACCGCCTGCTCTCCGCCCTCGCCGAGACCGCGGGGTCCCGGCTGCTGTGGTTCCTCCGGGTCGCCCACGGCAGCGGCCCGGCGTACACGGTGGTCACGATCATCGGCTGTCGCGACGCAACGGCATGGGCGGAGCTGGCCGAGCGCATGCGCGAGGGCGACCTGGCCGAGTGGTCCTCGGAGGTCGACGCCATGCGCCACGCCTGCGACGCCAAGATCCTCACTCCCGTGTCGTGGTCGCCGGTGCAGGAGATCGACCTGGCGACGGTCCCGACGAGCGGCGCCTCGCACGAGCTCAGCCTGTTCATGGAGGACACGGCGTGGCCGTACCCGGGCGGGCTCCGCGCCTACCTGGGCAAGGCCGGCACCCTCTACGACACCGAGTTGACCACCTCGAGGCGGGAGGGGCGGAGCATCATTGAGCTCGAGGCCGCGTTCCAACCCGTCTACGGCTCACACCGCACCAACGAGGTGGTCCTGTGGCAGCGCGTGGTGAACCACAAGGCGCTGCTCTACCTGCTCGCCAACGACATGCCCCCCTCCGCCACCGCGCCGGGGACGTGGATGCACGACGCCCTGGCCGTGCGCGACCGCTGGGAGAGCCGGATTCTGCGCAGCGCGGAGTGGTCCCCGCTCTACTGAGGCGGCGTCGGCGCCTGGGGCCCGGTCCGGGAGCCGCGCAACTCGGGCACAATTGCCACCCTACGCCGGGGATGCTGCCTTTATCGTCTTCTCCATGACCGCGTACGAGGACCAGGCCTGGCTGCACCCGTCACCGGTGCTGTGGCGGATGCGCAAGGCCGAGCTGGTCACCTTCACCGCGGTGCTGGCGGGATGCTTCGGCCTCATCTTCCTCGCGGCGGTGGGCCCGCTCGCGGGGGCGGTCACCGTCGCCGTCGTCGTCGGGATCGGTGCCGCGCTGTCGTGGTTCGTCCGCCGCCGCTATCGGGCCTGGCGCTACCAGGAGCGTCATGAGGACCTCATCGTCGGCCGGGGGGTCATGGTGCAACGGCTCTCGGTCGTGCCCTACGGGAGGATGCAGTTCGTCGAGGTGACCGCCGGCCCGGTCGAGCGCCTGTTCCATCTGTCCACGGTCAAGTTGCACACCGCGGCCGCGGCCAGCGACGCCCGGATCCCCGGGCTCGAGACGGCCGAGGCGGCACGGCTCCGGGACCGCCTGACCGAACTGGGCGAGTCGATGGGGGCGGGCATGTGACAGCGGACCAGCCCGTGGCGGGGCTCCCCGACGACGGCTGGCGCCGCCTTCACCCGTTCTCACCCGTGGCGCGCGTCGGGCGGCTCGTCCCGGCGCTCGTCCTTCTCTTCTTGGTCTCCACGGTGCACTCGAAGGCCGAGAACGGCCAGGTGGAGACCGACTACCTCGTGGTGATCACACTGGCCTCGGCGGTCTACGGCTACGTGCACTGGATGGTGACCCGCTGGCGCTTCGAGGGCGGGACGCTGCGCATCGAGACCGGGCTGATCCGAAAGGACTCGCGCCGGCTGCCGCTGGCACGCATCCAAGCCGTCGACATCGTGCGCCCGCTACTGGCGCGGCTGCTCGGCGTGTCCGAGCTGCGCATCCGCCTGGCCGGATCGGGATCGACCGACGGCAAGCTGGCCTACCTGGCGGAAGCCGAAGCGGCCGAGCTCCGCCTGGCCCTGCTCGCCGGGCACCACCAGAGCGACCCGCCCGTGTCGGCCAACACCGGGCTCCCCATGGCGAGCGTGACCACGGGCCGTCTCCTCGGCTCCGTCCTGCTCTCCCTCGTCAGCCTCGTCCTGATCGGCACGGTCGCCACCCTGGCCGTGCTGGACGAGTTCGAGCCCAGGACCGCCGCCGCCGCGGCCGGCTTCCTGGCCGTCTACCTGCTCAGCTTCGCCGGCGTGATCTGGCGGCGGCTCTCGGGCCAGTACGCCTTCGTCGCCGTGGAAGGGCCGGAGGGGGTGCGCATCCGCCGCGGGCTCCTGCAGACGATCTCCGAGACGATCCCCTACGGACGGATCCAGGCGGTGCGCCAGGTGGAGCCGCTGCTGTGGCGGCCGTTCGGCTGGTGCCGTCTGGAGGTGGACGTCGCGGGCGCGACGGCGCGCAACCAGCGCGGCGAGGGGACGGGCGTGGTGCGCAAGGCGCTGCTTCCGGTGGGGTCGCAGCAGGACTCGTGGCACCTGCTGGCCCGCCTGCTGGGTGGTCCGGACCCGACGCGCACGCCTCCCCCGCCGCGGGCTCGCCTCAAGGCGCCGCTCAGCTTCCACTTCTTGTCGGCCGGCCACGACGGCACGCACGCCGTGTGCGTGACCGGGCGCATCAACCGGACGACCACCTGGGTCTCGTTCGAGAAGTCACAGAGCATCCGCAGAGTCCAGGGGCCGCTGCAGCGGCCGCTCGGGCTGGCCACGGTGCACCTGGACGTCGCCGGCAAGCGCGCCCGCGCCGAGTTCCGGGACCGGGAGCTGGCAGAGGCGGACCGGCTGGTGCAGGAGCTGTCCGAGCTCAGCCGGCTGGCCCGGATGCACCGGAACCCTGCCCCACCCGCATCCCTCGGCGCGACGGGCGTCGCGCCCTCAGGCTGGTATCCGGACCCGTCGGGACGCCACGAACGGCGCTACTGGCACGACGGTCGCTGGACCGAGCACGTCGGCGACGGCGGCCGGCGCAGCACGGACGTGCCTATGCCGGCACCGTGATGCACATCGGGAAGTGGTCGATGGAGCGGATGCCGGGCGTGTAGACGAGGGTGTGGTCCGGCTCGATCTCGTAGTCGGGTATCCGCTTGTGCCACTCGCGCAGTGCGACCCGCAGCTCGAGGCGGGCCAGGTGCGACCCGAGGCAGCGGTGGATGCCGCCGCCGAAGGCGATGTGCGGGTTGACCTCGCGGTCGAAACGCACCTCCTCGGCGTCGGGAAATTCGGCCTCGTCGGTGTTGGCGGAGCCGATCATGACCATCACCTGGTCGCCGGCGTGAATGGGGCAACCGTTGAGCTCCGTGTCCTCGACCGCCACCCGCGCGATCCCCATGACCGGCGTCTCCCAGCGCAGGAGCTCCTCGACCGCGTTCGGGATGAGCCCGGGGTCGTCCACCAGCTGGCGCCGCTGCTCGGGGTGCTGGGCCAGGAAGGCGAACATGCAGTCGAGTGTGGCGGTGACGGTGTCGAGCCCGGCGATGAGGAAGAGGAAGCAGATGTCGAGGATGTCCTCCCGCGTGAGCCGATCGCCTTCCACCTCGGCGTCGAGGAAGCGTGACAACAGGTCGTCGCGCCGTTCCACCTCCCGCTGGTCGAGGATCTCGTTGAAGTAGTCGTAGACGGAGTCGGCGATCATCTGCTGGTAGTCGCTCGCCTCCTGGGACCCGTACAGCTTCCCGGTCACGTGGTCCGGACGGATGATGCCGTCCTTCATGGTGAGGAAACGGTCCAGCTCGTCGAGGGGCAGGCCCAAGAGGGTGAGGAACACCTGGGAGGGGAACGGGATGGAGAACTCCTTGGCGAAGTCGATCTCCTCCCGATCGATGAAACCGTCGATGAGCTGGTTGACCAGGGCCGAGACCCCGTCGTCCATGAGGGCCATCTTGCGGGGCGCGAAGATGGGGTCGAGCAGCTTGCGGTACTTCTTGTGCTCGGGCGGGTCGATCTGCAGGGGGATCATCGGCCGCTTGTTCTTGAGGTCGACGGCGTCCATGTTGGACGAGAAGATCTCGGGGTGGCGGAGGGCTTCCGCGATCTCGGCCTTGCGCGAGAGGAGGACACCGGGACCCGAGGGCATGTCGATGGACATGACGGGCATTTCGTCGCGCAAGACCTTGAAGACGGGCTGCGGGTTGGCGGCCATGCCGGCATCCATGCCGGACAGCGGGTTCTCGCCGTACGAGGACGTCGTGGTGTCCGTCTCCGCTGTGTTCGTTTCGGCTGTGGTCTCGGTGTCCATGTGGCTCTCCGTAGTTAGTCGGACGTGATCTGAAGAATTCGGTTGATCGACTGCACGAGCGAGGCCTCGTCGGACTCGGGGATGATCCAGCTCGACGCGAACAGGCGGGCGATGACGTCCACCAGCTGCTCGCGGCCGACGGCGCCGTTCGCCACCGCGGGCACGGTGTCGAGGGCGTCCCCGAGGCGCAGCACCAGCTCGCGGCGCAGGGAAGGCAGGTGGTCGAGCAGGTAGCTCATGACGAAACCGGGCTCGGACTCGAACAGGGGGCGGCACGGGTGCGAGCGGATGAAATCGAACGCGTAGGCCATGAAGGCTCCGATGCGGTCCCCGGGCGCCGGCATCGCGGCCAGGACGTCGTCGAGCCCGCTGTTGAAGCGCCGTTCGTCGTACTCCGCGGCACCTCGCAGCACATGGTCCTTGCTCGGGAAGTAGCGGTACAGGGTCCCCCGCGACACCCCCGCCACTTCGGCGATCTCGCGCATGCCGAGCCGGAGCACGCCGCGGCGTCCGATCAGGCCCAGGGCCGCGGTGAGGATGCGCTCCTCGGTCGCGCCGATCGGGCGGGGGGGGGCGACGGTCAGATCCACATCGGGGATGGGGTCCTGAAGGATCGCCGTCATGCAGAGACATATTAGACACATTCCGTTCGATCTGTCTCATCACTGTCCGAGGACGACCGGGGGCAACAAGGTGATGGCCTCGGCGCCGACGGGTGCCATCCCCTTCTCGTCGCTCGTGCCCGGCTGACGCCAGGTGCCGCGACGACTCGCTACCAGTCGAGGGTGAAGGTGAAGGTCGCCGGGGCGAAGTCGGTCGACCCGGCAGAGCTGATCGTCACCATGGCACTGGTGCCGGGGAGGCCCGAGAGCTCGTTGGCGGCGATCGTCCAGAAATAGTCCACCTGCCCTGTGGCGGCATCCGAGGAGGGAGCGCTCTCGCTCGGGTCCGTGATCCCCAGGGCGGTCGTCTCGTCCGTCGTCCCGTCGACGACGTCGACGGACAACGGACCCGGCGGCGTCCCGTTGCCGGTTGCGACGGCACCCAGCTGCACGCTGATTTCGTTGGCGTCCGCGGGGACAACGGTGACCGTGCCTCCGTTTGACAGTGACTGTGTGGTGCTCGAGGTGAGGTCCTCGGTGCTGGCGGTGAGGCTCACGGCACCGATGTCGTAGAAGGCCTGGACCGCGGGGGACGTCGTCGCGAAGTCGCCCGGCGCGTCCGAGAAAGACGAGAAGGTGGCGTCCACCTCGTTGCTCAGTCCCGGGCCGATCGTCGGGTCGGTGGTGAACGTCGCCTGCCCGTTCACCAGTTCCACCGGCGTGTCGGTTCCCAGCTGGGAGAAGGTGACGTCGCCGGTCGGCGTCAGACCGCCGCATGACGGCGAGCAGGTCACGGTGGCGGTGTAGGTCACGGGCACACCGAATGGGGTGGACGTCGTGTTCGGGGTCAAGGTGAGCGCCGTCGGCGCCGCGTCGACGGTGAGGTCGGTGCTGGCCGTGGAGGACGCGTTGAACGCGTCTCCCGTGTAGCTGGCCGTCACCGTGTAGTCACCGGCGTCGAGGTTGTCCGGGGTCGTGAAGCTGGCCTGGCCGGCCACGAGTGGCACCGTCGTGATTCCGGTGCCGGCGGAGAACTGGACAAAACCGCTCGGCGAAGTGCCACCGGTGACCGTCGCGGTGTAGGTCACCGCCGACGACTGGTAGGTGACTGGATCGGTCCCGCCGGACAGCGTCAGCGTCGTCGGCTGGGGGATCACCCCGGCACCCTGGACGACAAGCACGAAGTCCTGCGTCGACGAAAGACCGTTGCTCGCACTCACGTCGATCGGGTAGTCCCCCTGGGTCCCCGCGGCCGGTGCGCCCGACAGGTTGACCGCGAAGCCCTTTCCGTTGTGCACGGAGTGGAGCATCATGCCCGTGGGGGGCGCGCCAGTGACGGTCACGTTGGCCATCTTCGGAAACCCGGGCGTCCCCGCGATGCTCACTGCGGTCGTTGGGGTGGCGCCCGCCGTGACGGTTGCCATGCCCGAGTCCGTGAAGGTCGGCGCCTCGTCGACGACGAGTTTGCAGTGCAGGTTCCGAGTCGTGTTGTTCGCATCCGAGGAGTACTGCAGCCCGTAATTGCCACCGGTACCCGGTTCGGGCGTGCCCGACAGGACACCGGCATCCTCGTTGTTCACATCCTGGTTGAACGAGATCCCCGAGGGGAGCGAATTGTTCTCGTCCAGCCCGAAGAAGGGCGGATAGGCGATGTCGGACTGGTCGTCATGGGTGTACTGCCCCACGGTCATCGGCCCCGGGCAGAAGTTGCTGGCGAACACGGGGGTTTGAAAGACGGTGAGGTCGTAGGGCTCGGTGTCGGTGCCCTGGCTGTTCGTCGCCGTGATCGTGATGAAGTAGTCGTTGCCCGTACCCGGCGCCGGCACGCCCGAGATGGTCGCGGACCCGCTTCCGGAGTTGAACGCCATGCCCGCCGGCAGCGCACCCATCTCGGCGAACGTCGGCTTCGGATACCCGGTCGCGGTGATGTGCACCTCCTTGTTCTTGCCGACGACGACGGTGGCCGCGCTCTGTTTGATGGAAGGAGGCGACAGGGTTGGGGTGGCCGCGACCGGGCCAGCCATCCATACCAGGCCGAGGCCGAGGAACGACAGCGCGCTGACGAAGCACACGCCGCTCCGTACCTTCGACGCCGTCTTCGCGCCGCGCCGCGCCGCTCGCCATGGCACCCTGTGCATCGTTGGCCAATGTACCGGCGACCCCCGCAAGCTTCGAAGCAGATCACCCAGGTGTCACCTGGAGGTCACCCACATGTCGCACAATCGACGGACGCATTTCGGGGCGGTCATGCCCGACGCTATGGTGCCGCTCAGGACAGGCCGAGGAGTTCGAGTCGTGCCATTTGCACCGCCCGCGAAGGTAGGCCGGGCTCTCCATACGTATGCCGGCGTGGGAGCGGGCGTGGCCCTGCTCGGCACCGCGCTGGTAACGCTGCTTCGGTTCCCGTCGGCGGCGCAGGCGACCCAACTCGTCCCGCCGGGCACGCAGCCCAACGTGACGGCACAGCCGGGCACGCCTCCCGCCGGTGCGGTCGTGATCACCGACGATGCCAACGCAAAGCAACTGGTCAAGCGGGAGCCCCCGGGGACGTCGTTCGTCATCGCGTCCGGGACGCACATGCTCTTCTCTGTGATTCCGCAGGCCGGGGACCGGTTCTACGCACAACCGGGCGCGGTGCTCGACGGCGCCCACATCGCCATCACCGCCTTCAAGCCGCCACACGGGGCCACGGCGGACAACGTGGCGATCATCGGTTCGAGCGCCGCCGATCCCCTGGTGATTGAGGATTACGGCAAGAGCCAGCATTCGCAGACGGGCGCCGTGCAGACCAACAGCCAATCGCCCGCCCCGGGTGTCTACTCGACCGGCTGGTGGCTGCAGTGGGTCGAGGTCACGGGGAGTTCGTCGCGCGGCATCTCGCTCTCCAACGACATGGTGGTCCTGCAGTGCAAGGTCATCGACAACGATCGCCTGGGGATCGGTGGTGGTGGCAACGGCGTCACCATCGTGGACTCCGTCGTCTCGGACAACGGGCTGCACGTGGCACACAAGGGATGGGAGGCCGGCGGCATCAAGACCATCGCCGACAACGTCCTGATCGCGGACGACCAGATCGACGGGAACGGGGCCCCGGGAATCTGGACGGACAGCGGGGCGACGGACGTCGCCGCCCTCAACAACCATCTGTCGGGAAACACCTACGGGGTTCGGGTCGAGATCAGCCACGACGTGACGATCGCCGCCAACACCATCGTGAACAGCGCGCAGCAGTCGGTGCTCGTGATCGCCTCGTCCGACGTGACGGTCCGCGCCAACGCGCTGGACGGGAACTTCGGCGGGATCATCGTCGGTGGTGTCGGCCGGTACAACAAGACAGGGATCCACCTCGACGACGTCTACGTGGACAACAACAGCGTCGTCGACTCGGGGGCGACCGGGCTGCACCAGACGCCCCCGGCCGGAACGACCATCCAGTTCGACTACGACCACTTCGTCGGCGGGCACCTGCAGTGGGACGGCCACCGGATCACCTTGAGTGAGCTCCAGGCACTCGGACAGGAGCGCCACGGGACGTGGGCACAGTGACGACCACCGGGTCGGGCACCCACCGGACCCACCGCGTACAGACACCGAAGGCGCACAGAGCGGAAGCGCCGGCGGTCGACACCGACGCGGGTACGTTCGCCAGCGAGCTCCGGCTGCTCACCCGGGGCAGCTCGTTCGGCTTTGCCGGTCAGGCCGCCAGCGCCTTGCTGGCCTTCGGGTTCTCCCTGGCGGTGGGCCGGCTCTTCCATGCCGAGGGAACCGGGACGTTCTTCGAAGCGATGGCCATCTTCACCATCGCCAGCAACGTGGGCGACCTCGGCGCCGACGACGGCCTGAACTGGTCGGTGCCCCGTCTCCGCGCCGCCGGGAAATCCGCCGACATTCGTCGGCTGCTGCCGATCGCCTGCGTGCCCGTGCTGGTCATCTCCTCACTCTTCGCTCTGGCCCTCTTTGCCTTCGCGGTGCCAATCGCGCACCTCTTCACGCACGGGCACAACTCGACCCACCTGTCTTCGTTCATACGGATCCTCTGTCCCTTCGTCCCCGTCGCCGCGCTGGTGGAGGTGCTGATCGCCGGGACCCGTGGGTTCGACCGGGTGTGGCCTCTTGCTGCCATTTGGTCGGTCATCATGCCGGCGTGCCGGCTCCTGTTGCTTCCCGTCCTCATCGCATCGGGCCTGGGGCTGCTCGCCGTCGCATACGCCTGGTCCGTGCCCATCGTGCTCGGTGCCGCCGCCATGCTGTGGACCCTGTGGATGTTCGTGGAGCGCGAGCACAGGTCGGCGGGCTCCGTCCACTCACCGGAGCGGACGAGGGTCCTGGCCCGCGCGTTCTGGACCTTCAGCGCCCCCCGGGGAGCGGCCTCCATTTGCGCCATGGCCCTGGTCTGGCTCGATGTCCTGCTCGTCGGCTACATCGTGTCGTTGCGCATGGCGGGGATCTACGGCGTGGCCAACCGCTACCTGGTCGTCGTGACCTTCGCCCTGGCAGCCGTGGGTGGGACCATCGGACCCCAGGTCAGCCGGCTGCTGTCCCTGGGACGGGTGCACGAAGTGCGGCGCCTGTACCAGGCGGCGACGGCATGGGTGATGGCGATCGGGTGGCCCGTGTCGCTGATGCTGGCGCTCTTCGCCCCGTTCTTCATGCGGCTCTTCGGCCGGGAGTTCGCCGCCGGCGCCACCGCCCTCACGATCCTGGCGTTGATGATGCTCTACGTCTCGGCCACGGGGAACAACACCGTCCTCCTCGTCATGTCCGGCAAGACGTCGACCAGCCTGTACGTCGGCGTCATCACGTTGGCGGTGAACGTGGGGGCCAACCTGTACCTCATCCCGCGCCTTGGCATCAACGGTGCCGCATTGGCATGGGCGCTGAGCCTGCTCGTCGCCAACGCGATCATCACGGTGATCCTCTACCGGCGGCTGCGGCTCCATCCTCTGGGCCCGGCCTTCCTGCCGGTGATCGCGTCGGCGGTGTTGCTCGTCGGCGTGCCCGGACTGCTCTTCCGGGTGGCGTTCGGCACGCACTGGCCGGCCCTCCTGGCGACGGGCGTCGTCGCGGGCTCGGCATACCTGTACAGCCTGTGGAGGCTTCGCGAGAAGATGGAGCTCCCCGCGCTGTCGTCGGCGCTCCGTTCGTGAGAGTCCTCGTCGCCGCGTTCGCCTGCCGGCCGGGCGGGAGCTCGGAGACCGGCGTCGGGTGGGCGGTGGCGCGTGCCAACGCACGGCTCGGGCACGAGACGGTGCTGATCACCCAGCCCCGACATCGTGACGCGATTGAGGCCGCGCTCGCCGACGACGAGCAGCTGGCGCGCTGTCTCCGCCCCGTGTACATGGGCCTACCGGCGGGGCTGATGGAGACCTGGCAGGCCAAGGGTGGCCTGCGCGGCCTGCAGCTCTACAACCTGGTCTGGCAGGTGCGCCTGGCCCGGGTGGCGCGGCGCCTACACCGGCAGACCCCATTCGACGTCGGGCATCACGTCACCCTCTCGACCGACTGGATCCCGAGCGGGTTGGCCTGGGTGCCGGACCTCAAAGTCGTGTGGGGGCCGCTCGGCGGCAGCGAACGCGTCCCGGTGCCGTGCCGGCCCTTCCTCGGACCCAGGGGCCGCGTCACCGAACTGGCCAGGGCGCTCGGAACCACGCCGATGCGAGCCGTCTTCGCGGGCGCCGCGGCGCGGCGGTGCTCGCTGCTCCTGGCGCAGAACGACGACGAGGCGACGGCACTGCGGCGCGTCGGGACGCCCGTCGATGTCAGACCGAACGTCTTCCTCGAGGCGGATTTCGCCGGAGGGGACATCACGCCACCAGCGACGGCGCACACGGCGCACCACTGCGCCGTGTTCGTAGGTCGGCTGCTGGCCTGGAAAGGTGTGCACCTGGCGGTGGCGGCGATGGCGCAGCCCGAGGCGGCCGCCTGGACCCTGGAGTTCTTCGGTGACGGACCCGAGCGGGGACGGCTCACCAGGTCGATCGCCGAGCGCGGCCTGCAGGAGCGCGTCAGCGTCGTGGGCCAGCGACCCCGCGCCGAAGTGCGGACCGCGCTGGCCACCGCGGACGTCCTCTTCTTCCCGAGTATGCGGGAGGCCGCGGGCTGGGTCGTGGCGGAAGCGCTGGCGGTGGGCTGCCCCGTCGTCTGCCTGCGGGCCGGCGGGCCACCGCTCATCGCCGGCGCGGCGGGCATCGCGGTGCCGCCGGGCCCCCACCTCGCACGGTCGCTCGCCCAGAGCCTGGCCGCCGCCGTCCAGCTGCCGCGCACCGTCGTGCGCTGGGACGAGACGCAGCTGCCGGCGCTCCTCGACCGGTGGTACTCGACCGTCGGCGCGCGCGACGACCTCGACCGCTCCACCACCACACGCGCGTGAGTGCCCTGCAGGTCGTCTACATCTCGGGGGCGCCGAGGAGCGGCACGACGGTGCTCGGCATGGCGCTCGGACAACTCGAGGCGGCCTGTGACATCGGGGAGTTCTGGGCGCTGTGGCGGCCGGCGTTCCGCTCCGGTGACCTGTGCGGCTGCGGGACACCGGTGCGGGAGTGTGCGTTCTGGCTCGCGGTCGCGGAGCGGTCCCTCGGGCCCGACTTCGAGGCGAGGGGCGCGTCACTGGGCGCCCTCCACAAGCGCACGCTGGGCACGCTCAGCGCCCCCCGGGTCTGGATGCACGTGACGGGCCGGCGGCGGCGTCCCGAGTACGACGACTACGCCGACGCGCTGGGCCGCCACTACCGCGCCATCGCGGACGTGTCGGGCGCCCGGCTGATCATCGACTCCTCCAAGATGGCCGCCGACGCTCTGCTCGCCAGCACCGTTCCGGACATCTCCCTCTCGGTCATCCACCTCGTGCGCGACCCGCGCGCGGTGGCGTGGTCATGGCGCCGCCAGCGCCGCCAACCCGGGCCCCAGGGACGGGAGATGCAGCAGCAGGGCGTGCTCGCCACCGCCGCCCGGTGGGACGCCTACAACGCGTTTGCCGAGGCCCTCCTGGCTCCCCGCCTGGGTGAGCGGTTCCGCAGTCTCCGCTACGAGGATCTCCTGGCCCGTCCCGAGCAGCACATTGCGGACCTCGCCCTCTGGCTCGGGGCCGAGCCCGGCGCTGTCACGATCGAGGGGACTCCCCCCGTCCTCGCCATGACACGCGCGTCGCACCCCGTGTGGGGCAACCCCGTTCGCACGGCGACCGGATCGATACCGCTGCGGGAGGACTCCGAGTGGCGGGACCGCATGCCCGCGCTCGACCGGGGCATTGCCACGCTCATGACGCTCCCGTTCCTGGTGCGCTACCACTACCCCATGGGACGGACGATGGCCGAGGGCCGGCCGACGCGGTAGCCGTACCGCCCCATGAGGGGGAAGGCACCAACGGTGGCCTTCCGGCGGTCCATCTGCATCATCTCCGTCTCCCAACGCCGGTCGGCCGACAGGTGCACGACTCCCGTGCGCATCCGGCTCGGATTGCCGGCAACCGTGTGGGAACGGGCGAGCCGTACCTCGTCGGTCGCCAGGAACGGGAGATCGGTCGGTGAACGGCCGAAGCGCTCGAGCACGTGACTGAGCTCGCGGGCTGGCTCCTCCATGACGTCCTCGTAGCGGAGCGCCACGTAGCGCCGCCCGAGGCGTGGCCGGATGAGCATCTCGATCGCACTGTTCCACGCCGTCCACCAGGCGGCGCTGTGCAACGCGCCATGGTGCGGCGGGTGATCGACGCCACCCTCCACGGAGCCGTTCCTGTTGGGTCGCTCCCAGGAGAAGGCTACCGCCCGAGGGTCGCGCACGATGTGCAGCACCGTGAGATCGACGTCGGGCCGCGACGCCAGGAGTAGCGCCTCGGCCGGGTGCTTCGACGAGTCGACGATGACCGCTTCACCCGTCGAGGCGAGCAGGGCCTGGTAGATGCCCGAGAGCACGTCCCCGTAGTTGATGGCGGTGTCGGGCGCACGTGGGGACCGTCGCCGCGCCGCCCAGTAGAGCGCGGGGAGGTCGCGCGTCCGCGCACTCTGATCCCGCATGGAACGGATCGTTCGCGTCGTGTACCCCGTCGCGGTCTCCATGGAATGCAACAACGGGCCCCACAGAGGGCAGTGCTCGACGACCTCACCGCAACCGCACAGGTGGAGCGCCGGGTCGGTGTCCCACAGCGAGCGCAGTTCGCCGACCGACAAGAACCCGGGAACCTGACCGAGGACGCGATCGATGATCGTGGTTCCGCTCCGGCCCCACCCGCAGATGTACAGCACGCGGGATCGGACCAACGGATGTGGCCGCATGCAGCGAGCGTATCCCCGCATGTTTCGCCGTCTCCATCCGGGCTGCGGAAGTGAACGTTGCATGGCTGTTTCGCGAACTCCTCGCGTCAGCGTGACACGCAGGAGACAGCCACTCGACATCTCTCCTCTCGCCTCAACGGGCGCGGAACCCCTTCGGTATGCTGCGCGGACCAGGTGGTGGCGACGGATCTCGGAGGCGGTGCAGCCTTGCAGGAGGACGACATGACTGAGGTCGAGCGACCCCTCGACGATGGTGCGGAGGACGTCGGCGGCCGGCTCTCGAGCCGGCGAAACATGCTGCTGATGAGCCTCGCCGCCATGGGCGGCGCCGCCGCCGCGACGGCGGGTTCCGAATTGCTGTCGTCGGATCCCGCCGGAGCCGACTTCGAGGCCATCCTCATCGATTCGGTGAACGTGGGAGCCCCCAATGAGGTCACCGTGCTGCAGCCGAATGCGAGCGGCAACACGTTCGGCAGCCTGTTCCGCGCCGCCATCCAGGACTGGGGCGGGCAGGTCTACAACGTGAGGGCGTACGGCGCCACGGGCAACGGGAGCACCGACGACACGGCCGCCATTCAAGCGGCCCAGGCTGCGGCGGGACCCGGCTGCGTGTACTTCCCGCCGGGGACGTACCTGGTGGGCAGCCCGGGGGACGGGTCGCTCACCATCGGGACGCCGGGCCAGACCTTCAAGCTCGAGGCTGGTGCCGTCATCATGGCCGCCAGCGGCATGACGGCGCCGGTGATCACGGTCAACGTGGCCGGTGTCTCGCTCCTCGGGCCGGGGACGATCGACGGCAACGCGAGCGGGCAGACCGGGACGCCCGGCACCCAATTCGACTGCGTGCTGTTCATCACGTCGGGCAGCACGCTGGGCGACGACGGACTGGTCCAGGGCCTGGTCGTGCAGAACTCGGCGTGGATCGGGATCGAGACCATCAATGTGAATCGGACCCGGATCGTCCTCAACCAGATACTCAGCTGCGCGCAGGGTGCCATCTCGTCCAAGTCCACCAGCGCCAGTCCTGTCGTCGAGGGACCGAGCGTGATCGGCAACCGCGTCTCTCTCGCCGCGACGAACGTCAATGCCGGCATCAACGTGCAGGCGACCAACTCGACCAACCCGGTGCTCTACGCGCAAATCAGTGACAATCAGGTCGACATCCCGAACGACACGGATGCGCTGGGGTACCAGGTCGAGAACTGTGCCTACTCACGTGTGGTCGGCAACCGGGGCCGCTCGCAGGGCCAGGTGTTCTCCGTCGTGGGAGGCACGGACAACGTCGTGATGGGCAACACGGCCCTCGCCATCGGCAACGGAACGGGCATAGAGTTGGGATCGAATTACTCCACGTGCATCGGAAACACGGTCGCGGCCCAGAGCTCGGGATCGGGCATCCACGCCGACAACGTCGCCGGCACCCACGTCGTCATCTCCAACAACAAGGTGACCGGTGCCCACAACGCCGGCATCAGCGTCGGTTCGTACGACCATGTGGTCGTCACTGGGAACATCGTGCACCAGTCGAGCGCCGCGGCCGCGGGATTCGGGGTGATCGAGGTCTCACCAACCAACGCAGGCCTGATCGTCATCGCGGACAACGTCCTGGACGCCCAGTCGGCGACCCAGTACGCCGTGCTCGTCGACAACCTCACGTCGACCTCGCTCCAGACCGTGATCCATGACAACACCATCCTCGGGATACCCTCAGGGGCGTCAAATGCGGCCTTTCGGTTCTCCGGCGCGGGGGTGGTGACGGACCTCCTCGTGCACGACAACACCATCGGCTCGGGCATCGTCGTCTACACACTCCTGCCGGGGCTGTCCTTCGGAGCCAACGTGCGCTTCGTCCACAACATCGTCGTGGGTGGCGCACCCGGCTTCGGGGTCAGCCCCGTCACCTTGCCGGCGTCGGGATCTGCCTACACCAACCCCGGCCCATACACCGAGATCCTCTACCTGCAGGGCGGACGACTGGGCCCCCACAGCGGCGTGGTCAAGGACGGCCGCGACATCGTGCCGAGCGGCGTGGTCCTGAAGACTCCAGCGGCCATCTGGCTGGACCCGGGTGAGTCCGTGACCACCACCTACACCGTCGCACCGACGGCGTGGAAGGACATCAAGGTCTAGCGGTCGTGAACACCGGGGCTGAGCCAGTCCCTCGGGTCGACGTGCTGGGGGTGGGCATCTCGTGTGTCGATCTCGAGACCACGACGGAGATCTTCGCGAAGTGGATCGCCAACGAGGCGCGCCGGTACGTCTGCGTGACCGGCATGCACGGCGTCATGGAGTCCCAATCGGACGACGCGCTCCGGGAAATCCACAACGCATCGGGCCTCACGACGCCCGACGGCATGTCCATGGTCTATGCGGGCCGCTGGGCGGGAGCCCGGCTCGCACGGGTCTACGGGCCCGATCTGATGGAGGAGGTCCTGGCGGCGGCGCAGGAGGCCGGGTGGTCGAGTTACTTCGTGGGCGGGGCACCCGGGGTCGCGTCGCGTCTCGTCTCGATGCTGCGGGGCCGGTTCCCAGGCCTCGTGGTCGCCGGATCCTCGAGTCCCCCCTTCCGGCGCCTCAGCGCGGCCGAGGACGAGGAGCTCGTGCAGGAGATCAATGGGTCGGGGGCCGACATCGTCTGGGTCGGCCTCGGGACGCCCAAGCAGGAGTTCTGGATGGCCGAGCACCGGTCCCGGCTCGAGCCGGCGGTGCTCGTGGGTGTCGGAGCGGCCTTCGATCTCCTCTCCGGAACCGTCCGCCAGGCCCCCCGCTGGGTGCAGCGGAGCGGCTTCGAGTGGCTCTTCCGGCTGGCCGTGGAGCCCCGGCGGCTCTGGCGGCGCTACCTCCTCAACATCCCCCGCTTCGCGGTGGCGCTGGTGCGCCGGCCCCCGACGATGCGGCCGACCCCTCCGGGGTCCCCCCTAGCGCACCTTGACGAACAAGGCGTGTGAACTGCTCGGACCGTCGTTGGCGTCGCCCGAGTACATCGCCACCACGTCGAACGGGGAGCCAGGCTGGGGCAGGCCGCCCGTGAGCGAACAGGTCGCGCCGCTCGGGGTGAGCACGATGGCATTGGAGCCCCCGTCGCACGTGATGGCCGGCGACGACGCCGGGGTGAACTTGATCTGCTGGTCCGTCGCCGACGTCGGCGTGGTCGACAGGTCCACGGCCGGGCTGGTCGCCAAGACGGTGGTCCCGCCCGTGATGTCGCCCGGCGTCGTCAGGTCCGTCACGACATCACCGACCTGGACGTCGGCGAGCGAGCATCCCGTCACCCGGCCGACGCTCGACACCGTCGTGAGAGTGCACCCGCTCTGGGTGATCGGCTGCGAGGTGAAGGTGAAGGTGACCGTTCCCGTGGGGACCACGCCCTGCAGCGAGGGGACGACCGACGCGGTGAAGTGCACCGGCGTGCCGTGTACCGGCGGCATGGGATTGCCCGCCACGTAGGTCTTCGAGGAGAGGGGGTCGATGCCCTGGCTGGCGCTCTGTTGGCTTGAGGAGTAGTTGAGACTCCCGGTGTAGGCCGCCATCACGGTGTACGGCGCACCGCTGGCGACGAGCTGGCCGGCGGCCACGACGCACGTCGCCGTCCCCGTCCGGCTGACCGTGATGATGGTGCCGTTGGAACAGGCGATGGCCGGGCCTCCGCCCGTCGGCGTGATCGTGAACACGACACCGCCGGTGGGTGTCCCCGTCCCCGGGGAGACGGCGGTCACGGTGGCGGTGTAACGGGCGGCGTGGCCCGAGGGATAAAGGTCGTGGGGGTTGTCCTGGAACGTGAGGGATTCGGTGGGTGACCCCGTCGCCGGCAAGGACAGCACCATGGTGTTCGGCATCGCGTGCTTGTCGAGCGTGACGACCGTCGTCCCGCCCTGGATGGCACCCTCGGTGTCGGTGACGGTCGCACCGGGTGTGACGCCGCTGAGAGAGGGGCAGGTCACGTTCACGGTGATGTTGAGCACGCACCCGCCCTGGGTCACCGGCGAGGTGACGGCCGTCGACGTGAGCGAGACCGAACTGTCGGAAAGGCCCACCGACTGTGTCACCGAATTGGACGAGCTGGGGTCGTTGTTGGGATCGCCGAGGTAATTGGACGTCACGACGACCGACACATCCTCGGAGGCCGAGAGCGCGGTGGTCGTGCACTGCGCCACACCGGCGACCAGCGGCTCGGTGTCCGTCGCACCCGCACAGACGTTCGGGGCACCCGGGATGGTGAAGGTCACCGAACCCGTCGGCACTGGCCCGGGAGGCACCTCCGAGACGGTCGCGGTGAAGGTGACGGATTGCCCCGTCACCGATGGGTTCGGCGAGGAGGCGAGCACGGTCTGGGTGACTGACGGGTTCGCCGACGCCGACCCACTGAACGTATACACGCCGAAACCCGCCCCCGCGAGCACCACCGCCATGGCGGCGATCCTGACCTTCACCGGAATTCTCGCCATGACCTGCAGCGGCCCTTCTTCCTCTCCGGTCTATCCGGTGACGGGTGACGGTGCGGCCCCACCGACACCGGGACCCGTGTCAGTACGCTCCCATTCGGCGCAGGACGCTGACCGGCGTCTGGAGGAGTATGCGAAGGTCCCACAAGAGCGACCATGAGCCGACGTAGACCGAGTCCAGCCGGCAGAGGTCGTCCCAACTCAGATCGCTGCGCCCACTGACCTGCCACAATCCGGTCATGCCGGGGGGCATGTCGAAGCGTGCGGCGGCCGGACCCCGCGAGAGGGCCGGGAACTCCTCGACCGGGAACGGGCGAGGGCCGACCAGCGACATCGTGCCGCCGATCACGTTGAAGAGCTGTGGGAGCTCGTCGATGCTGAAGCGCCGCAGGAACCCCCCCACCCTGGTGACCCGGGGATCGTGCTCCATCTTGAACCGGGGTCCGTCGGCGTCGCTCTGCTCCATGAGGTCGCCGCGCAGGGACTCCGCGTTCTCGACCATCGTGCGGAACTTCCAAATGGAGAAGTGCTCCCCACCCAGCCCGGCGCGACGCTGCCGGAAGAAGGCGGGCCCGGGTGAGTCCAACCTGATGGCGAGCACGGCGGCGAGCAGGACCGGTGCGAACAGGACCAGGGCGAGCGACCCGATCACCAGGTCGACGGCGCGCTTCCCAAACCGGGCCAGGGTCCCGTGCTGAGCCGGCACCAGCGGCACCAGCGGCATGCCGGCCAGGTCCGCCGTGCCGGAGCGCCAGGTCATCAACTCGTAGAGCGACGGCACAATGGCCACGTCGACCACACCGAGCAGCGGCCGGATGATTTCGGAGACGGCCAACCACGGGACCCGGGGGATGGCGACGATGACGCGGTCGACCTCGAGCTCCTCGCAGAGCAACGGCAGGTCCGCCAGGGTGCCGATGGTATCGAACCCGGGAAGAGGGTCGTCGTCGACCATGCCCAGTGCCGTGATGAGCCCGTGGCGCCGCAGGCGCTGCAGGACGTGGTCACCGGCTTCACCCGCCCCGACGACCACCACACGCTGTGCGCGCAACAGACCCAGCCGGGTCCCGAGGTGGCTCACGGCCGACCGGACCATCGGCACGGAGACGATGCTGGGGACCAGGAGGCACGCTGCCAACGCGAACGTCGCCAGCACGCCGGCCGACGATCCAACGGAGAGCAGGATGGCGACGGTGCACAGCGCCGCCACCGGCAGCGAACGGGACACCTTGGTCACGACCCCCATCCCCGACGGGATGATGCGCAGTCCGTTACCCCGGTACATGCCGTGGTACAGGAACGAGATCAGCAAGGCCGGGATGACCAGCCAGGGCGCCCAGCTCGTCGGCGCGCCGAGACCGGCGGCGGTGGCGACGCCGAGCCCCAATCCGACGGACAGCGCGGCACCCGCCAGGTCCATCGCGAGTGGGGCGATGATGCTCTGCACTCGTCGCCGGTTGGGCCTGACCCCCCTACCGGCGCGTGCGGTGCTCGTCCGTTGGACCGGGTCGGCGGTGCGGAGCCTGGCCTCCTGGGCCTGGAGGTGTGCCAGTGGGGAGTCCGCTTCGCCGGTGCCCGGGATGGCGATCGTCGGTGGAGCGGGCTGCGTCGCGGCGGCGGATCGGAGGGCCTCAGGCGGGGGCCCAGTCTCCTCGCTGATCGCCGTCGCCACTCCCGGATCGTCCACCGACCCGGAGGTTAGGGAACCCAGGTAAACGGGGGTCGAACGGATTGTGATACCCGGATGATTCCGGGGTGAACAGGGGGTGGATCCGGCCTCTGGGCAGTTCGGGAATGCTGTGGGCCGACTGGAAGTCCGGTCCGCCGGCAGCGGGGGGCAGCTCGAGCACGCCCGGGAGGGTCCCGCGGATGGCCCGCGCCCCGTCCGTGTCCGCCCAACGCCACAACGTCGCCTCCGGAACGAGCCTCTGGCGAATCCGGCCCTGCCACAGGCGCCTGCGGTCGACCGCCCACGCCCGGTGGGCGAACCCGTGCGGGTCGACGTACCACGAGCCCATGCCCGACGGGTTCGCCGCGCTGCGGAGCCGTGCGGCGGCAAGCTTGGGACGGCGGCGGCGCAACATGGTCAGTTGTCGAAGACCCCGACCTGGGTCTTCCCGTGGAAGCCCTGGGGGGTGATGTACTCGAACTGGTCGATCCCGGCCGGCGGCACCAAGGAGGCGAAGAGCCAGGCGGGGAGCAAGCCGTTCTTGGTGTAGACGACGTTGTGACCCGTGGACACCCGTGGAGACACCGCGAGGCCGTTCGCCTCGGTCGACACGGTCACCGATTGTCCGTTGACGATGACGGTGCCCGACGCGAACGCGGGAGCCGTGGTGAGGCGGCCAGCGCGCCGATTTCAACAGCGAACATCATGATTGGTATCGACCTCACAGGGTTGGGGGTAGCAAAAGGTACACATTTGAAAACCACTCGAGTGCCAGCGCGAGCACGATCGGCGTGCTGACGAGATACACGGTCCAGATCTGCCGCGGTGCCCTGCGATACACGACGAAGGTCACGATGAGGGCGGCAGCAAAAACGAGGCCCCACAGCACCGACGGACCGATCGCAGACGCGTCGCCCGCCAGCGCGCGCTGGGACGCGGGCGCGAGCGTCGTCGGGACCGGGGCATGCGCCGGTGCACTGGTCAGCTTCGCAATGACGTAGGCGCGTCCGGTGGGGATGAAGGGTGCATTGGCCGTGACCAGCGTGAGCCGCGCCGTCCTGGTGGGGCTGATCGGATCCACTTCACCAGCGGTCGCGGTGCCCACCTGTTCGACCTCGTAGCGAAACACGCCCAGGCCGGTCACGATCGTGATGGGATCACCGCGACGCAGGCTGAGGATGTGGGCGAACGGCGCACCGCTCGTGCTCCGACGACCCGCTATGACGGAGTTGCCCCTGGTCCCCGGCCGCGCCGTGCCCACCATGGCACCCGGGCCCTTTGCGGTGTCCGCGGCACTGGTCCCCTCGACCACGACCTGCTTCAGGCCGATGCTCGGGATGAGCAGCACGGCCACCGGTTGCCCTTCGGGGGGCACGCGGCCGCTGTAGAGGGCCTGCGCTGACGGGGTCAGGAACTCGTTGAGCAGCGCGTGCTGCTCCCGCTGCTGCTGCAGGCCGGTGAACATGAACGCGTAGACGACGAAGAGCACGAGGCACGCGCCCACGGTCACGAAGCTCAGGGCCACGGCCAGCATCAGCCGGTCGGCTCGTTGCTCGGTGCTGGCGGCCGGCGCCGCGTCGGTGCGGATCGCCGTCTTGGCTCGATGAATGACCGAGACCCTGTCGATCCCTTCGGGATCACGGAACGCCGGGACTGGCTCCGCGACGAGCGAGCGGGTGATGCGCCCCCCGGGCGCGTCCCCGTGGAGAACGCGCCGGGCCGCGCCACCCGAGCGGGTTCGCGTGCGTGGGTAACGCCCCTCCGTCGGGTCCGGGACGAAATACCTCCGCAGGCGGTGCAGTGAACCGCGACGTGGGGGCCAATCGCTCACCGGCGGTGCAGGGCGCGCCTTCTCGGCGACCGGCGTCACGACAGGCGCACCGAGGAGCTCACACCGGGCCGGGGCGGGAGCGCGCCGCCCCCAACCATCCCGGTACCTTCTTGAGGCGGACGGCCACCTTGGCTGACCAGGCTCGGATCCGTGTGGACAGCGCATGGCCGGTGTCGAAGACGTGGCGGCGCAACCCGGCGCTGAGGAACAGCAGCGAACCCATGAGCAGCGCGAGGATCCCCAGGAGGATCACCACCGGGAGCAGGTTGGAGCTGGCGCTCGCCACCAGGGAGAGCGAGCTCAGTGATTGGTGATGGCCCGACGACGGGGAAGCCGAAGCCTGATGCGAATTCGTCGAGGGGACACCGCCTCCCGTCCCCTTGATCGTGCCCGGTGTCGTCGTCGTGTGCGACGGGGAGGCCGAGCCCGAAGGTGCGTTCGCACCAGCGCTCGCGGTCGCGGCACTGGCGGTTCCTCCCGGCTGCCCGTTGACCGGGGCAGGTCCAGCCGACCCGGCGGTGCCCGACCCCGAGGAGCCCGAGGAGCCCGAGGGCCCGGACGGTGCGGTCGTGGTCGTCGTCGGTGCACCCTCGTTGGCGAAATCGTTCGCAATGTCGTTCTGTGCCTGCTGGTAGAGCGCACTCGGTAGCGGCACGAAGCCGGCAGGCAGGTCCGGCGTGTCGGAGCCACCGGTCAGGTTCAAGACCTGGCTCAGCATGGCCTGGTCGGCGGCGGCCTGCGTCGCCGAGACACCCCGCGTGGGAACGACGGCATACGTGATGGAGGGCATCGGGTAGGCGTTGGGATCGGTGGTCGTGTAGTTGGGAGTGAGCGAGCCGTCGGCGTTCTCGGTGGCGTCGCTCACCGCGGCGTCGAGCGACTGCTGCGTCGGTAGCACGAAGTTGCCGGATGGGTTCTGGAGGGCCGCCACGCTCATGCCGAAGTACTCGGCGTCCGCCCAGTCCATAGAGGCAAATCCCGCATACGGTTCGGCCTGCTGCAGCGTCGGCTGTACAGCCGCGACGATCTTGAGCGCCTGTTGGGAGGGTCCTTGGTACGCTAAATAGGAGGTCAGCCCCTGTCGCACCGGGGGGAACTGCTCGTCGGTCGGACACGTCGCCAGCGGCTTGCCGGTCGGGTTCAAGCCGGACTGGAGAACCGCCGCCGCCGTTGATGGCTCGGAGAAGTTCGCCCCGACCGCCGACACGCTGACCACAGGAGCCTTGCACAGCCAAGCGAACAGTTGCCCCGTGGGACCGGCCGTGTCCGATCGCACGTACCCGGCGAAGGACTGCGGCATGAGGAACGCGCTATCGAAGTTGACCTCGTTCATCAAGGAGCACTGCGTGATCGGCTTGTTCTTCTTCGTGGAGACCGGGCAGGGAGGCACCGTGCAGCCGCTGCTCTGGCACGCCACCACGTCGGACGTTGCGATGTTCTCGTAGTATCCGGTCAGCAAACCGGCCACCATGCGCGGGGTCAGGTCCATGGCGTCTAAGGGCACCAGCTGCTGGTGTGATGCCGTACGCTCCTCGGCGGTGAAGGAGACGACATTGGCGCTCAATGCGATCGGGATGAGGGCGAAGTTGCCCATCTTGAGCTCTACCTGCTGGTCCGCCTGTTCGGGATCGTCGGTGAACGCCACGTCGATCAGACCCTGTTGCAGGGACGTGACCGCGCTGAGGCCGTCGATGGCCGTGTTGAAGGCGATCGTTGGGTCCGGTCCGCCGCATCCGATCCGGGCGGCCACCGGGAAGAGGATGTCAGATCCGAAGTCGCTCTGCGTGTTCACCGTGTTGGCCCCCGGGCATCCGCTTCCCGAGGCTAGGAAGCTGACGGGAACCACTGCAGTGGTCGAAGGCACCAGCGTGAGCGCGCCGCTGTTGGTGGGACCTGTGTCGGTGATGTCGACCGAGCATGGTGAGGCCGCGTTGCAGAAGAACGCGCCCGTGTCGGCGTTGTCTCCAGGTGCTGCGCCTGAGAGCGGCGTCGACGTGGAGTCCACCTCGAGAACCTGGAAGCTCACACTGGTCGCCCCGTTCGGGAAGGCTTCTGTCTGATAGTCCACTTCGGAAACGCCCTGACCGCCGGTGTTCACACAGAGTTGGTCCGAGGGAAGCGGTGCCGTGTCGGAGCAGTAGTTGATCTGTGCGTAATCGCCCACGCCCGGCGTCGAGGTCCAGTCGTAGAGGTTGACGTAGACCCACTGGGCCGGTCCGAGGTCGCTCACCGGGCCCACCTGGTACGTCGGGCAGGTCGTTCCGCTCGGGCACGTGGCCGGGATGGTCCCGCAGGCGTCGCCGGTCGGGCAGGCCGGGGGGGCAAGCAGATCGTGTGACACCGAGAAGCTCGGGGTCACAGCCACCCCCGGCGCGGTCACCGCGGTGGTGGTCGTGCCGTGCGCCTTCGCGACGCTCCCGTGCGCCGGGGGGGAACCGGCAGCCCCGTGGCTCGAGGCCGCGGCCTGCGTCACGGGGATCACGAGGAGGAACAGGCCGGCCAGGAGCGCCGTGACGGCCTTCCTGCCACGCGTCATGGTGCCTCCCCCGACCGCGGCTCGTCCGTGACGTCGCCGCGCCGGCGACGCGCGATCGCGACGGCCGGCGGCAGGGCCAGCAGAGCCAGGAGTCCGAACGCGGCCAGAAGAACATCGGCGTTGGGCCCGGGCGACTTCAACAGGAAAGCAGTGGTGCGCTGCAGGGCGACGCCGGCAACCTGGCCCGGCGCCGCCGAAACCTCGTTGGCCGCCTTCTTGGCCGCCGCGGCCGCGGCGGCCTTGGCCTGTGCCGGGCTCGTCGGCGACGTACTGCTGCTGCCGGCACACCGGGCGCCCCAGCTCTCGGCTCGGGCTCCACCGTGAGCAGGCGCAGCGGTCGCGAGTCCTCCGGCGACGCCCCCTGTGGTGGGGGCAAAGGTAGCGGCGCCGCCGGCCGATGGCGAAGCCGACGCGCTGCCGGTCACCGGCTGCTGGAGCGACGCGCTGGCCGATGATGCAAGGGGCGTCGCGGTTGGACGCAGTCGGGGTCGGGCGGAGGTGAAGTCACTAACCGTCTGCGTGACCATGGGGAATGCCGGATCAGACCGCGTGAGGCGGCTCCGCAGGCGTATCGGGGTGAAGCGAGAGTCCTGCGAGGGAATGTCGGGTGCCGAGGCTGTCACTGAGGATCGCGCTCAATTCCTTGAGGTCGGTGGTGACGCTGCAGCGTCGCGAGCGGGGCCGGCCGGGACGGTAGACCGAGAGCAACGGGGCCCAGCCCCGAAAGGCTGGACCCCGTTGTGCCGCGTCTCTGTCTCGGAAGCCAAAACCTCAACGGATTCCGAGTGTGGATCCCTCTCGGTTACTGGTTGGCGTTCCCGTCCGTGGTGGAGACGGCGCAGTAACCCGGGGGGTTGGGCGCCGTCGGGATGGACGTGTTCACGCCACTCGGGCCAACCGCCGGGCCGCCCACGTCCAGGTAGGTGGCACCGCCAGCATCGCTCGCGAGGAGGCTGATGGCGGTGTGCCCGACGCTGCCTTCGGAAGCCGCGGCCCCCGTCGGGAAGCTCAGGTCGGCGTACGTGGGGCCGCTCGCGGTGGCGTCCAGCGGAATGAAGCCCTGCTGGAGGATCGTGTTCTCGATCTCGGTCGCGTACCAGATGCCGGTGGCCGGGTCGACGATCTCGTCGCTGGCCCCCGTCGGCGTCGCGTTGCCGCTGACCGTTTCGGGCTTGCAGACGAACCCGATCTCGCTGACGTAGTTCAGCGTTGCCGCGGTCGCCGGCGGAATGTTCGGGTTCGAGCCGTTCGAGTACACGTTGTACACGTCACGAGGATCCGGGAACGACCCGTTCAGGACGCTCTGCGGGGTGGGGGCGATGCCGTTGATCGAGCCGAGAATAATCTTGCCGCTCGCGCCGGTCGTCGCCCCGCCTCCGCAATCGGCACCGACCTTGCTGTTCACCGTGCCGTCGAGACCTGGCAACACCGTCTTGTCGAACGCCTCGGCCTTCAGCTTCTCGCCTCCGCACTGATCGGCGTACCTACCGAGCGAGTAGAACATGATGGCGTCTGCGTAGGTCGAGGGTTCGACGCTGGTCAGCTCGTTCTCCAAGATGGTATCCGGACCCGCGCAATTGGTGCCGGGACCGGCCGGGTAGACCGCGGGCTTACCCGACGGCGACGGCGTCGAGGCGCAGTTGACCGAGTTCGTGCTCGCCGTGGGGTCGAAGCCCATGAAGCTCTTCCACGTCGCCTGGGTGCCAGAGCCCTCCTGGGCCGCGTACACGATGATCGGAGCGGCCTTACCGCCGACCTGGGCCCAGTTGTAGATGGTCCCGTTCCAGATGCCCTGCAGTTGCGCCTGAGTCAGGCTGGACACCTTTGCCGAAGGCGTCGCTCCGGCCGAGGTCTTGGTCCAGTGGATCCACGACACACCGTCCGTCGCGTAGGCGACGAAGTTGAGGCCCTGGATGTCGGCGCTGCCGGGCTTCCGGGATGACCGAGCGTAATCGATGTACGAGATGTTCTCGACAGAGTTGGCATCACCGATGCCGTTGCCTCCTGAGCCCGAGGCCTGGTTGTCCCGACCCTCCTCCAGCTGGGCGATGCCGTTCGACGACCCCATCGCTGACTGCGATACGGCGATGTCATTGACCGGGTTGTCGAGGTAGGCATTGTCCCCGCCGGCCGCGCCCAGGTCGGGTGGGATCTGCTCGCTCGTCACGCCCGCTGCACCGTAGAGGCCGCCGTCTGCCGACGGCACCGTCGTCCCGAGGCAGCTGTAGTTGAGCTCCTGTTGGGAGGCCGGAGCCACGTACGTAAACGAGGTCGTGGTGATGTTGCACCCCGGCGTGTGGTTGAAGAGGGAGTCCATCGCCTGCATCAAGGCGTAGGTTGTTTGCGAGCCGCTCCCGGTGATGATGTTGTTCTGCGGCTGTGCACCCGGGACCGAGTAGGTAGACCCGGTCTCGTCCGAATGGACCGTGGGGTTGACCGGCGGTGTGCTCGCGGCACCGGCCGTGCCAGCCCACGAGAGGCAAATGGCAGCTGCACTCGCCAGGGAGGCGCCCATCGCCAACCGGTGGCGACGCCTGCGCCCGGGTGGCACCCACGCACCTTTCAGTTCCTTTCGCATGTACCCGTTTCCTTTCGCCCGGCGAGCCGGAGTCGGTTCTGCTCCAAGTGTTCTTTTCCGTTGCTCAGCGATACCGCTCGTGGTGACGCAACGAACCCGGAGACCCTTTGTGTCGCACGCCTGGCAAAAGAGGGAACGGCACCGCCGTCCCCTCGTTCACCCTCGCTCGTGGCCGGTATTGCCGGCGGTCGATTCGTCACCGGGGCGGACGTTAGGAGCCGAAAGTTAACGGATATCGACCAATACGCTACGGGAGATGAATTCTTCAGTGACCCCGATGAAAGACAAGGTCACGGCCTTGCACGGCACAAGCGACCGGTTCCGCACACGAACGGAAGATGGCCGTTTGGTGACATCGTTCACCCCGGTAGCGACGTCGCTGCTTGCCGTAGCACCGTTCGTTGGACCCACCCCGATGCCGTCGGACGAAGAGGGCGGTGGGCGGACCCACCGCCGGCGGGCAGAGATGCGGGTGCGTCGCGTCCCGTTCACCCGCATGTTTCACAACTCAAAGCTGCGCCCTGGCACCGTGGAGTCACCGGTAGAGTGCTGCCGTGATCCGATGCCTGCGCACCGCTAGCTGCCTCTCCGCTCTCGCCGTGTCCGTTCCCGTGGCCCTTTTAACCTCCGCATCTGTGGCCACCGCGACGCCGCCTTCCGCGATCAAACTTCTGAGCCAGTCCGTCGAAGCAGCGAATTCCAAGGGGTCGCTGACCTTCTCGGACACCACGCGGAGCGGGAAGAACGTCGAGGTGCTCACCGGCGCGGTCAGTGCACCGACCGCCGCCGAGTCCCTGACCGAGACGGGACACGGCCCGTTGAACGTGTTGTTGATCGGCGACACTATCTACGTGCGCGGCGACAGTGATGTGCTGCACGGGACGTTGGGTCTGCCACTCGCCGCCTCCACCGCCAACTCGGAGAAGTGGATCTCGGTTCAGTCGGGCGATAGTGCGTTCAGCCAGCTCGTCGCACCGCTCAACATGTCGACTGAGCTCAACAACTACGTCCCTGCCGGCCACCTCAAGAAAGGGAGGATCACCACGGTGGACGGCCACAAGGTGATCCCTCTGACGGGCGCCGCCTCGGCCTCGGCCGCCCAGGGTGGTGCCGGGGCTGTGGCCTTGTTCGTCTCCACCAATGCGCCGTATCTGCCGGTGGGAGGGACCCTCGTCGTCGTCAGGAGAGGCTCTCCCGGTCTCAGTGAGGTGGCGGCGTTTAGTGCTTGGGGGAGCAAGGTGGTCGCCAACGCGCCAACCGGTGCCATTCCCTTCTCGTCGCTCGTCTCGACCTCCGGCTGAGGTCGCCCGCACGTCTGAGGGGACCAGGACACACCCTCCTTTGTTCATCACCAGACGAGGGTGAAGTTGAATGCCGGCACAAAGTCTGTCGACCCGGCGTAGCTGACGGGCACAGTTGCGCTCGCACCCGTGATCCCAGACGACGCGTTGGCCGGGATGTCCGGTAGTCGTCCGCTCTCCGGCGGCGGGCCCGGCGGACCAGGCATTGTCGCTGGGGTTTCGTAAAGGGCCATTTGCCACGTCCGGAGCGCCGCATCAAGGGTACGGCTCAAGGGCGCGACCCTGGCGGCAGCTCGCGTACTGGCGCGGCGCCATCATGATCCACCCGACCCTGCACCAGGTCTCGGCAGCCGTATGCGGGCGATGCGGGCCTTTCGTTCACAACGTGGTACGGCGACGCACGCACAGCGAAACTGTGCGAGTCTGCATACAGGAGAAGGGGGCCGAGGAGACGGGCTTCGCCGAGGTGGCGCGGGACGCCAGGCCGGACTCAGAGGTGAAGCGAAGCCGTCACGATGCGGACGCCGTCACTGGTCGAAGATCCCGACCTGAGCCTTGCCATGAAATCCGGTCGACGTCCTGTACTCGAACTGCCCGATTCCCGCTGGCGGCGTCATGGTGTGCGACTGCCCGGGCTGAATGGTGAACGACGGCTGCATCAGCGGGATGAGCGTGATCGTCACCGGTGACGAAGCGAGGTTCGTAAAGGTGATCGGCTCGCCCTTCGCGGCGAAGAGCCACGCCGGCAGGAACCCCTTTGCCGTCCAGACGACGTTCTGGCCCGTGGCGAAATGCGACGAAATCGCCAGACCGTTCGCTTCGCGGGGCACGGTGACCGACTGGCCGTTGACCATGACTGTGGGAGTCGTGATTGCGGGCGCCAGCGTGGTACCCGGGGTCTGCCTGCTGGCGCTGGCGGTGGGGGACCCACCGCTGCTCCCACCACAGGCTGACGCGGTCAACGCCAGCGCGACCACTGCACTGGCAACGGCCAGCCCTCGGGTGTTGACGGAGTACCGGCGTGCGGCCTTGGGGACGAGGGGTGTCATGGTGACGTCGGACCTCACAGAGTCGGGGGAGCAACAGGGACAGGTTGGAGAACTATTCGAGTGCCAGGGCAAGCACGATCGGAGCGCCGAGAAGATACACGGTCCAGATCTGTCGCGGTGCACGACGATGCGCCAGGAAGGTGGCCGCGTTGCAGAAGAACGTGCCCGTGTCGGCGTTGTCTCCAGGTGCTGCGCCTGAGAGCGGCGTCGACGTGGAGTCCGTGACGGCCTTCCTGCCGCAGCGTCATGGTGCGTTCCCCGACCGCGGCTCGTCCGTGACGTCGCCGCGCCGGCGACGCGCGATCGCGACGGCCGGCGGCAGGGCCAGCAGAGCCAGGAATCCCAGCGCGGCCAGAAGAACATCGGCGTTGGGCCCGGGCGACTTCAACAGGGAAGCAGTGGTGCGCTGCAGGGCGACGCCGGCAACCTGGCCCGGCGCCGCCGAAACCTCGTTGGCCGCCTTCTTGGCCGCCGCGGCCGCGGCGGCCTTGGCCTGTGCGGCGGCCTGGGCTGCCGCCTGCGCCGAGCTGGCCGACGTGCCGCTGGTGGAGGTCTTGCCACCCGCCGACGACGCCGACCCCGGTCCGTTGACCGTGGCGGGACCACCGTGTGCCGCGGCCGGGCCCGCTGCGGCCGTCCCCGCGGTGGCGGTGGCGGTGGCGGCCCCGCCCGATGACGGGGTTGCGGGCGCGCTCCCGATCACGGGCTCGCCCTGCAGAGGCAGCTGCCCATCAACGTACGGGTTCGGGCAATTCGACGCATTCGGGGCCGGGAGGGCGGTACCGGTGATGCGTTGCACCGCGTCGAAGTCTGCCTGGACCAGGTTCGGCGGCAGGGGCGAGTATCCCAGCGCACCGGCCGACTGTTGGCCCCGGCAGGCCACGAACTGGACGAACTGACCCTCCTCGGCCTGCTTGTCAGACGATATCTCGCTCTGCTCGGCCATGATGAGGTAGCTGTAGGCCGAGATGGAGTAGGCCGTCGGCTGCGTCGACTCGAAGACGGGGACCAGGTTCTGCTCGAGGTCCGGCTGCAGCGCGTCGGATTCCAACGCGACGGCGTCGGCCGTTTCGGAGGGCTGGACGTACGCCCCGCTGGCGTTCTGTACCGCCGCGCACGGGTCGTGGTGCAGGATCGCGTAGGCCGTCTCGACGTACGTGATGGAACCCGGGTTGCCGTAGACGTAGTTGGACGCGTTGTCAGACCCGGACTCGCCGCTCCAGTTGCCGAAGTTGTAGGGGCCCACCGTGCGCTGTCCCCCCTGCGGGATCGGCCAGATGGCCTGCGCCCCGGGCGGCGACTGCACGGCACTGGTGAAGGCCGACCACGCGGACCCCTGCAGGGTCGAAAGGTAGTCCGAGAAGATGTAGTTGTCGCCCGACGCATCCGTTCGGTAAACGACGACGATGGGTGTGTTCGGCAGCTGCACGCCCGGATTGAGTGCGGCGATGGCCGGGTCGTTCCACTTCGTGATGGTGCCGCTGAACATGCCGACCATGACGCTGGAGTTGAGCTTGAGCGACGTGATCTGGTTGCCCAGATTGTCCTGGAGGTTGTACATGAGGCAGGTCGCGCCCGCAACGTCGGGCAGGTACTGGTAGCTGAACCCCGCTGCCGGCTCCTGGTTCGCCTGCCCGGTGCTGTAGCCGATTTCGCTCGCACCGAAGTCGACCAGCGGGTACTGGGCGAAGTTGTTGAGACCGATCACCGACGACGTCGTCGCGTAGTTGATGTTGTCGCCGTAGAGGCTCTGCACCTGCGAGGCCCACTGGTTAATGGCGACGGCGGCATAGCTCGAACCGGTCCCGGAGATCGTGGGACCCGACGCGCCGGCGACCTGCGGACGCGTGACGAGCAGACCGCAGGCCGCGGCCAGGCATGCCATTATGCAGGCGATTCGGCTCGCCGCCGCGGGCACCCGCCTCCTGGTCGGGGTTTCAGCCAAAACGGCCATGGACATAGTCAGACGTCCTCGGGTCGACGGGTTGGGCGAAGATCTGGGTCGTCGGTCCCGACTCGACGATCCGCCCCGGCGTGTTCTCCTCGGCGAGGAAGAAGGCGCACGAGTGCGAGACGCGCTGGGCCTGCTGCATGTTGTGGGTGACGATGACGACCGTGACATCCTCGGCGATCTCGTCGATCGTCTGCTCGATGCGGTTGGTCGACGCCGGGTCGAGCGCCGAGCACGGCTCGTCCATCAACAGGACCTTGGGGCGTACGGCGAGGGCCCGGGCGATGCAGAGGCGCTGCTGCTGGCCGCCCGAGAGCGCTCCCCCAAGGTCACGGAGCCTGTTCTTGACCTCGCTCCACAGTCCCGCCCGGGTGAGGGAGTACTCCACCAGGTCGTCCTTGTCGTGGATCCTCGTTCTCGTGAAGCGCAGGCCCGACAGCACGTTGTCGCGGACCGACATGGCCGGGAACGGGTTGGGGCGCTGGAACACCATGCCGATCTGGCGCCGCACCTCATTGGCCCGTTGGGTCGCTCCGTAGATGTCCTCGCCGTCGAGTTCCACGGAGCCCGCCAGCTGTGCGCCGGGAACGACCTCGTGCATACGGTTGAGGATACGCAGGAAGGTCGACTTCCCACATCCCGAGGGTCCGATGAGAGCCGTGACCTGGGAGCGCTCCATGTCAAGGTTGACGTCCTCGAGCACGCAGCGGCTGCCGAACCACGCGCACACACCGCGCGCCACGAGCTCACCCGCCTGCGGGGCCGCGGTCGCAGCCCCGTTTTTGCTCGCCTCGTGCACGGCCGGGGTCGGCTGGGTCGTCGTCATGGCGAGTCCCCTCTCGGGCGCATGACTCCCGAGGCACCACGCACGGCCGCGCCCGCCGCGCCTTTCATGGCGGCGTTCGCCTCCCTCGCGTTACGGCGTCCCCGGATCTTGTTCCCGAGCCACGTGCTGCCCAGGACCCGGGCCAGGATGAAGATGATGAAGACCATGATGAAGAGCACAAGGGCCGCCGTGTAGCCCAGCTGGATGTCCGCCGCCTGCGACGATCGTACCTCCGTGTAGGCCAGCAGCGATAGAGCCGACTGGGGCCCGCTGAACGGGTTGGCGTTCATCAGCTTGTTGCCGAAGATGGTGAGGATCAACGGCGCCGTCTCGCCGAGTGCCACGGCCACGCTGATGAGGACGGCCGTGATCAGGCCCGACTGGGCGGTGGGGAGGACGACGGACCAGACGGTCCGCCACTGCGGCGCGGCCAGCGCGGCGGACGCCTCCCGCAGGTCGTCCGGCACGATTTTCAGCACTTCCTCGGTGCCCCGGGTCACCGTGGGCAGCAACAGGACGGCCAGGGCCAGCGCCCCGGCGAAGCCCGAGTAACCGAAATGGAGCGTCTCGATCAGGAGGGAGTAGACGAAGGCACCGGCGACGATGGCCGGGACGCCGCTCATCGCAGTGACGATGATCCGGACCCAGCGCGTCATGCGGCCCCCGACCTCGTTTAGGTAGACAGCGGTGAGCACCCCCGCCGGAACGCCCATCATGGCGGCCAGCCCGATCTGCTCCAACGTGCCGACGATGGCGTGGGCCACCCCCGGCTTCGGGCACGGCTCACCCGGGACGCACAGCTCGAGCACGCCCTTCTGCGTGGCGAAGAGGAGATGGATGGACAAGAGCTGCCAGCCCTTGATGAAGAGGAACACCACGAGCAGGACCAGGGGGGCGAACATGCACAACGCCCCGAGCGTGACCAGCGCGGCTACCGTGCGGTCCGTGGCGACACGGCGCCCGTAGACCTGCGTGTTCACGGCCCAGTACATGGCCAGGAAGAGGACGAACCAGCAGATGACGAATCCGGTCGGTCCCGAGAGGAACGTCAGCTGCTCGAAGAGGATCCAGACCGTGGCGAGCGACGAGGCGATGGAGACGGCGAGCACACCCAGTTCGCCGGGCTGCATCTCCCTCGGCCGGCGCGGCACCTTGCTGCGGGGCCGCGGGTACGTGGGCGTCGGTCGCGGCGGTGGCGCCAGGACGGGTCGCTGATCGGTGAGGGCCATCAGTGCGCCTTGGACCGGCTGACGATGACGGACGCGATGAAATTCACCGTCAGGGTGAACACGAAGAGCACGAGTCCGCACGCCAGCAGCGCCGAGAGGCCGAGCTTCCCACCGGACCCGAACCGGTTGGCGATCAGCGCGGCGATGGAGTTGCCGCCGGACTGAAAGATTTGTTCGGAAATCCCGTAGTTGAGACTCAGGATGATGGAGACCGCCACGGCCTCGCCGAGGGCGCGGCCCAGGCCCAGCATGATGGCCCCGATGGTCCCGCCGAACCCGAACGGGAGCACGACGTCGCGCACGACGCGGGCGCGGGTGGCTCCGAGTGCCATGGCGCCCTCGCGCTCACCGACGGGCGTCAACGAGTAGATCTCGCGGGTGATCGACGTGACGATGGGCATGATCATGATCCCGACCAGCACCCCGGCTATGAAGTACGAGGACGTGAAGACCACCGTCCCGTTGGCGACGTGGAAGATGGGAATGAAGCCGAGGTGCACCGTCAAGAACTTCGCGATGTCCTTGAGCCGCGGTTGGAGGAAGAAGAAGCCCCAAAGGCCGTAGATGACGCTGGGTACGGCGGCCATGAGGTCGACCATGGACGTGAGAAATCCCTTGAGTGGGAAGAAGCCCAGGAAGCTGCGCGGCGCGTACTCGTTGATGAACAGCGCGGATCCGATCGACACCGGCACCGCCACCACGACGGCGATCAGGGCGATGACGACCGATCCGTACAAGGCGGATTCGACGCCGAACTGGGGATGGGCGCCGGTGGTGACGAAGCCCGTCGTCGTGAAGAACTTCCAGCCGGCGGCGCGCAGGGCCGGCAAGGCCTGAAGGAAGAGGAAGAGCCCGATCAGGATCAGGACGAGGAAGGTGAAGCCGCCTGCGGCCTTGGTGACGAGCCTGAAGACCTGATCGGACCGGGAGAGCCGGCTGCGCAGCCGGATCGGGGTGAAGCGGGGGCTCTCGGCGGGAGCGTCAGGTGTGGTGACTGTCACTGAAGAGCACTTTCATGTTCCCTCTGAGTTGTCAGTGCTGCCGCCCTGATCCGCCGAGAACGCTCAGCCCCGGTCGCCGGACGTTAGGAGCCGAAAGTTAACGGAGTTCGACTAACACGCTACTGGAGATGAATTCTTGAGTAACCCTTGCTATTCCCGAGGTCACTGACTTTCCGCGCCAATGAGCCTGTCACGCCACGCGAACAGAAGATGACAACGAGGTGACATCGTTCACCCTCGTTCTTGTCGAAATAAAAGGCCCTATGATTTTGCCCGTCGAGCGCTTGCCTCGATGGGCAGCGGCGCACCAATCTGGCGCTCCCTGAAAGCGAATTGACCGAGATGACGCAATGATCGCACGACGAGTCAATGGCGCCAACGGAACCACCGTCGTCCTCGAGCATCCCGGGTCGCTACCCCTCGTGGAGCACGAGACGTGGGACATCCGGCTGTACCGGTGGTACGGAAACACGCTCGGCGTCCTCGTCGTGCTCTATCTCTTGCTCGATCGAGGCATCGCACACTTCCATCTGCCCAAGACGCCGGCCTTCATCGGGGAACTGACGCTCGCCCTTGGTGTGCTCGCCATCATGGCGGGAACGCAGTGGCTGCGGCGGGCCCTGGCCGGCGACGTGTTGCTGGGCACGCTCATCGCGTACATGATCTGGTGCCTGTTCCGCACGGTGCCCAACATGCACATCTTCGGCATTCAGGTCACCATCCGCGACGCGGCGCTCTGGTACTACGCCGGCTTTGCCATCGCGCTGGTCGCGGCCTGCACCGCAGTGCCAGACCTGTTGGAGAAGATGGTCCGGGGCTTCAGGATCGTCCTGCCCCTCGTCACGGTCTGGTTGCCCATCGCACTCCTGCTGGAGCGCTCGGGAGTGCTGGGCCCTCGGTTTCGCTATTCGAGCGTCCCGCTTCTCTCCCACAAGCCGGGGAACATCTGCTGCGCCGCGGTCATCTGCCTCGCCTTCCTCCTCCTGATGCCCCGGAACAGGACAAACGGCGACGGGAACGGCGACAGTGGCCGGCCACCGCGGTTCCGCCTGCTCCGTCAGCGCCGCTACCGTCCCGGCGTCTGGGTTTCCCTCATCGTCATCAACATCTTCACCATGCTCCTGGGCGCTACGCAGACGCGCGGCGGCGGCCTGGCCGAGCTCGCCGCGGTCTTCGTGATGTTCTGCTTCATGGAGCGCACCCGGCGCAGCAGGACGCTCGCTGCCTTCATCGCCGGCCTCTTGCTGGTGATCGGGCTCGGATTGGCCACCGGAGCCTCGTACCACACGCAGAAGCGGACCATCTCCGTGTCACAGCTCTTCGAGAACGCTTCGAGCGTCAGTGGCGGCACGAACTCACAGCTCGGGGGGAGCGTCAGCTTCCGCTTCGATCTGTGGGGGACCATCTTGAGCAAGCAGGAGAAGACGTCGCACCTCGTCAACGGGTTCGGATTCGGTGTGAACCTGGCGCGTACGGGAGGCCTCAATCCCCGACCGAACCAGCCCGCCACCCTGCAGCTGCGGAGCGCCCACAACTCGTGGCTCGACGTGTTCGCCCGGACGGGGATCATCGGTGCCCTGCTGTTCCTCATCGTGTGGATCGGCTGGTTCCGCCGCATGGGCAGAGCCCGACGACGCGCCCGGGACGAGGAGCTCCGCGGTGTCATCGGGGTCTGCATCTGCGGGAGCATCGCCATCTTGATCAATTCGTTCTTCGACCCCACGCTCGAAGGCGCTCAGGTGGCCGCGGTCCTCTTCACGCTGTTCGGTCTCGGCATCGTGGCCACTCGGCGGTCGGAGGACGCCGGCCCCGAGCCGCCGGAGCCCTCGGACGAGCGGGCCGCGCTCCCCGCGCCCCGCGGGCCGCGCTCCCCGGCTAGTCGGGTGGCGACCCACCTGACCGACCAGACCAGCTTCGGGGCGGACGCCGGGGCCGCCCGTCGGTGGAGGGTGCTCCAGGTGCACACCCCACACCGTGAGTTCGGTGGCGAGGACGTCGCGGTGGAGGCGGACCGCCGCCTCCTGGAGGAGGGCGGCCACACTGTCGGGCAGTTCCTCGTCGAGAACCCCCGCGGGGTCGGCTCGGCGACCGGGGCGATCTTGCGAGCGCCTTGGAACTCATCCTCCGCTCGCCAGGCGCTCGACCACGCTCGTTCGTTCCGCCCCGACATCGTCCATGTGCACAACACCTGGTTCGCTCTGTCACCGGCGGTCATCTCGACGCTCAGCACAGCGAGCTATCCGGTCCTCGTGACACTGCACAACTTCCGGACCGTGTGTGCGAACGGGCTCTTGCAGCGCGGTGGTCGCCCGTGCTCGCTCTGCGTCGGCAGCCACGCCGGGCACGCCGTCATCCACCGGTGCTACCGCGGGTCTGCCGTTCTCTCGGCGTCGGCCGCCCTGACGATCGAACTCGCTCGCCGACGCGGCGTGTGGGGCGGAAAAGTGGACGAGTTCTTCGTATTGGAGGAGAGTGCCGTGCCACCCTTGGTCGCGGGAGGCATACCGGAGGACCGCATCACGATCCGCCCGAACTTCGTCTCCGACGCCGAACCCCGTGCGGCCACCCCGTCCACATCGTCCGACGTGGTCTTCGTGGGGCGACTGTCACCGGAGAAGGGTCCGGACCTTCTGCTCGACGCATGGCGGCGCGCCACCCCCGCTGGTCTGCGGCTGCGCGTGTACGGTGACGGACCCCTGCGCCCACTCCTCGAGACCACCGGCGCCCCTCAGGTGAGCTTCATGGGTCGGGTGCCTCCCGCCGAGATTCGCCGCGCCCTCGGCACTGCGCGTGCACTCGTCTTTCCGTCGACCTGTCGGGAAGCCGGGCCGCTCGCGCCGCTCGAAGCAGCCGCGGCCGGGTTACCGATCGTCATGAGCGACAGCGTCGGCATGTCCGGGAGGGTCGCCGGTGCGGGTGCCGGCTGGTCCTTCCCGTCCGGCGATCCCGGAGCTCTGGCGGCACGTCTTGCACAACTCCGTGACAACGCAGCGGTTGACCGGGCGGGGGCGGCGGCGTTGGCGATGCACGAGCGTTACTACAGCCCGAACCGAGCCCTCCATGAACTCGAGAGCGCTTATCGACGGGCATATGTCCGGCAGGTGACACGACGATGAACAGGGTGAATGGGCGGTTTGACCCGTTTGACAGGGCCTCCGTGCTCGGACACACTGAGCCGCGTTCTGATTGAGCGCGGGGCGCACTCGTCGGAATGCCAAGCATTGGCATGCCATCCGTTTGACACCTCGGACTGCAGAGAACCTCTTGGCCACATACGACCGACCGCCGATGATCGGACCCACCATCATTGGATCGATCCGGAGGTTCTACCGGATCGTCGCCTTGACGACTGGGCTCGCGCTGTTCGCAGGCCTGGTGTGGATCCTCGTCTCCCCGTCGGAATATGCGGGAACCGCCAGCATCGTGTTGACGCCTCCACCGGCCTCGTTGACCGTCGGGCTGAACACGTCCCACATCCCGAACGCGACATTTCAGGGCCAGCAGGTGGCCATCATCCAATCGTCCGAGGTTGCCGCCGGCGCAGCAACGATCCTCAACTCGAAGTTTCCGGACAGCCACGTCACGGCGAGCCAGGTGCAGAGCGGCACCACTGTGAAGCTCCCGACGCCGGGCGCCGCCGGCAGCAACGGCGCCGCCACGAAGGTCACCGTGACCCTGCCGTCGAACACCTTGGCCCCGGCCGGAGCGAACGCGGTCATTGCCTCGTATCTCCAAGTGAGCCACGCGGACATCCGTCAGCAGGCGCGCAGCTCCATCAACGCCATCGACTCCGAAATCGCCAAGACGACCTCGGCAATCCAGGCCATCCCGGCCCCGACCTCGAGCAAGACGACCCCGACGACGTCGCCCTCACCGTCGAGCACATCCCATACGGGTACCACGGTGGTCCACGCGCCCCGTACGACGACGACCCGGCCCGCAAGGACGACGACGACACGCGCCCCGCGTACCACCACCACAACGACACGCCCCCCTCGCACCACGACCTCGAAGCCGACCACGACGTCCAGTTCGAGCACGTCGACCAGTGCGAGCGCCAGGCTCGCTCCGAACGTGGGCCAGCTGACTTCGTTCACGCCTTCTCCGGCTGGCCACGTGGTGCTGACCGCCGACGCCGCGTCGACGACGACCACGTCACCGGTCCCGGGCGGCAACACCGGCGCGGGCACGACCGCCACCACGACCACGACGAGCTCTTCTTCCAGCTCGTCGGGCGGCTCCTCCGACGACTCGAGCAATGCCAACAACGCGCAGCAGCGTGCGGCGCTGCAGTCCACCCTCTCCAATCTGAACAAGGACAAGGCGCAGGTCTCGGTCAACGAACAGATCGACCTGGCCTTCACCCCCACGATCTTCCCCGCCACGGCGCCCGGTGTCCCCGCCAACGGCAACTACCTGCGGACCTTGCTCATCTCCTTGGCCATCGGGTTCCTGGTCGGCGCGATCATCGCCTTCGTGCTCGCCAGCACGCGGCGACGCTTCGAGAAGGCGACGGACCCGCAGCTGGTTTACCGGGTGCCGTTGATCACGACGGTACCGGCCTTCGCCGTTCCGGTGTGGACGCGGGTGGCGCTCCCCATCCTGACCGCGCCGACGGACGAGGCAGCGGAGGCCTATCGAACCCTGGCCACCGTGCTGCGTGCCCGGCGCAACGAATCCGATTGCATCATCGTCTCGTTCAGTGCCGCCGACCTGGGCTCGGGTACGACCACGACCGTCGCCAACTGTGGCCTCGCACTGGCCGAAATGGGTGAGCGGGCCTTGGTCATCGACGGTGATCCGCTGGGCAGGGGCCTCACCCAGGCCCTCGTCGAGGATGCAGAGCCCATGGATCTCGGCATGCCGCACCTGGGTCTCACCGAGCTGCTCGAGGGTCGCTCACTCGATGAGACGATCGTCCCCGCCATTGGGAATACGGGACTCATGGTGGTCCCCAGCGGGCGCAACACCGACATGGCGATCCACCGCTGGCGATCATCGATCATGCGGGTCGCCCTCGAGAACCTCACTGAACGCTTCGACGTGATCCTCATTGACACTCCCCCGATGGGGACGTCCTCGTTCAGCCTCGATCTGGCCGGCATTGCCGAGCATCTGGTGATGGTCATTCCGCACTATGACCTCGTCGAACTGCACGATGGCATCGCACGGCGTCTCCCGATGGTCGCGATCGAGCTAATGGGATACGTCTACAACGGCACACCGGCGAGTGTCCGCTTCGTCCCGTACTTCCCGATCATTCGGGGCAGCCAACCTGCCCCACTGGGGCCGGCGCCCGCGCCGTTGTACCGGGCGGAACCGACGACGCTCGGTACGGCACCCGCGGGAACCGTTGGCGCAACGGGAGCGATTGCGACTGCGACGCGTGAAGAGGAGATGGCCACCGGCCATGTCCCTCCCGTGGAGAACCCCGACGACACGTTGGCCGTGCCTCTCGTTACGCCGGACGAGCCCCGGTCCTGACCGGGCGGTCCTCCCGGCAACACGCTCGGATCAAGAGTTTGGAGAGCTCGATGCCGTGGTTGTCTCGCTCGAGGCCGGTGGCGACGGCGCCGTCGTGGTCGCGACCGAAACCGACCCCGGGAAGGAGAAGGTGGCCCCGGCACAGTCGTGCGGGATGCGGGCCAGCACGTACAGCACGCCGGGGTCCGAGCTGAAGGAATAAACCCCGAGCGAGGATTCCGTCGCCAGGCAACCCAGCTCGGGGTCGTTGGTGGTGAACCCGACGAGCGTCCCGACCGAGCTACGCGTCCCCGATCCGGCCGGCGACTTGATCAGGGTCACCGTCCCACCCTCCCAACTTCCCTGGTAGCTGTAACTCGGTGGTGGCTGCGTCGTCGGCGGCGGCTTCGAGACCGGTGCTGACACCGGATGCGGGCCACCCGTCGGCCGCGGGGTGCGGGCCGGTGAGGGGCTCGAAGTGACCGGGGCGACCGCTGGGGGCGGCGAGGCCTGAGGGGTTGCCGCTGGTGCTGCCGCCGGCGCAGCAACCGGCGCCGCCACGGTCGCCGGGCCACCGTGCGAGGAGCTGGTCGACGTCGGACCCGCCAGGGTGTCCTTCGACGCAGGCGCCATGCCGTCGAGCGCCGACACCATGGCCGCATCGTTGGAACCATCCATGCCGAGAGCCCAGATGCCGACGCCGCCCAGTCCGTACTGCTCGGACAGCTGCGCCGCGAGATACAGCGAGGTGGGGTCTTCGAAGAAGGCCTCGTGCCACTGGCCGCCGCTGAGGTACGACGTCCAGGCCGTCTGGGTGACAGCGTCCCAGTAGATGGGGTGGCCGCTGGCGGCCTCCTGGCCGTAGGTGACGACGGACGGTGATCCCTGTGCCTGGGCGCCGAGCGTCCCGTTCGCGGTGGGCCAGTCGTAGCCGAAGAAGGGAAGCCCGAGGATCACCTTGCTCGGCGGCACCGCGGCCACGTACTGCTGGGCTGCCGTCTGGTTCGAGAACATCCCGCTGGTGAGCGGTGATCCGCTGCTCGGACTCGCCTTGAGATTCAGCTCATACGCCATGACGAAGAATCCGTCGACAACCCGACTGAGCGCGCGGATGTCGTAGTAACCGGCGGGATCGCCGGCCGACGATGCATACGTGTCGAGTGTGAGCTGGTAGGCGGGATTGGCGCCGTGCAGCGCGGCCGACACGGCGGTGACGAGGTCGGTCAGACCGGCCTGGTCGCCTGAGCCCTCACCCTCCAGGTCGAGGTTCGCTCCGTCGAGGCTCTTCGACCTGACCAGACCGAGCACCTCCTGGGCCAGTCGATCCGCTGCCGCCGGGCTCGAGGTCAACGCGTCGAGCGACGACTGGTCGAAGTCGTTGACGGTGACAACGACCCGGTCACCGGCCGCATGGGCTCGGTCCACCAGATCGATGAATTGCTGGCTCTCGAAGCCGTCCCAGCCGGGACCCGATTCCGCCAGCGTGCCGTCCGGATTGATACCGATGCTGAAGTAGTCCACGGTCGTGAGCCCGGCCAGGTCGAAACCGGAACTGTCGGCGAGCGACCAATAGGGGGCGAATCCGAACACCTCGTGCGAGCGGAGTGGAGGCTCGTTGCTCACCGAGGGGAGCGCCGGTTGCGCGGTCTCCCCCGGCGTGGCGGGCGTCAGCGTCTGCGCGGACCCTCCGGCCGCTCCGACGGCCGACGCGCCGACCGACCCCGCGGCCGTCGGTGGTTCGTCCTGCGCCGGAATGATGTCGTGGACGAGATCGGCCTGCGTCGTCGGCACCGACCCGCCGCCGGAACGCAGACCCACCAGGCCACCGACGACGGCCGCGGCAGCCAGGGCCACGAGGACCTTCTTGGTTGTCTTCGGTCGCCACCGCAGTCTCCGAACCACGGGTTCTACCGGCACGCGCTCGTCACCCGCCTGGCCGTCGACCCGGAACGTCCGGTCCCACGCCTCGGTTCTCGCAATCAGGCGGTTGAGGATCTCCCGGGGCTGGCGGGGCCGCGGCACGGCGCGAAGCTAGTTCTGGCCGCGAGCGCCACGTCCATGACCACCGGGGTTGTCACCCCCACTTCATCGTCGATTCATGAGACCGTCACGGGATAACCGGAATTTCACCTGCGGTCCCGATTCGATGCGGACACCAGGTGTCGATACGTCCGCGACGCCAGATCAAGTCCGTGCGCACTGTTCCCGAGTCGCGACTGGACAACGTGCCTCGCCTGCCGCTCAATGACGTGGCGGACATATCTCGCGGTCCCGAGGCGGCGCCGGTACTCGTCGAAGTAGTCCGCGAGCTCCTGGCGGGTGCGGGCGTCCCCATTGTCTGCGTACTTGGCGACGTACGGTGTGACATCGCGCGACAGGTTCGGCACCGGCCACTTCCCGTGCAACGTTGTTCTCATGAAATTCCCGATGAGCAGGTCGTCGAAGGTCCGCCACTGCACCGCCTTGAGGAGGGAGGCCCGTGGCACCTCGAAGGTGATCCCGCGACCGGGAGCGCTCTTCCCGAGGGGTATCACGTTGTCGCGTCCACCGACACGCACATTGACGAATTCCAGGCGATCCCGCAGGTGCGCGATCGATCCGAAGTATGACGACACGGCATCGGCTTCCGCGGCGCTCAGCTCGTCGCTCCACACGTCGCCGAACGCTTCGGGGATTTCGAAGGTTTCCGGGGCGGGTGATGGGTGTAACTCCAGCAGGGTGTCGGAGATGCAGTCATATCGGATGAAGGGCGGGAGGATCTCGGAATGCTTGGACCGGTAGCCGACCGCGAAGTCCTCCACGGCAGTCGTGCAGTCATTGGCCCAGGCACTGTCGGTCCGCTGGTAGCGGTGAAACGAGCTGAAAGGCACGAAGTAGCGGGCCCCGAACGTGTCGGTGACCCGGGCCACCTGGGCCCCGACCCGGTACTCGTTCGCCTTGCGCAGCGCCGGACCACTCGGAACCCGGTTCCCTGCCTCGTCGTAGAAGTTGATCATGTCGGCATCACCGAAGCCGCTGAGACGTAGGAGGAAGGACACCGGGTACGAACGGATGGTGCCGCGCAGGAGGCCACCCCATCCCTTCTCCGTGCTGTCGTTGAGGTTGGCGACCAGGCGGCCCCCAACGTCCACCAGTAACACACTGTCCTGGTTGTAGTCCGCGAGGCATTTCACCTTGACGCGGTCGGAGAGCGACAGCCATCTGTTGTCATCCAACACCGTGACGTCGAAGCCACCGCCTCGCAGATCCGCCGCGATGCGGCCGCCGACGTGATCGGCCAACAGGATCCGGTGGCCCTTGAACAGCGGCAGGGAGCCGGGGTTCAGGTGGTCCGGGTGCCCGTGCGAGAACCACACCCACTTTGCCCCCGTGATGGCAGCGGCCTGTTCCGGTGGAACCTCATGGGACAGACCCCAGCTGCCGAAGTACGCGTCACCACCGATCCAAGGATCGGTCACGAGAAGGGGGGCCTTGTCGTGCACGATCAGGGTTGCGTTACCGATCGTCTCGAATCCGAGATCCACGGGCCCCACAATGCCATGGCGCGCAAGGGATGCGTCCCGTTCACGTGAAGTTCACCCAACGGACGACTGTCGGACATACGCGAAGAGCGGGTCGTCCATTTGTGGTTTCATTTTGGTCTGAACTCCGACACGTGGAGTCGACGTACTCTTCGCAGACTGACTCAAAGACCGACGCGCGGCGAAACATTCAAGGGAGCACTTCGAGTCATCGCCATGCTTGCCTTTCACCCGAGGGGACGAACCAGGGGCGACCATGGCTGAGCCGCGGCCGAGGGGCTGGCATCCGGACCCCTTCGGGATCCATCACGAACGGTTCTACTACGAGGACGACCAGCCGGGGCGGTTGGTCCGGGACGAGCGGATGCGCGAGTCGTTCGATGACCCTCCCGGCGGGTTCCCACCCTCGTCCAACGGGCGGCATGCCCGACCCGCAGCCACCGCACGACCGGCGTATGCGGCCGCCGCCGGCGCTCCTGCATCCGTCGCCCCTCCTGCGCCCCCCGCGCAACCGGTCTACACGCCGGCGGCCGCCGCTGCCGGGTCGACGTACCCCACCGTCGGGGCGCCCATCCCGTACCAGGAACCCGTCGTGCCGGGCGTTCCCTATCGAGATGACACACCCGAAGGGTGGGTCGAAGCCCCCACGAACCGGTGGACCCGGTTCATCCACGAATTCGAATTCAGCCGGTTAGTCCGTGCGTTCGGATTCAGCAGGCTGGTCCACGCAGTCAAACTCAAGAGGCCATCCAAGCGCACCCTTATGATCATCGGGGCCACTACGCTGGCGCTCGTCCTCGTCGTCGTAGGTCTTGTCGTCGTCGGGTCGCCTCGATCACACAACCCAGCGAGCTCAGCGAGCGGTTCGCATCCTGATGCGACGATTCCCACGGCAGTGGCGAGTGCCGCGCCGGCAGCGGCGGGACCCTCGCAGGCAGGGTGGCAGGTGACCCACGGCTTCGCTGAGACTTTGGGCCTGAACGGGCTGTCATGTCCGGCGGCCAACAACTGCCTGGCCGTCGGGACGACGAAGCTGTTGTCCGGCCTCATCATGGGTACAACCGATGGCGGGGCGAACTGGACGCAACAACAAGCCCCGCTGGGCGTGGGAACGTTGAACGGGATCGCGTGCGTTTCGACCCTCGACTGCATCGCGGTGGGCGGCGACACCGTGGTCGAGACCGCAAGCGGCGGGCTGACGTGGGTTTCACATCCGCTCGGTCACGGATCGCTGACCGGGATCGCATGTGGGGATTCGCAGACTTGCGTCGCCGTCGGAACCATCCCCAGCAATAACACCTTCTGTCCAGCGGGCGAGTCCTACACCACGACGAACGTGGGACGGACGTGGAGCAGTACCTCGCTGGGCTGTTTCGTGCCGGCTGGTGTGGCCTGCTCGGCGCAGTCCCATTGCGAGGTGATCGGACAGCAGACGACGAACGGCACCCAGTTCGGGCAGATCATGGGATCGACCGACGGCGGGTCTCAGTGGCAGGTCCAGTACAAGCTCGTCGGCGGCATCACCTCACTCGACGGGATCGCCTGCCCAACGCCCACTGTCTGCGAGGTCGTCGGTGGTTCCTTGAAGACGCCCGTGCTGAGCACGGTCGACGGAGGCAAGACGTGGACCGGCCAACCCACACCCGCGGTTGAGGGACCGCTGACGGCCGTCGGCTGCTCCGGCGCTCTGTCCTGCCAGGCCGTGGGCAGCGGCACCTCCTTCACGACGTCGAACGGCGGACAGACCTGGGGGGAGCAAGCGACGCCAAGCGCGGTCGCAAAGTGGAACGGTGTGGCGTGCCCGTCCTCTCAGTTGTGCATCGGTGTGGCCGATTCCGGAGATTCCGCCGGGCTCACGCTGGCGGTAACACCATAGGCCGTACGGCCCAGCCGCTCCGGCTCCGCCGCCCGCGTCGGCGCAGCGCGGGTACCACGAACAGGGCGACCAGGAGCACGAGCCCGACCAAGGTGGCCAGCTGACCCAGGTCGTCGGCCGGCGACCGCCCGTACGAAAGTGTCACGTCGTGGCTCGTTGGCACCACCACCATGAGATTCGGCGTGACCCGCCACGGCCCCGTAGCCCCGCTGGCGTGCCAGTTCGGGAAGTACGAGACCTTCACGAGTACCGGTGTACCCACTCGAGACACGTGGAAACTGACCGAGGAGTCGGTCTGGGACACGTCCGTCACGGTGGTGGTGCCGACGTGCCTGACGGTCGGCCGGATGTCGCTGACCGCCGTCCGCGGCCACGAAGAGGGACCGCTCTGCGCCAGCTCCACGTCCCAGCGCTCGGGGTGGTCGTACCACGCCACCGACGGCGCCAGCCAGCTCGCGGGCGCCGGCTTCACGCCGGAGAGCACGACGGGGTCGTTCCGCAACGGCGTGACGAGCGCGGAGTTCTGGACCACGTAGATGTCCCACGTCGTGTGCGATTCGATCCCGTTGTAGTTGTAGGTCCACGGTCCGGTGCTGGCGACGAGCTTCAGAGCGGGGTCGGCATTGGCCTCCTGCTCGACCTGCGGAGTCTCCGCCATGAAGTACTTCACGCCGAGCAGTTGCAGGTGCTGCACACCGAGCGTCACGTCGACCGGGCCGTAGGGTAGTCCCACCTCCGGCTCGGAGGGTCCCTCGGACAGCTCCGCCTGGTTGATGAAGTGGTAGGGCGTGGTGCTCGACGACTCGAACAGCAGACCCTCCATGGAGTCGATGCACCCTCCCGTCCAGTACGGCAGGAGCATGAGCGCTTCGGGTGTGCCAAAGCGGTTTTCGCTGGCGCTGTACTCCCACATCTCCCGCCCACACCCATAGCGCTTGCTCACCGACTCCATCGTCTGGATGATGGAGCGGTACTCGGGGTAGGACGGCTGACCCTCGTAACCCTTGTAGTTGTAGGACGACCAGTTCGTGACCTCGTTGGGCCCGGCGTGCACCAGGGTCGACGGTTGGAAGACGAAGGGCGGGACCACGACGACGAGTGCGCCGAGGAGTCCCAGGACGGCACCGCTCACGGCGGCGGGACCCCAGCGCGGCGAGGGCGCACGCCGTGGGGAGATGGCGCTGGCGACACCCGTGGCCAGCTCGCCGGCCGTACGCGGTGCCTCCCATGGCCGATAAGGCGGAGCGCCCTCCGCCCACGATGCCCCTCCGGCGCGAGCTTCCCAGCGGCGCGCCCGCGAACACCGCCACGACGCGGCGACGGCGATGCAGCCGGTCCCGAACGCCCAGGCCGCCATGAGGTACACGGAGATGAACCAGAACGGGAGCAGCCGGACGTTGTAGAGGCTCCCCTGCGGATCGATCGCCGTCGCCAGCGCCGACGCGACACCCAACGCGGCAAGGGTGATACCGAAGCGGCTGCGGACCACGAAGGCGGCAATGATGCCCATACCGGCGAGGACGAGCGCCCAGGTATCGGCCTCGCGGAAGTACTGGGCCCAGCCTTCGACGTTCGTGTAGCCCATGGATGTCGAGTAGGCGTGCTCGAGCCCGAAGGGAACCAGCCACCATCCCGAGAGCAGGAGCCCGATGCCGACGGTCGATCCGGCCCACCACAAGGTGCGAGCCCACGGGACGCGCCGCGCCGGCTCGTTGTGGCGCCACGGCCGCAGACTCGAGTCCGCGATGCCCCAGCGGACGGGCAGCAGCTCGATGATCGTGAGGATGACGGCGCCCCCCAGCGCGTACATGGCAGGGACGATGTGCGACAGCACACAGACGGCCAGTACGACCGCCGCCCAGCCGCGGTACCGCCCCTCCCGGACGGCGCAGGCGAACATCCCGATGAACAACACGGCCAGGGACAAGCTGAAGGAGAACGCGTACTCCCCCGCCAACGTGGAGAACAGGTTGCCGCCGTAAATGGTGAAGGTGTAGTCGAACAGAAACGGCAAGGTGGCCGCCGCGAGGATGGCGGGGATCGGGGGACGCAGGCGGAAGAACCGGCCACACGCCCACGCGCACACCGGGAGCGTCACCGATCCGAGGATGGTGCCCAGTTTGAACGCGACGTCGTAGGGGATGACCCAGCCCCCGACGGCAATGAAGAGATCGGGGATCGTGAAATAGAAGGTGTACAGCGGGAAGCCGTCGTACCAACCGGGATCCCAGCCGGTGAGCTGACCATGGCTCAACAGCGTCTCGAGGAACTTGGGCATCGCGATGTGCGCGCCGGTGTCGCCCCCGGTGGTCGTGGTGTTCGTGAGCAGCATGCTCGGGTGCAGCTGTGACAGCGTCACCAGAATGACGCTGGCGATGGTGATCACCGTGATCGCCCCGGGCACCCACCACCAGTTCCCTCGGGCCGCGGGTCCGGCGTCGGTGGAGGCGGCGGCGGGTGCCGGCCCGGGCACCGAACGACCGGCCGGCGTGAATTCCTGCACGGTCACCCCGTCGAGGTCCGAGGTTTCAGGCACGTGCGGCCGGGCGCACGCCAGGACGATTCGAGGCGCTGCGGCCGCCGGTGTCGTTCGGACACATCCGGTTTACGTTACCGGCCGAGCATCCGATTGAGGGCTCGGGCGGCCCGGGGTTTCGATCCCCCGGGGCTCCGGAATGGCGCGTCCACGAGGTGGTTCGCGCCGTCTCCGCCGAGGAGCGCCTTCCCATGCTCCCGCTCGGACGGGGTGGTGCGTTCGGCAACCGCGACGACCCGGTCTCCAGGTCAGGACCCGCGGTGCGGGACCAGAAATGGGGGCTGCCGAGGCCTGCGGACGAGAGGCCCTAATTAAGCGGACGAGAGGCCCTAATTAAGCAGTCATCCACAGAGGCCCGTGGGAGGCGGGGACGGACCCCGCCCAGGGAATCCCCTCCCATTCCGTCGGGTCGGTCGACCTCTTGCAGCTCGCGCTCGCTTGCGGGCACTCATCAGCAAGTAGCCGCCGGAGAACAGCATGACGACACCAACCGTATGACCACCCGGCACAGGCACGATCGCTGGGACGCCGTCAGCGCGACGAACGGCACCCGTGGGTGCCGTTCGTCGCTCAATCCGCCGGTGATCCTCTGGGCGGTCTCCCGCTCAGGACATTTCTGCGAGGATCTTGGCCTTCTGGTCGTTGAATTCCGCCTCGGTCAGGATGCCCTGGTCCTTCAGGTTGGCCAGCTCCTTCAGTTTGTTGATCAACTCGTCGGAGTCGGGTGCTGCCTCGACCGGCGCGGCCGGCGCGGCCTGTGCGGCCGCCTGCTGCTGTGCGGCAGCATCCTGCTGCGCGTACTTCTGCTGCTGGCGGCGGTTCACTCCACCGGCCACGACACTCGCCGTGCCGGCGATGACGGCCGTCCTGCCTACTGTCCGCATGACCGGACGTCGACCCAAAGGCATGTGCTTCTCCTTCTCTCGGTGATTCTTTCTCGGTGATTCTCTGTTCTTCGATCTTGACTCAGCTCTTCATCGCCTGCGCCAACTCCTCCAGAGCTGCCTCGACAAGGTTGGCCGGGATGCGGGCACTGTCGATGACGACACCGCCCGATGCCTGTACCGCCTCGACGAGTGGCCTCGCCCAGACATCCTCCCAGACGATCACGAGCGCGGAGTTGCCCTCGGGGAGATTGTCCGCCACGTGCTGGAGGTCCTCCTCGTTGATGAGGCCGCCGACTTCGCCCTCAATGTCGTTGAACGCCGCCAGCTCGTCCATCTGGTCGAACTCCAGGCTGATGGTGTCGCCTGATTCGTCCTTGCCCACGAACACAAGATCGAGAACCCGCACCAGGCCGCTGGCCACCAGTCTCCCGACTTCGGGGGCGATGTCCCCGTTGAAGCGGTTGCCCGGAAAGGCGATCACCGTGTAGCTCACTGGTCCTGCCGTCATGACGTCTCCTCTGCTGTCGCGTGGATCGGTGGTGGCGTGAAAACTGCTGGTGAGGCTGGCTCAGCTGGCCAGGATCTTGGCCTTCTGGGCCTCGAACTCGGCGTCGGTGAGGACGCCCTGCGACTTCAGGTTCGCCAGCTTGGCGAGCTGGTCCGCCGTGGTGTCCCCGCTCGCTCCGGCTGCCTGCTTGACGTAGGCGTCGAACGCCTTCTGCTGCTGCGCTGCCTCGGCCGCCGCCCGCTCGTGCATCTTGCCACCGCGAGCGATGAGGTACACGAAGACGCCCAGGAACGGGAGGATGATGACGAAGATCACCCAGAGCGCCTTGGCCAGGCCTCCCATGTCGTGGCTCCGGAAGATGTCTATGAAGACCGTGATCAGCAGCCAGATCCAGATGATGAAAAGGAAGAAGTACAGGATCGTCAGGAAGGCATCGAGTACCGGATAGCTCGAGGCAAGCATTCAAAACTCCTTGTGTCGTGGTTGGTCTGGTCCCCCCGGCCTGCGGCCAGGATTCGTACAGGAGGGTAACCCTCGCATCAGTCCCCGTTGCACAACAGGGTCAAAAGTCATCATCCGGGGAAATCTCTCCACGGGAGCGAACATTTCGACCGGATTGACCGGATTCGCCGCCCAATTCCTGCGTCCACTCAGATCCCCTGCTCGGCCTGGAGCCGCCCACTCTTGCACGCCGCGGCGAACGTCTCGTAGTCGCGCTCGTTCTGGTCGGCGTAGGACTCGGCGAACTTGGCCAGTGCCTTCTCGAACGTCGAGTTGTTGCCCAGGTACGCGGCGATGGCGATCCGGTCCCCCGAGCGGGCATGGGCCCGGGCCAGGGTGTGGGCACACAGTTCGCCGTAGGCCTTCACACCAGCGGGTATTGCGTTGTCCGTGTCGACCGATCCCTTCCAGTCCTGGAGCTGGCGCACGTAATAGTCCCGGGAAACGCCGTCGAGGCCCGGGGTGCGTTGCCAGCCGAGGAAGATGTCGCTGGCTGCCTGCATGAGCCGTTGCCCGGCCACCACCCTGGCGCCGTGGTTGGCGTACTGGCTCTTCTTGGTGAACCGCTCGAGCACCGACGGCTCGGCCTCCTTGGCCTGTAGGAACAGGACGTCATCGGGATGCGGCCCGTGCAGCAGAACGATCCAGGCGCGGGTGCCGACGCTGCCCACTCCGACCACCTTCCTGGCAAGGTCGCTGAATTGGTACTGCTCGAGCAGGTGCCGACGGTCGGTCGGCAGGCTCGCCCGGTAGCCGAGCAGAAGCTCGCGGAACATGGCCAGCTGCGCCTGCCTCTGCACCTCCGGGAACAGTTCGTCGGCCGGGACCACGAGGGGCGGGTCGCTGATGATCCGGCGCTGGCCGTCGACGACCGTGGTCAACTTGTCGAGCGCCTTCATGGCGTCCTTCGTCTTGGCCTTGGCGACCAATTTGCTCGCGGTGCCGGCCATGTGCGCCTCCGACTTGGACCCGGTGGTCGCCGCCTGGTCCTTCAGCAGCTGGAGCACGTTCTCGATGTCGATGCGGGAGTACCAGACCTCAAGGTTGGTCAGGTCCGCCATCTCCCGCATGGCCTCGCGGTAGACGCGGCCGAGGCTCACGATGGCCTCGGAGCGCACGTCCTTGGAGAAGCCGAGGCCGCGGGACGCGACGACGACGCTGGCGGCCAGCCGTTTGACGTCCCATTCCCAGGGTCCGGGAAGAGTCTCGTCGAAGTCGTTGCAGTCGAAGACCAGCGAGCGCTCCGGGGACCCGAAGACCCCGAAATTGGAGAGGTGGGCGTCGCCGCAGCACTGGGCGCTGAGACCCGACCGGGGCGTGGTGGCCAGGTCTGACGCCATGATGAGCGCCGCCCCCCGGTAGAAGGTGAAGGGCGAGACCAGCATGCGCCCGTAGCGGATCGGCACCAGTTCGGGGACCCGGGTCTTGGCCTGGTCCTCGAGCAGGGCGACGGGGTCCGGCCGGTCCGCCGAAGGGGCAAAGACGGAGTGGCTGTCCCTGGGAACCTTGGCCCGGGCTTGTTTCCCTTTCTCCTTGCTCTCCGAATCGCTCAGGTGTCCGACCGTCTTCGGGATCGGACCGTCTGCCTCGCGGATCACATCTTCTATGGTCATGCTTCGCCTCCCCTGCTGGGCGCGGAACGGCGGGGCCGCTCCTGCCACGAGGCTACGCCCGGCGGGAGGACTTGACACGGGCCGTGGTCCTCATGGACCCGACCGGCCCCCGAGGCGGCCCTGGCCCGGGCCCAATGACCTTTTGCCCTGCATTCGTTGACGGGTTCGGTCCACAATGAGGGATCGCGTGACACCGAATCTCCAAGACGGCGAGGACGAGGGCGATCAGTGACGGTGGACCACGAAGACCGGAGCGCCCCGGAGGGCTCTCCCGCGGGCTCACCGGCCGACCTGGCCCCCGCCGCATCCACCACTCGCCGGGCGCGGATGAAGGGTGGGATCGCCAACCTCGTCGACGCCATCAACCGCAGCGACGACTCCGCCGTGGAGAAGGCGGTGATCGAGCTCAGCCAACGCCGGCGCTGGCTGGCCCCCCTCGGGATGATCGTGGGTGCCTTCCTGATGCTCTTCCAGGGCGTGAAGCTCCTCGTGACCAACTGGCGGCTCACCCTGGTGCAGATCGTCCCCGCCATGTGGATCTGGGTCGCCATGCTGGACCTGAAGATCCACGTCCTGCACGGGAAGCAGTTCCACGTGATCCGCGGTCCCCTCCTCATCCCGTGCGTGCTGGGGGTGACCGTGCTGACGGCGGCCAGCTTCTATCTGAACGGGGTCTTCGCCTTCGCGATCTCCAAGCCCGGGCCACCCAGGATCCGCCCCGCCTTCGGCGAGGCGAACCGCCACCTACGCGTGATCCTGTCCTGGGGCTGCGCCATCGGTCTGGCCCTTGCCTTCTCCGCGCTGATCGTGACCCGGTGGGGTCATTGGCCGTTCGCCATCAGCCAGAGCATCGTGGTCGGCATCATGATGCTCTGCTACCTGGCTGTACCTGCGCGCATCGTCGGCATCCAGAAGTCTCGCAACACCAGGGACAAGCTCGCCGCCACCGTCGTCGGGGGTGCCCTGGGCGCCGTCGTGTGCTCGCCGCCCTACGCGCTAGGTCGCCTGGGCATCCTCATGCTGGGTTGGCCCTACCTCTTCTGGCTGGGCATCGTGCTGATCGTCTTCGGCGTGACCCTGCAGACAGGCGTCACGAGCGCGGTGAAGGCCGTGAAGTTCTCGGCCAAGTTGGTGGGCAACCCGGCCGCCACGGCTTCCGACGCCTCTCCGTGACGCTTCGGCTCCGCTGTGCGGCCGGGCCCCGGTCCGTGTTCAGCGGCCGTGCAGGCGAAGGACGGAGCGAATGGTGCGGGCCATGATCCGCATGTCGAGCACGGGCCCCTGGTGCCGCATGTAGAAGAACTCGTACTGCAACTTCTGCAAGGCGTCCTCGACGCTCGACCCGTAGAGGAACTTCACCTGGGCCCAGCCCGTCACGCCTGGGTTCACCAGATGGCGCACGTCGTAGAACGGGATCTTCTCCCGGAGCTCCTCGACGTAGCGCAGCTGCTCGGGCCTCGGCCCCACCAGCGAGATGGTCCCACGGAGCAGGTTGACCGCCTGCGGCAGCTCGTCGATGTGCGTGCGGCGCATCCACCGGCCCACCGCGCGCACCCTGGGATCCTCGATGCTGGTCCACTGGCCCGTCACCTCGCCGACCATGGTGCGGAATTTGAAGATCGTGAAGGGGCGGCCCCCTTTTCCGACCCGCTGCTGGGTGAAGAACAGCGGACCGCGGTTGCCGATGAGGTCGGCGACCGCCACCAAGGGGACGGCCACGACGAGGAAGAGGCATCCGACGATTCCGGCCGTGATGTCGACCAGCCGCTTGACTCTGGCGTAGCGCGGCGCATGGATCTCCTGAATGTCGAACATCAGTGAGACGCGCTCGAGGTCGGAGATCGGGAGCTTGCCCAGCCACTCGTCATAGAAGTGGGACAAGGCCCGGATGCGTACGCCCGAGCCGTGGAGCTCCGCCGCCTGCGAGACGAGCCATTCGTCGGAGGCCGCTTGCCTCCCCAGCACCACGAGGTCCGCCCGTGTCTCGCGCGCCATCCGCACGAGCGATCCCGGCGCCGCCGGCTCGCTTGGCAGCACCGCCCGCGACGCCGATACCAGCGAGGTCGGTGACTCGGTGGGGTCGAGCACTCCCACCAGTTGCGCTTCGTGCTCAGGGGCCAGCACGAGGTCGCACTCCAGTGCCGCTGTTTCGTCGGGGGTCAGAACCGCAAGGATCCGGTCGGCTCCCTCTCCGTTGAGATACGCACGTCGAGAGAGGATGCACAGCAGCATCAGCACGGGCACGAGCAGGACCACGCTGCCGAGCACGACGGCTCGAGGAAGGACCGATGACCCACTCGCCAGTTGGACGAGCGAAATCGTGATCGCAGCGGCGCCGACCGCGCCGAGCGCGGTCCATGCGGCGGCGGTGGCCGACATGGGCGCATCCGGGATCCCTGATGCGTAGGTCGCGATCTCGAGGATGGCGATGAACGCGACCGTCCACGCAAAGCGCGCGGTGCCGGTGAACGGATAGTGCCCGACGACATGAGCATGGACTTCGCCGAGCACCAGCACGACCGCGATGGGAGCCGTCACGACTCCCAACCGGATGAGCCCTCGCATGTCGCCATTCAACTACGCGTCGGTATGATCCTCTCCGAATTCGAACGTCACCCGACGCCGAGGTGAACTGCGGATGAACCCGACGCGCTCGCGCGTGACGGAAGAGGAAACGACTCGCGCTCAGCCGGACTGTCCGGGTGTTCCGCACCCGATGGACAATCCGTGGGTCGCCAGGCTCCCCGGGAGGGCGGGTACGCATTGACCGGACAGATATGCCTCGACGAGCGGCTGGTTCGGGTAGTACCCCAGCGACTGCTTGAACACCTGCCGCGCCTCGGATCGTTGGCCCTGGTTCCAGTCGATGGCGCCGAGCAGGTCGAGTGCAGGTGCGAGCCAAGGCTGATTTTCGACGGCGGCCGCGGCGGCGCCATGCGCGCCCCGCAAGTTCCCGAGATCGGCATCCATCGACGCGAGCAAAACCAATGAGACGGGGTTGGTCCGGTCGCGCGCCACTGCGACTTCTTCCCACTGGAGGGCCTGTGGCATCGCGTCGAGGTACGGCGTCGAATAAATGGTGGCCCATTCCGACGCCGGTTGGGACCACGGGCTCAGCAGTGTCTCCGCCGTCGAGACGTTGGACGCCGTCCCGGGGGCGAGCGGAGGAGCGGTGGCGGCGGCATCGTATGCGATGTCTCCGATGATGAACAGGAGGGCGGGGATGAGCGCCAGCGCCCCGAGTACCCACGACGAGCCGGCGAGGAGCCGGCGCTCCGGCATGCGCCGACCGGCAAAACCGATCGTCGCGCTCGCCTTGTCCGTCATCGGCTCCGACGCGTTTCGCTGCAACGCGGCCCCCACGGCCACGAACAGCAGCGTGGTGATCACGAGGTTGAGCGGCTCGGCCAGCTCCGATGCGAAGAGGACGATGGCGAAGACGACGAGGGGGCCTCGCCGGCGTCGGAGGGCGAAGACCAACCAGCCGGCGAAGAGTCCCAGCCCCACGATGCCGACGGTGACGGCCAACTCGATGAGGATGTTGTGCGCGTCGAGGAAGACCTGGTCGGTATAGATGTCCGTCGTGACGTCCAGGACGAGCGAGGAGTCGTACCGCGACAGCGTCCCGACCCGGAACTGATCGGGCCCGTAGCCGGTGAGCGGGCGGTGGAGGAAGGCGCTCCAGCTCGCTCGCCACAAGTCGAAGCGCTCGTTGAAGGTCTCCGTCGAGGTCGAGGACTGAATGTGGTCGATCACCCCGCCACGGGCCACGATCGTGGGCGGCGCGGCCTTGGCGGGCTTCGCACCGGGGCTGGCGACGACTGGGCTCGACGATTGTGTGACCGGCCCGGACGTGTTGGTGCCGGCCGTGACCGAACCGACCACGAGTGCGCCGATCGCCAGAGCACCGAAGAGCACCATTGGAGCCGTGGCGCGCAGCACGGTCCGCACGCCTCCCGCGCCGGCGCGCCACGCGGCGAACGCCACTGCACCCACCTCCCCGGCAGCCAGCAGCACGGTCAGGATCGCCGGTAGTCGCTCGCCGCAGACACCGAGCCCGAGCCCGAGCACGATGGCAACGGCGCCCCAGCGGAGAGGCGCGCGCGCACAGCGCGGCGCCACCAGCGCCAACGCGGCGGCGAGCAGCGCGCCGAGGTAGACCGGGTTGCCCAAGATGCCGGTCGGCTGCAGGGTGCCCCCATAGAGGGGCAACGCCACCGAGGAGAGGTCGACGTGCTGCTGAATCACCGCCACGACGGCGTTGCCGGTCGCCCCGGCGATGATGGAGAGCTCGAGAAGGCTCCTGTCCGGCGCGCGCGACAGCCGCGTCGCCACCGCCCATGCTCCGAAGAGGCAGAGGAAGAAGATCCAGCCCGTCAGGTCGGAGTAGAGCCCAAAGAACGCTGCTTGGGGGGTGGCGGCCAGAGACGCCGAGAGCGCGCCCCACGCCAGGAAGGCAAGGCCCATCCGCGCCGCCCACTTGAGCGCGGTGTTCTGCCCCGCTCCCGCCCGGCCGAGTGCCATCGCCACCAGGTAGGGCAGGCCGAGCGCGGCCATCGGCAGCAGAACTGCCGCCTTCTCGGGAAGGACGGAGGTCGCGTCCGGCAGCCAGAACAGCGTCTGGACGAGCACCAACGCGGCGACGACCCAGCCGAGGACCGACACCCGCGAGACGTCGAGGCCGCCGCGCACCGGAACCTCGGGGCTGTCTCGGGCGACGTCGGTCGGATCGGTGGGCGCGATCGGCGGTGCCTCAACGGCGAGCTCAGTCACGGCTCACGGTTTGCCAACAGTCGACGGGCCACGCGCGGCAAAGCTAGTGCAGCCGTACGAACTCGCCGCATCGGATCACACGGCGTGAGGCGCTGACGGAGGGTTCCGGTCCGAGTTCCCTCAGTGTTCGCGCAAATGTCACGTTCCGGTTACTCCTACTCGTGCCGCGCGTCGCCGAACGTTGTCCCACGCGACCCAGCCACCCAGAAGGATCAGGGTGCACAACGCGACGACGAGCCCCACGTTGAACGCGTCGGGGTAGTAGTGAAGCATCAAGGTGTAGCGACCCGCCGGCACTCGAGCCTGTAGCAGGAAGCCGGACCACGGCGTCAGCGACAGTGGACGACCGTTCAGCGCGGCATGCCAACCCGGAACGTTCGTGAACAGCAGATGGACGACGGATGGGCTGGGTGCGTGCACCGAGATCCTCCACGTCGACGCGTTGAGCTGCGTGACGGCCAGAGGGCGTGCGGTGGATGCGCCTGCGCTCATGATGTCGGCGATTGACGAATCCGGTACTCGGTACAACCCTTCCCCACCAGGGTCGCCGACGAGCGTCGTTCCCGGCGGCCCCTTCGTTCCAGGAGGTTCGAGGATGAAACGGACGCCCAGGTCACGCGCCTCGACCACGGTCGAAACGGACGGGCAGAAGACCCCACTCGGTGCGACAGCGACCGGCGTACCACTGATTCGAGACCACGACTCGTAATAGCTGCGCGGCGTCAAGGGTTCGTAGAATCCGAATTCGCTCACGCCGTACGCGATGTTCGCCTCGGGGAGGATCCCGAGGCTCGGAAATTCGGTGATGGACGGACAGGAGCCGAAACCCACTCGAGCGGTGCCGACGAGGGCCTGGAGATCCCTTTCCGCCGACGTGGTGGCGAACGACTGAGTCGCGGAGGACCACAGGGGGGCACCCGCCCACAGCAAGAACCCGGTCTCAATGAGCAAGAGCGTCACTCCCGCGACACGCGACCTCCCCGTCAGCCCGTCCCTCGGACCGCTTCGCAGCAGGTACCCCGTGATCAAGAGGCCGGAGAGGACGAGTGCCGCGGGCCAGGCGAAGCTCCAGAGGCGCTCGTGCGCGCCGCCGGGAGGCAGTCCGCTGCGCGTCGCGAGGAAGTAGGCAAACAGGAGTATCAGTACCGCTGCCGCGGCAAGGAAGGCCCAGCGAAGAACTCGGAGCGGTGCTCGGTCACCACCCACCGCAGCCAACGCCTCGTGGAGACCCCGTCCGGCCAACACGGCGAGCACGAAGTCCAGTGGGATGAGCGCTCGGTACCAGAGGACCGTGCGGAGTACCGGCAGGTGGTCGACCACCGTCCCCACCGGCTCGACGTAGAGGATCCCGACACAGGCGATGGCCACCACGACGAGGCCCACGACTTCTGGCCTCCTCCAACATCGGACCAAGGCGACCGCGGCGAGGGCGAGCGCGGTGACGCCCACGTAGGCGGCCACGTCGTAGTAGTTGGACGACCCGAAGTAATGCCCGACGTCTGTCGGCAGGCCGTCGAACTCCTGAAAGGCCAGGGCCAGGGAGTCGTGGAGGGGAAGCGGTTGATAGGCGCCCCCGGCGGACCGCGCGGACCCGTTGACCAGCTGGCTCAACGGGAGCAGCAGCGGAGCCGACAGCGCCAAACCGGCGACAACACCGAGGGAGAGGAACGCGACCGGTCGCCACACCAGCTCCTTGGTCGCACCGCGCACTCCACCGGCTTCGGTCCTCCACCTGGTCGCGATGAAGGGAACGGAGAAGAGGCCGAGGACGATGAGTGTGATGCCGACGCTTTCGGGGTGACCGCCGTAGACGGCACATGCGACGGACAGGCTCAGGGCCAGGACCCACATCGGTCTTCGGGGTCCGCGTACGACGAGAACGCCGGCGGCGAGGACGAATCCGAGGAAGGCGAAGACGTCCCCCACGGGCCAGCCCAAGAGCCCCGAGAAGGCACCGCTCAGCTCGTACACGGTACCGGCAAAGATCGCCCCGATGACTCTGGTGCCGCAGACCCGACACAGTGCGTAGGTTCCGGATCCCGCAATGATCAGCTTGACGATCAGTGTGACGTCATAGGAGAAGCGAACGGGGACGGCGTAACTCACCAGCGTCGGCACGCTGAAGGTCGACGACTCGCCGTTGAAGGCCAACGGTAACCCTGCTCCGCTGTAGGGGTTCCACAGGGGAAGCTCACCGTGATGGACCTGCGTGACGGCGAGGTTCCGCCACGGGATGATGATTTGGATCAGATCGCTGTCGACGTTGTTGTGGATCGGCATACGTGGCTGGCCGAGCCCGAAGAACGAGAGCAGGTCATAGGGGCCGAGCTTGGTCCCACCCGCGAGCGCCGGGGCGAGCAGGGAGAGCCCGATCAGCCCGAACCACGCCACTGCCACCAGGGCCGGCCAATGCCCTCTGACGAACCTACGGAACGGCGCACGCCTCGCGCTCGGCACCGCCGTCCCGTGCGCTCCCGTCGGTGTGACCGTCGACACGGCAGGCTCGTCGAAACGGAGGGTCGGTTGTCGCATCAGCCGACTCCGCCTCCGGCCGGCACCTGCAGCGGCCGCCCTCGAACGGCGCGGCCGATGCCGACCCAGAAGCCCAGTCCGAACGACCAGTGGCAGATCTCCTGCACCAGCGCGGCGTTGACGGGGTCCACGTCGTTGTCCCGGCTGACGGAGAGTCCGATGGCCGCGCAGCCGAGCGCGTGCAGCGCGGGCACGGCCAGGCGCTGCGCCCAGGTGCGACCCCCGAGCAGCCCCACGGCCGCCACCGCCACGAGTGCCGCGGGTGCCACCGGCCGCCACGAGGGCAGCGCGCCGTGCACGGCGACCGAGGTGGCCTTGGCCAGGCCGTAGTTCCGGTACTGGAGCCACAACGCCGCCGGCGACTCGCGCGGGAAGTAGGTCGAGTGCACCGAGGGGTCCAGTACCACCCTGCCCCCACGGCGCCGAAGTCGGTAGTTGAGCTCGTTGTCCTCGCCCCACCAGGGAAAGTGCCCGTCGTCGAAGCCACCGACGTCTTCCAGCGTGCTGCGCCTCCATGCGCCCAGGTAGACCGTGTCGACCTCGGCCCGGGCGGTGGCGTGGTGGAACCGGCCCGGCATGCCGGCCGGCGACGAGGTGACCGCGGCGACAGCCCGTCCGAAAGGGCCGCTCCCCACCGGGCGCATCGGTCCCCCCACGACGTCGGCCCCCGTCTCGGACAGGAGTTCGACGCAGCGCGCGACGTAGTCGGGCTCGCACAGCGTGTGCGCGTCCATGCGGCAGATGATGTCGCCCGTGCTGTGGGCGATCCCCGTGTTCATGGCGGCGGCCGGCCCCCGGCCCGGGTTGTCGATGAGCCGTACCGGTGGTCCGTAGGAGGCCACCGTGTCGCGGGTTCCGTCCGCGGAGCCACCGTCGAGGACCAAGACCTCGAGCAGCGGGTAGGTCTGGGCCAACACCGCCTTCAGGCACGCGTCCATGTGCGCCGCCTCGTTGTAGGCGGGGATGAGGATCGACACCGAGGGCCGGTCGTGCATGGTCGCTCGAGTTCAGCTCGGGGCCGGCAGGGCCGGGCGAAGTCGGAGGTGGGGTTCCGTAGGATACCGAGCGTGCCGCGGGGAGTCGACGTCCGGACCGTGCCGCACTCCGCACCGACGCCTGGCCCGCCCCCGACCGTCGCCGCCGTCGTCGTCGCGTACGAGAGCGCGGACACGATCGGACCCTGTGTGACCGAGCTGCTCCGGATTCCCGGGCTCACCGGTGTGGTGGTGGTCGATCATGGCTCCGACGGGGCGGGGCAGGTGGCGGAACGGCTCGGCGCGGTCGTCGTCCACGACCCGTCGAACCCTGGGTTCGGCGCGGGCCAGAACCGGGGCCTGGCGCTGACCCACGCGCCGTTCGTGCTGCTGTGCAATCCCGACGCCGTGGTCATCCCGGACGCCGTCGCGAGCGGGCTGGCCACGCTGGCTGCGCAGCCCGACCTGGCCGCGCTCCAGGGTGTCATAGAAGAGCGCGACCGGGAGCTCGACCAGCGGAGCAGCTGGCAGTCGGTGGGGGCGTCCCACCTGTGGGCGCGCATTCTGCGGATCGGGCCCCTGCTCAGGACCCCGCCGCTGCGCGCGCTGTCGGCGCGGCTGACCCCGCACGCACCCGCTGCCGCCCACGACGTCGAGGCCCTGGCGGCGATCGTGCTGCTGACCCGGCGCCAGGCGCTCGAGGAGATCGGCGGTTTCGACGCCAGCTACTTCTTGTACTGGGAGGATCTCGATCTTTCGAAGCGCTTGCGGGACGCCGGGTGGCGACTCCAGGTCACCCCGGACCGGTGGGCGGTGCATGTCGGTGGCGCCTCCAGCAGCGACCCCTTCGCGCGCGAGCGGCAGTGGTGGCGCGGCTGCATGCGCTACGCCGCGCTCTGGTACCCACCGACAGGGTGGTGGGCGGCCCTGGGCGCCGCCACCGTCCAGTGGCTGACGATGTCGATCCGCCGGCCCTCCCAGTCCGGAGCGCTGCGAACCGACCTGTTGCGCACGCCGTGGCGGACCAGACGGCGGCGTCGCCGGTCGACGCCGTAGGGACCGGGAGAGACGAGCCGTCCGTGCTTCAGTCGGCGTGCCGCGGCCTCGCCCTCCTCGCCGCCTTCTTCACGACCCCCGCCGCGCCCAGGTTCCGGTAGGCGCGGCGCAACCGCCTGAGCCGCGCCTGCTGGCTCCGCACCGCCCGCAGGACTGCGCCACGCGCTCCCGACCCGCCGCCGGGGAGTCGGAGCCTGATGCGCTCGTCGTCCAGGTCGAGGTTCGGGTTGAAGTAGGGATCCCGGCCCCCCGTGTACGGCCCGTACCACTGCATGGCACGGTCGAGGTCGGCTCGCACGGCAAACGCGGCTCCGCCCACGGTCGCACTCTCGTGGTGGACGAGTTGCGCGAAGGGCCAGCACACGTTGCGGTAGCCCGCCTCGTGGAGCTTGATGCAGAAGGTCACGTCGTTCCCGGCCACGGCGAGTGACTCGTCCATCCCCCCCACCTCCTCGTACGCAGCCCGCGCCACCGCGAGGCATGCGCCGGTCACGGCCAGGTAGTCCCGTGGCCACGCAGCCGTGCCGAAGTCGGTCGACTCGCCCACGCGCCGGTGCCTGAACACGTGACCGGCCGGGCCCGCCATCCCGACCACGATGCCCGCGTGCTGAATCCGCCCGTCGGGGTACGTGAGGATGGGTCCCACCGCCCCGACGCCTTCCTGCGATGCCACGCCCACCAGCTCTTCGATCCAGTTCGGCGTGCGCACCTCGGTGTCGTTGTTGAGCAGCACGAGGTAGTCGCCGCCGGCGTGCCCGAACGCGAAGTTGTTGATGGCCGCATAGTTGAAGGGATGGTCCCAGTGCAACACCCGGCAACGCGGCTCGGGTAGTGCATCGAGGTAGCGGCGGGTCGCGGGCTCGGTGCTGTTGTTCGAGACCAGCAGGATCTCGTAGTTCTCGAAGGTCGACTTCGACACGATGCTGCCGACGCACTGCTCCAGCAGGTGGACGTTGTCGTGGAACGGGACGATGATCGACACCTTCGGCGGTGGGCGGGGGAGCTCGTAGCGCACCCGGTAGCTGGTGGGCCGGTCGGGCACGGCCAGCACCTCGCCCTCGATCCCCCTTCGCCGCAGGGCTTCGCGCAGGGCGCGCCGGCCGGCGTCGTCCGCGTAGGACTTGCGTACGAGATCCCTCGAGGCGGAGCCGGGCGAGAGCCGCCAGTGGTAGAGGACCCGGGGCACGTGGGCGATCCGATCGGTCCGTTCCGTGACCCGGAGCAGCAGGTCGTAGTCCTGGGCGCCGTCGAAGTCCGGCCGGAGGAGACCGACCTCCTCCAGCAGGGTCCGGCGCACCACGACGAGGTGGTTCAGGTAGTTGACCCCGAGGAAGAGGTCCGGCGACCAGTCGGGTTTGAAGAAGGGGAGCAATCGCCGCCGCCCGTCCTCGCTCAGCTTGTCCTCGTCCGAGTACACGACGTCGAGGTCGGGTTGGGTGCGCAGGGCCGCCGCCACCGCCGCCAACGCGAAGGGCGCCAGCGTGTCGTCGTGGTCGGCAAAGGCCACGAAGTCACCGTGGGCCGACTCCAGGCCCAGGTTGGTGTTGCCCGAGATCCCGAGGTTCTCCGGCACTGCGATGTACCTGATGCGGTCGTCCCGTGCCGCCAGCGCCGCGATCGTCGTCCTGCTCTCGGGCTCGATCGACCCGTCGACCAGGCACAGCTCCCACCTCCCGTAGCTCTGGCCGACGACGGAGCCGACGAGCGCGGCGACGTGGGCGGCGGGCGGGTCGCAGCAGGGAACCACCACCGAGAACAGGGGGCCGTCGGCGTCGTGGCGCTCCCCGTCCGGCTCCCCGTCCGGCTGCTCGGCCGGCTCGACCGACTCGACCCTCTCCATCCAGGCCTCGTAGTCCGCGCTGCGGTTCAGCCACGTGCCGATGGCCGATCGGATCGTCACGGCCCTGTTCCAGCGGGAGCGCGCAGCACGAGACCCGCCGCCGCTAAATGTTCTCGGCGAAGGTGCGCGCCTCCCGGCGGAAGTACCAGATGCCCCCGACGAGGATGGCCAGCGCGATCAGCAGCGGGACGATCCCGACCAGGTACGTGCCGAACTCGGAGTGCAGCGTCGTGGCCTCCTTCGTCACCGTGACGTAGCGGGCGTCCTGAATGGACTGCGCCAGAGGGTTCAACAGGAGGACCTTGCGCAGCGTGGGGTTCGAGATCCGTGAGAGCGGATAGATGATCGGCGTGAGGTAGAAGAGGGCCTGCGTGACGACCTCCCAGACGTAGCGGATGTCGCGGTACCGGACGTAGGCCGCGCCGAGGTAGAGCGACACGCCGAGCCCGAGCACGTACGCCTCCAGGAAGAAGAGCGGCAACAAGACGATGTCCCAGCTGATCGCCACCCGTCCCACCACCATGAAAATGGCCAGGACGACGAGGTTGAAGCCGAAGTTGATCAGGACCGAGATGGTGGCGCTCACGACGATGATCCAGCGCGGAATGCTCACCTTGCGCAGGATGTCGCCCCGGGCGACGATCGACCCCAGGCTCTGTGACGTCATGTCCGCGAAGAAGTTCCAGATGACGAGGCCCAGGAGCAGGTAGACGGGGTAATGCGGCACGCCGGTGCCCAACTTCAGGAACTTGTCGAACACGATGTAGAGGATCACGAAGATGCACAGCGGGCGCAGCAGGCTCCAGGCGTACCCGATGCTCGACCCCTGATAGCGGAGCTTGAAGTCGGTTGCCACCAGCTCGCGTAGCAGCGCCTTGTTCCGCTTGCTCGCCAGGCGCGTGATTGGTTGCATGCTCCAGTTCGGGGTCGCGCCCGCGGGTCCAATCGCCCGCGCGCTCAATGGCGCACACGTTAGACGTCGGGCCGGGGTCGTCGGCGGGGGACGCGGGCGCCCCGCCGCGGCGCTCAGCCCAGAGTGGCGACGGCGACGAGACGCCCCGGATCCCCCGCCGCCGCCGCGGCGGCGGCCCGCCAGGTCCGGTAGCCCCCGTCCAGGTTCCGCGCCACGACCCCGAGGTCGTGCAGCAGCATCGTGGCCGTGTGGCCACGCTGACCGACCTCGCAGTAGACGACGAACGGGCCGTCGCCGAGCGTGCCGAGACGGTCGCGCAGCGAGTCGAGCGGCGCGCTGATGCTGCCCTCAATGGCACCGCATGCGTGCTCCGCCTCGGTGCGCACGTCCAGGATGGTCCACCCGGCGGCGGCGAGGCCCGCCACCTCGGGCGCCTCCACCACGTCACACTCGCCGGACAGCACGTTCTCGGCCATGTAACCCAACATGTTGACGGGGTCCTTGGCCGACGAGAACGGAGGTGCATAGGCAAGCTCCAGGTCGGCCAGGTCAGCGGCGCGCAGCCCGGCGGCCATGGCGGTCGCCAGCACGTCGATCCGCTTGTCGACCCCCGCGCCCCCGACCGCCTGTGCCCCGAGGATGGCGCCGTCCACGGGATCGAAGAGCAGCTTCAACGACATCTGCTCGGCACCCGGGTAGTAGCCGGCATGGCTCAGAGGGTGGGAGTGGACAACCCGGTAGGGGCGTTGCGCGTCCCACAGGCGGCGTTCGTTCCACCCGGTGAGGGCGGCCGTCACCCCGAAGACCTTGAGGATGGCCGTGCCCTGGGCGGGCGCCGGACGCACCACCCGCCCGCAGATGTGGTCCGCCACCCGGCGTCCCTGCCGGTTGGCGATGTTGGCCAGCGCAATGAGCGAGAACCCCCCGCCCACGGAGTCCTCCTTCTCGACCGCGTCACCCACCGCGTAAATGGCCGGATCGCTCGTGCAGCCGTCGTGGTCGACGGCGATCCCACCGTGCGGGCCCAGCGCGAGCCCGGCCATGTGGGCCAGGCGCACGTCGGGGCGCACGCCGATGGCGGCGACGATCATCTCGCCGGGGACGGCGCGGCCGTCGGCCAGCACGACACCGGCCTCGGTGACCTCCGCCACGCCCACGCCGGTCTCGACGGCCACCCCGCGCTGCACCAGCTCCGCCGCCACCAGGACGGCCATCTCGGGGTCGAGCGGCGTCAGCACCTGGTCGGCTGCCTCCACCACCGTCGTGGCGATGCCGCGATGGGCCAGGTTCTCGGCCGTCTCGAGCCCGACGAACCCCGCTCCGATGACGACGGCCGTCCGCGCCTTGCCCCGCGCCTCGTCCGCCAGCTGCTCGGCGTCCTCGACGGTGCGGAGGACGCGGACCCGGTCGAACCCCGGCAGCGGGGGCCGCACCGGCGCCGCGCCCGGGCTGAGGACGAGCGCGTCGTACGGGAGCTGCCCTGCGTGTCCCCCACCGGTGGGGCGCACCGTCACGCGGCGACCCTCGGGGTCGATGGCGACCACCTCGGTGGCGACCCGCACGTCCAACCGGAAGCGGTCGTACAGCCGTTCGGGGGTCTGCAGCAGCAGGTCGTCCTCGTCCTCGATCACGCCGCCCACGAAGTACGGGAGGCCACAGTTGGCGTAGGACACGTGGCCCGATCGCTCGATCACGATGATCGACGCCTCCTCGTCGAGGCGGCGGAGCCGCGTGGCCGCCGACATCCCCCCGGCCACACCACCGACGATCACGATCCGACGCGCCGTCATGGTCAGGCCAGCTTCATGAACATCCGCTGGACCTCTTCGAGCGGGTAGCCGTCGACCTCGGCCTGCTCCGGATTGGCCAGACAGTAGGTGAGGCCGGCGGCCACGAGGCGGAACCCCGCCTGCTCGAGCGCCTTGGTGGCGGCCGAAATCTGCGTCACCACGTCGCGGCACTCACGGCCCTCGTCGAGCATGCGCTCGATCCCCTCGATCTGGCCGGCCACCCGGTGGAGACGCTTCCGGATGTCGCTGACGACCTCCTCCGGCAGCTGCATGTCCTCTCCTCCTCCATCGTGACGCTGCCCCTCGTCCGGATTGCGTCGATCTCGATCCTATACCCCCTCCGGTATATGCCGGACTGGCGCATGAGCGACCACGCCGCCGGCGACCCTACGATCGGCCCACCGACCGATCCGCCAGGGAGGGCCCTCCATGCCGACGACGCTCGAGTGGTTCGGGACCGCGACCTTCCGCGTCCGCGACGCCGGCCTCGACCTGTTCTTCGACGCCTACCTCGACCGCCTGCCGGGGCTGGAGCCCGTCGGGCTCTCGACGGCCGAGGTCGACCGGGCCGACTTCGTCTTCGTGAGCCACGCCCACTCCCAACACGACGGCGGCCAGCTGGCCTACTTGCTGACGACGGCGCGCGGCTCGGTCCTCGTCAGCGGGAGCGCCGGCTACTGGCGTGGCATCTTCAGCGGGCTACGCCCCGACCTGGCGCTGCTCTCGCTCGGGGGCAGACCCAACGTCGACGGGGAGCCGTTCCAGGGCTCCTCGGTCCAGTTCATGCTCGAACAGGTGCAACTGCTCCGACCCGGCCGCGTGGCCTTCTGCCACCACGACCCGCTGTTCCCCGAGCTCCCGGGCGTCGACATCGCACCGGCGGCCGCCGCGCTCGTCGACGAGACGGCGGGCGGCTATCGGGCGCTGGAGTACGCAACCCCCATTCCCCTCTTCGACTGAGCCACACCGCCGGAGCCACGGTGCCCGGCGCCAAGCTCGGGGGCGCGCGATGTGACCTTCGCCCCTGTTCTGCGTCAACTCCCGCCCGTCATGGTGGGTGGATGGTTGGGGCGGAGGTGACGAAGCAGGTCCTGCGCGCGCTGGCGGAGGCCCATCCCGCCAGCGGCGACTACGCGGTGCGCGGGGTCGAGATCCGGCGGGGCTGGGGTGACATCGTCAACGTGACCATCTACGCCGATGAGGACCCGCATGGCCACGGCCGCTCCCTGCGCGAAGCAGTGGAGCACTCCCTGGCGCCGCGGCGCCTTGCCGTGCGGCTCGAGACCTCCGCCTGAGCAACAGCCCCGGCAGGACCTGCACCGCCCCTGCCGGGTGCCGCGGCCGTCAGGGGGCGACGAGCGCGTCCGTCAGCGCGTGCACACCTTCGAAGACCCTGGCGTACTCGGCACTGAGGCCGTAGCGGGTGGCCAGGAAGGCGGGGTCGATATAGCTCACCCGCGCGCCCTGGTCCCCCTCCGACCACACCAACACCTTGAGCGGCATGTCCAGGGCGGCCAGCGGCACGGCCTCCATCACGCCCGTCCCCGCCGCCGGGTTCCCGAAGATGACCAGGGTCGTCTCCCGCAGGTCCAGGCCCACCGCCCGCGCCTCGGCGCGCTGATCGATCACCGCGAAGACCTTCAAACCCTTCGATCCGAGCAGATCGACGAACCGGGCCACCGTGTCGCCTACCGAGCGGGGGCTCGGCTTGGTCACCACTCCGGGCACCTCGGCGGCCGTCACGGGATCGACCGTAGCGGCCCGGGCGAGCGGGGCGACCGGGCCCTACGAGGCGGCGACGCGAAGGCCGCGGGCCGCATGGTTCTCGCGCAGCCGCTCGGCCGTCTCCCGGTCCCGCAAGGGCATGCCGATGCCGATCGGCAGCGCCGCCGTCGGGTCGTTCCGGCACTGCGGACACTCGACGACCCACGTCCGGTCGGGACGCTGCGAGACCTTGGGATGATGGTTCTGCATGGCCGGCTCCTGCGTTCCCCTGGGTTGATCGACACCATAGCGACCGCGCCACAGGAGCGAAAATGGCCGTTTCCGCCTCCTGGCGCCATGGGCCGGCCCCACGTCACGGCGTTAGCCTCTCTGTCCGATGCCACCGCTCGCCTCGCTGGCCGCCTACTTGGAACGCATCGGGTTGGCACCCGGCACGGACCCGGCGCTGGCGCAGGTCCACCGGGCACACGCCACCACCATCCCGTTCGAGAACTTCGACTCGTTCTCGGGCCGGCCCGTCTCCCTCGAGCTCGGGTGCCTCGAGGACAAGATCATCTCCGCCCGCCGCGGCGGGTACTGCTTCGAGCACAACCTCCTGCTGGCGGCCGCGCTCGATTCGTTGGGCGGCCGGGAGGTCAGCCCCATGCTGGCCCGCGTCCGGATGGGACCGGAGGGCTCGCCCCGCCCGCTCAACCACCTCGTGCTGCATGTGACGGACCGGGACGGCACCGCCTGGTTGGCCGACGTGGGATTCGGCGGCGGCGGCCTGCTCGACCCCGTCCCCTTCGAGAGCGGCACCGAGATCGACCAGTCCGGTTGGCGCTACCGGCTGGTCGAGGACGGCCCCGAACTGGTGCTGCAGGTGTTCCAGGACGGGGACTGGAGCGACATGTACGGGTTCGTCCCTGAGCCGGCGCCGGAGGTCGACATCGCGGTCAACAACTGGTACACGGCCACGCATCCCGAGTCGCCGTTCGTCACCGGCGTGATGGCGGGGTGGCGCAGCCCCGAGCGCTGCCTCTCCCTCTTCGTCTACGAGCAGCCCGTCCTGATTGAGCGTCCGGTCGGAGGAGCATCGGCCATGACCGAGGTCGGCCTCGAGCAGGTGCCGGCGCTGCTCGCCGAGCGCTTCGGGCTGGCCGGCGTCTCCCTCGGCGCCGGCGGGCGCCTGGTGCTCGAGACCGCCGGCGGCTGACCACCGCCGGCTGACGACGGGGCGGCCGGCGCCCTACGCCGAGAGTGCGGCGTCCGGCGGCCGGGCGATGATGTAGATGAGTGCGCCGATGACCGGGATCAGCAGGATCACGATCGTCCACCCCGCCTTGGCCAGTCCGTGGTGGTCACGGCGGCGGAAGTTGTCGATGAAGCACCAGATGATGAAGAACAGCATCAGGACGACGCCGGCGAACATCAAGAACGTCCAGAACAGGCTGAGCAGCGGCCACGTGTAGGCGAACATCTCGTACGTACCTCCCCGGTCGATCCCCCCGGGTGGTCAGCCTGGCCCCGATGATGGAGGCCGCCTAGGGCCGAAGGTCCCGAGAGGGCCGCGGGCGGCCGACACGACGCACCTGGAGGCGTGGCTCAGCTCACGAGCTGATAGATGCTCTTGGCCATCAGGTACAGCCCGAGCCCCATCGACAGGATCACGATCGTCTGGTCCGTGTGCGTGTTGATCCACCGGAGCAGCCCGTCGAGCGTGCTCTTGACCTTGGCGGGCCGGAGGACCGCGTAGGTCTCCATGACCAGGTAGCTCGCCGTACACCACAAGCAGAAGGCGAACACGGCGAAGTACTCGGGCCCCGTCGTGAGCTTGGCCTCGGTGATGGTACTCACCCCCGCCGCCACCAGGACCCACGGCTGCAGCAGGAAGGCGAGGCCCGCCGCGGCCGGCGGGTTGACCCGGTCGATGCTACTCATCCACTTGGGCTGCTTCTTCGGTTCGGTGCGGGCGGGCCGCGCCCGACGCCGCGCTGCGATGAGCACGAGCACCACACCGGCGGCCAGCTTCACCGCCAGGGCGGCGGTCGACGGCGAGCTCTGCGGGATCAGGGGCTTCCCCCCGGTCACCAACACCGTGACGGCCACGATCACGACCAGGGTCCCCAACCACCCGAGCACGAACCCCAGGCCCTTGAGCAGTCCCCGCTCGGCCGCCAGCAGCAGGATCATCCCCGTCAGCGGTATCGGTTCGAGGGTGACCACGAGACCGATGAGGAACAAGTCAAGAATCATCACGCCCCTCCCCGGTTCGCCAGTGGGGCCGACCGTACTCCGTGGACGTCGTGATGGCGCGGCTCTAATGCCTGCGGGCGCCTACGTCGAGCCCAGCCGGGCCCGCACGTCGGTGCCGAGGTCCAGCACGGTGACGGCGGTCACGGGCATCCGCTCGGGCAGCGTCACCGTGAGCCCGCCGCCCTCGGCGGACCACTCGAGCTGCTCGTAGGTCCCGACGAGTCGCACCCGCCGCACCCGCGACGCGTCCACCGACTTGATGGTGACCCACCGCGGGCCCTCCAGCCCCATCACGAGGGCGTACACCCCCTCGCCGCTCTTCGTGAAGCGCACCGGGGTCCCGTCCGCGGTCACCGACTCGGTGATCACCCACGGCCGGCTCCCGTACACGGCCTCGCCGTTGACCGCCAGCCACGCGCCCAGGCCGCGCAGCGGTGCCTGCTGTGTCTCGGGAATCGTGCCGTCGGGTCGGGGACCCACCCCGATGAGCAGGTTGCCGTTCTTCGACACCACGTCGCAGAACATCTGAATGAGATCGGTGGCGCTGATGATGTCCTCGGGCCGCTCCTCGCGGTTGGCCCCGAAGGAGTGGCCGACGCCGCGCGCCAGCTCCCATTTGCGGGCCGACACCGTGTGCAGGACGTCGTATTCGGGGGTCCGGAAGTCGCAGTGCTTGGGGGTTGAGAACGTGAGGCGTTTGTTCCGCTCGGGGATGTAGCGCCAGAGCCACTGCACCAGCGCGCCCGCACCCCGGACGAACGCATCCGTGACGTCGTTGCGGGGGAGGTTCGGCTCGCGCCAGCGGTCGTTGACGACGCCCTCCTCGACCGTGTTGTAGTAGTACGCGAAGAGCTCGGCGAGATTGCCGCCGCTCGGCCACGAGATGTCGTTCCACAGGACGGACGGCTGGTAGCGGTCGATGAGCTCTCGCCAGTGCGCGGTGACGTACTCGACGTAGCGCCGGCCGTGCGGCACGGCCAGCACGGCGTCGGCCGGCGAGGACAACACCGCGTCGTTGTACGGCCAGTCGTACCCTCCCGAGTAGTAGAGGCCCATTCGCATCCGCCTGGCGCGGACGGCCTCGGTGAGGTCACCCACGAGGTCGCGCGTGGCGTGGTACTCACCCTTGGTCGGGTGCTCAATGGTGGAGGGCCACAGCGTGAAGCCGTCGTGGTGCTTGGTCGTGAGCACGACGTAGCGGGCCCCGGCGGTCTGGCACAGGTCGGCGATGGCGTCGAGGTCCGCCCCGGCCGAGGCGTCGTTGAACGTCTTGACGAAGTTGTCGTAGGGGTAGTCGTCCCCGTAGACGAGGGAGTGGTGCACCTGGGTGGGGCTGCCCTTGATCTGCATGGAGTTGAGGTACCACTCTGCGTAGGGGTTCTCCCGCAGCATGCGCTTGGGCCCGTCCTTGACCAGCAGCTCCTGGATGTTCGGCACGCGGGGCGCCCACCCGGGCACCGAGTAGAGACCCCAGTGGAGGAAGACCCCCAACTTGGCGTCGTCGTACCAGACCGGCACCCGGTGGGTGCGCACCGAGTCCCAGGTCGGCTCATACACGACGGCTGGTTCCTTGCCGGTCCCGCCTGCGCCACGTCGGCGCGCCCTGTCCTCGCGTGGCGGATCGCTCATGACGGTGCGGGGACGCCGCCCACCTGCTCCGCGGACATGACCGCCTATCGACCCGCACGCCGAGCAGCTTGACATGCCGCGACCGTGTTGCCACCCGTTGGCGACCGCCGGGAAGCCCTAGTCTCTGTGACCCATGGCTGCCGGGATCGAATTCTGGGTGTTCCTGCCCCAGATGCGCCTCACGATGAACCAACTGGTCGAGCGGGCGCAGGCGGCCGAAGACGCCGGCTTCGGGGGCATCGCCGGCATGGACCACCTGGCCCCTCCCCTGGCGGACTCGTCGCCGATGTTCGAGGCCATGATCACCAGCGCCTGGCTGGCCGGGCGGACCGAGCGGCTCCGCGTCGGTTCGCTCGTGCTGTGTGACTCCTTCCGGCATCCGGCCGTGCTGGCGCGCGAGGCGGTGTCGATCGACCACGCCTCGGGTGGCCGCTTCGAGCTCGGCATCGGCTGGGGATCGGTGGCCAAGGAGCTCCAGACCTTCGGCGTCGGCTCGACGGAGCCGCGGATCCGGGTGCAACGGCTGAAGGAGACCCTCGAGATCCTGCGGGCCCTGTGGGCCGGCGAGACCTTCGACTACGCGGGCGAGCACTTCACCCTGCACGGGGCGCGCCAACAGCCCGGGCCGCTCGGCCGCATCCCGATCGTCATCGGCGGCGCGGGGAAACGGACCATGGAGCTCGTGGCCGCCCATGCCGACTGGTGGAACGTCCACATCGGCATTTTGGACAAGCTCGAGGAGATGCGCCCGCTCTCGGGCGCAGCGCGCTGCTCGCTGCAGGTCCAGGTCGCCCTCGTCCCCTCGGAGCACGAGCGCGCCGCCATCGCGGAGACCGCCCGGCGGCGCTTCGGCGACCTGCCGGTCGTCGGCACGGCGACCGAGCTGGTCGACTACTTCGGCTCCCTCGCGGACCGGGGCGTCGAGCGGGCCTACGTGTGGTTCTGCGACTTCGCCCCACCCGAGACCCTCGCGGCCTTCGGCGAGGACGTCATCGGGCCGCGTGGGGTTCCCGACCGGTCGCCACCACGGCGTCGCCGCCCGGGACCCCCGCCAGAATGAGCAATGCGCTCAACCCGGCCTCGACGATGCCGAGCCCACCGGGCGTCAGGGGGATCAGGGCGAGCAGTCCCGCCACGGCGTAGGCCAGCAACACGAGCGACGGGTTGGGCTTGGCCCCGGTGGCGCGGATGGTGGCCAGCAGGGTCCCGAAGTCGAAGGCCAGCCGGCCGCTGCTCAGCAGCATGGCCGCCTTCCACTGGCGGCCGAGCACATCGCGGATGCGGTTGCGCTCGTAGACGAGGCGGTCCTCGAGGCCGGTCATCGGCTCGGCCTTGCGCTTGATCCGGTTGCGCACCGCCTGCACCAGCCGCCCCGCCCAGCGGATGGGGCGGTCCATCCCCAGCACGATGGCGCCGAAGCCGGCGAAGAGGACGAAGGCCGCGATGCCGAGCAGCGCCGCGTGCTCCAGGCCGCTGTCGATCGGCTTCCCCGCCAGCTGCGACGTGGCCACCGAGAACCAGGCCTTCGTCCGCAGCGCGATCCGCTGCAGCGCGATGGTGCAGGCGAAGTGCGCCGCCTGCAGGACGACGGCGAAGGCGAACCAGACCGCGTCCAGCTGGGTCAGCTTGGGGAAGGAGTCGAACACCTCGGTGAGGCTCGGGAAGACGAGGTAGATGGTGACGCCGGCCACCACGGCCATGACGGTCTTCTTGGCGATGGACCGCCACGGCAGTGGCGACTCGACATCCTGCTCGATCCGCGTCGCCAGGCGTTGCGACATGGCGTCGCGGCCCGGCTTCTGTACGTCCTGCTCCGGCTCGTGTTGCGTCTCGTGCTTCTCGTGCGGCGGCTCGTCGTCCGAGCCGTCCCGCGCCGGCACCCCCGGGCCGCTCTCGGTGGGGGGCGAACGGCCTGCCTACCTAGGCGCTGGCGAGGATCTTGGCCTTTTGCGCCTCGAACTCGGCGTCGGTGAGGACGCCCTGCGACTTCAGGTCGGCCAGCTTGGCGAGCTGGTCCGCCGTGGTGTCGCCACTCGCCCCCGCCGTCTGCTTGATGTACGAGTCGAAGGCCTTCTGCTGCTGCGCCGCCTGCTGCGCGGCCCGCTCTTGCATCTTGCCGCCGCGGGCGATGAGGTACACGAAGACGCCCAGGAACGGGAGGATGATGATGAAGATGACCCACAGCGCCTTGGCGACGCCGCCCATGTCGTGGCTGCGGAAGATGTCCATGAACACCATGATCAGCAGCCAGATCCAGATGATGAAGAGGAAGAAGTACAGCATCGTCAAGAAGGCATCGAGTACCGGATAGCTGGAAGCAAGCATCAAAGAACACTCCTTGTGGTCAGCGGGTCGGCGAGTACCCCTCCCCTGCAACTGGACTGTCTAGCCCAAAAATGCTGGCCAGCGCTGGAATGGGCCCGGCCGCGGCGGCGGCCACGGCGGCGGGGGGGCTTTCCCAGGGATCTTCAGCTCCGACCTGACCCGGGCTGCCGCGCCCGAGGATGGCAACCTGGGTGGAGGCGACGACCGCGGGCGAGCGGAGCCGCGACGGAGGGAAGGGGCCGAATGCACGTAGAACGTCAGGGGGCGGGGCGGCGCGCGCGCCGTCCCGGCTGACGCCCGGCGTCGACCATGGAACACGACCTGAACCTCGCCGCCCTCGCCGTCGTCTCGGCCTGCGTCGTCGTGTGGGGCCTCGTCTCGGCGCGCCTCGAGCGCTGGAACGTCTCGGCGCCCATCGCCTTCGTCGTGCTCGGCCTCGTGGTGACGCACGGGCCGACCACCCTCATCCACTTCAACCTCCACTCGTCGACCATCAGGTCCCTGGCGGAGGTCGCGCTCGCCCTGGTGCTCTTCGCCGACGCCTCCCGGGTCAACGCCCGCCAGCTCCGGGCCGACCTGGGGGTACCCGTCCGTCTCCTCGGCATCGGGCTCCCGCTGACCATCGGAGCCGGCACGGCGCTCGCCGCCGGGATCTTCTCAGGTGCCGGGATCTGGGTTGCCGCCGCCATCGGCGCCATCGTGGCCCCGACCGACGCCGCATTGGGCGCGTCCATCATGGAGGACGAGCGCGTGCCCGCGGGCGTGCGGCGGGTGCTGAACGTCGAGAGCGGCCTGAACGACGGCATCGCCACACCCTTCGTCAACCTGTTCCTCGCCGGCGCGGCCACGACGGAAGCGGTGCACGGCGCCTCCACTGCCGCCACGGCCGCCGTGGACCTCGTCGGTGGGGCCGGCATCGGCATCGGGGTCGGACTCGTGGGCGCAGTGCTCTTGACCCAGGCCCGCAAGCACCAGTGGAGCGCACCGGGCTTCCGCCCGCTGGCCGTGCTCGCCCTCGCGCTCTTCGCCTACTCCGCCTCGGTGGTGGCGGGGACCAACGGCTTCGTGGCGGCCTTCCTCGCCGGCATGGCCTTCGGAACTGCCTTCCCCCGCCACGACGACGAGATCCTCGAGTTCTCCGGGGAAGCCGGGACCCTCATGTCGCTCCTGGTGTGGTTCGTCTTCGGTGCCGTCATGCTCATCCCGGGCCTCGAGGACGCCACGTGGCGCGATCTCGTCTTCGCGCTGCTCGCGCTGACTGCGGTGCGGATGGTCCCAGTGGCGCTCTCGCTCGCCGGCAGGGGCCTCGACCGGGCCACGGTGGCGTTCATCGGCTGGTTCGGCCCGCGCGGGCTGGCCAGCGTCGTCTTCGGCCTCATCGCCGTCGACTCCCTCGCACCTCCCGAGGCGAAGGTCGTCCTCGGCGCGGTCACGGTCACCGTCGCGCTCAGCGTGCTCCTGCACGGCATGTCCGCCGGACCGCTGGCCGCGCGGTACGGCAAGGTCGCCGGACGGCTGCACCCCGAGCGGCCCGAACACGTCGCGGCGGCACCGATCTCGACCCGGACGCTCCGCAGCCCGCGCGGACTGCAGACCCGGCGGAGCCCGACGTGACCCCAGAGACGACGGCCACGGGTTGGCGCCTGTTTCCCCGTGACCTGTCCCCCGTGGCCTGTTCCCCGTGACCTGTTCCGTGTGCCACGCTCCTCTGATGCAGAAGGTGACCTCATGACCGACGACCGCAGCGTCGAGCCCCGCGACACCCCGCCACGTGAGGTCCTGCCCATCCCCGACCGACCGCACACCGGGCTGGTCACCTACGACGCCAACGACCCCGACACGTCCTTCCCGCCGATCCTGCCGCTGCGGCCGCCCGCCGGCGCGCCGAACGTCCTGATCATCCTGCTCGACGACGTCGGCTTCGGCGCCTCGGGGACCTTCGGCGGCCCGATCGCCACGCCGACGGCGGACCGCCTGGCCCACGCCGGCCTGCGCTACCGGCGCTTCCACACCACCGCCCTGTGCTCTCCCACCCGCGCCGCGCTGCTGACCGGGCGCAACCACCACACGGTCGGCATGGGGGCGGTGGTCGACCTGGCCACCTCGGCGCCGGGCTACACGTCCATGCGGCCCAACACGTGCGCACCCCTCGCCGAGATCCTCCGGCTCAACGGCTACTCGACGGCCCAGTTCGGCAAGTGCCACGAGGTGCCGCAGTGGGAGTCCAGCCCCCTCGGCCCCTTCGACCGGTGGCCGACGGGGTCGGGATTCGAACACTTCTACGGCTTCGTGGCGGGCGAGACGCACCAGTACAGCCCCGCGCTCTACCAAGACACCGTGCCCATCGAGCCGCCGGGCGAGCCGACGTACCACCTGACCGAGGACCTCGCCCAGCGCTGCATCGACTGGATCCGCCAGCAGAAGTCCCTCATGCCGGACAAGCCGTTCTTCGCCTATCTCGCACCGGGCGCCACCCACGCCCCGCACCACGTGTGGCCCGAGTGGGCGGACCGCTACCGGGGGCGCTTCCACCTCGGCTGGGACCACCTGCGCCGCGAGACCTTCGAGCTGCAAAAGCACCTCGGGGTGATCCCGCCCGACGCCGAGCTCACCGAGCGGCCGGCCGAGATCCCCGCCTGGGACGACATGCCACCCGAGCTCAAACCCATCCTCGCCCGCCAGATGGAGATCTACGCCGGCTTCCTCGAGCACGTCGACTTCCACATGGGCCGGGTGGTCGACGCCGTCGGGGAGCTGGGGATCCTCGACGACACGCTGATCTACTACATGATCGGCGACAACGGCGCCTCGGCGGAGGGGCAGATCAACGGCACCTTCAACGAACTGTTCACCTTCAACGGCATGGCAGCCGTCGAGACGCCCGAGTTCCTCGCCTCCAAGCTCGACGAGCTGGGGGGCCCGGACGCCTTCAACCACTACTCGGTGGGCTGGGCCCACGCGATGGACACGCCGTACCAGTGGACCAAGCAGGTGGCGTCGCACTGGGGCGGGACCCGCAACGGCCTCGTCGTGCACTGGCCGGCCGGTATCGAGGCCTCGGGGGAGATCCGCGACCAGTTCCATCACGTCGTCGACGTGGCGCCGACCGTGCTGGACGTGGCGGGCCTGCCCGAGCCGACCTTCGTCCGCGGCGTCATGCAGCACCCGATGGAGGGCGTGTCCATGCGCTACTCCTTCGACGACGCCGCGGCCGCGGGACGGCGCGAGACCCAGTACTTCGAGTGCATGGGCAACCGCGGCATCTTCCACAAGGGCTGGACCGCGTGCACCAAGCACCGCACGCCGTGGGAGACCGGGGGCATGCCACCCTTCGACGAGGACAGGTGGGAGCTCTACGGGCCCGACGACTGGACCCAGGCCCGCAACCTGGCCGCCGCCGAGCCGGACAGGCTGCGCGACCTGCAGCGCCTGTGGCTCATCGAGGCGACGCGGCACAACGTGCTGCCGCTGGACGACCGTTCCGTCGAGCGCTTCCTGGCCTCGCTGGCGGGCCGGCCCGAGCTGGTGACGGGCACCTCGCAGATCCTCTTCGGCGCGATGCAGCGGCTCTCGGAGGGCTCGGTCATCAGTGTGAAGAACCGCTCCCACGCCGTCACCGCCGAGGTGGAGGTGCCGGAGGGCGGCGGGTCCGGCGTGCTCATCGCCCAGGGGGGCGCCTTCGGCGGGTGGAGCCTCTACCTGGCCGACGGCACGCCCCGCTACTGCCACAACCTGGTGGGGCTGCGGCGCTTCGTCGTGGCGGGCACCGACGCGGTGCCGCCGGGCGTGCACCAGGTGCGCATGGAGTTCGCCGCCGACGGTCCGGGGCTCGGCATCGGCGGCACGGTCACGCTCTACATCGACGGCGCCCCGGTAGGCGCGGGACGTCTCGACGCCACCGTGCCGCTGGTGTTCTCGGGCGACGAAACGACCGACGTCGGCCGCGACACCGGCACCGCCGTGAGCGACGAGTACCCGGCCCGGGACAACGAGTTCACCGGCGCCGTGCGCTGGGTGCAGATCGACGTCGACGGGGCCTCCGGGGACCACCTCGTGCACCCCGAGGACCGGCTGCGGGTGATCATGGCCCGGCAGTAATTCAGCCCCCGTTGGAGATGCAACCCGATGGCAACCAACGTTGGGACCCCATCGGCCGAAATTAATCGAGTGAGGTGGCATCGGGAACGGGCTGCACGTTGCTGAAACCGGTTCTGGGCAACACTGCCGCGACATTGGGACGACCAGATGCCGCTCTCGCCGGAACGCCCGGGCCGACGAGCGCGCTGCCGACGACCTCGTCCTCGTTCGACGACTTCGGCTGCCTGGCCGAAGTCTTCCTGCAACTGCCCGACGGCATCATCATGGTCGACGGCGCCGGCCAGGTCGTGTGGGCCAACCGATCAGCCGAACGGATCCTCGAGCTCTCGTTGGAGGACTGGCTGGGCCAGTCGGGTCTCGACTTGGTGCACCCCGACGACCACGAGCTGGTGTTCCGGTCGCTGACGACCATTCAGGACAAGGACGTCGGTACTGCCATAGAGATCCGGATCAACGCGGCATCGGGCTGGCGCCTGGTCGAGCTCGTGGGGACCACGGTCGAGTGGTTCGGCGAACGTGTCGTCCTCCTGTGCATGCGCGACCTGACCGAGCGGCGCCGGTTCGAGCTGGCCAGCGGGCGCGAGGCTCGCTTCCGGTCGCTCGTGCACAATGCCGCGTCGGTCATCATGCTCGTCTCGTCGGAGGGCATCCTCGAATCGGTATCGGGCGCCATCACGCGGCTCTTGGGGCACGATCCCGAATTGCTCGAGCAACGGCCGCTGGTCGACATCGTGGCCCCGCCCGACCGCGCCGCGTTCGAGGCGGCGCTGACGGCCGCCCGCCGCGGAGCGACCGCGGGGCATCCGGTCGCCGCCCGGGTGGGCCTGCTCCGGCACGACGGCACGGCCGCCGTCCCGTTCGAATTGAGCATCGTGAACCTGCTGGACGACCCGACCGTCGAGGGTCTCGTCATCTCCGCCCACGACGCCACGGCGCAGGTGGGCGCCGAGCTCGAGCTGAGCGAAGCGCTCTCGCTGCTCACCGCGACGCTCGATGCCACGGCGGACGGGATCCTCGTGGTCGACACCGCGGGGAAGATCACCAGCACAAACCGCCGCTTCGCCGAGATCTGGGGTATATCCGACGACGTCCTCGCCAGCCGGGACGACGCGGAGGCGCTCGCCTTCGCCATCGACCAACTGGTCCACCCCGAGGCCTTCCTGGCCCAGGAGGAGGAGCTCTACACCCAGCCGGAGATCGAGCGATTCGACACCCTCGAGTTCAAGGATGGGCGCATCGTCGAGCGCCATTCGAGACCGCAGCAGGTGGGTGGCGTCACGGTGGGGCGGGTGTGGAGCTTCCGGGACGTCACGGACCACAGGCGGCTCGAGGACGAGCTGGCCTATCGGGCGTTCCATGACTCGTTGACGGGGCTGGCCAACAAGGTGCTCTTCCAGGACCGCCTGGACCACGCACTGGCGCGCATCGAGCGCACCAAGTCCCACCTGGCGGTGCTCTTTCTCGATCTCGACGACTTCAAGACGGTGAACGACAGCCTGGGGCACAACGAGGGGGACCAGCTCCTGCGCAGGGTGGCGTCGACCCTGATGTCCTGCCTGGGGATCTCCGACACGGCGGCGCGGCTGGGCGGCGACGAGTTCGCCGTCCTGATCGAAGACGTGCAGTCCCAGGGGGCGATCACCGAGCTGGCCCAGAGCATCCTCGAAGCGCTGCGGCCGCCCGTCCGCCTGGGGACCAAGTCCGTGCGCTCCGCGGTGAGCATCGGCATCGCCTTCGACGAGGCGGGCACCACGAGCGAGCAGCTCCTTCGCAACGCCGACATCGCCATGTACAAGGCCAAGAGCCTCGGCAAGGACAGGTTCGAGGTCTACCACGACGACATGCACGCGTCGGTGCTGGCCCGTCTCGAACTGGCAGAGGAGCTCCGGGCCGCCATCCTCCGACGCGACCTCGCCGTGGAGTACCAACCCATCATCGACCTGCACTCGCACCGCGTGGTCGGGCTCGAGGCACTGGTGCGCTGGAGTCACCCGAGTCTCGGCCTCGTGCCGCCGAGCGTGTTCGTGCCGCTGGCCGAAGAGCTGGGCCTCATCGGCGAAATCGACTCCTTCGTGCTGCGTTCGGCCTGCCGGCAGGCCCGTCGCTGGCGCGACGAGCAGGTGGGCAACCCGGAGCTGATGATCAGCGTGAACCTGTCGGCCGGCCGACTGGTCGAGCCCTCACTGTCCGATCGGATCGCCGCCCAGATCCGTGACTGCGGATTCGATCCCCGGTCGTTGATCCTCGAGATCACGGAGAGCGCGATGCTCACCGACGACGACGCCACCGTGCAGAACTTGACGTCGCTGCGGGCGCTGGGCGTGCGCATCGCGTTGGACGACTTCGGGACGGGGTACTCGTCGTTCTCGCACCTCGATCGGCTGCAGATCGACGTGGTCAAGATCGACAAGTCCTTCGTGCAGGCCCTGGGCACCCCCGACGACACGCGAGGCCTCGCGGCAGCCATCGTGCAGCTGTCCCGGACGCTGGGCTACGCGGCCATCGCCGAGGGCGTCGAGGAACCGGCCCAGGAGGAGAGCCTGCGCGTACTGGGCTGCGGTCTGGCGCAGGGGTACCACCTGGGCCGGCCGCTCGATGCGGCGGCGACGGGTCTGCTCCTGGCGGCGGACGACGCCTCGTCGCCCGTGCTCGAGCCCTCCAGCGGAGGCTGACCCCGACCGGAGCCATGCCGATGCGTGCGCCGTGCACGCATGCCGTCCGTGGGGCGTGGTTAGGTTGTGGCGATGCGGAAGCCACTGGCGATGCAAGAGCCACGATCGCCCCGGTTCGTGCTGGCGACGCTGGCCGCCCTGACCACGCTGGCCACGGTGGCCGCCCTGACCACGGTGGTCACGATGACCGTCCCCGGTGCAGTCCCGGTGGCCGCCGCCTCGGCGCCCACCTACTACGTGTCGCTCGGGGACTCCTATTCGGTGGGCTACCAGCCCGACCTGGGGTCGACACCCGGCTACACGGTCTACGTGGCCCAGCGGACCCATCTGACCCTGGTCAACTTCGGGTGCGGCGGAGCGACGACCTCGTCCATCCTCAACGCGGTCGGGTGCCCCGATGTGCTGCCGCACACGGCGGGCGGCATGACCTACCCGACGACGACGCAGATCGCCGCCGCCGAGGCCTTCATCACGGCCCACCGCGGCCACATCGGTCTCATCACGGTCTCCATCGGGGGCAACGACGTGACCTCGTGTGCGCTCTCGAAGAACCCGCTCGGCTGCGTCGGCACCGCGGTGAGCGGCATCTCCACCAACGTCACGTCGCTCGCCTCGGACCTGCGCAGCGCGGCGGGGCCAAAGGTGCCCATCATCGGGTTGACCTACCCCGACGTCATCCTGGGCAGCTACGTCTACCCGACCCGGCCGCCCGCCGCGGGCACGGTCTCCCTGGCCAAGTTGTCGGTGACCGCCTTCAAGCTGCTCATCAACCCGGCCTTGTCCAAGGCGTACGCCAACTCGGGGGCGGCCTTCGTCGACGTGACGGCGGCGACGGGTGCGTACACCTCGCTGAACCGGACCGTGCGCACCAAGGCCTACGGCACCATCCCGGTCCCGGTGGCCAGCGTCTGCACGCTCACCTGGTTCTGCGCCCAGGGCAACATCCACGCCAAGACGCCGGGCTACACCCTGATCGGGAAGTTGGTGGTAGCCCGCTACGCCACCATGAAGCGGAGTTAGGAGACCCCGTCGCATGGCCCTTATCGTCCTCGTCCACGGAGCCTTCAACGAGCTCTGGGGCCCGCGTGAGCTCCACGCCCGCTGGGTCCCGGCCCTGCGCGACGGCCTCTGGAGCGCCGGCACCGACATCGAGCCCGACCACGTGTCCGTCTCGTTCTACGGCGATCTCTTCCGGCACGACCCCGAGACCGAGCCGGCACCCGACGAGGCGACACGCGCCGGCGTGGCCGACATGCTGCACGAGACGCTCGGCGACGAGATGCTGACCACCCTGTCGCAGGCGGCCGGCAAGGCGACCTTCGAACGCACGGTGGACATGGTCGGGCGGATGATGAGCACACCGGACCTGCAGGACATGGTGCAGCGCCGGGTGGCCGAGGCGGTCACGCCGGACACCCGCATCATCGTCGCCCACTCCCTGGGCACGCTCGTCGCCTACAACGCGCTGGTCCGCCATCCCGAGTGGGAGATCGACACGTTCGTCACCTTGGGCTCCCCGCTCGGTTCGTCGATGCTCGTCCAGAGCATGGTGCAGCACGACGAACACGGTGACCCGCTGTGGCCGGGATCGGTGCGGCACTGGGTCAACATCGCGGCCGTCGGCGACCACGCCTGTGCCGAGCCCCGGCTGTCCGCGGTCTTCGGTGACCGCGTCATCGACCGACTTGTCGACAACGGCCACCGGGCTCACGACCCGCAGCCCTACATGAACCACCGGACCACGGGGTCGGTGCTGGCTCAGGCCATCGCCCGCTCGCGGGCGTAGCGGCCACCGGCGCCCCGGGGTTCCATGTCGGCGACGCGCCCCCCGACGTCGACCCCGACGCGGTCCTCGATGCCGCAGCGACGTGCTACCTGCGCCTGGGCGTCGCCCAGACCACGGCGGCGGACATCGCCCGCGGCGTCGGCATCTCGCGCGCCACCCTCTACCGCCGGTTCGGGAGCCACACCGAGATCTTCCTGGCGGTGCTGGCCCGCGAGTCGGTCGCCATGGCGGCCGACGCCGAGGTGCACCTGGCGCAGTACAGCGATCCGCGCCAACGGATCCTCGAGGGGTTGCTCTTCGCCATCGGCGAGATACGCCGCCGGCCCGTCCATGCCGCCGTGTTCGGCGGGGAGTCGGCCGCCTGGGCGGCCACGCAGGCCATGCAGATCGAGGCCCTGCACCGCATCGGTACGGCCGGCGTCCGCCCCCTCGTGGAGGGATCGATCGCCGCCGGCGCCATGTCCGAGCGCGACATGGTGGACCTGGTCGACTGGATCCTGCGCATCCTCATCTCCTACGCCGCCGTACCGGGGGCCGGGGGCAGGACACCCGCCGAGGTGCGCCGCCAGTTGGCCGGGTGGTTCGTCCCGGCGTTCGAGGCCCACATGTTCGAGGCCCACATGGGTGGCACGCCCCGGGAGGGCGTGAGACACTGACCGCAACGCGTCTCATGAGTCGTCGGGGGGTCCGAGGATGAAGGCCTTGCAGGTCACAGCCCATGGTCGGCCGGGGGAGGTGCTGGAGGTCCGGGAGGTGGAACGCCCCGAGCCCGAGGCGGGAGAGGTCCGCATCGTCGTCGGGGCGGCCTCGCTCAACTTCAACGACATCGACCGCTGCCGCGGCAACCTCGTGTCGGTACCCACGCCGCCGCCCTTCACCTTGGGCATGGACGTGTGCGGCGTCGTCGACGCCGCCGGACCCGACGCAGAGCCGTGGGTGGGCAAGCGGGTGGTCGCCATCACCAAGACGGCGCTGGGCGGCATCGCCGAGTTCGCCATCGCCCCGGCGGTCTCGGTCTTCGACGCACCCGAGCAGCTCGACGACGCCGAGGGGGCCGCGTTCATCCTCCCCTTCCAGACGTCGCACCTGGCGCTGTTCCGCCGCGGCCGCCTGACCGGCGGCGAGACGGTGGTCGTCCACTCGGGGGCGAGCGGGTTGGGCACGGCGGGGATCCAGCTCGGCAAGGTGGCCGGCGCGCGCGTGATCGCCGTCGCCGGTGGCCCGGAGAAGGGGGCGCTGTGCGCGTCGCTCGGCGCCGACCTGGTGGTCGATCACGCGGCCGAGGACTTCGTGGAGGCGGTCCTGGCCGACACCGACGACCGTGGCGCGGAGGTGATCTACGACCTGACGGGCGGCGACTTCGTCGAACGCTCGTGGCGCTGCACGGCGCGGGGCGGCCGTTACCTCGCCGTCGGCTTCGCCGACGACGACGCCAACGGCATGACCGGCCGCCCGCTGCGCATGGGCTGCATCGGCAACATCGACATCGTCTGCGTCATGGTGGCCTGGGCGGAGTCCGTCGATCCCGGCATGCGCCGCTTCGGATTCAACCCGTTCGGGCGCGACGTGGCCGACGAGATCCACAACGACCTGCTCGAGATGGTGGACAAGGAGCTGATCCGTCCCTTCGTGGGCCGCCGGGTCTCCATGGAGGAGGCCGGAGCGGCGCTCGACGACCACGAGGCTCGTCGCAGCCTGGGCCGCACCGTCGTCGAGGTCGCCCCTTGAGCGACGTCGCCTACACCTGGCAAGACTCCGAGCTGCGCGCCATCCCCCTGCGAGCGCTCAACGGCGTCGGGGCGCAGCTCGAGCGGTTCGGGGTCGTCTACCCCGCGCTGACCTCCCAGTCGGTGATGGCCGCCGCGGTGAAGTCCGCCGGCTCGGACGACTTCGGGAGCGACAGCTTCCGCGAGCCGCTCGACGTGTTCGTCGGCGCCTGCTCGACGGAGGCCGACCTCACGACCTTCGGCCGGATCCTCGTCTCCAAGATGCTGTCCTCCGCCCTGGCCAATCGCATCGCGCTCCGCGAGTGGTCCAAGGCCCACCCCGAGGTCCGTGACGAGCGGATCGAGAGCCCGTGGGTGATCGTGGGGCTGCCCCGCACCGGCACCAGCCTGCTCTCCATGCTGCTCGGTCTCGACCCGATGGCCCGGCCGCTGCTGCAGTGGGAGGCGGCCCACCCGATCCCCCCGCCGACCCTGGAGGAGGCGGACCAGGACCCGCGCATCGCCAAGACGGCCAAGGACCTCGAGGGCCTGCTGAAGCTGAACCCGCCGCTCAAGGCGATGCACCCGTTCGGGGCGACGTTGCCCGAGGAGTGCGTGTCGCTGTTCATGTTCGACGTCCGCACCCTGGCCCTCGAGACCCAGGCCCACGTGCCCACCTACGCCCGCTGGTTGGAGCGCGCGGACATGGCGCCGGCCTACGCGCAGCACCGGCTGGCCCTTCAGACGCTGCAGTCACGGCAGCCGACCGAGCGCTGGGTCCTCAAGACGCCGAACCACCTGTGGCACCTGGAGGCGCTGCTCGCCGCCTACCCCGACGCGCGCATCATCTGGACCCACCGCGACCCCGGTCCGGTGGTCACCTCGCTGGCCAGCCTGGCCAACGCCGGCCAGCGTCCGCTGACCAGCCGCAGCGACCCCCGGCCGACGGCCGAGGAGTGGAAGCGCAAGTGCGAGTTCGCCCTCAACTCCGCCATAGCGTTCGACCAGAAGTCCGAGGGCGCCTGGTGCCAGCACCTGCACTACGACGACCTCATGGCGGACCCGATCGCCGCGGTCGGTCGGCTCTACGGCCAGTTCGGGGGGGCGGTGAGCGACCTGCACGCCCGCCGCATGCGCAGCTTCCTCGACCACCGGCCCCAGGACGCCTTCGGCCGGCACCGCTACGACCCGGCCGACTTCGGCTGGACCTATCCCGAGCTGGCCGAAGAGTTCAAGGAGTACACCGAGCGCTACCACATCCGGTCCGAGGTGCCACCGCCTTAGCACCGCAGCCGTCGCACCGCCGCCCTCGCCTGCCGGCAACCGCGCGCTTAGGTGAACGTGAGGACTTGCGCCCGCCGTTCCGCCTGCTGCCACCACTCGGCGAACTCCCCCGCGGGCATCGGCGAGGCCCAGATGAAGCCCTGAGCCGAGTCGCAGCCCAGCTCCGCCACGAGGGCGCGTTGCTGGGCATCGCTCACGCCCTCGGCGACGACGTTCAGCCCCAGCGCACGGCTCATCTCGACGATCGCCTTGACGACGGGCATGGAGTCGTCCGCGGTGCCGAGCCGCTGCGTGAACGACCGGTCGATCTTTATGGTGGTGACCGGCAGGGTGTGCAGGTAGGCGAGCGAGGAGTACCCGGTCCCGAAGTCGTCGATGGCGACGCGCAAGCCGAGGTCCTGGAAGCTCTGCAGCGAGCGCCGGGTGGATGCGCTGTCGACCATCACCGCGGACTCTGTGATCTCGACCGTCACCCGGCTCGGGGCGATGTCGTAGCGACGGATCGCCTCACGCACCATGTCGACGGTCTCGGCGTCATCGAGCTGGCGGGCCGACAGATTGACCGCCAACGTCTCCAACCGGGGTCCGAGCTCGTCGGCATCCCACGCCGCCAGTTCGGCCATCGCCTGGTGGAACACCCAGCGCCCGATCGGGATGATCAGCCCCGTCTCCTCCGCCACGGGGATGAAGTCGAGCGGCGAGACGAGACCGAGCTGGGGATGGTGCCAGCGGATCACGGCCTCGGCGCCGAGGGGCCGCTCGCTCAGGGGCTCCACCATCGGCTGGTAGCGCAGCTCGAATTGGTCGAGGGCCAGCGCCTGGCGCAGTTCGGTCTCCATGGTGAGCCGGGCGAGCGAGCGCCGGTGCAGGTCCTGGTCGAACAACGCGTAGGTGTTCCGGCCCGAGTTCTTGGCCTGGTACATCGCCGTGTCGGCGTCCCGCAGGATCATCTCGGGTTCGGCCCCGGGCTCGGGCAGGACGATGCCGATGCTCCCGGTCACCGTGAGGTCGTGGTTGCCGCTGTGGATCGGCGGCTCCAGCACGGCGAGGAGCCGCTTGGCCGCCCCGACGGCGTCGTCGACGCCCTCGACGTCGCGCACGATGAACACGAACTCGTCCCCGCTGAAGCGGGCCGCGGTCTCTCCGGTCCGGACGGCCCGGGCGAAGCGGGCACCCACCTCCTGCAGCACCGCGTCGCCCGTCTCGTGACCGAGGCTGTCGTTGACGATCTTGAACCCGTCGAGGTCCAAGAACAGCACGGCGATCCCCTTCTCCCGGCGCCGCTCACCGCTGAGCTCCAGCTGCAGGCGGTTCAACAACATGGCGCGGTTCGGCAGACCGGTCAGGGCGTCGTGGAACGCCAGATTGGTGAGCTCGACCTGGGCGTCCACCTCCTCGGTGATGTCCTCGATCGTGGTGACGTAGCCCTCGCTGCCCTCCGGGCCCTTCGGCGCAGCGGACATGCGGACATGGCGGACCTCTCCGTCGGGGCGCCGGATCCGGAAGCTGGTGACCAGGCGTTGCCCCTTTGGGCGCTCGCGGTCGATGAGACGGAGGAGCTCGGGCTTGTCCTCGGGGTGGACCGCGGCCTGCCATCCCACGCCGAGGAGCTCGTCGATGGCCCGGCCCGAGATCTCCGCGATGCGGGGATTGGCGTAGTACACGCCCCCGCCGAGCGGCGGGCTCTCCAGGATCCCGATCGGTGCCGCGTCGGCCAGGGTCCGGAAGCGGTTCTCGGCGAGATGCAGCGACGCCGCATTGCGGAGACGCTCGATGCCGAAGGCCAGTTCGGAGGCCAGCTCCTCCATGAGCGCGATCTCGGGCGAGTCGAACTCGTCGGGCTCTGCGGCGTACATGCCGATGACGCCGACGACGACGTCGGCCACGATCAGCGGGAGGGCGCAGCACGAGCGGAGGTTGTCGACGTGTGCCCCCTTGCGTGCGAGCTCGAAGTAGCGCGAGTCGCGCAGGTCGTTGATGACCTGAATGCGCCGTGTGCGCACCGCCGTCCCCGAGAGACCCTCACCCGTGTGGTCGTCCGCCCAGCTCAACCGGACGTGCTCGGTGTTGTCCGGTGCGCCGGCCACCGCGACCGGCCGGATGGTGCGTGCGTCGTCATGCTCGACGTACCCGACCCAGGCCAGCTGGTAGTTGCCCACCTCGACGATCATCCGGCAGGCGTTCTGGAGCAGCGCCGGCTCGTCGGCCGAATGCACGACGAGCTGAATGACGGCGCTCAGCGTGCGCTGCGCCCTCTCCAGCCTCACCTGACTGGTCACGTCGCGGGCGTTGAACACGACCCCGTTGATCGCCGGATCGTCGAGGCAGTTCGTCGCGGTGAGCTCGAGGGTGCGCCACTCGCTTTCGGCCGTGCGGAAGCGGTAGATGGAGGGGGTGTAGATACCGGGGCCCGCCAGGTCGCGCTGGAACGCCGCCGCGGCCTCTTCCAGGTCGTCGGGATGGACGAGTGAGAGCATGTTGCGGCCCACGTTGTCGTCCGGATCCAGCCCCAGGATGCGCTTGGCGGCGGGGTTGGCGTAGCGCAGGTCCGCGTGCTCGTCCACGATCACGATCAGGTCGCTGGAGCTCGCGACCAGTGTGCGCCAGCTCTGTTCGCTCTCCCGCAACGATCGCGTCGTGCGCTCGACCTCCCGCACGGCCCGGGCGCGCGTCACGGACAGTCCCACCAACAGCGCCAGGAGCAGTCCCACGGCGAGCAGACCCAGCACCAGGAACACGAGCGGGCCGGCGACGCTGCCGCCGGGGAGTGCGAGCGCGGGCCCGGCGCGGAAACGGACGGTCCAGGCCCCGAAGGCCTGGATGCTCGCGCTGTAGCCCCATGGTCCCTGCGCCGAGACCGAGCCGGGTGAGCGCAGGACCGCGTGCTGACTTCGGGAGCCGGCCGCACCGCTCGACACGAGGAACTGCAGGTTCGGCGGGTGCGGAATGGAGTCGAGCATGCCTGACCCGTTGACGATCGCCATGACCCAGCCGGCCGACTGGTCGACCCGCGCCGTCGTCGTTCTGGGCGTGCCGGTGTAGACGGGCTGCACGAGGACGAGGTCGGCGCTGTACGCCCGGGTGAGGGCGCGGCCCGACAAGACCTGCTCCTGGCCGGACACCGTGGCTGCCGTCAGCTCCCTCGAGAGCGCGGGCACGGTGCAGAAGTCGTAGCCGTAGAGCGGTATCGGGACGGCCAGATTGACCCAGTCGGCGTCGCTGACCAGGCAGTAGTGCGAGCGCTGTCCGGGTGGGTGTACGGAGCCGACGGACACCCCGTTGGCGCGCATGACCCGCAGGATCCCGGGCACCTGGGCGTTGGTGACCGACACCACGACGCCGGCACCTTGGAGCCCCGGAAAGCGACTGGTCCCGAACCCCACCGACTGCAGGTACGCCGCGTACTGGGCGTGGGTCACCAGGCCCTGGTGGAAGAGGGCGGCGGACCCCGCGAGGAGGTCCCCGTAGCGCAACAGCACATTGGACAGGTCCGACGACGTCTCGGTGGCGTCGGCGCGGAATTGTGATTGCGTGTCCGCCGTGTTGCGCTGGTGCCAGTACCACGCCCCGGTGCTCACCACGAGAGCGGCCAGCAACCCGGTGACGATGACCGCCACCCCGACGCTGCGACCCCGGGCTCGGGTCACACCCCCCTTTTGCTCCGACGCCAAGTTCCTGCCGCGAAAACCCCCTGCCACACTTCATCAATTCGGCAAATTCCGTTGCATGTAGAAGGAGAAATGGTCCTTTTCAGTGCACAAATCCACCATGTCTCTACGGGAGGCGACGCAATCCCCGTGCGCTCTCACACCGGCAGGACGCCGCAGTGTCAATCCCGCGAGGTGCCGGGCCTCGGCTACCCGGCGAGTGCGGCCCGCCACGGTCCGAGGTCGAGCCCGGGATACCGCTGGGCGGTCCGGTCGAGCAGCCGCCCGTCCCACACCGGGTGGCCGGGCGGAGGCCAGCCGAACAGCTCCAACTCGCGCGGCGTCGAGCCCTCCACGAAGACCGTCCACTCCATGCCCGTCGAGCGGGACTGCTGGGTGTCGTAGGCGATCCACTCGGCCCGCGCGTGCTTGAACGCGATGGCGACCACCATGCGGGCGCCGGCGCCGGAGCCGAAGGGGGCACCCCGGTGGTAGCAGTCGGACCGGTACGCCAGGTACGAGCCCCGGATCCCCGGGGCGGGCCGCTCGGCGGCGTAGACACCGGGCTCCGTGGCGGGCATGACGACGCCGTAGGGGTTGTCCACGTGGCCGGTGTTGCGCACGGTGACCAAGCGGGTGGGGTTGTCGGCCTCGGTGACGTCGGAGAGATAGAGGAACCCCTCGAGGTTCCACCACGGCGCCTCGCTCCCGGGAGGCAACCACGAGTGGTTGCGATCGATGTGCATGGGCTGCTCGTAGTTGGTCACGCCGGCGTACTTGGCGCTGGCGTGCGCCTGGTACAGGCGGATGTCGCGGCTCCCGAGCGCGCTCTCGGCGAAGTCGACGATGGAAGGGTGGGCGCACACCCGGTTGAGGGCGCCACTGCCCGGGAACGGGAACGCCGCCATCCACCGCTGCTGGGCGGGGCGGAACCCCGGGCCCTCCTCGGGCCACACGAAGACCTCCTGCGGCTCCTTCGGCCGGCCCCGCCATTGTTCGTATACGCCGTCGGGGTCGGCGTGGAGCTCCTCGGCGCTCGGGAAGATCTCGCGCAGGTCCTCGGTCAGAGCGTCGATCTCCTCGGTGCCGACCAGACCCTCGAGCAGGACCCACCCGTCGTCGCGCCACGTCGTGACTTCGGCGTCGGTGGCTCGTCGTGCACTCACGCTGGCGTCATCCCGTCATCCCTGTCGATTCGGCTCGTTCGGCTCGGTCGGCTCGGCCCCTCGTTCGGCTCGGCCGTGGCCCCATTGTTACCGGGCGCGCCGACCCGCCTCGGCTGCCGAACACCCGCACCAGGGACCATCGACCCTGGTCGGAGGGGAGCGGACCGCCCATCCTGGTCCCATGGCCGTCACCGAGTCCCCGCGCGAGGACATCGCCGAACCGCCGCAGCTCGCCACCGCGGGGAGGAGGCCCGGCCTGCAGCGGCTGCTGAGCCTGATCCGCAAGGAGTTCATCGAGATCCGCCGAGACCGGCGCACCATCGCCCTCATCGTCGGCGTGCCGGTGGCCCTCCTCGTCATCTTCGGGTACGCCGCCAATTTCGAGGTGCATCACATCGCGACGGAGCTCGTGAGCAACGACTCGCCGGCGGTCCGCAACGCGCTCGGCCTGGACGGCGACTTCGCCGTGCAGGCCCACGTGGCGCCCGACGTCGCGACCGCCAGGGACGACCTCCAACACGGTCGGGTCGCCGTCGCCGTCGTCCTCGACCGCCAGGGCGTGCCGACGCAGGTCCTGATCGACGGATCGAACCTGCTGATCGCCACGACCGCGGAGCGTGAGCTCACCGCCCTGCACGCCTCGAGCACGACCTCTGCGGTGCACGTGGACGTCCTCTACAACCCCACGTTGAGCTCGACCCTCTTCATGATCCCGGGCCTGATCGGCATCATCATGACGCAGGTCGCCCTGGTCATGACGGCCCTCGGCGTCGTTCGTGAACGCGAGCGCGGCACGATCGAGCAGCTGATGATCACCCCGGTGACCAAGCTGGAGCTGATGGTGGGCAAGACCATCCCCTACCTCATCATCGCCGTCTTCGACCTGTTCTTCGTGCTGCTGGTCAGCCGGCTCCTGTTCGGGGTGGTGGTGCGCGGCAGCATCGCGTTGCTCTTCGGCGAGGCGATCTTGTTCCTCACGGCGACGCTCGGCATCGGTCTCCTGATCTCGACGTTGGCCCGGACGCAGCTGCAGGCCACGCAGATGACCGTCTTCGTGCAGCTGCCGCAGATGCTGCTCTCGGGCCTCATCTTCCCGCTCGCCGCCATGCCGTGGGGCGTGCGGTGGATCAGCTATCTGCTCCCGCTGACCTACTTCGCCGCCATTGCCCGCGATGTCGTGCTCAAGGGCGTCGGCATCGGTGACCTCTGGACGGACACGTTCGCCCTCGCCGTGCTGGCCGTGGCATACGTCGGTCTCGCCGTCCTCCGATTCCGCAAGACCCTTGACTGAGATCCTGGCCGACCGCGTCGTCAAGACCTTCGGGCGCACGCGCGTCCTCGATGGCGTCGACCTCGCCGTCCCCAAGGGCGAGCTCTGGGGCGTCGTCGGGGCCGACGGGGCCGGCAAGACCACCCTGCTCCGTTGCATCTCGGGGCTGCTCCGGGTCGATTCGGGCCGCGTGCTCCCCGGTCGCCCCGGGCAGGACCGCCTGGGCTTCTCCCAGCAGGGCTTCCACCTGTACCACGACCTGACGGTGGACGAGAACGTAGCGTTCATCGGACGCCTCTACGGTCTCGACCGGACCACGCTCGCCGCCAGCGCCGAGGAGCTCCTCGCCTTCGCCGGACTGAGCGAACGTCGTGCGTCGCTGGCCGGGGAGCTGTCCGGCGGCATGCAGCAGAAGCTGACGCTGGTCTGCTCTTTGCTGCATCGCCCCCCGATCCTCCTGCTCGACGAGCCCACCACCGGCGTCGACCCGCTGTCCCGCCTTGAGTTCTGGGATCTCGTCGAGCATCTCCACGCCGGCGGCTCCACGGTGCTCTTCGCCAGCGCCTACTTCGACGAGGTCGAGCGCTGCGATCACGTCGTGTATCTCGACCTGGGCCGTGTCGTGACGGCCGGCACGCCCGACGAGCTGCGCGGGACCCACCGGACCCTGGAGGACGCCTTCTTGGAGCTCACCTCGTGACGTCGGCCGTCGTCACCGAGGACCTGACCCGGCGGTTCGGGCCCCGCCTCGCCGTCGATCATGTCGACTTCGACATCTCGAGCGGCGAGATGTTCGGTCTCGTGGGTCCGAACGGTGCGGGCAAGACCACGCTGATCCGCATTCTCTGCGCCATCTTGCGGCCCAGCGGCGGTTCCGCCCGCGTGCTGGGGTACGACGTCACCACCGATGCCGAACAGATTCGGCCGCACATCGGCTACATGTCGCAGGCGTTCTCGCTCTACCAGACGCTCACGGTGGCAGAGAACCTGCGGTTCTACGGCGACCTCTACGGTCGCATCTCCGCGGGCCGCCAAAGTGACGTGTGCAGCGTCGTCGGACTGGACGACAAGGACCTGACGCGCCAGATCGCCGACCTCCCGACCGGCGTGCGCCAGCGGGTTGCCCTCGCGGCCGCCGTGCTCCACGAGCCGCGGCTGCTGTTCCTGGACGAGCCGACCAGCGGCGTCGATCCGGTGGGGCGTCGCGACTTCTGGGCGCTCATCCGCGGTCTGGCCTCCGAGGGAACGACGGTCATCGTGACGACGCACGTGATGGCCGAGGCGGAACGCTGTGATCGGGTGGCCCTGATGCTCGGCGGCCGGGCTCTCGCGGTCGGTGCTCCCGCCGCGCTGCAGGCGACGACGGGCATGAGGGTCGCCGTCGTCGAGGCCCGCCCGTGGCAGCGTGCCTACAGCCTGCTCTCCGACCACTGGCCCGGCACCACCCTGCGGGGAACGACGGTGCACGTGCCCATGGCGAAGGACGTCGATCCCCGCACCGCGCTGGCCGATGCGCTGTCGACCGTCGACGTGGTCAGCATCGACCTCGAGGGGCCCACGTTCGAGGATGCGTTCATCTGGCTCATCCGGCAGGGCCGCGACCGGACCGACAGCGATCGCACGGATCGCGATCGGCAGAGTCCCGATCGGACCTAGCCGGCGCCGCCCGCGGGAGGCTGGTGGTCCTCGAGCGCCTTCACCAGCAACCGCCGGAACTCCGCCCGCTCCGCCTGGCTCAGGCCGCTCAGGATCTCGTCCTCGATGCTCCCCTGCGCCGCCTCGGCCGACTCGAGCGCCTCGAGCCCGGCGTCCGTGATGTCGACGATGTGACGCCGGCGGTCGGCCGGGTCACGGCGCCGCTCCACGTACTCGAGGTCCTCGAGGTCGTTCAGGATCAGCACGCCGGTGTTCGAGTCCATGGAGAGCTGCTCGGTCATGACCTGCTGCGAGGCACCCGGGTGGTCCTTCAGGTACGCCAGCACGACCATGTTCCGCAGGTTCATGCCCACCAGGTCGACCGAGCTGCGCAGGAAGACGGCCCGGGCGAGGCGGGTGAGGAGGACGATCGTCCCCGTGGTGGGCCGAGATGCGGCCCGGGCGGCGCTCACCGCTCCCCTCCCCGGCCTGCCTGCACGGACACATCCATCACCCCTCTAGGATAGTCCCGAAATCATGACTATCCCCGCGATAGGGACCATTCCCCAGCCCACGAGCCCCGCCGGCGACCGCCGGCGCTGGATAGCCCTGGTCGTCGTCTGCCTGGCCATGTTCATGAACGCGCTCGACGGCTCCATCGTCAACGTGGCCCTCCCCGACATCCAGCGCAGCCTGCACTTCAGCCAGTCTGACCTGACCTGGGTGGTCGACGCGTACCTCATCTCCTTCGGCAGCTTCCTCCTCATGGCCGGCCGCCTGGGCGACCTGATCGGCCGCAAGAAGGTGTTCCTGGCCGGGGTGGCGCTGTTCACCCTGGCGTCCATCGCCTGCGGGTCGGCCGACAGCCAGGGCATGCTCGTGGCGGCCCGCTTCGTCCAGGGCATCGGCGGGGCGCTGTCGGCCTCGGTGATCGTGGCCATCATCGTCACGGAGTTCCCCAGCCCCATCGAACGCGGCAAGGCGATGAGCGCCTACGTGTTCGTGGCCGTCGGCGGCGGCTCCATCGGGCTCCTCGCCGGCGGCGTGCTGACGCAGGCACTGAGTTGGCACTGGATCTTCTTCGTGAACGTGCCTATCGGCATCGCCACGCTGGTCCTGGGCCGCCTCCTCATTGTGGAGAACATCGGCCTGGGCATCAAACGAGGCGTCGACTGGGTCGGATCCGTCACGGTGACGCTGGCGGTGATGGTCGCCATCTACGGCGTCGTGGCGGCGTCGCGCGTCGGCTGGGGCTCGGCCGAGACCCTCGGCTGCCTGGCGCTCGCCGTCGTCATGTTCGGGGGCTTCATCGCCCTCGAGTCGCGTCTCGCCAACCCCATCATGCCGTTGCGCATCCTCAAGTTGCGCACGTTGACGGGCTCGAGCGTCATCCGCGGCTGCATCATCACCGGGATGTTCGCGACCTTCTTCATTGGCGCTCTTTACTTCGAGCACGTCCTCGGCTACAGCCCGATCAAGACGGGGCTGGCCTTCCTCCCCCAGGCGGCGGTGATGGCGGTGCTCTCGTCGGGCGTGACGGCGAAACTCGTGAACCGCTACGGGCCCAAGCCGGTGATGTACCCGGCCATGCTGGCCGCCATCGTCGGGCTGATCCTCTTTGCGATGGCCGGGCAGCACGCGAGCTACTTCCCGACGATCTTCATCGCCTTCCTGCTGCTCGGGGCTGGTGCCGGCGCGTCGTTCATGCCATTGCTGCAGATCGGGATGTCCGAGATCCCCAATGCCGATGCCGGCCTGGGCTCGGGCGTGGTCAACGTCTCCCAGCAGATGGCCGGCGCCATCGGCCTGGCGGTGCTCAGCACGGTCGCCACGAACCGGACCCGCTCGTTGGTCGCGAGCGGCCACGGGCTGGCGCACTCGCTGACGGTCGGGTACCAGCTGGCGCTCTACGTGGCGGCCGGGTGCGTCCTGCTCGGCTTGGTGCTGGCGCCGATCGTCCTGCGGACGAAGGAGTCACCCGAGGAGGCGAAGGTCCATATGGAGGAGAACATGCAGACCCCGGAGGCCTTCGAGCACCTCGTGCTCTGACCCAATCCGTCCGTAGCTTGGAGCCGTCTGGGTGCCATCGCCATGATCGCCGTGCCCGCCACCGAGATGAACGGTCGTCTCGAGTTGACACTGCTGGCACTCCTTGAAATGCCCTGGATTCGGGGATGGAGTGACCTTGGGATCCGAAACGCCCAGACCCGACCTACGGTCTCGTTGACACAGGACTCTCAGCGAAAGCCTTCACGTCTGCATCGTGCCGCGCTGCATCGCTGCTACAGTCCCCACCTGCTACCGGGAACGGACTCGGGCCCGACTAGCAGAAGAAGGTGCCCACCAAACTCATCGCCTCAGGCGACACCTGGTCCTTGGAGACTCCGTACGAGGCGGCCTCCTTCAGGTGCTCCGAGCTGACCTCTTCGAAGGCGTGCTCCCTTGCGATGACGCTCAGGGCCACCTTCGCCCGGGATGACGCAACGTAGAGCGGGAATAGAGACGCCCGAGGCAAGACGGTGAGGATCGCGTCGGACTCGCACCCTCGAAAGCCAATGATCGACTCGATCGGAATCTCTGGGAACTTGGCCAGACCCTCTCGCAGAGCGTCACGGTCCCACCCGTGGGTCACTACCGTGATTCCGCTCAGCCCTGTCTTCTTCAGCCTCTGGAGCTCTACCGCAGCCGCCTCGACCAGGTCGGCGGTGAGCTCCTTCTCGGCGCCCGGGAGGATCTTGATGCGCACGGAGAGGCTCTGGGTGGACGCGCTGAACTGCCGGCGTCCGGTCATGAGCTGGAGCAGGAAGCAGATGAGGTCAGCGTTGCGGCAGTTCGTCTGGAGTGGGATGACGTTGTAGCCCTTCGGGGCGACCCACGCGCCCGGCTCGACCCGCTGGGCCGGGTCGGCGAGTAGGAGGATCGTGGCCTCATCTTCGAGCGAAAACAACATGGTGAGATCGTCGAGTTGGTCGGTCTCGCGGCTCTGGGCCTCGTCGAGGATCACCACGTCGTGCTCAAGAAGACCCAACGCCCGGGCCGGAAGCTCGTCGAGGAACCTCGCCAGAGCCCTCCCCTCCTCGCGAGACAGCGAGTACGCCCGTGCTTTGGAAGGAGAGTCCACCCGCTCGGCGACCGGAATGTCGGCCGCAAGGCAGAGCTCCTTGATGAACTCCGAGACAGTCCGTACCTCGACGAGGTCGCCGGAGATGAGTTCGCTGATCTGCTCGTGGAGCCGCCCACCGGCGGTCAAGAACAGGACGCGCTTGCCCTGCTGGGACGCCTTCTTCGCTGTAGAGATGCCGATGAGTGTCTTGCCGGTCCCGGCGCCTCCGTAGAGGCAGAGCCGCTTGTACTCGCCCACGGCCGACAGCGCGTCGAGCTGCTCTTCGGTGGCTGTGAGAACCTCACCGGTCACCGCCTCAAGGCGAGAGAGGCTCTCTTGCACCTCGTGCGCGGGAAGGACCCGCGGGGCGATCGTAGGGTTCATCAGCCCGAGAGCCTTCCTGGCCTCGGGCCACGTGAGATCGGCGTTCAGCTGGTCGTTCGCCACCTTGGCGTTCACCCAGTTGATGAGACGCCCTGCGGACTTCTGCTCGAGGAGACCCCTGGGAAGCAGCACGTCGTCGAGAGCATCCGACGGGCGCATTTCCACGTCGTGGCTCGGGAAGCAGACCGCGACGGAACGAGGGATGAGGACCGGGCCGGATCTACCGACTGCCTTCGTGAGAGAGCGTGCGAGCGCGCCAGCAGCGTCCCGGCACTGTTCAACCGGGTTCGACATGCTCGCCCCGTTCTGCGTCCAGGTGCCGTTCTCAAGCTTGATCTTCCCGCCCTTCACCTCGACGACGATGATCCCGTAGTCCGGGTGGAACAAGGTGACATCGGCCTCCCACTGCCTGGGCTTCTTGCGCTTCTGCGCCTCGGTCCCCTTCAGGCTGTGGATGACGTACCACTCAGGGGGCAGGGCGTTGTCGAAAGCATCGAAGACGGTGCGCTCGTGCTCGTTCTCGATGAGCGAGCTCGTCGCGGGGATGCGAGTCGCCATTGCTGCTCTTTCAGCCTGTCTTTCTCGAATTGAGAGTGTGAACGCTGCGGTCGAGGCACTCCCGGCCCGAGGTCCAACGCCGATTGTAGGAGGCCCAGCCGGCGAGCGCAGCGAGATGCACCGCGCCGCTTGGGGTCAGCCGGTCGACCATCAGTCGGGACATCAAGGCGACGATCTACCTACCCCAGAGCCCCCTCCCGCCTCGGAGCGAAGGTCTCAGCAAGGCCAAGTCGATCGCGGCTCTGGAGGGCGTGGGGAGCCGTCTGGAGGCCGATTGCGAGGAGTGCGGGAGCGAGGAGCGAGAGGAGCCGCGGCACTCGCTGAGTCACGTCCTGAGGCTCGGCAGCGAGACCCTCGATGCCGCCGAGGAGGAACGGCTTTCACTCTCGGAGAAAGAGGTGAGGATCCTGGTGGCCAGCTCGTCGAGCGGCTCGACGAGCCCGAGTTCTTCCTGGTCGCGCGTGATCACGAACGCCTCCGCCTCTTCGCGGAACACCTGCCCAAGGGCGTTGAGGCAGGGCGGAGACGACCGGAGCGCCGATGGTCTCAGGCCTCGGGGCAGGTGTCGACGACGGTCGCCGGTCGGGTCTGATAGTCGTCGGTAGGTTCGAGATCGATGGCGAGACGACCATCCCGCTCGGAGACCTCGGTGCCGAAGGCGGCGCACGCTCGCCGGAACCGCCGGCTAATCCACGCCGCCTCGGCGTCGTCGGCCAGACGGGTGTGGCAGTAGTCGAGGGCGAGCGGCACGGCCTCAATGCGGGTCGGTGTCGCCTGCTCGAACGTGACCAGGAACAGGAGGCCTAGATCGTTGCGCAGGATCGGGTCGGTCGCGTAGTCGTCGATGAAATCGCCGAGGTCGTAGAGCACGCCATCGGCGACGCCGTGGAACACGTGGGCGGAATGGCCGGCCACGAGCGTGGCACCTGCCGCCCGGAACGCGGCGGCCGCGTCCCGGACATGGCTCACCGGCGTGGCCACCATATTCGGGCCCCAATGAGGTGACACGACCACTATGTCCGCGTCAACGCCGCTGACCGTGTCGAGCAGCCAGCGAGGCGCCCCCCGCCGGAGGTCGGCGAAGGCGACCCCGGCGCGGTCAGCGCCGGCTGAGTAGTCCCTCGGATGATCGGTGATCCCCACGAAGCCGATCCGGTACCGGCCGCATTCGATGACAATCGGTGCGCGGGCATCGCGCTCGTCGAGGCCGGCCCCCACCCAGGCGATCCCGGCGTTGGCGAGGTGCCGGAACGTGTCGTTGAGCGCGTCCGGCCCGTAGTCGAGGGCATGGTTGTTTGCGAGCGTGACACAGCTCACCCCGAGGTGTTGCAGGACTGCGGTGGCGACCGGAGGCGCCCGGAAGAAGAACGGCTTCCGCGGGTCGGGCCACCGCTCGCCGCGGTCGGAGATCGCGCATTCGAGGTTCAACACGAACACGTCGGCCTCGCGGACGGCCGCGACGACCGTTTCGTCGAACAGCTCGGTTGGCGGCACTTCCAAGAGGCGCTCGGCGACCTTGCGGCCCAGCATGGTGTCGCCCGCCAACGCGAGCTTCATTGCTCAGCCCACCGGGTACGGCGACGGGGCCAGGTGGCTGGTGAACCAGTCGCGGGCGGCCTCGGCAGCGACCTGCAGGGTGCCCGGCTCCTCGAAGAGGTGCGTCGCGCCAGGTACCACGACCAGCCGGTTCTCGCATCGCAGGCGTGCACCGGCCTGCCGGTTGAGGTCGAGCACGACGTCATCTCTGCCGCCCACAATGAGCAGGGTCGGCGCGGTGACCTGGGCAAGGCGGGGACCGGCGAGGTCGGGGCGCCCGCCGCGCGAGACGACGGCGGCGACATCCGAGCCTGGTTCCGCGGCAGCCCACAGCGCGGCGCCAGCGCCAGTGCTGGCGCCGAAGTAGCCGACCGGCAGCCCCGCGGCGTCGGGCTGCGAGCGCAGCCATCGGGTGACCTCAATCAGGCGCCGGGCCAGCAGGTCAATGTCGAACACGTTCCCCCGGTCGAGCTCCTCCTCCACCGTGAGCAGGTCGAACAGCAGGGTCCCGATCCCGGCGTCGTTCAGCACGCCCGCGACGTGGCGGTTGCGAGGGCTGTGGCGGCTACTACCGCTGCCATGGGCGAAGATGACCACGCCCGTCGGGTCTTCGGGCAGCGTGAGGTGCCCGCCGAGTCGTACGGCACCCGCCTGCACTCCCACCTCCTCGTCACGTGAGGGTGGGTCATCCGCCGCCCGGCTCGCCATCGCGGGAACGTGCATTGCCGCTCGCTCCAGGCAGTCAACGACCTCGTCGTCGGACGTCTGGGAGAAGTCCGCGTAGAACTGGCCGATCCCGAAGAACAGATCGGGTGTGGCCAAGCACACAAACTCGTCGGCGTCCGGTCTGATGCGGTCTTCCCAGCCTGGAGGCGCGACCGGCACCGCGAGGACCACCCTCGCCGCGCCCTGGGCGCGCGCAACCTGGCACGCGGCGCGGGCCGTCGACCCGGTCGCGATGCCATCGTCGACCACGACCGCGGTGCGGCCCTCCAGCGCAACTCGGCGCCGCTCGCCGCGATAGCACCGCGCTCGCCGCTCCAGCTCGGCGCGCTCGCGGGACTCGACGGCGGCAAGCTCGTCAGCCGAGACACCCGCCAGGCGGACGACCTCGTCGTTGACGATGCGCACGCCGCCCTCACCGATGGCACCCATGCCGAGCTCAGGCTGGAACGGCACGCCCAGCTTTCGGACCACAATGATGTCGAGCGGTGCGTCGAGCGCCATCGCGACCTCGTAGGCAACAGGCACGCCTCCCCGCGGCAAACCAAGTACGACGAGCTGCTCGCCGTGCAGATGCTCCAGCCTCGCGGCCAGCTTCCGTCCCGCCTCGGCACGATCAACAAACACCATGGCGACCTCCTCTGGCAGCGTCAGCTTCTCGCTACGGCAACGCATCCGCCAGGGCCGATGGTCCCGAAGCTCGACCTTCAGGGACCAACGACCCTGGCGGAGCCCACGCTTGTTCGGGGATCCTCAAGTTACGGAGCACGGAGAAGGGCGAAGAGCGTGGTAAAGCGGATGGCAAGGCGGAGGCTCGTGCACCGTCGCTCGATGACGCCCGGCCAGCTTGGAGCGATCCTCCTCCTTCGTGGCCCGATCAGGATCGATTCGACGCTGTGCCTTGCCGGAGAACTCCACCCAGCACCCGGGGAGCAACGACCGTGAACACATCGGGCCCCACGGCTCGTCTGGTGCACCCGTCGAATACCAGGTCAACCTGCTGGTCACCTTCGTCCACGAATTGCGCGAGCGGCACAGGAGGTCAAACCACGTGAGCGCGCGGGTGGTGCCGGGAACGGCCAACCCGGCGCTGGCTATGGCCGTCGCCGCCGAACTCGGCACCGAGCCCACCCCCTGTGATGTGGAACGGTTTCCCGACGGCGAACTGCGGCCGGTGGTCGCGAACGTGCGAGGAGATGACGTCTACGTCATCCAGCCCACCGGGCCACCCGTCAACGATCACCTGATCGAGCTGCTCCTCTTCCTCGATGCGTGCCGGCGGGCCGGAGCAGATCGGGTGACCGCTGTCGTCCCCTATTTCGGGTACGCCCGGCAGGATCGCCGCGGGAAGGCGGGGGAGGCCGTTGGTGCGCGAGTCGTCGCCGACGCGCTCGCGGTCGCCGGCGCCGATCGCCTCGTCGTGATCGACCCGCACACCGCCGCGCTCGAGGCGACCTGCTCCATCCCGGTCGACATGCTCACCGCGGTGCCGGTTCTGGCCGCTGCCCTCCAGTCGGAGATAGCGGAAACAGCCGTTGTGGTCGCCCCCGACCTCGGTGCCGTCAAACTCGCCGAACGGTACGCGTCGCTCCTTCGCCGCCAGGTCGTCGTCATCCGCAAAACCCGAGTCAGCGGCCAGACCGTTCGTGCGCACGAACTCGTCGGCGACGTCCGCGGCCGACCGGCGGTGATCATCGACGACATGATCAGTACGGGCGCGACCATCGAAGCGGCCGCCGAGGTCCTTGAGGCCCAAGGCGCCGCGGCCGGCCCGGTCGTCGCGGCGACCCACGGGCCTTTGGCAGGCGGAGCCGCCGAGCGGATGGCGGCCGCTGGCGTGCAGCGGATCTTCGTCACCGACACCACGATCGCAGGACGCGACTCGAACACCCTGCAGGTCTGTCCGGTCGCCGCGCTCCTCGCGGACGCGATCCATCGCCTCAATGAGAACGCTCCCCTCGACGACCTCCTGCTCCACGCCTGACGCGATGCGGGGTGACCCGTTGCGGTGTCCGCGGCGAAGCCCGGTCGCTCATCCCGAGAGGTCGCCGTCCACCTGGGGCGGAGCGGGTCCGCCTCGGCGACCGCCGATGCCGCGGCTCGTTGGGGTTTGGGACCTTGGCCTCTGGCGTCGAATGGTTCGAGCGTATGAGCGTATGAGCGTATGGATGTCGGGTAGTACCGCAAAAGTCGAGGGAGGTCACATGAGGATCAGAGAATTCATGCAAGCACCGCTGTACGCCTGTTCTCCGACGGGCACCCTCGCGGCCGCGGCCGGGCAGATGGAGGCCCACAACGTGGGCAGCCTGGTCGTGACCGATGACAGCGACCACATCGTCGGCATCATCACCGATCGCGACCTCGCCCTGTGCCTGGCCCACGGTCACGGCGCCACGACGACCGTCAGCGACATCATGAGTCACAACGTCGTATCGATCCCTGCCGACGCCGACATCCACGATGCCGCGGCCTCGATGGACAGCCACGGGGTGCGCCGCCTTCCCGTCGCCGACGAAGCGGGCAAACCGATCGGCATGATCTGCCTCGACGACCTGTACAACTACCTGACCCAAGAGGCGATCACCCTGTTCGGTGCGGTGCGCGCCCAGGGCGCCCCCCAGGCCTGAGATACGCGCCCCTACCACAGACCGCGTCATCGTGCGAGGCCACCACGGCAGTCATTACGAGCGCAGCGCGGTCATCCTGGTGGTGGAGGCGGAGTGACGGCCGCCCGCCTCATCTCGTCCGTTGGGAGCTCGCCGAAGTCGACGCCGTGTTCGCCCGGCTGGATCAAGGGACCTACGGCATAAGTGAGCGTTGTGGGCTATCGATCGGCCAGGACCGGCTCGGAGCCCACCCACCTTGCATCCGTTGTCAAGCGTGCGGGTGAGGACTTTCGGCCCTGTTCGTCAGTGGGAAAGACTGGCTAGGATTAGCAATGGTTGCGAGGTGTAAGAGGGAGTTCTACGGAACTGAGAGGCTGATGAAAGTCAGCGACCCCAAATACTTGATCCGGACAATGCCGGCGAAAGGAGAGCATCTCGCAGCCCATCAGAGACGGTCCGAGCAAACGTAGTCGTCGATGTGGGCTTGGGGGGTGTTCGAGGTCGTCGAATCGCAGCGCGACCAGCTCGCCTCGGCGGGCCCCCGAGTCCGCGGCCAGTCGGACGAGCAGCCGGATCTATTCGGCCTTGTGCAAGCGCTCGGCGTCCCATTCGCGCACTGGCGGCGACATGCGCGTCGGCGGCCTCGAGCAGGCCGAGCACCTCTTCGGCGCTCAGATGCAGCCTCGTGCCCGGGCGCTGCGGTCCCCGCTTGCCGCTCAGCGGATTGACTTCGATGATGCGCTCCACGTGGGCCCAGCCGACGGCGGAGCGCAGCACGCGAAACGCCCAGAGACGACTGCCACCGAGGCGCCGGCGGCACTCCAAGCTGCCATGGCCGCTCGCACGTGCTCGGGTTTCAGCGTCGAGACCCGGCGCGCCGCCAAGGGGTCGCCACATAGGGCCTTGGCATTGGAGCGTGCCGAGATCCACGTAGCCAGCCGCCAGTCATGGTGGGCCGCGAGCCAACGCTCGAGCAGTTCGCCGACGCTCAGGAACGGCGCGACCCGCCGAATGGCGCGCCGCTCGGCCCACTCAGCGGAAAGTTCCTTGCGGCGAAGCTGGGCCTCCTCGGCGCAGCCGTGGAAGGCGAAGGAGCGCTGCACCGTGCGCCCCGACACGGGATCGACCCCGACCGCGATGCGGATCTCCCATACGCCCGGGCTGCGCTCGCGCTTGGTGCCGGTGCCCCACGCCATGCGCGCAAAAGTAGGGACGAATGTAGGGACGGGGCGCGGATGCACACTCCGCGACACGAGGGCTTATCATCGCTACGACGGAATTCCGCGGCGCGCTCGGAGGGATTCGAACCACCAACCTTCTGATCCGT
>CAVTPF010000005.1:0-98342 GCA_963736525.1 uncultured Acidimicrobiaceae bacterium
GCGCGCTCGGAGGGATTCGAACCCCCAACCTTCTGATCCGTAGTCAGATGCTCTAGTCCGTTGAGCTACGAGCGCTGGGTGAGACAGGACAGTGTACCGGAGCCCTGCCCGGGCTCCCGAGGCGCCACCGGACCAGGTCAGACCGAGATCGGCAGCTTCGTGTAGCCCCGGACCGTGCTGGTGTAGAGCGGCACCGCCCCGTCCATCTGCACCGACCACTCCGGGAACCGCTTGAACGTCTCCTCCAGCGCCACCCGACCCTCCATCCGGGCCAGCGCCGCCCCCAGGCAGAAGTGGATGCCGTAGCCGAAGGAGAGGTGGTGGTCGATGCTCCGGTGGATGTCGAAGCGGTCGGCGTCGGGGAAGGCCCGCTCGTCGCGACCGGCCGAACCCGTGATCATCACGACCTTCGAGTCGGCCGGGATGGTCTGCCCGTGCACCTCGACGTCCGCCGTGCACCAGCGGCTCTGCACCGGCGACGGCGCCTCGTAGCGGAGGAGCTCCTCGACGGCGTTCGGGATCAGCCCGGCATCGGCCGCCAGCTCAGCCCGCTGGTCCGGATTGTTGTCCAGGGTCAGGGCCGCCCAACCCAGGAGCCGGGCCACCGTCTCGGTCCCCGCACTGCCAATCAGGAGGGCGAAGCCGGCGGACTGATCCGGCGTGAGCCGGCGCAGCTCGCCGTCCTCGTCGAGGATCTCGCCGTTCAGCAGGTCGGTGAACATGTCGTCGCGCGGTGACGTCTGCCGGTCGGCCAGCTGGTCCTTCACGTACTCCATGAGCTTGCCCATGGCCTCGGCCGAGACGTCGTTCTGCATGCCGAGCTCGGGGTCGAGGTGGAAGCTCTCGTCGATCCAACCCCGGACCATGTCCCGGTCCGCGGGCGGCACGCCCAGGAGCGCCGCGATCACGTAGGCCGGGACCCGGGCCCCGAAGTCCTGCACGTAGTCGAACGAGCTCTTTCCCACCTGGGCGTCGAGCAGGCCGGCGCAGAGTGTGCGGATGTCCTCTTCGAGCAGCATCATCCGACGCGGCGTGAAGGCCTTCGACACCAGCCGGCGGAAACGCGTGTGCGCCGGTGGGTCCATGAAGATCATGATCTCCATTTCCGCCGGCTCGGGCGTGATCATCTCAAGCACGGTGCCGTGCGAGGAGCAGAACGTCTTCGGGTCGCGGCTGAAGGCGTCGACGTCGGCGAAGCGGCTCACGGCGTAGAAGTCGAGCTGCTCGTTGTAGTAGAGCGGCGCCTCGTCGCGCAGGCGCCTCCAGATCGGGTGCGGGTCCACCTTGTACCTCTCATCGAGGGGATCCCAGGCGAGCGGTTCGGTGTCCACGGCTGTCATGTCGATCCCCTTTCAGACCGCGACGTGGGACTCTTCCCACAGCTTGATGCCGCCGAGGATCCCCGCCGAGTTGTCCACCACGGTGATGCGCTCGAGGATCTCGCCCAGGTCGCGCCGGTTGATGCGCTGCGAGTTGCCGCCACCGATGTACATGTGGTCGAAGAAGGTCATCGCATCGAAATAGGCGAGCATCTTGCGCACCCGCTCGTTCCACTTCTTGTCGCCGACTTTCTTGCGCACCGGCTCGCCCAGCTGCTCGTTGAAGGTGTCCCCCTTGCGGAACTCGATGTGGGAGAACTCGAAGTGCGGCAGCAGATGGCCGTCCATGAAGAACGCCGTGCCCACACCGGTGCCGAGGGTGAGCACCACCTCGAAGCCCTTGCCCTGCGCCACGGCGGCGCCCTGCACGTCGGCGTCGTTGGCCACCCGGCACGGCTTGCCGATGGAGCGAGCAAGCGCAGAGGCGAGGTCGAAGTCGGACCACGCCTTGACCAGCTCCGGGACGGCCTTGGTGCCCGGGCCCTTCTCGGTGACGAAGTGGGGGGCGCTCAGCACGTGGCCGTTGCGCACCATGCCGGGAAAGCCGGCCGAGATGCGGTCCGCCCGGGGCAGCTTGGACGCCAACTGGGTGAGGGTGACGACCATCGTGTCGGGCGGCATGGGGTAGGTCGTGGGCACCTTGGCCCGCTCGGCCATGAACGCGCCGTCCTTGTCGAGCACGTCGGCCTTCAGGCCGGTCCCGCCGATGTCGAAGCACAGGGTGAAGGGGTGCTCGTGCGCGGTGTTGCCGGCGCCGGCGCCGGCGCCGGCGCCGGTGGAAGGGTTCGTCACTGTCGGCACTGTAGCGAAATAGGCAGGTTTGGGGCCCGGCGGAACCGGTTCCGTCATCCCTGCAGGACGTCGCGGATCACGTCGCGGAGCAGGTCCCCCAATTCCTCGTTGCTCGTCGCGGCGAAGGCGTCGCCGGAGAGGAAGAGGCTCGAGAAGACGACGCCGAAGGACGCCGCCATGCGCACCCGGTCCCGCAGGGGGACCCGGAGGTCGTTCAGCACGCGGCGGAACTGGTTCTGAATGTCCTCGTGCTCGGCGTCGTGGTCCTTGTTGTGCAGCTTCTCCAGGGCGGCCTGGTTCCGCTCGTGCATGAGGAAGATCTTGCGCTGGGTCAGCATCTCGCCGACGATCTGGTCGAGCAGCTCGCCCCACAGCTCCAGGGTGACCGGCTCCTCCCCCATCCGCACCAGGGCCTCCCGGCCGAACTCGTGCAGGCGCATGTGCAGCGCCATGAGGATGTCGTCCTTCGACTCGAAGTAGTAGTAGAGGGCCGCCTTGGTGACGCCCAGCTGCTCGGCGATCTGCCGCAGGCTGGTCCCGTCGAAGCCCTGCTCGATGAAGAGGTCGAGGGCCACATCGAGGATGCGCTGGCGGGTGTCGGCGGGGTGGTCGGACGGGTCGGCGGGGTGGGACGGGTCGGCCGGGTCGGCGGCGTCGACCAGGGAGGCCAGGCCGGGGCCCGGCTCGGTCACGCTGGCCACCAGGGCCTCTTCGTCGGGATCCTCGGGATCCGCCTGGCTTGCCGACTCTGCTGTTTGGGACATTCGCCTCTACCCTACTTGACGACAGGTAAGTAACCCTCTTACCATGCGACTGGGAGTTAGTTTACTTAACGACAGGTAAGGACGCCATGGGTTCTGAACTGATGATCGAGGCCGAGGGCCTGACGAAGCGCTACGGCGAGACCCAGGCCCTGGCCGGCGTCGATTTCTCCGTCCCGGCCGGCACCATCCTGGGGCTGCTGGGGCCCAACGGGGCCGGCAAGACCACGGCCGTGCGGGTCCTGACCACGCTGGCCCTGCCCGACTCGGGACGGGGCACCGTGGCGGGGATCGACGTGGTGCAGCACCCCGGCGAAGTCAGGCGCCACATCGGCGTGGCCGCCCAGGATGCGACGCTGGATCCCCTGCTCACCGGGCGCCAGAACCTCACCCTCGTCGGGGAGCTGTCGGACATGGGGCGCGCGGCGTCCCGGGCCCGGGCGGCCGAGCTCCTGGCGCAGTTCGAGCTGACCGACGCCGCGGACCGCGTGTTGAAGGGCTACTCGGGTGGCATGCGGCGGCGGCTGGACCTGGCCGCGGCCCTCATGACGCGACCGCCCGTGCTCTTCTTGGACGAGCCGACGACGGGCTTGGACCCGACGAGCCGCCAGCGGGTGTGGGAGGCCATCCGGGAGCTGCTCGGTGTGGGCGTGACCGTGCTGCTGACGACGCAGTACCTCGAGGAGGCCGACGCGTTGGCCCACCGCATCGTCGTGGTGGACCACGGCAAGGTGATCGCCAACGGGACGCCGACCGAGCTGAAGGAGGCGAGCCGGAGCGCCCGGCTGGAGGTGTCGCTCGCGGCGCCGGACAGCGACGCCCGGGCGGCGGGCGCCATGGCGCCGCTCGTGGCAGGGCCTGTGCACGTCAGCGAGGACGGTCGGCGCCTGAGCGCCGGCGTGGACGCCACGCCGGGTCTGGCCACCTCGGTGGTGCGGGCGCTGGACGCCGCGGGAGTGCTGGTGGACAACATCGAGGTGCGCCAGCCCTCGCTCGACGACGTGTTCTTCTCCCTCACCGGCGGGCACATCGAGGGCGAGGACGACGACGAGGACGGGGTGTTCGGGTCGGGTGACGGCGTGGCGCCGGCGACCGGTCCCGATGCCGAAAGTGGCGGTGGCAGTGGTGACGGAAAGAGCGGCGACCGTCACGAGTTGGAAGGAGTGCGCGCATGACGACGACCACGCTGACGCCGACGTCGGTCGGCTTCGACCGCCCCCATTCGGGTGGATCCGTGTTGGGCTCGCTCTCCGACATCTGGGCGATGACCCGGCGCAACCTGGTGCACATCGCGCGGGAGCCGATGCAGCTGTCGGACGTGACGCTCCAGCCGGTGCTCTTCACGGTGCTGTTCGTCTACATCTTCGGCGGCGCCATCGCGCTCCCCGGGGGCGGCAGCTACGTGGACTACCTCCTGGCCGGGATCCTGGCCTTGAACCTGGTCACCTCGGTCATGGGCACCGCGGTGGGGCTCAGCACGGACCTGCACGAGGGCATGATCGACCGCTTCCGCACCCTGCCCATGTGGCGCTCCGCCGTGCTGGTCGGGCGTTCCATGGCCGACCTGCTCACCTCACTGCTCTGCGCGCTCATCGTCGGGCTCACGGGCCTGGCCGTCGGGTGGCGACCGGGGGCCAACGTCATCTCGGTCGTCGGTGGCTTCGCCCTGGTGATCTTCTTCGCCTACGCGTTGACATGGATCGCCGCCTGCGTCGGGTTGAACGCCAAGAGCCCCGAGTCGGCGGCCTCCTTCGGCTTCATCGTCCTCTTCCCGTTGGCCTTCGTCTCCAACGCCATGGTGCCCACCCAGCACATGCCAGGGTGGCTGCAGGCGGTGGCGGAATGGAACCCGGTGAGCGCCGTGTGCGCCGGGACGCGCGTGCTGTGGGGCAACCCGAACCCGGCGGGGGCGGTCCATGCCTGGCCCATGCAGCATCCCATTGAGGCCTCGGTGATCTGGTCCGTGGCCCTCATCGGGCTGGCCGCTCCGTTGGCCGCGCACTTCTTCAAGCGCCGGACGACCGAGTAGGGACGACCGAGTAGGACGGCGGAGCGGCGGGCTCCGACTCCGGGCTGCGTCTCCGGGCTGTCGGCTGCGGGCTACACGCTCCCGGACTGCACGGGGCCGATCGCCGGGGTCGTTGGGTAGCCTGCCCACCGTGACGGGGAACACTGTGACGGGAGAACCATGACGGCAGAACCATGGTTGGGAGACGCCTGCTCCCTGGTCGACGCGTTCCGGGCCGGGACGATCTCGCCCACCGAGGCACTCGAGGGGTCGCTGGCCGCGGTCGGGGCGTCCTCGTTGAACGCGGTGTGCTTCGTCGACGAGGAGCGGGCGCGGGATGCCGCCGCCGCGGCCGACGTGTCGCTCCCCTTCGGCGGGGTGCCCATCGGGATGAAGGAGCTCGACCCGGTCGAGGGCTGGCCGCAGACGGAGGCGTCGCTCGTCTTCAAGGACCGCGTGGCCGACTACGACGCGACCATGACGGCGCGGCTGCGCGGCTCCGGGGCCGTGCTGGTGGGCCAGACGACGGCGTCGGAGTTCGGCGGCATCAACTGCACCTACACCCGCCTCCACGGTGCGACCTCCAACCCCTACGACCTGGCACGGACGCCCGGCGGCTCCTCGGGTGGCTCGGCGGCGTCGGTGGCCGGCGGGCTGCTCCCCATCTGCACCGGTGGCGACGGCGGCGGGTCCATCCGCATCCCGGCGGGCTTCACGGGGTTGTTCGGGTTGAAGTCGACGTTCGGGCGGATCCCCAAGGGGCCCAAGACCGAGATCGAGCCGCTGACCGCGGTGCTGGGGTGCGTTGCGCGCTCGGTGCGCGACACGGCGCGCTGGTTCGACGTCTGCAACGGCTACGACGAGTACGACCCCTTCTCGCTGCCCCGGGTCGGGGGCTGGGAGGCGGGCCTCGGCCAGCAGGACCTGCGGGGCAGGCGCGTCGCGGTGTCGATCGACCTGGGGGCGGCGATCGTCGCCTCGGCGGTGCGGGAGAAGGTCGAGGAGGCGGCGGGTCTGTTGATCGAGGACGCCGGGTTGGCGCGCGTCGACGTGCCGATCGCCCTGCCGCGGGGCGGCCTGGAGTGGGCGCTGGCGGGGACGGCGAGCCTGTTGGTCGGCCTCGGTGATCTCTACCCCGCCTGCGAGTCGGAGCTCACCCCCGAGATCATGCTGGCGGCCAACATCGCCACCAACCACTACAGCGTCGACACGGCGAAGAACATCGAGGCCTTCCGCCGCCAGACCATCGTGCACATGGCGCAGGTCTTCGAGCAGGTCGACTTCGTGGTGTGCGCCACCAATCCCGACGTGGCCTTCGGGGCCCAGGGGCCGATGCCGACCACGGTCGACGGGGTGGACCTCATCGCCGAGCACGGGTTCGAGGTGGCGGTGGGGAACAACGGGGCGCTGACCATCCCGGCCAACACGACCGGGCACCCGGCCGTGGCCGTGCCGGTCGGCCAGGTGGACGGCCTGCCCGTCTCCATGCAGATCATCGGGCGCCGCCACGCCGAGCCCTTGCTGCTGGACCTGGCCCGCATCGTCGAGCTCGAGCGGCCGTGGCCGCTGGTGGCGCCGGGCGCCCCGGTCTGACCATCCGTCCGTCCCGGTCTGACCATCCGTCCGTCCCGTTGCCGCGACACGGGGGTGTCCGTCACGAGGCTCGCCAGCCCACCCGGTTGGCCACCAGTTTTGTTATTCCGTTGACTCTTTCTGTGACTTTCGATTCTGAGTGTGAACCAGCGTTTGTCCTACCCTGAAACCAGAGATGGCGGAAGAGATGCTGTTCACGGTTGCCGGGTCCGTCGCGATGCCGGCCCAAATGATCTCGCTGGAGGAAGCGGGCCTCCAAGAGCGCGCCGACCTGCAGGAATGGGTGCTGTCGAACCCCGCCATCATGGGCCCCGCGGTCAAGGTGGTGACCTTCGAGATCGACGGCCTGCCCACGGCCCCGGCGGCGAACCGGGACCGCATCTCGGCGCTCGGGTTGGGCGCCGACGGCCGGCTGGTGGTCGCGGAGCTCAAGAGCAGCCGCACGGTCGACACCGAGGTCTCGGCGATCAAGTACGCCGCCATGGCCAGCCGCTTCCTGCCCGAGTCCCTGGCCGACCACTACGCCCGGTTCCAGTCGCGCCGGGTGGCGCCCATCACGCCCGACGAGGCGCTGGCCGAGCTGCAGGCCCACGCCCCCGACCTCTCGCAGGAGTCGCTGCGGCGCCCCCGCATCGTCCTGTTGGCCCGCGACTTCTCGCAGGTGGTCACCGCCAGCGTGGTCTGGCTCTCCGAGATGGGCCTCGATATCTCCCTGGTCCAGATCAGCGCCTTCCGCTCCTACGTCTACAGCCAGTCCGGCAGCGCCAACGTGCCCATGATCTCGGTCAGCCAGATCTTCCCCCTGCGCGAGGTGGAGGAGTTCACCATCAGCCCCGAGCGCCAGCGCGCCAAGGAGATGGCCGACGCCAAGCGGCGCGTCCAGGACGCCAGCACGGTGCGCCGGCTCGTCACGTCCGAATCCGTGGCCGACGGCACCATCTTCACGCTCACGCCCCGCGACGACATCAGCTTCGACTTGCGCACCCAACTGGAGGAGTGGCTGCACGCCGACCCGGCCCGGCGCACCGCGCACTGGCGCAACAGCATCAGCGCGCCGCTGGTGTGGGACGTCGACAAGGCCGTCTACACGCCGGCCGGCCTGGTGCGGCACATCGTCGAGCAGGCCACCGGCATCAGCCGCGACTTCTTCGGGACCCAGTGGTGGCGCGACCCGACGGGGTGGACGATGGCCGAGCTGGCCGGCCCGCTCGGTGGCGGCCGCGGCGCCCTGTACCGCGAGTTCTGGTCGCGCTGGCTCGACCGGGTCCGCCAGCACCACGCGCACTGGACGCAGATGTCGACGCTGCCGGCGCAGAACTTCATCACGCTGCCCTCGCCCATCCGGGGCACCTACTACGGGCTCAGCTTCGCCGCCGGCGGCCGCCTCCGTTCGGACTTCACCATCGACATGGGCTCACCCGAGACGAGCGCCGCGCAGTTCGAGGTGCTGCTGCGCCAGCAGGTCATGGTCGAGTCCCTCTACGGCGGCCCCCTGTCGTGGGAGCGGCTGCAGGAGCGTGGCGCCTTCCGCATCGCCGACTACAGCGAGGGCGAGGTCACCCGCACCGAGGACTACGCCTTCTACATCGACTGGATGATCGACGCCCAGGAGCGCCTGCGCGAGGCCATCGGCCGCGTCCTGCAGAGCACCGGTCCGCCGCCCGACGAGCCGGAGCCACCGGCACCGGCACCCGAGCCGTTCGACCGCCGCTGAGGCGGAGCGTCACGACCGCTTCAGCTTCCACACGGCCAGCGGCGCGAAGACCGCGATGAGGCCGGCCGTCCACACCAGCGAGGGCACCAGGTAGTAGGAGACCGGGTGGCCGAGCAGCTCCTGTGCCGCCGGACCGCCGGTGAGCAGACGGACCGTGTTCACCATCTGGGTCATGGGCTGGTTGTTGGCGAAGGCCTGCATCCAGCCCGGCATGGTCGCCACCGGCACGTAGGCCGAGGAGACGAAGCTGAGCGGGAACACCAGGAACGACAGGCTCTGCGCCGCCTGGGGGCTGCCCGACGCGAGGCCCATGGCGATGAACATCCAGACAAAGGCGAAGCCGTAGAGGATGGTCAGCCCGAACGCCGCCAGCGCGTCGGCCGTGCTGCCGCCGGTGCGGAAGCCCACGGCGAAGCCGGCCGCCGTCATGACGATCACGCCCCAGGCGACGAGCGCCGAGTCGGCACCCACCCGCCCCGTGACGATGGACAGCAACCGGATGGGCAGGCTGCGCAGCCGGTCGAAGAGCCCGCCCTCCTTGTCGTCGGCCACGCCGCTCGCCGCGCTCATGCCCTGGAACAGCACGCCGGTGACCACGAAGCCCGGGACGAGGAAGTCCACGTAGTTCAGGCTCCCGGTGTGCGCCACCGCCCCGCCGAAGACGTAGCGGAAGATGAGGAGGAACAACAACCCCTGCGCCGTGCCGGCGATGAGCAGCGCGGGCGACCGGACGAACTTCTTGAGCGTCCGGGCGGCCACCTGGGCCGAGGCGGTCAGGAACGAGGCGCCCCGGTTCAGGGTTGCGGCCGCGTCGGGCGCCTGGGGCGCCGCGTCGAGGGTGAGGTCCATGGTCATGCTGCGTCCTCCTTGGGGCTCGTGGGGTTCGGACTGGTCGGGTTGGTGTCGGTGCTGCCGTGCCCGGTCAGCGCGAGGAAGACCTCGTCGAGGGTGGGCCGACGCATCGTGATGTCCTCCACGGGGACCTCCGCCTCGTCGAGGGCGCGGACGACGATGGGCAGGAGCTTGGAGCCGCCCGGCGCGGCGATGGAGCAGCGGCGCGTCGTCGGGTCGGTGGCCGGCTCGGCCATGCCGAGCGAGCCCAGCACCTCGGCGGCGCGCCACATGGTGGGGACGTCGGCCGTGTGCAGCTCGACCATGTCGGCACCGACCCGGGTCTTGAGCTCGTCGGGCGTCCCCTGCGCGATGACCCGCCCGCCGTCGATGATCACGACGTAGGCCGCGAGTCGATCAGCCTCATCGAGGTACTGCGTGGTGAGGAGGATGTCGGTCCCGGCCCAGCTCATCTCGCGGATGCCGTCCCACACCTCGTTGCGGCTGCCGGGGTCGAGCCCCGTGGTCGGCTCGTCGAGGAGGAGCAGGCGGGGCGAGCCGACCAGGCTCGCCCCGAGGTCGAGCCGCCGTCGCATGCCGCCGGAATAGGTCCGGACCTGGCGGTCGGCGGCCTCCACCAGATCCATCTGCTCGAGGATCCGCACCGCACTCCGCTTGGCGGCGCCGGCGGACTGCCCGTAGAGGCGGGCCACCATGACGAGGTTCTCCCGGCCGGTCATCATCTCCTCGACGGCGGCCGACTGCCCGGCCAGGCCGATCATGCGGCGCACGGCCATGGGGTCGCGCGCCACGTCGAGGCCGGCGACGTGCAGCGTGCCGCGGTCGGGTTGGAGGAGCGTGGCCACCATCCGGATGAAGGTGGTCTTGCCGGCGCCGTTGGGCCCGAGGATGGCCACCGGGAGCCCGGCCGGCAGGGTGAGGGTGAGGTCGGTGAGGGCCTGGACCTTGCCGAACCTCTTGGTCAGGCCGTCGGCCTCTATCAGGGCGGGCATGGGCGCGCCTCCTTTCGTCGTTGTGTCGGTGCTCGCTACTGGCTGTCGCTACTCGCAGCGGTCGCTGCGGAGCCCGCTCGACGGAGCCATCCCGACGGAGGTCGCCTACGCTTCTCGGTGCTGCCTCGGGCGAAGGTCCCTCGTGGGCCGGGCTCGTGGTCGTATGGGCCCGGGGCCGCGTGGTGCAACACGCGGCCCCGGGTCATTCAGGGTCGCGGTCGAAGGAGAAGTGCACCTCCTCGGGGTCGAAGCCTTCGGTATGGAACGTCTTCCACATGTCGAGGCCCTCGAGGGTCCCGGCCTCCATCTCGTCGGCGAGCGCGTTGACGAACTTCAGCTCGGCGGCGAGCTGCTGTTCCTCGTACTCGCCCTCGAGCTCGAAGATGCGGGGCAGGCCGGCGTCGCGGGCGGCCTTCATGGCGCCCCGCATGCCGGCCAGCTTGACCTTGAGGGCGTCTGCCCTCGAGCGCAACGCCATGAGGGCGTCGTCGGGGTCGAGCGAGGGGAGGAACGACAGGCCGGCCATGAAGGCGGGGTACTCCTTGGCGGGGACGCCGATGAGCTCGGTCATCCAGTCGTCCATCTCGCGGGAGCCGTCGTCGGTGATCTCGTACACGGTCCGCTCGGGCCTCTTCCCCTCCCGCACCGTGCCGGTGGCCTTGATGAAGCCCTTCTTCTCGAGCGACTCGACCACGGCGTAGAGCGAGCCGTAATTGAGGCGGACGCTCTCCTGCTTGGCCCGCTGGCGCAGCGTCTGCGCCACCTCGTAGGGGTGCATCGGCTTCTCGTACAGGCAGACCAGCACGGCCAGGGCGAGGGGATTGGACCTGGACCATCTCGGCATGCGGTTCATAGTATTCGATTCAGAGTAATCTGTAAAGAGTGCTCTGCAGTGGGCTCGCCGCTCGGCTGGCGCCGTTGGTGGCACGCTGGGGTCGGCTCGAGAAGGAGGTCGCCCGATGGCGAACGCCGACGCCGACGCACACCGACATTTGCTTGTCCACCACGCCGGTCACCAGCCCTTCGACGGGCTCTCGGGCTACCTGCTCGGGCTCACCTTCCTGGTCGGGCGGAAGAAGGATGCCCGCCTGGCCTGCGACCTCACCGCGGTGGGACCCGGTGACGACGTCCTCGACATCGGCTGCGGGCCCGGGATGGCGTTGCGCGAGGCGCGCCGGCGCGGCGCCACCTGCACGGGCGTGGACCCGGCGGCGCCGATGCTCCGGCTCGGGCGCATCGTGAGCCGGTTGGGCGGCCCTCACATCACGTACCTCGAGGGCAGCGCGGAGGCACTGCCGCTGCCGGACGGATCGGCCACCGTGGTCTGGTCGTTGGCCACGGCGCACCACTGGGCCGACGTCGAACGGGGACTCGCCGAGGCGCGGCGGGTCCTGCGACCAGGCGGCCGGCTCCTGGTCCTGGAGCGGCACGTCACGCCGGGCGCCACGGGCCTCGCCAGCCACGGGTTCACGGACGACGGGGCGGCGCGCTTCGCCGCCGCCACGACGGCCGCCGGATTCGTCGACGCGCGGGTGGAGCAACACGAAGGTCGGCGCGGGCCGGCGCTCGCCGTGCTGGCCACCCGGCCCCCCGACTGACGCGACCAGCGGCGTCCGGGTGCCACGGCGTACGGGTGCCACCGAGCGCGTAGCCTGCACCGACGTGGCCCCCACGGTCGTGCACGTCGCACCACACCCCGACGACGAGGCCGTCGGCTGCCCGGGGTCCCTGTTGCACCTCCTCGACCGGGGGTGGACGGTGGTCAGCGTCGTCGCCAGCCTGGGCTTCGCCGAGCAGTGGGCCCGCCGGCGTGGCGAGGCGGAGGAAGCCGCGCGGCGGGCGGGGTTCGTCCCGGTCTTCCTCGACCCTCCGCTGCACATCGACCTCGATGCAGACCTCGCCCTGGCGACCCGCCGGATCGCCACCGAGCTCCCGGCCATCGTGCACGAGCACGGCGCCTCGGTCGTCGTCTCCCCCTCGCCGCACGACGTGCACCACGGGCATGAGACCGTCGGCCGCGGCGTCCAGCGCGCCCTGGCGGTCCTGCCGCCGACGGTGCGCTGGTGGATGTGGGGCGTGTGGGGCGACCTGCCGGCACCCAACGTCTTCTACGCCTTCGACGACACGATCCTCCAGCGCGCCGCGCACATCCTCGACGCCTACGCCGGCGAGCTCGAGCGCAACGACTACCAGCGGCTGCTCGCCGGGCGGGCCTCGGCCAACGCGGTGCTGGGGTCCGAACGCGTCTTCGGGTTCGGCTCGCCGGCCGCCAGCACGCTCCCCTACGCCGAGGTCCTCACCGAGGTGCGCCTGCTGGACGGCCGCTTCATGGCCTCGGAAGCCCACACGCTCGACGAGGGGCCCTTCCCCGACGGCGGCTTCGACGTCGACCTCACGCCGTGGCTGGACGGGCCGAGCGTCCACGAGCTGGTGGGCTACATCCGCGAGGTGCGCGAGGACGCGGCATCGTGACGGCGCTCACCGCTCGACTGGCACCGCTCGTCGAAGCGTTCCGGCGCGACGGCTTCGTCGTGGTGCCCGACCTGCTCGGCGCCGACGAGCTGGCCCGGTTCGAGAAGGCGGTCGACGAGGCCGTCGCCCGCCGCAGCCGGCACGACACCCGCGCCATGGCCGAGAAGTCCCTCTACGAGCAGAGCTTCACCCAGTGCCAGAACCTCTGGGAGGACTCCCCCGCCGTGCGGCCGCTGACCTTCCACCCCTCCATCGCCGAGACCGCGGCCCGCCTCCTCGGCGTCGACGCCGTCCGGCTCTGGCACGACCAGGCGCTCTACAAGGAGGCGGGCGGCCGCGTGACGGATCCGCACCAGGACCAGCCCTACTGGCCCATCGTCGAGACCGACACGGTCACCGCGTGGATCCCCTTCGACGGCTCGACGCGGGCCAACGGCGCCATGGGGTACCTGCCCGGGAGCCATCGCCTCGGCATCCGCGAGTTCGTCGACATCTTCACCGGGGCGGGCGAGGACCCATTGGCCCGCCGCGAGCTGGAGGCGATCGCGCCCGTGTGGGTCGAGGTGCCCCCGGGGTCGGTCGCCTTCCACCACGGACTGACCTTCCACTTGGCCGGGCCGAACACGACCGGTACCGTCCGTCGGGTGCACACGGCCATCTACTTCGCCGACGGGTCGACCCGCGGCGAGGGGCGCTTCCCGCACCCCTCGGTCGAGCGGGCCGGCATCGCCATCGGGGCCGTCATCGCCAGCGACGTCACCCCCCTGGCCTGGCCGCGCCCGTCGGGCGACCTGCCCGACCCACCGGCGGAGCCGGTCGGGTGAGCGGCGGAGCCGATCGGGTGAACGGTGGGTGACGTGCTGACCGACGAGCAGCGCACCTCGTGGAGCGAACGCGGCTACGTCCGCGTCGCCGGCTTCGCGTCGGCCGACACCTGTGCGGCCATGCTGGACCGGGTGACCCGGGTGGTACGGGAGCCCGACCTCGCCGCCGAGCTCGGCGTGAAGGTCGTCGCCGAGAGCAACAAGGCCGGCCTGGAACTGGAGCGCCCCGAGGACGGCGTCTCCAAGATCTTCAAGTTGCACCGCGACGCCGTCTTCGCCGACTTCGCGCACACGGCCGCGGTGATCGACCCCGTCTCGGAGCTGATCGTGCCCGACATCGACGTCTTCTTGTCGCAGTTCATCTTCAAGACGGCGGGCGCCTGGGGGCAGCCCTGGCACCAGGACTCCTTCTACTTCCCCTTCGAGCCGGCCCGGCCCGTGGTCGGCGTGTGGCTGGCCGTGACCGAGGCGACGCTCGTCAACGGGTGCCTGCACGTGCTGCCGGGTTCGCACACCGAGCCGGTGCACACGCACGTGCCGGATCGCCGGCCCGGCGCCAACTACGGTTACTTCGAGATCGTCGACCACGACATGGGGCGGTCGGAGCCGGTCCTCATGGACCCCGGTGATCTCCTGATCTTCGACAGCCACCTCATGCACTGCTCCACGGACAACGAGTCCGACGGCATCCGCGCCGCCATGGTGTACCACTACGCCGCCGCCGGAACGATCGACCACACGGAGGAGTACTTCCCGAGCCTCAACGACTGGGTGCCGGCTCGGCGGGGCGGCCGGCCGACGGCGCCGCCGCGCGCCGCGTGAACGGGGCCGGGCCGTGCCGCTGAAGTTCGACGCCATGCTGCCGGCGCAACCGCTGCGCGCCGTGGGTGCGCTGGGGCGGCGGGCGGCGGACGCCGGCCTGTCGGGGCTGGTGGTGACCGAGGCGGGGCGGACGGCGTACCTGACCTGCGGCGCACTGGCGGTGGCGGCCGACATCGACGTGCTGACCGGCATCGCGGTGGCCTTCCCGCGCAGCCCCATGGTGACGGCGGCCACGGCGTGGGAGCTGGCCGAGGCCAGCCGCGGCCGCTTCCGGCTGGGGCTCGGCGCCCAGGTGCGGGCCCACATCACGCGGCGCTACGGCACTGAATTCGACCCGCCGGGCCCGCGGCTGCGCGAGTACGTCATCGCGGTGAAGCAGATCTTCGAGTCCTTCCGCAGCGGCGCCCCGCTGGCCGTCGGGGGCGAGTACTACAACTTGTCCCTGTTGCCGCCCATGTGGGCGCCGGGCTCCATCGAGTGCGACGACCCACCCATCGACGTGGCGGCGGTGAATCCCTGGATGCTCCGCATGGCGGCCGAGGTCGCCGACGGCGTCCATGTCCACCCCCTCAACACGCCGACCTATCTGCGCGAGACCGTGCTCCCCAACATCGAGCGCGGTGCCGCCGCCTCCGGACGGCGCGTCGAGGACCTCGAGCTCATCGTCCCGGCCTTCCTCGTCGTCGGCGACACCGAGGTGGAGCGCAACACCTGGCGCGAGATGGCGCGGATGCAGGTGGCGTTCTACGGGTCGACGCCCAACTACGGCTTCATCTTCGAGCAGATCGACCGGGAGGACACGACCGACCTGATCCGCGAGCGTCAGCGGGCCGGTGACATCCCGGGCATGGCGGCGGTGATCGACGACGACATCCTCAAGCACTTCATCACCGAGGGAACCTGGGACGACATCGACGCCGCCATCGTGGACAAGTACGGCGGCATCGCGACCCGCGTCGTGAGCTACTTCACCGGATCCGACGTCGTGCGCGACCCCGACGCCATCGAGCGCTGGGGGGAGCTCGCCCGCCGGGTCACGGCCATTTCGTAACGCCGGGACCACAATTCTGGCGATCACAACGCCGGCGGCCGCTCGACTGAGCAGCCGGCGTAAAGGCCTCACCCGGTCACGCCGATACGCGATCCGGTACCGGGCGAACGGTCACCCGACCTCGGTCACGAAGCGGAGGGGCAGCGTGCGGCACGAAGAGAGGCGACACATCAGCGCACCCGGAGGGGGCACCCGGCTGCTCCGGGCATGGGGAGCGGCCCTCGTCCCCGCTCTGGGCCTCGGGGCCGCGGCCGCGGTGGTCGTCGGCGGGACGGCTCCGTCGGGAGCGGCGGCGCCGGCGCCATCGTCCGCGTCGGCCGCCGCCCTGGAAGCGACGGCCATGCAGGATGCGGTGAACAGTGGCTGGGTGCACGAAGTGAGCCACGCGTCCGCAAAGGGGCACCTCTTCTCTTCCGACAACGACATCGGGACCTTCGAGGGTCGCCAGATCATCGACACGGACCAGGCCCAGGCCGAGGTCGTGCAGATCGGCCAGGAGGCGTACATCCGGGGCAACGCGACGGCCATCTCCAACTTCTTCGGCCTCACGAAGAACGACCCGCAGCAGCTGGCGAACACCTGGATCTCGGTCCTTCCCTCCGACGGGGGCGAGTACACGACGGTGATCGACGCGGTCACCCTGAAGTCGGACTTCCAGGACGAGTCGAAGTCGATCTCGGGACCGCTGTCCGAGGGTCACCCCGTGACCGTCGACGGACAGCGCTGCCTCCCGATCACTGGACACGTGGCCTCGGGCACCGGCGCCACCGCGACCGCCACCCTCTACGTCACCGACTCGAAGAGGCCGCTCCCGGTCGCGCTCAAGGCGTCGAACAACACGGTCGTGTCGACGACCACCTGGAGTCGGTGGGGACAGCCGGCGACCTTGACGGCACCGTCCGACCCCGTCTCCTTCTCGTCGCTGTTCGGCTGATCCCGCCGGCCGCGAGCCCTCAGACGGTCGACGTGCCCTGACCCTGGTCGACCGCCTGGTCGAACTGTTGCGCGGGGACGACCTGGCCCGCAGGCGGGGGCACGACGCTGACCGGGGTGCCGTAGTTGGAGAAGTCCATGGTGCTGGTGATGTCGGCACGTTGACCGGACACGCTGTACGCCCCCGTGGTGCGTATCTGCGTGAGGTGGTTGGTGCCGTCGACGGACACGTCGTAGTCGAGCCTGGAGTAGTGGACCAGGGACACCTCGGCCCGCATGGAGGGGGACAGGTGCTCCGACGAGATGGCCCTGGTGATCCCCGCCGGACCGAGGTTGATGGAGTACCGATGCACCTCGACGCCGGCCGCGTCCGCCGAGCCGAGGGAATGCACCGCGGTGCCGGCGCTGCCGAGCACGGCGAGCATCGCGTTGGGATCGTTGAAGATCCCCCGCGCCGATCCCGTTGGCGCCCGACGTGTTCTTCCCCACGTTCAACGAGATCCACGACTTGCCGGGAACCACGTATCCCACGACGGGACCCAGGTTGTAGTACGCCGTGGAGCCAACGAGGACCGCACGCTCGGTGATCGGTTGCCCTCCCGCCGACAGGCTCAGGGTCAGATTGGTCGCGTTGGTGGCGAAATTGCTGTCGCCGTTCCCAGAGATGGTGATGCTCGGACCACCGAGGCTGATGGTCATGGAGAGTGCGACGTCGGCCGTTTTGCTGTGCAACGACGTGGTGACCGCCGTCGTCAAGGCTGCGGTGCTGTCGTCACCCTCCCCGCGCGACAGCTCGTACCCGGCCGCGCCGACCCCGACGAGGACGAGGATCGCAAGCGCACCCCCGAGCAGGCGGGCCCGCCGCTGACGGCCGCGGGTCCTTCCATGACGGGTATCGCCGGGAGGCGCCACCGGCGAACCGGGCTCGACGGTGTCGGTGGCGGCACCACGCACCCGCTCGAAGAGGGCGGCCACTCGCTCGTCTCCCCCGGCCGCATCGAGCGACGAGTCCTGGCTACGAAAGATCTGGACCTCGGGGTCGGCGGCGACCTCGGGGTCGGCGGCGACCTCGGGGTCGGCGGCGGCCTCGGGGTCGGCGTCGGCGGCGGCGGCGGCGTCCCCTCGACCGGTTGCCGGCCACCCCTCGCTGTACCGGCCGGCCTCCACCACGCCATTGATATCGGCCGGGTCCGAGCCGGGGCTTGAGGGCGCCCACCCGTTGCAGATCTCGTGAGCAGGCCGGCGCCGTACGTCGCACGCAGAAATTGACCCCACGTTGGGGACGGCGGACCTGGGGGCAATGTGCCGCTACGAACGCCGGAAGGGACGGCGCCGCCCCTTCTCGGGCTCGTCGGCCTCCTCGGGCTCGCCGGCGTCCTCGGGCTCGGCGGCGTCTTCGGGCTCTTCGGCGGCCAGGGCGGCGTTCAGCTCGGTGAAGGTCTCGTCCTCCTCCTCGCCGAAGGGCTCGACGAACTCCTCGTCGACCTCCACCTCGTCCATGGCGGCGGCGTCGTCGGATTCGGCCTCAGCGTCGAGTCGGGCGAACGGATCACCATCGCCCCTGTCCGCGGCGTCGGACGGCGGCGGTGGAGGTGGTGGTGGCGCCGGCGCCCGAGTGGGCGGAGCGGGAGCGCCCGCGCCGCCCTCGCCGGTACCAGTGCCCGGTCGGGGCGTCGTCCGTTCGAAGAGGTTGGACAGCCGGTCCTCGACCGCGTCGATGTCGGCCGTGGCGGCGGCCAGGGCCCGCTGGAGCTCGGGAACGTGCTCGGGCAGGCGCGCGGGACGCGCCGGTCCGGCCGGGCGCACCCGGTCCGTCCACTCGGACCCGCTCCAGTAGCGCTCCTGGAGCTCGTCCTCGGGGTCGGGCAGCCACCCCGGGGCGTTGTCCATTTCCGTCGTCCTCCGTATCCCTCGGGATCCCTCGGGATCCCCGGCGACAGCATTCCACGGAATTTGTGCGCCACGGATGCGGGGGTCCAGGCTGGAGGCGGCAGAGAGAGCCCGTCCGCCACGCCGACGAGGGCGGCACGAGGTCGGCGGGCAGTATCCTGAACGTTCCCCGCGAGCTTCGGAGCGGGTGGAGAGAGACTCGAGTGAGGAAGGACTGCGGTGGGGATGCAATTGAAGGCCGGGACGAGACTGCGGAGCGCCGCCGACGCGTGCGAGGTCGTGGTCGTGCGCGCACCCGCTGAGCCCGTCGACCTGCGCTGCGGCGGGCACCCCCTCGTGGCGATCGACGCCGAGGTGACGCCCCAGGGCGTGGAGGCCGGGTTCGACCAGGGCACCCAGCTCGGGAAGCGCTACAGCGACGAGGAGCTCGGCCTCGAGGTCCTGTGCACCAAGGCGGGCGAGGGCTCGCTCTCGGTGGGCGACGCCGTCCTCGACGTCAAGGGCGCCAAGCCGCTGCCCGCGTCCGACTGATCACGCGGGCCTCAGGGGGAGCGGGAGGGACCATCGGGTGAACCTCGCCATGTTGCTCGAGATGGCGGCCGAGGGCGACCCCGACCGCATCGTCCTCGGTCCGCACGACGGCGGCCTCAGCGCCGCCGGGCTGCTGGAGCGGGCGCGCCGGGCCGCCGTCTACTTCGAGAAGAGTGGAGCCGACGTCGTCGGCTACTTCGGGCTCAACTCCGACGTGCTGCCCGTGGCCTTGTTCGGGGCGTCGCTGGCCGGGGTGCCGTTCGCCCCGATCAACTACCGGGCACCCGACGAGCAGCTGCGCGGCATCCTCGGGCGCGTCGCCGGCGGGTTGATGATCGCCGACGACGACGAGGTCGAACGGCTGCGGGCGTGCGGGGCGGGCGACGTCATCACCAAGGACGAGTTCGCCGCCGCCATCGCCGAGCCGGTGACGGGTGAGCACCCCTTCGTCGACCCCGAGGAGATCGGCGTGCTGCTCTTCACCAGCGGCACCACGTCGGAGCCGAAGGCCGCGGTGTTGCGGCACCGGCATCTCGTGTCCTACATCATCTCCAGCGTCGAGTTCCTCGGGTGCTCGCCCGACGAGGCGCAGCTGATCTGCGTGCCGCCGTACCACATCGCCGGGATCGCGGCCGTGCTGAGCTCCCTCTACGCAGGCCGGCGCATCATCTACCTGCCCTCCTTCGACGCCGAGGCGTGGGTGCGCCTCGCCGCGGCGGAGCGGGTGACGCACGCCATGGTGGTACCCACCATGCTGGGGCGCATCCTCGGCGCCGTCGAACGCCTGGGCGTGGAGCTGCCGACACTGCGGCACCTGTCGTACGGCGGCGGCCGCATGCCGCTGGAGCTCGTCGAGCGGACGCTGCGCGACATGCCCCAGGTCGATCTGGTCAACGCCTACGGGCTCACCGAGACGTCGTCGACCATCGCCATGCTGACGCCCGACGACCACCGGGAGGCCCTCTCCAGCGAGGACCCCGTGGTGCGGGCGCGCCTGGGATCGGTCGGGCGCCCGCTGCCGTCGTTGGAGGTGGAGGTGCGCGGCGCCGACGAGGAGGCCCTCCCCCCCGGCGAGAAGGGCGAGATCTGGGTGCGCGGCGAGCAGGTGGCCGGCGAGTACGTCGGTCGGTCGGTGCTCGACGAGGAGGGATGGTTCCGCACGCGCGATGCGGGGTGGTTCGACGTGCACGGGTTCTTGTACATCGACGGCCGGCTCGACGACGTCATCGTGCGGGGCGCCGAGAACATCTCGCCGGGTGAGGTCGAAGACGTCCTGATGGCGCACCCGGCGGTGCAGCGAGGCGGCCGTCGTGGGCGTGCCCGACGCCGAGTGGGGCGAGGCGGTGGCCGCCGTCGTCGTGCTGCACGCGGGTGCGGCGGCGACCGAGGACGAGCTGCAGGGCTGGGTGCGCGAGCGCCTGCGCTCCACCAAGATGCCCTGCGTCATTGAGTTCCGCGACGAGCTGCCGTACTCGCCGACGGGCAAGTTGCTGCGCCGGGTCCTGCGCGACGAGCTGGCGGAGGTGACAGGCGGGGCGCCGGCATAGGACCACCAGAATCCAACCCGGAGGGCATGGCGCCGCGCTCCGGATTTGAGTATCCTAAATCCGTGATTTGCTCCGGGGGGAGGCTGGCGGGAGCCGCCTCAGCCACAGGCTGACGGTCCGGGTGCCTGGGCCGTGAGCACCTACGTCGAGTTCCTCCTCCTCGGCCTCGGCAACGGCGGGGTCTTTGCCGCCCTGGCCATGGCCCTGGTGGTCACCTACCGCTCGTCGGGCGTGCTCAACTTCGCCACCGGCGCCCAGGCCCTCTACGCCGCCTACACCTACTCCCTGCTGCGCAACGGCCAGCTGCTGGACCCCATCCCCGGGCTCACCCCGACGATCGGCATCGGGAGCGACCTCTCTTTCTGGCCGGCGCTGCTCGTCACCCTGGCCATTCAGGCGGTGCTCGGCGCGCTGGCCTACCTGCTCATCTTCCGCCCGCTGCGCAACCACCGGCCGGTGGCCAAGGCGGTCGCCTCCATCGGGCTGATGGGCCTGTTGACCGCGATCGTGAGCTACCAGGTAGGGAGCACCTCGGAGATCCTCGTCAACCCGATCTTTCCGCAGAACCACCTGAGCTTCTTGGGCGTCACCATCTCGGTCGACCGGCTGTGGCTGGCGGCCACGATCATCGGCCTTGGGGTCGTGCTCACCGTCCTCTTCCGCTACACCCGCTTCGGCCTGGCCACTCGGGCCTCGGCCGAGACTGAGGTGGGCGCGCTGGTCAGCGGTCTCTCGCCGGATCGCATCGCCCTCGTCAACTGGATCATCAGCTTCATGGTGTGCGGGCTCGCGGGGATCCTGATCGCCCCTCTGGTCCCGCTGGTTCCCGGGACCTACACCCTGTTCATCGTGCCGGCGCTCGCTGCAGCCGTCGTCGGGCGCTTCCATTCCCTCGGTTGGGCCATCACCGCCGGGCTGGGGATCGGCGCCTTGGAGTCACTGTCGGTGTACGTCAATGGCGTCCATCCCGGGTTCCCGGCCGGCGCCGGGGAGCTGGTGCCGCTGGTGCTGGTCCTGGTGGTGCTGGCCGTGCGGGGCCAGACCATGCCCAGCCGGGGCACCCTCCTGCAGGTGTCTTTAGGCCGTGCGCCGCGGCCGCACTGGCGCGTGGCCACCACAGTGGTCGGCACGGCCGTCGGGTTGGCGGCAATCTTCCTCTTCACCGGCAACGACCGGGCAGCGTTGTATTCGAGCTTCATTCTGGGCGTGATCTCGCTGTCACTGGTGGTGGTGACGGGGTACACGGGACAGATCTCGCTGGCGCAGGTGACGTTTGCGGGCGTGTCCGCCTACATCCTGAGCACTTTCGCGAATTCGTGGGGGATCCCCTTCCCGATCGCGCCGATACTGGCCGCCCTCGTGGCCGCGGCGGCCGGAGTGGTGATCGGCATCCCCGCCCTGCGGGTGCGGGGGCTCATGCTCGGTGTCGTCACGTTGACCTTCGCCGCCGGCGTCGAAGCCATCTGGTTCAACAACAACTCCATCGACGGCGGCGCAGGCGGCCTGGCCATCCCCACGCCCCGGCTGTTCGGCATGGATCTCGGCATCGGATCGGGGAAGGGCTTTCCGCGGCCCGCCTTCGGCGTCCTGTGCCTCGTGGTGCTGGTGCTGGTGGCCTTGGGCGTGAGCTGGCTGCGCACCAGCCGCCTGGGCTCGGCCATGCTCGCGGTGCGCGCGGACGAGCGATCGGCGGCGGCGGCCGGAATCAACGTGGTCAAGATCAAGCTGATCGCCTTCGCGATCGCGGCCTTCATCGCCGGACTGGGCGGGGCCTTGCTGGCGTATCAGCTCGGGAACGTCACCTTCCAGGACTTCGACGCGTATCTGGGTCTGGTGGCGTTCTCCATCGTGGTGGTGGCTGGCATCACGTCGGTGAGCGGCGGGATCCTGGCCGGGATCATTTCGTCGGGGGGCATCCTCGTGGCGCTGATCTCCTCGGGTGTCGGCAGTGGAGGCGTCGACAACTGGTACGGCGTCGTGGCGGGGATCGGCGTGATCCTGACGGTCATCTTCAACCCCGACGGCGTGGTGGGACCCACCCATCTGTTCTTGGAGCAGCGGCGGGTGCGCGGCGTGCTGGCCCGCCCGGAGGGTGCGTTAGTGCCGTCGCTGCGCACGCGGACGGCGGCGGAGACGCACGTGTCGATCCCGATGGCGGCGACGCCGGCGGGGCCGACCGGGGCACCGCCGCTTTCGCCGGTTGAAGCCGAGCCCGGCACGCTCGTCGGCAGCGCGGCCGGAGTCGGGTCCAACGGCCACGCCCAGGCACAGGGGAACGGCGCGTCGGGCCCGCTGCTCCAGGTGCGCAAGCTCACGGTCCGCTACGGCGGCGTCGTCGCCGTCGACGACGTGACCTTCAGCGTCGAAGCGGGGCAGATCGTCGGGCTGATCGGGCCGAACGGCGCCGGCAAGACCACGACGATCGACGCGCTGTGCGGCTTCCACCCCTACGACGGCGTGGTCACCCTGGCGGGACAGGATGTCGCAGGCTATTCGCCACACCGGCGCGCCGCCCTCGGGCTCGCCCGCACCTTCCAGCTCGCCGGGGTGTCCGACGACCTGACCGTGGAGGAGAACGTCCAGGTGGGTCAGCACCGGGCCGCGGCACACGACCCCACCGCCCTGACGACGATCCTCGACGAGCTCGGCCTCGTCGAGATGCGCGACCTCCAGGTGTCGATGCTCTCCCAGGGTCAGCGCCAACTGGTCTCGGTGGCCCGGGCGCTGGCGGGCGCCCCCCGCCTCCTGCTCCTGGACGAGCCGGCGGCGGGGCTCGACAGCACCGAGAGCCTGTGGCTGGCCGAGCGGCTGCGGGCGGTCCGTGACACCGGCGTGACCATCTTGCTCGTCGACCACGACATGAGCCTCGTGCTCAATCTGTGCGACACGATCGACGTGCTCGACTTCGGCGCGCTGATCGCCACCGGTACGCCCGAAGAGATCCGTGCCAACGAGTTGGTCTCGACGGCATATCTGGGCGCCACGCACCAGCGCCTGGTGGCGACGTGAGCGGGACCGCGGTGCACGACGCGACCGTGGGCGGTGCCAGCAGCGGCGTTCCGGCGGTGCTCGCGGTCGCGAGCCTCGATGTCGGATACGGCAAGCTCACCGTCGCCCGCGACATCACTTTCACGCTCGAGCCGAAGAAGGTCCTCACGGTGTTGGGACCCAACGGCGCCGGCAAGACGACGTTGCTCATGACGTTGGCGGGCTTCCTGCCCCCGCGGTCGGGCACCATCGCCCTGAACGGAGAGCCGCTCAAGGGCTCGTCGCCCCGGCGGATGAACCAGGCGGGCCTGGTGCTCGTCCCCGACTTTCGCGCCCTGTTCACCGAGCTCACGCCGGTTCAGAACCTGAAGCTGGCGGCGCCCCGGGGCGCCGACCTGAGCCCCGTCCTCGATCTGTTCCCCGCGCTGGTGCGGCGCGAGAAGCTGCGCGTCGGCGACCTGTCGGGCGGGGAGCAGCAGATGCTGGCCATCGCACGGGCGCTGGTGCAGTCGCCCAAGCTGCTCCTGATCGACGAGATGTCGATGGGCCTCGCCCCCGTCGCCGTGGAGTCGCTCATGCCGGTCATCCGGCGGGTGGCCGACGAGCACGGCGCGTCGGTGATCATGGTAGAGCAGCACATCCAGCTGGCTCTCGAAGTGGCCGACGAAGCCATGGTCCTGGTGCACGGCAGCATCGTCTTGTCGGATTCGGCGGAGAAACTCCGCGCCGACACCTCGGCGGTGGAGTCCGCCTACTTGAGCGGGTCAGTCACCTCAACCTGAGTCCACTCGGCAGCAGACCAGCCGACAAGGGCCTCCACGTCGAAGTGCACCACGTTCGCGAACTCGGCGTACCGGTACTGCTGGTACTTGGTGCGCAACGCCGACTGGCAGTCCTCGCGTTGCGTCGCGCTGACGTCGTGGTCCGTCCGGCGCACCAGCTGCGCCCGCACCCACCACAGTCGGGTCCAGTCGTCGGGGTCCCAACGCTCACAGAGCAGCGTTGCGGTGGGATCCAGGTCGAGGTTACGTAGCCGCCCCAGGTCGGTGCTGGACTTCGGCTTGACGCTGTCGATAGGCGTCGCCACCAGCTTCGAGACCACGGCGAAGCACGCCGGGACGGCGTCGATCGTGCCGCGCGGGTTTGACGTGCACAGGATCCCGTGGTCCGCCGCGCGCAGGTGCCGCCAGCAGTCGTCGTTCGTCATCCGCACGGGACGAGTATCTCAGCGCGCGCGACGGGGGTGGCGCCTCCCCTGAGGTGCCACCCCCGGGCTGCGGTGGTTGGTCGGCCGGCGGGCCCGGCTCCCTGAAGCTCTCCCCCGTCAGAACAGTGGTGTCGGGTTGTACACCGTGACGTTCGTGATCTTGCCTGTCTTGCCGGGCTGGATCACGCCAATCGCCGCCGACGAGGAGCACACGTCCTTGAGCAAGGGGATGGCCTGGCCGTTGCAGGTGAACGTCAGACCGCCCGACAGCGGGATCGGCACGTTCGTAGCCGCCGCGAGCTGCGCCTTGATACCCGCCGGCGTGACCGGATTCGTCGAGCCCTTCATGATGTTGGCGAGCGTCAACACCGGGGCCACCCCGTCGGCCTGGTTGCTGCTGATGTTGGGGTTGGTGCTGACCTTCGGAGCAAACTTGCTCATGATGAAGGCGTACTCAGCCAGTTCGGCCTTGGTCGATTGCGACGTGGTCGTGATGTACGAGCCCGCCAACGCCTTGTCGAGGGTGGCCGAGTCGAGAATGCTCGGGTCCTGACACGTCGAGAGCACGTACTTGGGAAGCTTCAGGCCGAGCGTGTTGTACGCCTGCAGGAACCCGGTGCACAACGTGACGTCGCCGACCATGCCGACCGCGTCCGCACCACCCGAGACCGCAGACTGCATCTGCGGGGAGAGGTCGGCGGTGCCCGAGTTCACGGGGATCACGGTGTAGTCGACGCCCGCCGCCTTGTAGACGAGCCCACCGAGCTCCTGTGCGCCCTGGATAGCCGCGGGCACGTTGTCAACGAGGAAGGTGACATGCTTGTAACCGTGCTGTTTGGCGCTCAGCGCCATGGCGCCCAGGTAGGCCGGGAACCCGCCCTCGATGTCGTACGATCCCGCATCCGTCAACTCGGCCGTCGATGCGCCGCTGATCGTGATGTAGGGAATGCCCGCCCCCGTGATGGTCGGCACTTCGGTCTGTCCCTGTCCGGTAAAGGGTTCGACCACCGCCACGACGCCGTGCTGGACCATGTCGTTGGCGCACGTCTGACCCCCGGCCGGCGTCGACTGGTTCTCACAGATGTAGAGGTTGACCTTGTGCCCCGCGATCCCGTCCTCGTACTTGTTCACGTAGGCGGTCGCCGCCTTTGCCCCTTGTTCCACCAGTGCGGCGGTGCCGATGGAGCTGCCGCCCCCGCCGTCACTGATGAGGCCGATCGTCACGGCGGGCAACGTGGCCGGGTTCGGTGTCTCGGACGAACCGCTCGCGCCCGCTGTCCCGACACCCCCTCCCACGATCGCCACCGAGAGGGTCGCAGCCGTCATGACGCCGGCCGCCAGGAGGGATTTCCCGGCCCTGCTCGGCCGCTCGCCGGACCGCCGCATCGCACCAGTTCTGGGCACAGTTCCTCCTTGGTGTCGGGGGGCGGCTGACGCGCTCGCTCTGATCGCAGCAAGCCCCCCCGCTGCGATCAAAAGAGGATACCGTTTGTCGGCTCCCGTCTGTCAACATATCGCAACATTCCCGAAAATTTCAGGCAGGTTCTTGGGGATTTGGGCTCCTGGCCCACGCCCGTGTGCCGATAGAGGAACCTCTTCTCGTTCCGGTCTCGTTCCGGGGCGCGACACAAGCGGGGTCAGCCCACCCCCGTTGCGCCCACCCCAGTGTTAGCCCACCCCAGTGTTAGCCGACGGAGTCAGAAGAGTGGTGTCGGGTCGTAGGACGTGATGTCGTGCACCGACCAGTGGCTGCCCATCACGCCGATGGCCGCCGTCGACGAGCAGACGGACTTCAGGATCGGTATGGCCGTCCCGTTGCACGTGAACGTGGTGCTGCCGAACATCGGGAGGGCGACGTCCTTGGCCGCTTCGGTCCGCTGCAGCACGTCGGCCGGGGTGATCGTCGATCCGGCGAAGCCCTTCATGATGTTGGCCAGGGAGAGGATCGGCAGCATCCCGGCCAGGTCGTTCGCGCTGGCGTTGGGATCGGGATTCACCGACGGGTCGTACGTGTGCACGACGGCCGCGTAGAACGCGTCTTGCTGCGGCGTGGCCGTGCCGGCGCCGGCGAGCCAAGACCCCTTCATCACCTTGTCGAGCGACGGCGAGTCCAAGATGCTCGGATCGAGGCACGTCGCCACCACGTAGCGGGGCAGCGTCAGGCCCAAGGTGCCATAGGCGCGCAGGAACGAGCTGCACAGCGTGACGTCGCCGGCCTCGCCCACGGCCGAGGCGCCGCCCGCCACGGCCGCCTGCAGCTGCGGGGTCATGTCCGCCACCCCGGGATCGACGGGGACGACCTGGTAGCCGACACCCGCGGCCTTGAAGACGATGTTGCCGATGGCCTGGGCGCCTTCCACGACCGCCGGCACGTTGGCGACGACCAGCGCCACCTTCTTGTAGCCGCGTTCCTTGGCCTGCATCGCCATGGCCCCGAGGATGGCGGGGAAGCCGCCCTGCAGCGCGAAGGACCCGGGCGTGGTGAGCTCGGTCGTCGACTCGCCCGACATGGTGATGTAAGGGATGCCGGCCTTGACGACGGTCGGTACCTCCGTCTGGCCCTCTCCGGTGAACGGCTCGACCACCGCGACGACGTCGTGCGCGACCATGTCGTTGGCGCAGGCCTGCCCGCCGGCTGGCGTCTCCTGGTTCTCGCAGACGTAGAGCTCGATCTTGTGGCCGTCGAGCCCGTCGCCGTAGTGGTTCTGGTAGGCCACCGCCATCCGGGCGCCCTGCTCGACCAGCGGCGCGGTCCCGACGTTTCCCGAACCGCCGTCGCTGATCATGCCGACGGTGACCGGGCTGCCCGTGGCGGGATGCGGAAGGCCGAGCGGGCTGGCGCTCGAGGCCCCTGCGCTGCCCGGAACGACGAAGGTCGCGATGGCGAGGGCGATGGTGACGACCGCCCACCCACCCTTGGTCCGGGTGCGTACGCACCGACCTGTTGGCACGTGCGAAACCACCGCTTCCTCCTTTGTCCGGCCGTCACGTCGGTCCCGGTGGACCTCCGACTCGTGAAGAGGGCACTGTTCGTGTGGTGGATTGCAAAAGTACCCCAACATTGCCCTCGAAGGAGGGGCGGCGCAGCGCGGGCGCTGTCCTCGTTGGAGTGTGGGCCGGCTCAGCCCTCCGCCTGGGCGTCTCGCAGGGTACGGGCCAGGTTGCGCTGGGTGCGGAACTGGGAGTCGAGACCCGAATGGGCGGTGAGCAGGTCACGCTTGGCACCGGTCCGGAAGAGGTGTCCGCCGGTCCGGCTGGTCATGCAGGCACCGAGGCAGAAGTAGACCCGGTAGAAGGTGACGGCGCGGGGATCCGTCGCCCACGGAGGACCGCCGGCCGCCTCGTACGCGTCGACGAACTCCTCCCACTCCATCAGCGCGGTGGCGGCCGGCCACACCGCGGCGAGCTCCCGGGCCGGTGGCCCGACCGCGGCCGCCTCCCAGTCGACCAGCGCGGTCACGCGTTCGCCGCCGACGAGCATGTTGTGCAAACCGGCGTCGCCCCACAGCAGGCAGAGGGGGCCGGAGGGAACGACGTCACCGACGTGGTCGAGCAACCAGCGGCGGGCCAGGGGTACCGCTGCGATGGGCGGTCCGGTCAGCTCGCCGATGCGGGCAGACATCCCCTCGACGGCCGCGATGACGCTCTCGGGCGTCACGGTGGCGCCGATGTCGAGATCGGTGTCCGACAGGTTCTCGAGCGGGAGGGAGTGGAGACGGCCGAGCGCGCTCGCCAGCTGCCGGCCGATGCTGCGCCGGTGCCCGGGCGGGGGTGCGGCGAGGTCAGGGAAGTACTCCCCCGCCTTGGCGCCGGCGACCCGCTCCATCACGAGCAGGGTGCCGCCGTCGGCGCCGTCCATGGCGTCGACGTCGTCGGCAAAGAGCGGGCGTGGCACCGGGACGCCACCGTGGTCGTCGATGGCCCGCAACACGGCGAACTCGTCGGCCGCCCGCGTCGGCAGCAGACCGACGGGCCGGTCCTTGCGCACGATGATGCCCGCCGGCAGCTCGGTGGTGCCCGTCAGCGAGACGAGGATGGTCTCCTTGGACCGCCCGCCGGGTACGACCTCCAGCGCGGTCACGGTGAGCCCCGGCGAACCCGGCACCTTTTGACGGAGGTACGCGGTCAGGTCCTCCGCCGAGACCGAGCACTCGGTGGCCGAAGGCGAGGTTCCGGGGTCGGATTCGGAGCTCTCGGCCAACACGGCACGCCGGAACTCGTCGACCCGCTCGAGGAAGCGGTGCTCGATCTCCACCAGGTCATCGCAGCGCCGGCGCACCTCGGGATCCGCGCTGTCGGCGCCCCGGGCCACCGCGTCGGCCGCCCGTTGGCGCAACCGGCCGAAGCGATCCGAGCTCGACATCGTCGAGGGCGGCGAGGAGGCGGCGTCGTCGTCGAGCAACGCTTCGAACTCGTCGGCGAACTGCCGGCTGAGCTCGTCGCCCCATTCGTCCTCGACGATGAACTCGGCCAAGATCCGGTCGATGATCCCGGCGGCGTCCACCGCTGTGGTGCTGGTGAGCTGCGGTACCAGCACGGTGAAGAGCGTGGCGCGCAGCTGGCGGTAGTACAGCGCCCGCTCCTCGGGGGGTTGCCGCATCAGCTCGTCATCGGACGGATGATCCCATTGGTGAGGGCGTCGGCCAGGACGAAGGGGGGCGGTTGTATGCCGTTGCGAGCGTTGAGGTTCGTCTCGAGAAAGCCCCAGCCGCCGGGCTCGCCGTCGACGCTGACGTCGCCTACCGACTCCCAGCCGTAGCGGTGGGCCGTGGCGCCGATCATGCCCCCGATGGTGTCGATCCGCACCGTCGTCGTCGAGCCGTCCTCCAGCACATAGCGGACCTCGGCCGACGGACAGCGCACCGAGTCGTCGTCGACGTGCACCAGCATGGCGGCCTCGCCCACCGGGAGTGGCTCGCCGTCGCGCACGAGTGACCCGACGCGGAAGAAGTTGCCGGTCGCGCCGACCATGGACGCGAAGCGGAACTGCAGGCCGCCGTGGGAACCACCGAAGCTCCGGCTGGAGACGAAGCTGTCCCAGCGCCGCACGCCCCACGAATGGTCGCGCCAGGCCGGCGCGTCGACCTCGGCGGACGTGCCGTCGAGCTCCACCTTGCCGCGTACCCGGCACGAGACGTGGAAGTTGTTGGAGAAGATCGTTCCCGCCGCCCCTCCCGTCCCGCTGAACGTCTGCGCGTTGGCGAAGGACCGGGGGCCCTCGTCCACGATCTCGAGTTCCATGCGGCAGCCGTCCCCGTCCAGCACGAAGCGCAGCCGCCCCCCGTCGTGGAAGAGCCGCTGCGGTCCCGCGCCCAGCCCCGGCCCGTCGGAGTCGAGGAGGGCCAGCGCCAGCCCCTCGCCGTTGCAACGGAACCGGGTGCCGCCGTCGTGGTAGACGCCGCACCACAGGTTGGCCGTGCCCCGGTTGGGCTCGTTCCCGATCCGGTGGTTGCCCCCGAGGCCCCTGCGGGCATCGCGCCAGGCCAGGTAGGCGCTCTCCTGCCAGTCGGGGTCGTCCCCGGCCGGGTGCATCCCTTCGTCGGCCGAGGTCACGTCCGCTGCCATCGCGGTCAGGATAGGGACCGGTCGCTCATTTGTCCGAGACCTTCTCCGTCCCCTCGGAGGCCGGGATGTCGGGATTACAGACGTAGCGAACGTTGGTGATGGTCACGTCGCACGCGGCGAAGCTGGCCGACACCGGGAGGTAGGGCACCAGGCGCGAGTCGCCCCATTCGGCGGGATCGAACAGCGTCAGCTCGGGCCGGCCGCGGTCGGCCCGGCGGAACTCGTACTCGGAATCGACCTGGACGATGCGCGGTTGGACGACGCCGTCGGCCCCCTGGGCGATGCGAGCAAGATGCATGCCCGGCGGGTACTGCACGTCGTGCCCCGTCACCGGCACCGGGTCGACCAGCGACACCCGCAGAATTGTCCGCCCAGCGACCTCAGCCACCGTGCAGTCCACCCGGTCGTGGTAGCGGCGTAGGCCGATGTCGCCCGGTGCGACCCGGTATCCCCACGAATCCGCCAGGACCTCGGACAGGGCGGGGTTGTCACAGCGGGCCGAGATCAGGTACGCCCGCGGCCGCACGCCGGCCCGCGCCGTCAGCCGCAGCTGGGCCAGGGCGAACGGGCCGAACGCGCTGTCCTTGGCCCGGTACACGAGGAAGGCGATGACGGGCGGGATGGTCGGGTTGAGGGCCGGCGGCACCAGCGCCTCGCGGTCGGCCACCCGGATCTCGTAGAGCACCTGCAAGATGTCGACGTCGTCCACCCGCAACTCCCGGTCGTCGAGGACGACCTGGGGTGCGCCGTCGACGAGCGGGCGGATGTCGAGGGAACCGGCGAGCGGCATCAGGACACCCCGGCCGCGGCCGCCACACGACGCCCCGCCCCCGTCGACGTCTTGAACCGGGGCATGACCTCCTCGGCGAAGAGCCGCATGCTGTCGAGCACGTACGCCTGGGGCAGAACCTCCATGAACTGGTGGATGAAGTTGATCCCGTCGAAGCCGACGTTCTCCCACGCCGTGATCGCGTCGGCCACGTCGTCCGGCGTCCCCATGGTCACGCCCTTGAAGGATTTGGCGGCATCGCCGGGACTCCCGGACTCGCGCCGCAGCGCCGGCAACAGCCCCTCCGAGGGATAGGAGTGCGTCGGCAGCACCTCCTTGGCCGAGAGCAGCTGCGAAGCCATGTAGCTGAACATGGACGCAACCTTCAGCCCGTTGCGCCGGCCCCGGTCCCCGTCCTCGCAGCAGGACAGGAAGTTGACCGTGAGGACCTTGTCGTTGACGAAGGCGCCGACGGGGTCGCACACCTCGATCCGCCGCCGGTAGTTCGTCACCTTCTTCTCCGAGTCCGAGAAGCTCCCGGGCGACAGTCCGAGACAACCCAAGCCCCGGTCCGCCGCGTCGACCTCGGTGCCAGGCGACGTCACCGCCACCCACATCGGCGGGTGCGGTTTCTGGACGGGCTTCGGCAGCACCGCCCGCTCGGGCATTGAGAACATCCGACCGTTCCACGAGAAGCGCTCCTGCATCCACATCTGCGGGATGACCCGGACGAACTCGTCCCAGGTCTTCTTGGTCTCGTCGGGGTCGGCCCCGAAGCCGCTCAGCTCGGGCCACGTGGCGGAACGTCCGGTTCCCAGTTCCAACCGCCCGCCCGAGATGATGTCGAGCACCGCCGCGCGCTCAGCCACCCGGATGGGGCTCTGGTACTGCGGCACGCACGCCACCACCCCGTGGCCGACCCGGATGCGGCTGGTCTGGGCGGCACACGCCGAGAGGAAGATGTCGGGCCCCGAGCAGTGCGAGTACTCCTCCAAGAAGTGGTGCTCGACGGCCCAGACGTAGTCGAACCCGAGCTCGTCGGCGAGGCGGACCTGCTCGAGCGCGTTCTCGTAGACCTGCCGCTCGGAGTCCGCCGTCCACGGGCGTGGCACCGACAGCTCCATGAATATGCCGAACTCCACGTTCGCCTCCCCGGCGCGCCGCGTGCCACGCCTCCGCACGGGCCCCTTGCACTTTTGTTAATGACCATTAAACTTTAAGCATGTCCTTGGCCCTGCGTCAACGTCTACGGGCCTATTTTTGTGACCGATGGCTAACATCCGTGCTCGTATGAGCCCCTCTGGGGAGGCTGCCGCGCCCCTGCCCGACAGAACGGTCCCGGCGGCCTCCACGGTTCGCCGCACCAAAGGGGAGCGCACGCGCGAGGCGATCATGGCGGCCGCCACCGACCTGTTCCGCGAGCGGGGGTTCCGCGAGACCAGCTTGGGCGACATCGGCGCCGCCGCCGGCGTGAGCGGGCCGGCCATCTACCGCTACTTCAAGAGCAAGGGCGAACTTCTCTCGATCCTCATCGAGGAGGCGGCCATCACGTGGCGCGAGACGGTGGACGACGTCCTCAACGAGGACACGCCTCCCATGGTCACGCTCGAGCGGCTGATCGATGCGGCCATCGTGCTGCAGCTGCGAAACGGGAACCTGCGCGATGTCTTCGTCAAGGAGTACCGCTCGCTCGACGACGACGCACGCCGGCGAGTGGCCCGCATCGAGCGGGTGCGCATGGCCGAGTGGGTGCACCTGCTGTGCGAGGTCCGCCCCGGACTGACCGAGGAGGAGGCGCGGGCGTCCGTCACCATGATCGACGGCATGCTCCGCTCCATCACCTCGTTGACCGCCATGGACCAGCAGCAGCTGGCCCGGGTGATGAAGGACATGGTCTTCGGCGGCCTGCTGTCGGTCGGCGTCTCCCGACCCTTGGTGGTCCCCGCGTGAGCGACCTCCCCGACGAAGAGGACTTCCGGCGGGCGGTGCTCGCTTTCCTGCAGGCCACGCTGCGGGCCAAGGGTGCACCCGGTCCCCCGGTGGAGGGCGACGGCGTGACGCGGGCGATCGCCTATCAGCGCGCGCTGGCGGAGGCGGGACTCGCCGGCATCACCTGGCCGACCGAGTATGGCGGCCGCGGCCTGCCCCGTCGTTACCAGCGCATCTTCGACGGTGAGGCGAGGGCGTTCCAGGTCCCGCCGCGCGCGCTCGAGATCGGCCTGGGCATGTGCGGGCCCACCCTGCTGGTCCATGCCAGCGACGAGCAGAAGCAGGCCTTCATCCCTCCGCTGCTGCGCGGCGACCACGTGTGGTGCGAGCTCTTCAGCGAACCGGGAGCCGGATCTGATCTCTCGAGCGTGCAGACCCGAGCCCGCCTCGACGGTGATGAGTTCGTGGTCGACGGCCAGAAGGTGTGGACCTCGGGCGCCCAGCACAGCGACTACGCCGCCTGCCTCGCCCGCAGCGACCCGGCTCGCCCCAAACGCGAGGGCATCACCATGCTCATCGTCGACATGCGCGCACCGGGCATCGCGGTGCGCCCGCTACGCCAGATCACGGGCGACTCTCACTTCAATGAGGTCTTCCTCGACGGGGTGCGCGTCCCGGTCGCCAACGTGTTGGGCGGCGTCGGCAGCGGCTGGCGGGTGGCCCGCACCATGCTGGCCTTCGAGCGCCAGGCCCTGGGCGGGCTCGGCTCGGGCGGCGGCGGGAAGGGTGGCTTCGCCGCGCTGGTCGCGGAGGCGAGGCAGCGTGACCTCGCGGGACGCCCCGACGTGCGTGACCGCCTGGTGGCTCTGCGCATCCGCCAGATGGTGTTGCGCCACCTCGCCGCCTACCTCCAGATGCGGGCGCGCGCCGGTGACGGCGCCGCCGCGTCGTTGCTCAAGCTGGCCATGGCACGGGTGGTGCAGGAGTCGGCCCTCGTGGCCGTCGACGTGGCCGGCATGCACGCCATCGCGTGGAATCACGACGACCCCGCGGGCGGACGCTGGTCCAATCAGCTGCTCAGCTCGCTGTCGGCCTCCATCGGGGGCGGCACCAACGAGATCGTGCGCAACGTCATCGCCGAACGCATCCTCGGCCTGCCGCGCGACGAGGAGGGCGACCTCATGCCCGGCGACGTGGCCGGCCCGCCGACGGCAGCGGCAGCGGGAGCGGCAGCGGCAGCGGGAGCGGGAGCGTCCCGTGCCCACTGAGCAGGTGCCGTCTGCGCCCGTGCTCCGGGGCCTCCGTGTCGTCGAGATCGGCCAGTACGTGGCCGCGCCGCTTGCCGCGACGATCTTCGCCGACCTGGGTGCCGAGGTGGTGAAGGTCGAACGGCCGGGCGGTGACCCCTTGCGGGCCGACCCCGCCCGCTTCGCCGCCTGGAACCGCGGCAAGCGCACCGTCGAGCTCGACCTGCGCAGCGCGACGGGCCGGACCGAGGCGCTCGGGCTCATCGATGGCGCCGACCTGCTGGTGGAGAACCTGCGGCCCGGCGCGCTGGGCCGGCTCGGACTCGGACCCGACGGCCTACGGTTGACGCGGCCCGGGCTCGTCACGTGCTCCATCACCGCCTGGGGGACCACGGGCCCGGCACGCGACGACCCGGGGTGGGAACCGCTCGTCCACGCCAGGGCCGGTGCACAGCAAGGTCTCTTCACGGGCGACGATCCCATCTGGCTCCCCTTCCCCGTGGCCAGCGTGGCCGCCGCGCTGTTGGCGGTGCTCGGTGCCGGCGCCGCGCTGGTCAAGCGCGAGTCGACCGGGTACGGCCAGCACGTCGAGACGTCGTTGCTCGACGGGTTGCTCTTCCTCAACGCGGCACCGATCTTCCACCGCGAGGGGCATCGCCCCCGCGTGGTACGGCACACCAAGTCGCCCATCTTGCGCGTGTTCGACACGTCGGACGGACGCGCCGTCATGGTGAACATGAGCGGCACGGAGCGCTGGCGCGAGCTGTGCCGACTGCTCGGCGTGGACGACGGTGGGCTCGACTACTCGAGCCCCGAGGGGCTGTCCAAGCTCGGCGACCGCGCCTGGAACAAGGCGATGCTCGCTCGCTTCATCGAGGGGTTCGGGAGCAGGACGGCAGACGAGTGGGAGGAGGCCCTGCTCGAACGGCCCGCCGCGGTCGCCAAGTGCAACACGCTCGCCGAGTGGCTGGCCCACGAGCAGGCGCGCGTCGAAGAGCTCGTGCCCGAGGTGGATGACCCGACACTGGGGCGCGTGCCTCTGGTCGGACCGCCGGTGCGCATCGATGTCGGGTCCGGCACGCCGCGACCCGGCCGCCGGCACGGGGCGGAGCAGGGCGCGCTCGGCGGCCACCGCATCGTCGACCTCTCCAGCTTCTGGGCCGGACCCCTGGCGGCGCGCCTGCTGGCGGAGCTGGGGGCCGACGTCGTCAAGGTGGAACCCCCGGGGGGCGAGGGCTCGTTCCAGCTGATGCCGGTGCTGCCCAACATCTATGTCGACGGCAACCGGTCGAAGCGCGGGCTGGTCCTCGACCTCAAGACCCCCGAGGACCGGGCCCGGCTGCTCGACCTGGTGGCGGCGTCCGACGTCGTCGTCGAGAACGCGATGGCGGGCGCGTGGGAGCGGCTCGGGCTGGACGAGGCGGCGCTACGCGCCGCCAACCCGTCCTTGGTCTACGCCCGCGCCAAGGGCTTCGGCGTGACGGGACCGCTGGCCGCGCGGCCCTCGTTCGACTATGTCGTGCAGGCGGCGACGGGCATGGAGATGACCCAGGGCGGCGGCGCCCGTCCGGTGCCGGTCAACTTCACCGCCAACGACTACGGAACGGGGCTGTTGCTGGCGGCGGGGATCGTGCTGGCGCTGCTCGGGCGGGCCCGGGGTGCCGCGGTGACCGGCGTGGACGCCTCGTTGGCCTTGATGGCGACGCTGTTCCAGTCCGAGGACGTGGCGGCGCTCGCGGCGGCGGGCTCGGTGCCCGACCTGGTCGGTGCCGATCTCGCCGGCCCGTCGGTGGCGCGCCGGCTGTACCGGGCCAAAGACGGGTGGGTGACGGTGTGCTGCGTGACGGACGCGCAGCGGGAAGGTCTGGGACGGGCGCTCGACGGCGGCACCGGCGCGGGCCGAGGCGGGCCGCCGACAGCGGCTCGACTGGCTGAGGCGGTCGGTGCCCTCACGGTGGAGGAGGTGCTGGCGCGCCTGTCCGATGAGCGCGTTCCCGCCGCGGTGAGCGTGCACCCGTCCGCCGTGCCCGACGACCCCCAGGTCGTGGCGCGCCAGCTGCTCCGTCACTACCGCCATCCTGCGGCCGGACGCTTCGTGCAGGTCGGCATCCCGTTGTGGCTCTCGGTGGACGCGCCGGCGGTGAAGGGACCGGCTCCCACGCCGGCCCCGGTGCGGCGGCGGGTGAAGACGGATACCGGGGCGGCGTGATGAGGATCGACACCGGGGTCGGAGCCGGGCTCTCGTCGGTCGCCGACCGAGCCCGTGCGGCCGAGGCAGCCGGGCTGGACTGCATGTGGGCGGCGGAGACGACGAACGATCCCTTTCTCACCCTGACCCTGGCGGCCGAGCACACCACGAGACCGCTGCTCGGCACGGGGGTGGCCATCGCGTTCGCGCGCAACCCCATGAGCCTGGCCTACACGACGAACCAACTGCAGGAGTACTCCGGCGGGCGCATGGTGCTCGGGTTGGGTTCGCAGGTGCGCCGGCACATCGAGCAGCGGTTCAGCTCAACGTGGTCTCGTCCCGCCGCGCGCATGCGGGAGTTCGTGCTCGCCCTGCGCGCCATCTGGGCGTCCTGGAACGACGGCGCCCCGCCCGGGTTCGAGGGCGACTTCTACACCCACACGCTGATGACCCCGGTGTTCGCGCCCAAGCCGCACGCCTTCGGGCCCTCCCGCGTCTTCCTCGCCGCCGTCGGCCCACGGATGAACGAGGTGGCCGGCGAGGTGGCCGACGGCGTCATCACCCACGGCATCTGCACGGCGCGCTACCTGCGTGAGGTGATCGACCCCGCGCTCCAGCGGGGCCTGGCCAGATCGGGGCGCGACCGGGCTGCGATCGAGGTCACGTGCCCGGGGTTCATCTCGGTGGTGGAGGACCCGTCGAAGATGGAGAGGGCACGCGTGGCCATGCGACGCCAGGTTGGCTACTACGCGTCGACGCCCGCCTACCGGCCCGTGCTCGACCTGCACGGCTGGGGCGACCTGCAGGACGACCTCTACGCCTGCTCGAAGCAGGGGCGATGGGACGACATGGCCCGTCTCGTCGACGACGAGGTGCTCGACACGCTCACCATCGTCTGCCCGCCCGACAGGCTGGCCGGCGAGGTGGGGGGGCGCTATGGCGGGCTGGTCGACCGCATCAACGTGTCGTGGTGGCGCCGGGACTGGTGGCCCGACGTCGAGAAGGACCTGCGGGCGCTGTGAGCGACGCCCGAGCCGGCGTGAAAGGCTTCGCGGCACCCGGCTTCGAGCGGGTGGCCGAGACGCTGGCCGAAGGGGCGGTGGTCACGCTCGGTGAGCGGGAGCGGCGGGCCGACCTGGGCGACGGGGGCGGTGCGTTCTGCGCCTTCGTCGACGGTGCGTGCGTCGTCGACGTGTGGACGGGCCGGGCCGGGGAGGACCGGGCCTGGGAGGAGGACACCCGCGCCGTCATCATGTCGTCGACCAAGGGGATGACAGCGTTGTGCGCGCACCTGCTCGAGGACCGGGGCGAGCTCGACCTCGATGCGCCGGTGACGCGGTACTGGCCCGAGTTCGGGGACGGCGGCAAGGGGGCCACGACGGTGCGCCAGCTGCTCAGCCACCAGTCGGGGGTGATCGGTCTGCCCGGGTCGGACGGGATGCTCTCGTGGGACGGCCGGGGTTGGGCCGACACGCAGTCCATCGCGGCCGCGCTGGCGTCCAGTACGCCGGCCTGGGAGCCGGGGACCCGGCACGGCTACCACGGCGTGACGTTCGGTTGGCTGGTGGGCGAGCTTGTGCGCCGCATCAGCGGCAGGAGTCTCGGTGCGTACTTCGGCGCCGAGGTGGCGACCCCACTCGGAGTGGCGTGTTCCATCGGGACGCCCGCGTCCGAGCAGGCCAGCGTGGCCACTGTCATGGAGTTCCCCGTACGTCCCGGCAAGGCGGGCGCGCTGCGGGCCATCGATCCCGACTCCCGGTCCGGCCTCTCGGTGCTGGCCGGCGCGCACGGGAGCCTGTTCGCCGACGAGCATGGCCGGCCCCGCTTCGCCGACTTCATGAACACCCCCGCCGTGCTGCAGGCCGAAATCGGCGCGCTCGGCGCCACCGCGACGGCCCGGGCACTGGCCCGGGTGTACGCCGCGCTCGCCGCCGGGGAGGAGCTGGTGTCACGGGCGTCGGTGGAGCGCTTCCGAACGCAGCAGGTGCGTGGACGCGACGCCGTCATGGCCGTGCCCACCCGGTGGGCGGTCGGCTACTCGCTGGAGCCGCCCACCCTCGTCGCGGGGGCCCCACCGATGCACGGCCCGAACGAGGGCGCCTTCGGCCACATGGGTGCCGGGGGACAGATCGGCTTCGCCGATCCCGAGGCACGCGTCGGGTGTGGCTTCGTGCGCAACCACCTGGAGAACCAGGCGCTCCCCCTCATGGGCGCCTGCCTGGTCCACGTGCTCTACTCGTGCCTGGGAGCGCAGGGGTGAGCGGCGGTCCCGGGGGGCAAGGGGGCACCGGTGTACGCAGCTGAGCACGCAGCAGAGCATCCGGACCAGCCGGCGCTCGTCATGGCGCCCTCCGGTCGTGTGGTCACGTTCGCCGAGTACGAGGCGGCGGCCAACCAGGTCGCCCACCTCTTCCGGGACACGGGCCTGCAGCGGCAGGACCACATGGCGATCTTCATGGAGAACCACCCTGCCATGCTGCTGACCGAGGCCGCCGCCGAGCGCACCGGCCTGTACTTCACCCCGGTCAACTCCTACCTCTCGGCCGAAGAGGTGGCGTACGTCGTCAACGACTCGCAGGCACGGGTCGTGGTGACGTCGACTGCCAAGGGGGAGGTGGCGCAGCAGCTCCCCGCGCTGTGCCCGAAGGTGGAGCGGTGGCTCATGGTCGGGGCGGACGGACACCCCGGCGGCCCGTTCGAGTCCTGGGAAGAGGCGGTCGGCGCGCAACCGACCGGTCCGGTGGCCGACGAGCAGCTGGGCGCGCCCATGATGTACTCGTCGGGCACGACCGGGCGGCCCAAGGGCATCTTGCGCCCGATGTACGACATCCACCCATCGGAGACCAGCATCGCCGTGCTCGGCATCGCGACGTTGTGGAGCTTCCGCGAGGACATGGTGTACCTGTCCCCGGCGCCGCTCTACCACACGGCACCGCAGGTGAGCGTCGCCATCGCGCTGCGCATGAAGTCCACCGCCGTGATCATGGAGCACTTCGATCCGACCCTCTACCTCGACCTGGTGGGCCGGTACCGGGTGACGCATTCCCAGGTCGTCCCGACCATGTTCACCCGCATGCTCAAGCTGGCGCCCGAGGTACGGGCGGTCGCTGACCTGGCCTCGCTGGAGGTGGTCATCCACGCGGCGGCGCCCTGCCCGGTGCCGGTGAAGGAGCAGATGATCGAGTGGTTCGGTCCCATCCTGCTCGAGTACTACGCGGCCACCGAGGGTAATGGCTGCACCTTCATCACCTCGGAGGACTGGCTGGCCCACCGGGGCAGTGTCGGGCGGGCCGTGCTGAGCGACATCCGCATCCTCGATGACGAGGGGGCGGAGTGTCCCACCGGCACACCCGGAACGGTCTGGTTCGCCGGCGCGACGGACTTCGAGTACTTCGGCGATCCCGACAAGACCGCGAGCTCGCGGCGCGACGGCGGCAAGACCAGCACGGTCGGTGACGTGGGCTACCTGGACGAGGACGGCTATCTGTTCCTCACCGACCGCAAGGCGCACATGATCATCTCGGGTGGCGTGAACATCTATCCCCAGGAGACGGAGAACCTCCTCGTGACCCACCCCAAGGTGCTCGATGCCGCGGTCATCGGCGTGCCCAATGAAGACCTCGGCGAGGAGGTCAAGGCCGTGGTCCAGCTGGTCGACGGCACGGTCGGGGACGAGGCGCTCGCGCGCGAGCTCGTCGCGTTCTGCCGGCAACATCTCGCGCACTTCAAGTGCCCGCGCAGTGTCGATTTTGTGGAGCAGCTGCCCCGCCTCCCCACCGGGAAGCTCTACAAGGGTGTCCTGCGAGAGCAGTACTGGGCCGACCACAGCACCCGCATCGTGTGATGCGGCTTCGGGGGAGCGTCCGGTTCGGGTGAGTGCGGTCGTCGCACTGCCTGACGACCTGGTGTCGTGGGTCGAACAGGTGGGGGGTGGCCGGCTGGCGTTGGCCGACCGCAAGCCGGGTGGCGCGCGCAAGGAGGCCTGGTTCGTGGACCTCGAGCGCGCGGACGGCACGGTGGCGAAGTACTTCTTGCGCTACGACCGCTCCGACCCGACGCGGACGAAGGACCCCTGGACGCTCCACCGCGAGGCCACCGTCTACCTGGCCCTCCAGGACGGACCCGTCCCCGTCCCCCGCGTCCTGGGCGTGCATCCGGTGCACCAGGCGATGCTCTCGGAGCGGGTCGCCGGCGAGAACTGGTTCTCCCGCATCACCGACCCGGACGAGCGGGAGTCGACGGCCCGTGACTTCATGGCGAAGCTGGCCGCGCTGCACGCGCTCGACGCGGCGGCGCTGGACCTACCCGCTTTCCCTCCTGTCGGCACGATCGGCGACGCGGTGCATGCCGAACTCGACGAATGGGAGCGGGTGCTGGCCGACAGGGGCGGGACGCCAGATCCCGCCCTCGCCTTCTCGCTGCGCTGGCTCCGCCGCCACCTCCCCGACTACGACGGGTCGCCCGTCCTGGTGCAGGGCGACACCGGGCCCGGGAACTTCATGTACCAGGGTGGCCGTGTCACCGCCGTGGTCGACTGGGAGCTGGCGCATCTCGGTGACCCGATGGACGACATCGCCTGGCTGTCGCTGCGCGCCACCCAGGAGCCCTTCGGCGACTTCCCGGCGCGTCTACGCGAATACGAGCAGCTGTCGGGCCACGCCATCGACCAGGACCGGGTGCACTTCTACCAAGTGATGGCCGAGACGAAGCTGCAGGTGATGGGCCACCGGGCCGGCGGCCGGGACGGCCATGGCGGCGAGGACGGCCATGGCGGCGAGGATGGCGGCGGGCGCGACGTCGGCAACGGCTTCGTCTACCAGATGCTGCATCGCCGGCTCTGGCTCGAGGCGTTGGCCGCCGCCACCGGCCTGGCACTGACACCCGCCGAGCAGCCCCGGGCCCGGGACCGACGCGACCACGACTGGATGTACGACGCCGTATTGACCCAGTTGCGCGACGTGATCGTTCCCCGCACGTCGGACCCGTTGGCCCAGGCGCGTGGCAAGGGAATCGCCCGGATCGTCAAGTACCTCGCGAGGGCGGACACCTTCGGTGCCTTCTACGACGCCTGCGAGCTCGACGACCTCGAGCTGCTGCTGGGCACGCGTCCTGCGTCGCTGGCGGAGGGGCGAGCGGCGGCGGCGGTCGCCGTGGCCGGTGGCACCGTGAGCGACGAGGACTACCTGCACGCAGTGTGGCGCCGAGTGGCGCGCGAGACCGAACTCGCCCGTCCGTCCATGGGAGTACTGGCCGACCGGCACTGGCCAGAGCTCCGGTGAGATGACGCGATGAGTGAGTCGTTCGGCATCGACCTCGACCGCCGGCGGACCGAGCGCACGTACCGGGACATCGTTGCCCGGGACGACGACTTCCACGACGAGGAGATGAGCGATCGATGGTGGGAGACCGAGACCAACTGGTTCTCGTGGAACGTGCCGGAGCGCAAGCTCGGCGGCTGGACCTATTGCCAGGCTCGCCCGAACGCAGGCCTGTGTAACGGCGGTGCGTGGGTGTGGGACGACAGCGGGGCGTACCCGTGGGAGCTGCGCTACCGCGCCGAGTACTCGGGCCTGCAGCTGCCGCCGCGAGAGGAGCGTGACATGCGCGACTTCGAGTGGCCCAACGGCGTCCACGTCCGCGCGCTCGAGCCGTTGACGCGTTACGCCATCACCTACGCGGACCCCGGCGCGCTCGAGCTCGAGCTCGAATTCGAGGCGATCATGACGCCCAACCCGCACCCGACGGGGGTGTTCCCTTTCGTCAAGGGCACCCACTTCGACCAGGCCGGTCATCTCACAGGGACGATGGTGCTGCGGGGCGAACGCGTTTCGATCGACTGCTTCTCGGTGCGCGACCGCTCGTGGGGACCCCGCCCGCAGGGGCGCCCAAAGCCCACGCGCCAACCCGGTGGGACCCCTACCCGGGCCGGCGGGTTCGGCGGCGTGGGCTATTCCTTCGGCGTGGCGGGGCCGGGCGACGCCTGGCTCGTCTATTCGATGCCGGGTCCCGAGGTGGAGCCGGTCGTCTGCGGGTTCTTGCTCCGCGGCGGCGACTACGGGCACATCCTGGCCGGGGAGCGCCGCCTGACCTTCGAACCCGGCAGTGGGTGGCCCCTCACGCTCGAGATCGAAGCGGTGGACGAATTCGGGCGTCGCGTGTCAGTGTGCGGCGACGCGCTCAGCCGGCACTGGCGCGGCCACGGCGGGGACTCGCTGGTCCATTGGTGCTGGGACGACGGGATCGAAGGCTGGGGCGAGGACCAGAGCTACTTCAGTCGGGAGCAGTGGGAGGCCAACCGACGTCGGGCCGCCGGCGCCATCGTGCACACCGAACCGTCCTATCAGGAGTCGGCCCTCCCGGCTACGAGGAACTCCGCGTCTTCGTAGCCGAGCACCGTGATGTCGATTGCCCCACGAAATCGGGTGCTTCGCCGCCCAGTTTCTCAAACCATGCAGCTTGGGAATTCATCGCACGCAGAATCCAGCGTCCACGGGCAACGCCACCCCGGTGATCCATTTGGCCTGGTCCGAAACGAGGAAGGCGACTGCGTCCGCTATGTCCTCCGGTTCGAGGATGTCGATCGGCATGGCGTTCTGCATGGCAGAGATCGAGGTGTTCTCGCCCGCCATCGCCAGTGCCATCAGCGTTCCCATGGCTTCGTTCATGGTCATCCCCGACTTGACCCCGGTGGGGTGCACGCTGTTGACACGGATCGACTCGGGGGCGAGCGACGCCGCCAGCTGCTTCATCAGGCCGACCAGACCCGTCTTGGTGGAGGTGTAGGCCAGGGCCCCGATCCCGAATCCCGCCGTCGGCTTGAGGCCGGCCGTCGAGCTGGTGATCACAATGTTGCCCCCAGGACCCTGTGCACGCAGAGTAGGCAGCGCCACTGCGATGGTATTCCAGGTGCCGGTGAGGTTCGTGTCGACGATCGTGCGCCACACCGCGTCGGGGTCGCCCCCATCGGTCAGACGGACGATGCCGGCGTTGGCGATGACGATGTCGACCCGCCCGAGCGAGGCCATGCCCTCATCGAAGGCCTTCTGCAGGCCGGTGAGGTCGCGAACGTCCGCCGTCAAGGCGACCGCTTTGCGGCCCATGCCCTCCACGAGCTTTGCCGTCTCGTCCAGCTCGGCCCGCGTGGCATTGGGGTAGTCCATGGCGCGGACGTCGGCGCAGATGTCCACAGCGAGGATGTCGGCTCCCTCCCGAGCCAACCGCACTGCGTGAGCTCGCCCCTGCCCGCGCGCAGCGCCGGTGATGAACGCCACTTTTCCCTCGAGTCCAGGCATACGTCGTCTCCTCCTTCTGCTAGCGGGATCGATCAGTAGTTGCACAAGGCGGAACGCGCGCTCAGGCAATGCCCACGGACTTGACCCGGAGGAACTCCTCGACGCCGAGCTTGCCGCCTTCTTTGCCCATGCCCGAGATGCCAATGCCCCCGAACGGACGCTGCACCCGCAGATTGGCCGCACCGTTGATCAGGACCTCTCCGGTCACCAGCTCCTCGGCGACGCGAAGCCCGCGGGACAAGTTCGTGGTTTGGAGGTAGCCCGACAGCCCGTAGCGGGTGTTGTTGGCGATGCGCACGGCGTCCTCGTCGTTGTTGAACGGGGTCATGGCGAGCACGGGCCCGAAGACCTCGTTCTGGGCCAGCTCCGAGTCGGGGTCGACGTCGGCGAAGACGGTCGGCTCGATGAAGTAGCCCTCGGCCAGGTCGCCGCCTATCCGGGACCCGCCGGTCACCAGGCGGGCACCGTCCCGCTGCGCCCGCTCGATCATGCCGAGGATCCGCTCGAGGGCGGCTTCGTTGACCACGGGTCCCGCCAACACGGCGGGATCCCAAGGGTCGCCCACTGGGATGCTCTTGGCGACCACGGAGACTCGCGCGATCATCTCCTCGTAGACGGGACTCTGCACCAACATCCGGGTCGGGAACGCGCACCCCTGTCCCGAGAGGACTCCCACACTCATCATGGTGCCGAGACCGCACGCTGTGCCGAGGTCAGCGTCGTCGAACACGATGTTGGCCGACTTCCCACCGAGCTCGAGCGTGGCCGGCTTCATGGTGTCGGCACAGGCATGGAGGATCTTGCTCGCGGTGGCCGGTCCGCCCGTGAACGACACCTTGCGCACCTTGGGGTGGACGACCAGCGCCTCGCCCGCGGCGGGGTCACCGGGAAGGATGCTGCAGACGCCCGTCGGGAAGCCGGCCTCTTCGATCAGGTCCATGAACAGTTCGGCCGAGAAGGGCGTGAGCTCGGACGGCTTACAGACAACCGTGCAGCCCGCAGCGAGGGCAGGTGGAATTTTCATGGCCAGAGAGATCAGCGGTCCGTTCCAGGTGATGATGATCCCGACGACGCCGAACGGTTCGAGGAGCGTGTAATTGAGCTCGCCTACACCCGAGCCGAAATTGCTGGAGAGTTCGCCGGCGATCTTGTCCGTCCAGCCCGCGTAGTAGCGGGTCCATTCCACCGCGGAGGTCGTCATGCCGCCGACGACGGATGCGGGCGTCCCGTTGTCCATCGTGCCGCGTCTGCCGAACTCCTCGGCGTTGGCCTCAATGAGGTCTGCGAGCCGCAGGAGTAACCGCCGCCGCTCTTCTGGCGGGGTCCGCCGCCAGTCGCGGAAGGCGGCGTCGGCCGCATTGACCGCCCGGTCCACCTCGCCCGGCCCGGCGAGGGGGATCGAGGCGTCGACCTGACCCGTGCTCGGGTCCATGTGATCGTGGACGCCACCGCTTCCCTTGTCCATGCGCTCTCCGGCTACGTGCAGGTGGACCGCGGGGCGAGCTGCCATGTCGATCGTGCCCTTCTTGTGGGGAGTCGTGAGCAAGGAAAAGACAGCGCCTCTCTCGCTCACTGGAAAATGAGTGGCCTGATTTCCTACCGCAGGCATTGTGGCATGTGAGCGGGCTCGGTTCGAGCGCTTTCGGCTGGACTCCAACGGAACCCGTAGGAGAACGGTCACCCCCGCGCCGACGATCGCCCTATCGCAGTGTCAGCGGCAGGCTCCGAAAGCCGCGCAGCGCCTGCGCCGGCTTGTAGCGCAGGCTCTCCCGGGGAACGGCAAGGCGCATGTGGGGGAAGCGCCGCACCAGTTCGCCGATGGCGGTCTGCCCCTCCAAACGGGCGAGCTGGTTGCCGAGACAGAAGTGCTTTCCGAACGCGAAGGTCAGGTGGCGGTTCGGCTCCCGGCCGAGGTCGAGGTCGTCGGGCCGCTCGAACACCGACTCGTCCCGGTTGGCCGAGATGATCATCCCGAGCACCTTGCTGCCCTTGGGCAGGGTGATGTCCTCGATCTCGACGTCATCGAGGAGGGTGCGGGCGGCGCCGCAGGGAACCGGCGTCGTGAAGCGCAGCAACTCCTCGACGGCCGACGGCGTGAGCTCCGGCTCGGCCCGGAGCCGTTCCGCCTGCTCGGGGTGCTCCATCAACGCCACGGCCGAGCTCCCGATCAGGTTCGCCGTCGTGTCGTGCCCGGCCAGCATGAGGAGGTAGATCATGGCGATGACCTCGTCCCCGCTGAGTGAGTCGCCCTCCTCGCTGGCGGCCAGCAGACCCGAGATCAACCTGTCGTCCGGCTCGCCGCGGCGCTTGGCGGCCAGTCGCTCGAGCACGCCGTAGAGCTTGCGGCCCGAGGGGACGGCTCGCAGCGCATCGGCCGCCGATCCGGTGCCCAGCCGGTCGACGAAGCGCTCCGTCAACACGTGGAACTCGTCGCGGTCCTCGTCGGGAACGCCGAGCATGGTCGAGATGACCGACAGCGGCAGCGGAACAGCGAAGTCGGCCACGAGGTCGACGGTCTCGCTCCCTCGCTGCTCCGCCTTGTCGAGCAGCTCACCCACGATGCGCTCGACGTCGCCGTTGAGCTGTTGGACCATGCGCGGCGTGAACGCCTTGTTGACCAGGCGGCGCAGCCGGGCGTGGTCGGGATCGTCCTTGAAGACCATCGTGCTGGCCAGCAACCGGAACATGCGGGGCAGATGGCGCATCAGGAAGCTCGAGCTCTCCGCGGCCGGCTGGCTCGAGAACCGCACGTCGTTGTGCAACAACATCACGTGCTCGTGGCGCGTGAGCATGTAGCCCGCACCGCCCAGCATCTGCTTGGAGTAGGCCCGGGACACGGGGGCACGGCGACGGAGCTCGGCGTAGCGGGGATACGGGTCGGAGAACATGACCGGGTCGGCCAGGTTCGTCGGCTCGTCGAGCGCCACGGCGACGGAATCGGTCATCGGCGCCGATCCTTGGGGTCCCTCGGGTGGCGGTTCATGTCGTCGAGAAGACCTTTCTCGAGTAGTACCAGACGGCCACCGTACTCATGACCACGGCGAAGGCGGCGAGCGCCCCGATCTGGGGCAGCGTGTCCCCGAAGGTCGCGTGGTCCGAGATCAACTTGATGAACGCGTCCATGGCCCACGCCTGGGGCACGACGTGCCCGACGTTCCGCACCGTCGTGCTCACCGTGTCGAGTTGGTAGACGCAGCCCCCGAGCATGCCGGCGATGATGGCGACGATCACTGCGGTCGCGATGGCCTGCTCCTGCGAGCGAGACCACGTGCCGATGATCACGGCCAAGGCGGCGACGCTGATCCCGAGCAGGACGACGACGAGCAACACGCTCAGCGGATTGCCCCAGTGGACGTCGAAGAGCACGAAACCGACGAAGACCAGCCCGATCGCCATGGCGACGGCGGTGACCATCATGCTCGCCATCTGCCCGAACACGATCGCCCGCTTGTGGACCGGGGCCGCCGACAGCCGCTGCAGCACACCGAGACGTCGGGTCTCGACCATGCCGGCCGAGAGTACCAACACCGCGATCCCCATGAACAGGACCAGGTTGGCCGGCGCCACGTACCAGAACGGGCTGAGCGGTGCCTCGGTGTGAGTCGCCTTGAGGGTGGCGTCGGTGAACCTGTTGTTCGAACCCTCGGCCGCCATGAGATCCATGAGCGCCACCACATCGGTGCGTGCTTGCACCGCATCGGTCGTCGAGGATTCGATCAGGAAGTCGGCCCGTATCGAGCGGCCCCTCGAGGGGAGTTGGACGATCCCCGCCACGACCCGCCCCCGCAAGATGTCGTCGGTCAGGTCCGTCCGGTTGCTCTCCACGCGGACTTTTATCCCATTGGTCGTCTCGGCCAGATGCAGCAGACGAGGCGACGGGTGCAGCAGGCCGATCGGTTCCTTCGGGCTGCCCTCCAGGAGGCCGGTGATGAGGATGACGACGACGGGGACCAGGGTGCCGATGATGAGCAGGCGCCGGTCGCCCATGGCCCGGCGCAGGTTGACCCAGATGACGGCGATCACGTCACGGCTCCACCATCTTGCGCACCCTGGTCATGGCCAGGGCCCCCGCCACCAGGGCGATCACCACCAGGACGAGGAAGGGGCCGATGATGCTGCTCGCCGGCTCGCGGAGCTGATCGAGCCGGCCGAACCCGACCAGGGCCCACCCGTTGGGCGTCCCCAGCGACAGCACCTGGAAGGCGTCGGGCAGCGAGCCCGACGGGAGCAGGTTGCCGCCCACCAGGGCCAGGAACAGCCCGACCAACATCGTGACGCCGAACGCCTGCTGCTCCGTCTTGGCCAGCGACGTGAGGAACACGCCGATGCCGCACATGGCGAGCGTCGCGCCCACGCACATCAGCACGACGCCGAGAGGATCGCCCCAATTGGCGCCGAACGCGAGGGTCGTCACGGCCCAGATGACGAAGATGGTGGCCAGGCCCGTGACGAAGATCGCCAGCAGCTTCCCGAGGACGATCTGCGTGGGGCGCAGCGGCGCGGCAGTGATCCTCGCCAGCGTGCCGGCCGACCGTTCCATGAGGAGCGAGCGCATGCCGAGGCCGCTCCCGATGAACAGGAAGACGACCGCGATGTTCGGTGCGAAGAAGTTGAGGTTGACCTTGCCACCGTGGCCCACGCTCTGGGTCGTGATGGCCACCGTCCTCGGGTCGACGGCTGCATACCCGGTGTCCACGCCGTGCCCGGGCACCCGGGCCGCGTAGAGGACGCTGGACATGCCGGCCGCCACGGACTCGGCGAACTCCTGCCCCAGCTGGGAGGTGCCCCTGGTCACGACGTCGAACCCCGGCGTGTTCGTCGCACCGGGGTCGACAATGGGAATCAGGAGTGTGTGCAGGTTCAGCTGTCCCGGCAGCACCGCCACGCCGCCGTCGAGATCGCCGTCGGTCACCGCCGTCTTCACGTCGCGCTCGCTGGGCAGGGAGACGACGGTCACGCCGGGGGGCAACTGGCTGGCGTGCACCGCCGCCGCCACCAGTTGGGGCGAGGCACCCGAGACCCCGATGTGGGCAACGGTCGCCTCGCCGCCCCCGGCCAGCGACAGGCCGAGGACGGCCGACATCAAGAGCGGGGCGGCCAGGCAGCCGATGAGGACGGAGCGATCGCGCAGCCGGCGTCGGAGCTCGTTCAGCGCGATGACGCCGATCAATCTCGCAACTCTTTCCCCGTGAGCCTCAAGAAGACGTCTTCGAGGTTGGGCGAGCGCACTTCGACGGCGGTGAGGTGGACGTCGTGCCGCGCCGCGACGGCCACCACGGCCGGGAGGATGGTGGGTCCATGATCGGTTGTCAGCTCGAGGCTGCCGTCGACCTCGTGCACCTCGTGCACGTTGTCGAGCTCGCGGCACGCCGCCGCCAACTCGTGGAGTTCGGCGCCTTTGCAGGCCAGGTGCACCTTGTCCCGGCCCCCATGGGTGGTGATGAGTGACTCGGCCGTGCCCTCCGCGATCAGGTGGCCGTCATCGATGATGCCGATGCGGTCGCAGAGCTTGGAGGCCTCTTCCATGTAGTGCGTCGTGTAGAGCACTGCGATGCCGAGCCGACCGACGGTCTCGAGGATGGCGTTCCGGCTCTGGGGGTCGACACCGACCGTGGGCTCGTCGAGCACCAGCAGCTTCGGGCGATGCAGCAGGCCGGCCGCCATGTTGGCCCGCCGCTTCATGCCTCCCGAATAGGTCCCGATACGGTCCTTGCCCCGATCGGCCAGGCCCACCAGCTCGAGCGTCTCGCCGATACGAGCCTGCAGCTCCTTGCCCCCCAGCCTGTAGAGCTGGCCGAAGAACGTCAGGTTCTCCACCGCCGAGAGGTCGGGGTAGAGCGCCAGGTCCTGCGGGACGTAGCCGATGGACGCCTTGGCCTCGAGCGTGCCGCCCTCGAATCCGTTGATGGAGATCTCCCCTTCGTCGGGGATGGTGAGACCGCACAGCATGGAGATCGTGGTGGTCTTGCCGGCGCCGTTCGGGCCCAGCAGGCCGAAGCACTCCCGCTCCGCAATGGAGAAGGAAACCCCGTCGACGGCAAGCCGCTGGCCGTAGCGCTTGCGCAGGCCCTGGCAGCGCAGCATGGGAGCCGTCTCGATTTCGGTGAGGCCCGCCCCGCTGCCGTCAACGAGCTGTGCCATCCACCCTCCCCAGGGCAAAAAAGAGGACCCTCTTTTGAGCACGCTAGCAGAACGGGGGTGTGCGGGATCTGCCGCTGCGACTACCCGTCGGCCAGTCGCAACGGGTAGGAGGCGGTGGCCACCTCGAGGATCTCGTCCCGGTCCTCCCCGAGGAGGTACCCCGCCGCGACGGCAGCGTCGAGTGACGCCTCGAAGCGCTCCAGATATTCGGCCTTGCCCCCGGGGTAGAGGGCGGCCAACGTCGTCTCGTCAAAGGGCTCGGTCCGCCCGAAGAGCACGGCGAACGACTCTCCCGACTGGCCCAGGCCGGACAGCACGGCGGTGGGCGCCTCCACCCAGGGTGTGCGAATACCGCCGAACGCATTCCCCCAGTGATCGAGGTGGTATCCCGTTCCGGCCTCGTCGAGGTCGAGCCGGGCGACTTCGGGCGGAGCCACCCCGTCGCTGACCCAGCGAGCCAGGTGCCACAGGGCCGCCTGGGCCACGTAGTGCTGTTGCGGGCCGGCGTTGATCGGCGTCTGCGTCCGCCCCATGATCAGGTTCGTGGTCGGGCGCAGCAGTTCCGCCAACCGGTCTCCGCCCAGCGTGCCGTCGTCGTGGCGCCCGGCGCTGACGGTGTAGGTGTCGGCATGGGCAGCTCCGGCGAGCTCCCAGACCCGAATGTGCGCCGAGTCGGGCTGTGCCGCGAGTCCGCCCCCGAGGACGATGACGTCGGTCTCGCTCTGCAGGACGAGCACCGGCACCCGGGCGTCGTCCCGGATGCGCTCGCCCTTCGACGCGATGGCGCGGGTCGTGGCGTCGAAGTCCGTTTCGGCGCCCCGCCTGGTGGGGATGAAGACGCCGTCAGTCGCCACACCCACGCCGGGCCGCCCGTGCACGAAGAAGCCGTCGAAGATTCTCGCGTGTTCGTCAACGGCGTTGACGTAGGTGACGAGGCAGGCGGCGGACTGGGACTCACCCGCCGCCAGAAGGTGCTCGGCGATCAGGCCTCCCCCCAGCGGGTTCTCGTCCGCCGGGAGCCGCAGGAGCGCGCCGACCTGGGTGAAGATGTCGAAGGACCACGCGTCGCCGGGATGCTCGAGCTCGCCGTACCGCTCCGGCGCCAGGAGCTTGAGGTGGATGCTCTCGACGAATCCCCCGCCGTCGATGCCGACCTTCTGAGCCGACACGCCCACCCAGGCATGGCCCTGCGCCGCGACGTGGCGGTGGAAGAAGCCCCAGTCGGGCGCGGCGTCGATGCCCGCGGACACGTTGTACCACTCCACGACCACCGTGCCGCTGAACTGCGTCGGGTCCGACGGTCGACGCACCACGAACCGGGTGCGGAACGGCGCCTCGGCACTGGGGGTCACCGTCCACCGGCCGTCCGCGCCGCGCTCACCCTGCAGCTCGTACGAGGTGGCGGTCCCCTGAATGCAGTACTCCGTCTCGCAGTACCCGAGCGTCGCCAGGTCGTAGTCCCGCATGACGTCGGGGCCCTCGCCCGGCATCACCCGGAACGTGGCTCGCCGTGTGTCGGCCATCTCCAACCCTCCCGTCCGCTCCGACTCGCTCGTCCCTGGTATTAGGGATACTCTTTATTCCCCAGGAGGCAGTCTCACCCGAGGGTCCCGACGCCCCGAAGGACTGCAACGTAGAGGATCGAGGATTACGACGTGACCGAAGCTTGGATCATCGACGCCTGCCGGACCCCCAGGGGCATCGGCAAGGTGGGCAAGGGTTCGCTGGCCCAACTGCACCCGCAGGTCCTCGGGGCGACCGTTCTCCGTGCCCTGGCCGAGCGAACCGGTCTTGACACCGGGGACGTCGACGACATCGTGTGGGGCTGCTCCACACAGGTCGGCACCCAGGGCGGCGACCTCGGCCGCATGGCCGCGCTCGACGCCGGCTACGCCATCACCGCCAGTGGCGTCACGCTCGACCGCTTTTGCGGATCGGGCATCTCGTCGGTCAACTTCGCCGCCGCCTCCGTGATGGGAGGCATGGAGGACGTGGTCATCGCGGGTGGCACCGAGATGATGTCGTCCTATGCCGCCAACGTCCCGAAGCGCTCCCCCTTCCTCGATAGCGGCAACGACCACCTCCGGGCCGTTCACCCCCAGACGAACCAGGGCGTGGCAGCCGATGCCATCGCCACCCTGGAGAAGATCGACCGCCGGGCCGTCGACGAGCTGGCTGCCGAGTCGCAACGCCGGGCCGAGATCGCCATCAAGGAGGGCCGCTTCGAGAGGTCCCTCGTCCCGGTGCACAACCTGGACGGGAGCGTCGCCCTCGACCGGGAGGAGTACCCCCGCCCGGGCACCACGCCCGACTCGCTGGCCTCACTCCCCTCGTCCTTCGCCGCGCTCGCCGACGTCTCGCTCGACGAGGAGGGCACCACCTACCGCTCCCTCGTCCTGCAGAAGTTCCCGGGGCTCGAGATCGACCACGTCCACCACGCCGGTAACTCGTCCGGCGTCGTCGACGGGGCCGCCGCCCTGCTCGTCACCAGCCCCGACTACGCCAACGCCCACGGCCTGCGCCCCCGGGCCCGCATCGTGGCCACCGCCAACATCGGCGACGACCCGACGCTCATGCTCAACGCCCCCGTGCCCGCGACCAGAAAGGTCCTCGCCAAGGCCGGCATGTCCCTGGGCGACGTCGACCTGTTCGAGGTGAACGAGGCCTTCGCCGTCGTGCCCGAGAAGTACATCCGGGACCTCGACCTCGACCGGGAGAAGATCAACGTCAACGGTGGCGCCATCGCGCTCGGGCACCCCATCGGCGCCACGGGTTCTCTGCTGGTGGGGACGGCGCTCGATGAGCTGGAGCGCCAGGACAAGCAGGTCGCGCTGATCACCATGTGCGCCGGCGGGGGCATGGCCCCGGCCGTGGTCATCGAGCGGGTCTAGGAAACCGGGACGTCGGAGTACCGTCGTCGCGGAAATGACGTCGCTGCGGGACACCCTGGACTCGGACGACTACGACGAGTTCGGCCTGCTTCACGAGAACGCAGCCGAGTGGGACATCACCTTCGAGGAGCAGCCGGTCGTGTCCCGGCGATCGTTCTCGCTGCCGTCGGGTCAGGCGCTGTCCTATCTGCGGTGGGGCCAGGACGAGCCCGAGCTGGTGTTCCTCCACGGCGGTGCGCAGAACGCGCACACCTGGGACACGGTGCTGCTGGCCCTGGGCCGGCCCGCGGTGGCCGTCGACCTCCCTGGGCACGGTCACTCCGACCGCCGGCCCGACCATGACTACGGGCCTTGGCAGAACGCCGAGGCAGTGGCTGCGGTGATGGAGTCGGTGGCGCCCGCCGCCCGGTGCGTCATCGGCATGTCGCTCGGCGGGGCCACGACCATCCGCCTGGCCGCCCACCATCCGAAGCTCTGCCGGCGCGCCCTGCTGGTCGACGTCACCCCGCAGATCAACGACTTCTCCCGTCAACTGACCACGGCAGAGCGGGGCACCGTGTCGCTGATCGCCGGACCACCGGTCTACGACAGCTTCGAGGAGATGGCCGACGCGGCCGTGGCGCTCAGCCCCTATCGCGCGGCCGCCGGCGTGCGGCGCGGGGTGCGACACAACGCGCGGCGGCTCGAAGACGGGCGCTGGACGTGGCGCTACGACTTCTTCGGCTCGCCCACGGAGGACGACGTGGGCGGCCCGGCGGCGTGGGTGGACTTCACCTCGCTGTGGGACGACGTGAGCGCCATCACCGTCCCCACCCTGCTGGTGCGCGGCGGCCTGTCGCCCTACGTGTGGGATGAGGACGTCGCCGAGATGCGGCGGCGCCTGCCGTCACTCGACGTCGCCATCGTCGAGGATGCGGGCCATGCCGTGCAGAGCGACCGGCCGCTCGTGCTGGCCGGCCTCGTCCGACAATTCGCGCTGTCCGGGTGACCGCCGACGCGGACCGCCTCGAACGCGACGACCTGCGCGCCGCTTGGCGCCGGGCCGATGTGTATCCCGACCTGACCGTCGGCGAGGCGATCGCAGCCGGATGCGGATCACATCCCGACGACCCCCTCGTGTTCGCGCAGGTCGACGGCCGGACGACGGTGGTGACGCTGGGCGAGCTGGTCGAGCGGGCTACGGCGTGCGCCGGCCGAATGGTCAGCGCCGGGATTCGGACGGGAGACACCATCGTGGTCCAGGCGCCCGCAGATCTGTGCGGGACCGAAGCACTGGCGGCCGTCTGGATCGTCGGTGCGGTCGCCGTGCCGATCACCACCACCGCCTCCAACGAGGAGGTCGCCCACGTCGTACGCGAGACCGGTGCGACCGTTGCCGTCATCGCATCGCAGTGGCGCGGGCGTGACCTCGTCACGCCGCTCGACGAGGCGGCGCCGTCCCTCGGTCTCGACGCGGTGCTCGTCCTGGGCGATGAAGGGGCCGCCGGCGCGGCTGTTGACGGGAGCGGCACGAGCACCGCTGCTCCCCTTCGGTCCTTCGAGGTGTCGCCATTGCCGTCCGTTCGGCCGCCCGACCCTTCCTCGGTGGCCTGCGTGCTGTACACCTCGGGCTCGACGGCGGCACCCAAGGGCGTCCAGCACAGCCACGAGACGCTGCTGTGCGGGTTGACGGTCGTGCCCGTCGCTGCCGCCACCCGCATGCTCGCCACCTTCCCGGCCGGCCACGTCGCCTCACTGATGTCGCTGCTGCGGCCCCTCAGCACCGGTGGGACCACAGTCATCATGGACCGATGGAGTGCCCGCGTCGCGGTCGAGCTCATTGAAGAGCACCGGATCACCTCCAGTGCGGGCACACCGTTCTTCCTCTCGACGCTGCTCGACGAGGCTGAACGATCGCGACGCGACATCTCCAGCCTCACCCGCTTCCTCTGTGGCGCCGCGGCAGTGCCACCCGCCCTGGTCGAACGGAGCGAGGCGGCCGGGATCGTGACTTGGCGGACCTACGGCTCCACCGAACACCCGGCCATCAGCTCCGGCGGCCCGGCCGATCCGCCCGACAAGCGGCGACGCACCGACGGCCGCGTCACCCCCGGGAACGAGGTGCGGCTGCTCGACGAGTCCGGCCTCGACGTGGAGCCCGGCGCAGAAGGCGAGATCGTGGCGCGCGGCCCGAAGCAGTTCCTCGGCTACCAGGATCCAGCCGCCGACGCCGGGGCATTCGTGCACGCGAGCTGGTTCCGAACCGGCGACCTGGCCCGCTTCGACGAGGACGGCTACCTCGTCGTGACGGATCGTGTGAAGGACATCATCATCCGGGGAGGAGAGAACGTCTCGGCCCGGGAGGTCGAGGAGGTACTGGCCCGGCATCCGGCGGTGGCCGAGGTCGCCGTCTGCGCGGCGCCCGACGATCTGTGGGGCGAGGAGGTCTGCGCGGTCGTCGTTCCCCGTCATGACGAGACGGCGCCGACGATCGAAGAGTTGGCGGCGCTGTCGGAGGCGGCGGGCCTGGTGGGACACAAGCGTCCGACAAGGGTCGTGCTCACCGATGCGCTGCCCGAACGGCGGCGGGCAAGGTGCGCAAGCGGGATCTGCGATCACTGCTCTGACCGTGCGCCCTCGTACGGCCTCGGCGTCGGCGGTTGAGACGGTCGGCGGAGTCGTGCTACGCATCGGCGGTGTTCACCATGCGCTTCTCCATGCGGTCGGCCGCCGATGACCCGGCCGCCCGCGCCGATCTCTATCAAGCGACGATCGACATGTGCGCCTGGGCCGAGGACCGCGGCGCGCTGGCGGCCATTCTCAGCCAGCATCACGGCGCGCAGGACGGCTACCTCCCCTCGCCGGTCCCGCTGGCGGCCGCCATGGCCGCCCGGACCTCGCACATCCCCATCGCCGTGGCGGCCCTGCTGCTGGCGCTTTACGAGCCGGTGAAGCTCGCCGAGGACCTCGCCGTGGTGGACCTGATCAGCCGAGGCCGCGTCTCCTACGTCATCGGCATCGGCTACCGGCCCGAGGAGTTCGCCATGTTCGGTGTGGCGAGCCGGGGCCGGGGGGTCCTCGTCGAAGAGCGCATCAAGCTGCTGCGACGATTGTGGGCGGGCGAGGAGGTCGAGGTCGACGGGCGGCGCGTCCGCGTGACGCCGCTGCCCTTCACCAAGGGGGGCCCGCCGTTGGCCTATGGCGGCGGGACCGAGGTTGCCGCACGCCGGGCGGCGCGGCTCGGACTCATGTTCATGGCCGAGTCGCACGACACCGCCCTCGAGGCTGCCTACCGCGACGAGGGAGGGGACGCCGCGCCCGGCTGCATCATCTCGTCGCCCGATGTGCCCAACACGGTGTTCGTCGCCGACGACCCCGAGCGCGCCTGGGCCGAGATCGGCGAGTACCTGTTGCTCGACGCGGTGAGTTACTCGGGGTGGAACGCCCACCGGGAGGGCACGGCGTCGATCTCACGCGCGCCGAGCGTGGCCGAGCTCGCGGCCGAGAGGGGCGCCTACCAGATCCTCACCCCCGCCGAGGCCCGCGCGCTCGTCGACAACGGGCACCCGCTCGGGCTCCAGCCACTGGTCGGCGGCCTGCCACCGGATCTCGCCTGGCCCTACCTGGAGGCCGCGGCGGCGGTCTCCGCCGGGCCCTCGTAGCCGGGCTCTCGTCGCGGGCCGGAGGCACACCGAGCGGGAGTCCCGAATCAGGCTTCAGGGGATCCGGTGGCCGGCGCACTGCGCTTGAGCACGTCGCGGAACGGACGATCGCGATCGGGCGCCGGCTCACGCGGCAGACCGAGCGTCCGCTCGGCGATGATGTTGTGCTGAATCTCGTCGGTGCCGCCGTAGATTGACGAGGCCGCCGAGAAGACCATGGCCTTGCTCACGGTTCCGCCATCGAGTGCGTCCTCGCCCCAGAGGAGACCGTGGGGCCCCGCGATCTCCGTGGCCAGGCCGGCGGCCAGCTTCACGATGCTGGTCTGCGTCAACTTGCCGATGCTGGCAACGGCCTGGCCGCCCCCACGCTTCGCCTCGGCCCGGCCCCGCTGGGCGTTCCAGAGCCCGATATGGCTGAACGTGTAGAGGCGGGCCAGCTGCTGGCGGCACAAAGGGTCCGAGGTCCGGCCCAGTTTGTGTGCCAGTTCCACGACGTCGGCATAGGCCAGGGTCAGCTTCTCGTTCTCCGGCTCCACGAGCGCCGCCTCCCCGGCCCTCCGGCCGAGCATGCCGCCGCGGCGGCCGGGCTCGGGGAAGCCGGCATGCGAACCGCTCGCCCCGATGCCCGTGCGCTCGAAGTGCAGTGTGGTCTGCGTGACGGCCCACCCGTTGCCCTCGCCGCCGATGATGTCGGCGTCGTCACAGACGGCGCCATCGAGGAAGATCTCGTTGAACACGGCGTCGCCGGTCATCTCGCGGAGCGGGCGGATGGTCACGCCGGGCTGGTCCAGCGGGAAGGCGAACCACGAGATGCCCCGGTGCTTGGGCACGTCGAGATCGGTGCGGGCGAGCAGCATGCCGTAGTCCGCCCCCACCGCCTGACTCGACCACACCTTCTGACCGTCGATGATCCACCTGTCGCCGTCGCGCCGGGCCCTGGTGGTCAGCCCGGCCAGGTCGGAACCGGCTCCCGGCTCGCTGAAGAGCTGGCACCACGCCACCTGCCCGTCCAGGATCGGCGGGACGAGCCGCTCGATCTGTGCGGGCGTCCCCTGCGCCAGGATCGTCGGCGCGGCCATGAGCAGGCCCAGGCCGCCGGGCGGTCGGAGCGCGCCGAAGGACTTGAAGCACGAGCGCACGGTGCGCGCGGCGTGGCCGGGGAGCCCCCGGCCGCCCTGGTCCGGCGGGAACTGCGGGGCGGTCCACCCAGCAGCCGCCACCAACTTCCACCACTCGTCGACCGAGCGGTCGGGATCCCAGTTCTCGGAAAGCCACGCTTCCACCTCGGCCCAGAGCACCGCGTTCGGGCGGGCATCCGCTGACGTCGGCGGCGATGCCGGCGCCCCGACTTCGCCACTCATGCAGGCGCCCCGAGGAGCTCGACGCAATTGTCGTGCATGATCCGCTGGACGGACTGCTCGTCGAAACCGCCCAGCTCCTTGGTGAAGTCGAGGGGGTGGGCCACACCCTCGCCGTGCGGCCAGTCGGAGCCGAAGAGGATGTGCCCGACGCCGATGAGCTCGGCGAGGGCCACGAGGTCCTCCTCGAGGTAGGGCGTGGTCCAGACGTGCCGGCGAATGGTGTCGAGCGGGTCCTCCGCGAAGGCCCACGGCGTCTGGTTGCGCTGCTTGCGCAGCCGCTTCACCAGCAACGCCACCCAGTCGGAGCCGTTCTCGATGCTCGCCACCCGCAGGGCGGGATGACGCGTGAAGACCCCGTGGATGATCAGCGAGGCGATCGTGTCGTGGATGGCCCGGTCGGACACGAGGATCCGACTGAGGATGTCGGTCTTCCCGAAGCCCTCGAAGGTCGCGCTGGCGCCCCAGGCCGCCGCGAACCGGTTGTAGCCGCTGTCGCCGAGATGGAAGGCCACCGGGACCGACGCCTCGGCCAGGCGGGCCCACACCGGGTCGTGCGACTTGTCCCCCAGCGACCGGCCGGTGCCGTTGGGTCCGGGCACCGGCGCGGGCCGGACGTGGACGATCCGAGCGCCCCGACCGATGAGGGATTCGACCTCGACGACCGCCGCTTCGGGGTCGGCGAAGGAGAGCATGGGCGCCGCGATGATGCGATGGTGGTAGTCGAAACCCCAGTCCTCCTCGAGCCAGCGGTTGAAGGCGGACAGCGAGGCCATCGTCGCCTCGATGTCGCCGCGCAGGCCCTCCTCCACCCCGCAGCCCAGCGTGGGGAACAGCAGGGCGGCACCGAGACCCTGCTCGTCCATCATCTCGAGCCGGCGATCACGGTTCTGGTACTCGGACCGGAGCGGCTCCACCTGCATGAGGCTGCGGGGGTCCACCCCTTCGGGGATCTGGCCGCGGAACAGCGGATCCATGCAGCCCGGGACGATGATCGGATCGAACGTCGGGTTCGGAACGAAGCGGTTGACGGTGCCGCCCATCAACAGCTCGACGCGCTTGCCGTTCTGGACGGGACGGACACCTCGGTCCCGGAACTTCTTGTCGAGGTGACGGGTGAAGGCGTCCAGCGTCTCGTAGTAGTGGTTGTCGGCGTCGATCGGCTTGTGTTCCATCGTGTCGGGCCCTTCTCGACATCGCCCGGGTCACCGTGGCCCGGGGTACAGTGATATTTTCCTCTCAGGTAGAGTACCGCTTTTCACGGAGCGGCCGCTACCGCGCTGACCTGCACTTTCAGGCATCTCCGCCGCCTTCGTTCCGCCGGGGTTCGGCGGGCGGGCCGAAGAAGAACGCATCGGCGTTCGCGAACAGCCAGCCGTCGAGGACCTCGGGCGGGAGGTCGAGCGCCCGGGCCTCGCCGAGGCAGCGCTCCATGGAGAGCACCGGGTAGTCGCTGGCGAACATGATCCGGTCCTTCCCACGCGTCCGCATGTAGTGCAAGAGGGACTCGGGCAGGCGCTTGGGTGACCACGCCGAGGTCATCAAGCGGAGGTTGCGGTACTTGAGCAGGAGGCGGATGGCCGTGTCCCACCACGGGTCCGCGCCGTGGATCATGCAGAGCCGGAGCTCGGGAAACCGCACGCAGACGCGGTCCAAGTAGATGGGGTTCTGCACCTCGCCCGGAATCGGGGGCCCGGGGATGCCGGTGTTCATGCAGAGCGGCAGGTCCAGCTCGCAGCACTTGGTGTAGAGCGGGAAGTACACGGCGTCGGTCGGTGGGTACATGCCGTCGCCCCAGAAGCTGGGCCCGACGGTGGCATAGGCGACCGGATAGTCCCGCACGAAGGCCTCGAGCGTCCGCACGGTCTTCATCGGGCGGAGCAGGTTGAACCCGCCGACGCCGAGCGAGAACCGCCCGGGCTCGGTTTCGGCGAACCGCCGGGCCCGATCCTCGTCGGCGCCTATCTTCGTGAGCAGGATGGCACGTTCGACCCCGTTGGCGTCCATGTCCTCCATGAGCTCGGGGAGCTCCGGGCTCTTCAAGAAGGACTCCCCCGCCTTGAAGTAGTCCTCCTTGACCCGGATCATCCATTCGGGCTGCTTCATGTCGCCCATGTCGACGTTCACCAGGCAGTCGATCGCTCTCGTCACCGGCACATCGGGTCCCCTTTTGCTTCCGTCGGTCAGGCGTTGCTTCTGTCGGTCAGGAGCGAGTTCGCTGCCCTGCTGCCCATCGTTAAAAGTCTATAGCTTTTGCGCCAACCCGGCCCTCGGCGACGTCGCGCTACGACGCGCCCTGGGAGGGCGCCGGGCGGCCCTCGGACCGGAGCAGCTGCTGCAGCCCCCGCTTGTCCACCTTGCCCGAGGCCAACATGGGCACGGCACCGGCGTCACCCGTGAGCAGCCATCGGGTCGGCACCTTGAACGCGCTCAGCCGTTGGCGCGCCGCAGCCCGGACCGCGTCGACCGCGGCATCCGTGACGACCAGAGTGGCGATCTCGGCACGGCCCTCGGCATCGGTCAGGTCGGTGACGTACGCCTGGCGGACCTCGCCGATCGACCGCAGCGCCGCCTCCACCTCCGAGGGGTACACGGTGGCGCCCTTCACCTTCACCATGTCGTCGAGGCGCCCGTCATACCAGAGGTACCCGTCCTCGTCGAGGCGCCCGAGGTCGCCCGTGCGATAGGCGCCGTCCCGAGTGAACACCGACGAGCGCAACCGGCCGCACATGCCGCGCAGGAGGCTGGGCCCGCGGAGCCAGATCTCCCCCTGTTCCCCGGCGGGGAGCTCCGCACCCGTCTCCGGGTCGACGATCCGCACGTCGACTCCCTCGAACGGGCGGCCGCAACTGCCGAACTTCTCGGGGGGCAAGTCCGTGTCGAGACGATCGCCGCAGTAGGGACCGAACGTCTCGGTCATGCCGAACAGATTGGCGCGTGCGCCGGCGGTTGGCCGGCGATCCGGCGGCAACACGGCGGGCAGACTGGCGTCGCGCAGTGCGGCCAGATCGGCGTCACCGAAGGCCGGGTGGGCGGCCAGACGGGCGGCCTGGTCGGGCCAGCCCCGGAAGAGCGTGACGCGCTCGCGCTGCAAGAGCTCGAGGGTGCGTGCCGGCTCGGGCTCCGCCTCGGTCAGCAGCGTGGCGCCGGCCACCATGGCGGTGAGCAGCCCGCCCCCGAACCCTCCGGTCCAGAAGAACGGCATCGGGATGTACAGCCGCTCCCCGGGTCCCACGCACCGGGCCTCGAGCCCGGCAGCGGTGGCGCGCAGGGCAGCCCCGTGCGTGTGGATCACCCCCTTCGGCGTGCCGCGGCTGCCCGAGGTGAAGAGGACGTCGAGGTCATCGCCCGCTCGCACGCGGGACTCCATGGCCAGCACCAACGCGGCGGGCGCCGCCGGGCCGGGCAGCGCATCCGTCGTCCAGAGGCGGCGCAGCGACGGAGCGGCGGCGTGGCGGGTGTCCCGGCGCACCGCCGACGGCAGCCCGGGCGCCGCCAGCTCGAGATCGTCGAGGTAGCAGCGGTCCCGGAAGCTCGGTGCAGCGATCAGGTGCGACACCGACGCGGTCGCGATCTGCGCCAACAGCTCCGGGGGTCGCAACAGCGTGCTCAGCGGCACCAGGACCGCGCCGATCCGCATGACCGCGCACGCGAGCACCGCCCACTCGGTCCCGTTGGGCGCGAGCAGCGCCACCCGGTCACCCTTCACGACGCCGTCGGCGACCAGCCGGGCCGCGGCGGCTGCGCTGGACCCGTCGAGGTCGGCGTAGGTGAGACGATCGCCCAGGGTGACGATGGCGGCGCGGTCGGCATCGACGTGGCGGCGCAACGCCAACAGCGCGGGGACCGTCACCACCTCAGCCGTCACCGAGCAGCTCCTTGAGGGCGCGGACGTCGAGCTTCCCGCTCGACATCATCGGGACCTCGTCGTCGGGGACGACACGGATGCGCCGGGGCACCTTGTAGGCCGAGAGCCGCTCGCGCAGCAGGGCTCGCAACCCGTCGGCGTCGACCCGGTCGCCGACGGCGCCGGCCCGCACGCGCACCAGGGCCGCCACCAGCTGCCCGCGGGCCGGGTCGTCGATCCCGACGACGTGCGAGACCAGGCCACTGACCTCCAAAATGGCGGCCTCCACTTCGCGGGGCGACACGTTGGCACCCGCGGTCTTGATCATGTCGCTGCGCCGCCCCCAGAAATAGACGAACCCGTCGTCGTCGACCGTGACGAGGTCGCCCGTCCGGTACCAGTCGTCGCGGTCGAAGGTCTCGTGCCGCTCGCGGCCGTCGTAGCCCTCCATCAGGAACGGGCCGCGGAAGCACAATTCGCCCACCTCGCCCGGTGCGCACGCGCCGCCGTCGTCGTCGTCGGTCCGGCGCACCCTGGCCTCGAACCCGGGCACGGGGCGCCCGAACGAGCCGCGGCGGTGCTCCGGTTGCTCGGACTCGTCGGCGCTGGCCAGGCAGACGCTGCCCGCCTCGGTCATGCCCAGCATGGCGTGGTGGAGCTCGGGATCCTTCGGCCGGACGGCGTCCGGCATGATCGGGTACAGGTTGCCGCGCCGGATTGAGGAGAGGTCCCGGGACGCGAAGCTCGGGTCCTGGGCGACGTGCGCGACCGAGGCCGCGAACCCGTTGACCATCGTCGGACGCTCCCGCTCCAACACGTCGAGCACGCCCGCCGCGGTGGGCGCGTTCGAGCACACCAGCGTCGCACCGGCCACGAGCGTGCCGAGCAGGGCGTACGCGAAGCCGCCGATCCAGAAGAAGGGGGAGTTGGAGAAGAGGATCTCGCCGCTGTCGTAACGGCGTAGCTCGTTGAGGTTGTCGAGGTGGCGGATCAGTGCACCGTGGGTGTGGATCACCCCCTTCGGCTCGCTGGTCGAGCCGGAGGTGTGGACGATCACCATGCGGTCGGCCGGCGTCACCGCGGCTTCGGCCGCGAGCAGCACGTCGACGTCGATCGACGGGGCTCCGGCCAGCAGCCCCCGCATGGTCCAGCCCGGGTCGACAGTGGGCCCGCCGTCGCAGTCGTCATCGCCATCGCCATCGCCGTCGCCGTCGCCGTCGCCGAAGTCGAACGCCACCCGGCGCAACGACGGCACCGACGCGGAGAACAACGGCGGCGGCGCGCGCAGGTCGAGGTCGTCGATCCCGTCGACCAGGCTGCCGACGTAGTCGTGCGACCGGTACCCACGCGCCGCCAGCAGGAGCGAGACGTCCGCCCCGCGCAACAAGCCCACGAGCTCGGCACTGGTGGAGAACGTGCTCAGCGGCACGCTGACCGCCCCGATCCGGGCCGCGGCCAGCCACGCCACGGTGAACGCCGGCCCGTTCGGGTGCAGGATGGCCACGCGGGTGCCGAGACCGCATTCCCCGGCCAACAGGCCGCGGGCCAGCGCCGCCGACTGACGCTCCGCCTCTGCGTACGTCAACACGGCGTCGTCGACGACGAGGAGCACGTGGTCGGGTTGCTCGGCGGCCCGCGCCCGCAGCAGCGCCGGAACCGTGAGCGGGAGCCCGTCGCCGGCGTCGATCACCGGTGACGTCACCGGGTGCTCCGGCGGGGCGACACCTCGGGCAACGCCGCCCGGTCGCCGGCCAGGGCGTCGACGTCGGCTTCGCACAGCACGTGTCCGTCGGCCCGCAGCCGCGCCGTCGAGCGGATGCGGCCATCGGTCACCGCTCGGTCGATCGTGAAGGACAGGGGCGTGAGCAACGGCACCGGCCTCCGAAAGCGGAGCGTCAGGGACGTCGTCTTGCCGGCCACGCCGACGTCGCAATTGTGGTGCTGCACCACGCAGTCGAAGAAGAGGGCCAGGAAGCCACCGTGCACGATCCCGGGCGGCCCCTCGTAGGGGAGGGGGAACATGACCGAGCCGCGGGCGCGGCTGCCCTCCACCGCAATGGCGTACTCGGGAAAGCACGGGTTGAAGGCCCCGATGTCACGCGCGTGGTCGATGTACACCCGCCCGTCACCCGACACCGCCGCACCGACCCGGGGTGCGCCGTCGGGCGGGACCCGGCGGCTGAGGGCGTCCTCGGCGCGCCGGAGCGCCTCCATGAGGTCGTCGACCTCCGACTCCTCGTGCTCGAGGGCGAGGATCAGCGCGCTGACCCGCCGCATGAGGGCAGCGGCACCGACGGCCTGGGGCAAGGGCTCGACACCGAAGCTCCAGCGTTCCACTCAAGCACCCTTCGGCATGCCGAGGATCCGCTCGGCGATCAGGTTGCGTTGGATCTGCGAGGTACCGGCGGCGATGGTGTACTGGAACGACCAGAGGTAGTCGTGCACGATGCGGGCGTCGTCGGTCTCGGGCCCGTCCGAGCCGATCGATCGGCGACCGATCAGCTGCATGCCGAGCCGGGCGATCTCCTGGCCGAGCTCGCTGTACCCGAGCTTCACCGCCGATCCGAGAGGCGACGGCACTCCCGTCGCCTCCGCCTCCGTCACGCAGCGCTGGGTCATCCGCCACAACGCGTCGACGCGGGCGTCGAGCCGCCCCAGGTGCCGGCGCAGGCCGAGATCGTCACAGCCGGGGCCGGCCAGGGTCGTCAGCCGCCGGAGCTGCGTGCGCAGCGTGATGATGTGCTGGGCGAAGGCGGTGCCCCGTTCGAAACGCAAGGTGACGTTGGTGACCCGCCAGCCGTCGTTCTCCTCCCCGACCCGGTTCGTGATCGGGACCCGTGCACCGTCGAGGAACACCTCACAGAAGTGCGACTCCCCGTCGAGCGTCTTCATGGGTCGCACGTGCACACCGGGCTGGTCCATGTCGAGGATCAGCCAGGTGATACCCCGATGCTTCGGCGCATCGGGGTCCGTCCGCACCAGCAGCTCACAGTGGTCGGCGACGTGCGCCCGCGTGCTCCAGATCTTCTGGCCGGTCACGACGTATTCGTCGCCGTGGCGCACCGCGCTCGTCCGGAGCGACGCCAGGTCGGACCCGGCTCCCGGCTCGGAGAACCCCTGGCACCAGACGCGCTCGCCGCGCAAGATCTTCGCGAGGTGGGTGCGACGCTGTTCCTCGGTGCCCTCGGCCATGAGGGTGGGACCGGCATGGGCCGTCCCGACGAAGTTGATGCCGACGTAGGGCGCCTCGGCGGCCGCATACTCCTCGAGGAACACGAGCTGCTGCGACGCCGGCAAACCGCGGCCGCCGTACTCCACGGGCCAGTTGAGGCCGGCATAGCCCGCCCCGTGCAGCTTCGCCTGCCATCCGGTGTCGTAGGCACGCCGCGTTGCCCAGTCCCCCGGCGGAGGCGGGGGGCCGTAGGCAGGCACCGCACGGGCGAACCACTCCCGGAGCTCGCGACGAAAGACCTCGTCGGCCTCCGAGTAGCGCAGGTCCATCGTCAGCGCACCCCCGAATCGTCCCCGCGTCGAGCGACGCTGCCAGACCCAGCACCAGCACCCGCACCCGGGTCACCCCGTCCTGCGTCGTCCTGACCCGCGTCGAACAGGGCGGTGACGGCGCCCACGTCGACCTTGCCCGACTCCGTGCGGGGCAGGTCGTCGACGATGCGGATCTCCACCGGCAGCTCGTAGCGGGCGAGGACGGTGGCGGCGTACGCGAGCAGGTCGTCGGGCCCCACGGGTGGGGCGTCCCGGCGCAGCTCGACGGCGGCGACCGGCACCGCGCCGAGGCGCCGGTCGGCGCGGCTCACGACGGCGGCGCCGCGGACGCCGGGATGCCGCTCGAGTGCCGCCCGGATGTCCTCGGGGCGGACCTTGAAGCCGCCGCGGATGATGGCCTGGTCGGCGCGGCCGAGCACGTACAAGAAGCCGTCCTCGTCGAGCCGGGCCAGGTCCGTCGTGCGCACCCAGCGGCCGTCGCCGAGCTGGCCCGCCTTGACCTCCAGGAGCCCTTCGGTGTTCGACGCGAGGTGACGGCCGGTCTCCGGGTCGACCACGCGGAGCTCGCACCCGGCGTGGACCCGGCCGACACTGCCGCGCTTGGCGCGCCAGAAGGCACGATGGTCCTCGATGTTCCACCCGGCGACGCTCCCGCCGAACTCGGTCGCGGCATAGGTGATCAGCACCGGGATGCCGTACCTGGCCGTGAAGGCGTCGGCGTCGTCGGGATCGAGCGGGGCGGTGCCCGAGACGACGGAGCGGAGACTGGTCAGGTCGGCCGGGTCGAGATCGGCCTCGAGCACCATGCGCAGTGCAGCGGGCACCAGGCTCGCGGTGGCGGGCCGGTGGCGCCGCACCGCGTCCACCCACCCCTCGACCGTGAACCGCTCGAGCAGGCAGAACGACCGGCCGTCGCCGACGCACTGCAACACCCGGAAGAGACCGCCGAGGTGGACGAGGGGCGAATTGACGATCGCCACACGACGTCGCAGCCGTACCGAGGCGTCACGGTTGGACTCGTAGTGCTTCGCCCCGACCAGCACCCGCTCGAGCGTCGGGTAGCTGAGATCGACCCGCTTCGGCGGTCCCGTCGTCCCGCTGGTGAGCATCCGCACCGCGGTGCCGGGTCTCCCCGGACCGGGATCGGCGCCGGCACCGGTCACGATGGTGAAGGGCAGCCCGAGATCCTCGACGGCGGCGGTGGTCGCACGCGCACTGTCCGGGACGAACGCCGCGAGGTCCGCCGGCTCGCCCGCGAGCACGGGCAGGTCCAGGGCGGCGATGTCGTCACGGGTGCGGTCACGCCCGCGGCCGGGGTTGATCGTCACGACGCACCCGCCGGCGCGCAGCACGCCGAGCAACAGGCCGACGGAGGCCGGGCGGTTTCGCAACAGGACGCCGACCTCGGCGCCGGGTCGCTCGACCAGCGCCGATCCGCGCGCGACGGTGTCGGCCAGCTGCCCCCAGGTGCGCCAGGACCGCTCGAATTCGATGGCGTCGGCGCCCGGATCGAGCGACAGGATCTCCCCGATCCGGCCGGGCAGGCCGGAGGCGGGGAGCCCCGCGCTGCCGTCGCTCACCGGCTCACCGACTCACCGGAGCCTCGGTTCGGGACGACGCTGGCCCCCGGAAGGGTCGGCGTCCTGCGGGCGGGCCGCCACCTCCGCCATGCCGATCGGGTTGCCGAGCCGCGTGTAGATGAGCCCCTGCTCCATGGCGGCCCGGTAGGGCCGGTCGAGCGACTCCCAGATGGCCCGCACCGTTCCCTGCGTGGCGGCGCTCGGCCAGGCGGCGATGCCGGCGGCGATCTCGTGCGCCCGGTCCCACAGCCGGTCCCGCTCGACGACCTCGGTCACGAGGCTGATGCGGAGGGCCGTCTCCGCCGTCACCCGCTCGGCGTTCCCACTGAGTGCGATCCGTAGTGTCTCGGCCAGACCGATCCTCCGCATGAGTCCGACCGGCTCGAGCGCCGAGACCAACCCGAAGGTCACATGGGAGTCGAAGAACGTGGCGTCACTCGAGCAGATGACGACGTCCGACTCGTTCAGGAAGTAGAAGGCGCCGGCGGTGCACATCCCCTGCACGGCGCAGATCACCGGCTTCCACACCTTCTGCCACTTCGGGCTCAGGAACTCCCCGGGGTCCTCGTGGTTCCAGACGTCGTCGGGCTGCCCATAGGGCTTCTTCGTGTCGAGGCCGGCACAGAAGGCGCGGTCCCCCTCCGCCCGCACCACGGCGGCGTGCACGGTGGGGTCGTCCTTGACGAGGCGCCACGCCGCCTGGACCTCGCGGCACATCTGGCGGTCGAACGCGTTGAGGACCTCGGGTCGGTTCAGCGTGATGGTGGCGACATGGTCGGCGGAGGTCTCGTAGCGGATGGTCGTGAACCGGGCGGGCGGCTGTGGTGCGCTCATCGACCGCTCCAGTCCGGGACGCGCTTCTCGACGAAGGCGCGCGGTCCCTCCTTGGCGTCGTCGGTGCGGACGACGCGCTCCCGGAATGCCTCGGCGAGGATCTCGGCCTCGTGCAGCGGCAGGTCGATCCCCTTGCGGATGGCGAGGCGCGTGCCCCGCACCGCGAGCGGTGCGTTGCGATTGACCAGATCCGCCACCTCGCGGGCCCGCTCCAGCAGTCGGTCGTGCTCGACGACCTCCGAGATCATCCCGAGCTCGTAGGCCCGCTGCGCGCTCAGACGTTCGTGGCGCCCGGTCAGGGCCACCCGCATGGCGATGTTCATGGGCAGGACCCGGGCCAGACGGACCATCTCACGCCCCGACACGAGGCCGATGCTCACGTGGGGGTCGAAGAACTCGGCGCGCTCGGACGCGACGGCGATGTCGCCCGTGGTGACGAGGTCGAGGCCGGCGCCGCAGCAGAGTCCGTTGACGGCGGTGATGATGGGCTTGGTCATGGACCGGAACGGGGGCGTGGCCTCCTGCGGCGCCTCCCACTGCGGGTAGGTGGACAGGTAGGGCTCGTCGTAGATCACGCGGCCGTCCTCGGGGATCTCGGTGACGTCGGCGCCGGCGCAGAAGGCCCGGCCGCTGCCCGTGACGAGGATGGTCCAGACCGACTCGTCGGCTTCGGCGGCGGCGTACGCCCTCCGCAGCTCACCGACCATGGTCGGGCTGACCGCGTTCAGCTGCTCGGGCCGGTTGAAGGTGATGGTGGCGGTGTGGCCGTCGACCTCGTAGAGGATGGTGGAAAAATCCATGCGACGTCCTTCCTAGTGACCCTCGAACCGGGCGTCTCGGTGCTCTCGGAAGGCGAGCAGGCCTTCGCGGAAGTCTGCTGTGCGCGAGGAGAGCTCGAGCGCCAGTGACTCGTTCTCCATCGCCTCGACGATGCCGCGGTCGAGGCCGCCGTTCACGCAGCGTTTGGTGAGGCCCACCGCCACCGTGGCACTCGCCCGGAGCTCGTCGACCAGTGCGTCGACGGTGGCATGGAGCTCGGGACCAGGCACGGCCCGATAGATCATCCCCCAGGCTGCGGCCTCGGTCCCCGTCACCTGGCGCCCGAGGAGCAGCAGCTCCTTGGCCCGGGCGATGCCGACCAGGCGGGGCACGAGCCAGCTGGCGCCGCTGTCGGGCGTGAATCCCCGCTTGACGAACGGCAACCAGAATCGGCTGTCGTCGGCGGCGACGGTGAAATCCGCCGCGAGCGCGAGTTGGCAGCCGAGCCCGGCGGCCCACCCGCGCACGGCGCACACCACGGGGAGCTGGACCTCGAGCACCAGCGCGATGAGGCGGTGGGCCTGCAACGGCGTCCGCCGCTGGACGCTGCCCGGGCGGGGCTTCTGCCCCGGCGTGTTGCTGGCCACCCAGTCCGAACCGGAGCAGAAGTCCGGACCGGCGCTCGTGAGCAGGATCGCCCGGAGCGAGTCGTCCGTCGCCGCCGCCTCCATGGCATCGATGATCCGGCGGACGGCGGCAACATCGAGGGAGCCCTTGTGTGCGGGCCGGTCGATGACGATGCGGAGCAGGCCGTCGTCGGCTCGGACGATGATCCCGGTGGCCTCGAGGTCGTTCGTCGGCTCGTCGGTCATCGGCTGGTCGGTCATGGGCTGGTCGCTCCTTGGCGCACGGTCATGAGGCTGGACCCGAGCAGCAGCGCGTGCCGGTCGGCCTCCCCGAATCCCTGCTCGAGCACCCACGCGCGCTTGAGCAGGTAGTTGGGCAGCATGGCCCAGGTGAACCCCATCCCGCCGAGGGTCTGCACCGCCGCGCCGGCGTTCTCGATGGCGGCCTCGCCGGCGAGCAGCTTTGCCGCGGCCGCGGCGCGGGTCGAGTCGTCCTCGGTACCCCGGTCCTGCGCGGTCGCGGCGGCCGCGTAGGTGGCGCTCTGGGCGAGCGTGCTGCGGACGTACATGTCGGCGAGCAGGTGCTTGACGGCCTGGAAGGAGCCGATCGGCACCCCGAACTGCTGCCGCTCGAGGGCGTACCCGCGGGCAACCTCGAGCGCCCTCGAGGCCACGCCGGTCAGCAGTGCGGCGCTCAACACCGTCCCGAACAGGCGGAGACGGGCGGCCGCGCCGGCGCCGCCGACGACCTCGCCTGCGGCGAGCCCGCGGTAGCGCCCGACCGGTGTGAGCGGGTCGAGCGCCTCGAGCGGCTCCGGTGCGGGCAGGGCGTCGGTGCGGTACGCGGTGACGGCATCCGCACCGAGGACGACCACGACGTCGAGATCGGCGGCGTATTCGACGACGACCGAGCCGTCCTGGACGGCGGACTCCTCCACCCCCCCGACCAGGATCTTCCCGTCACCCGCGCCGTCGAGGAGCGGCGCGGCCACGACCGTCCACAGCAGCGGTCCGGGCACCAGGTGCGAGCCGAACAGCTCGAACATCAGGGCCGCCTCGACGACGCCGAGGCCGTCCTGGCTCGCATTTGCTGCGCCGCATGGGGCGATCTCGCCGGCCAGGAACCCGAGCATGCCGAGGGCGGCCATCTGCGCCCAGGTCCCCCGATCGACCGGCTGTGGCTCCCGGCTCCCGATGGCGTCGAGGGGGAACCGTTCGGTGCAGAACCGGGCGACGGTCTGCTGCAACTGGAGCTGGCCCTCGTCCAAGCCGAACTCCATCAACCCTCCCCACACGAGCAACTGGAAATATCTACATATTAAAGCGTACGATGGGAAGGCCCGGTACGCCAAGACGCAGCCCAGGAGGCCATTCCCGTGAGCGACGGTCGAGTGCTTATGCAACGAGACGACGAGTCTGGCATCGCCCGGGTCACCCTGGCCAACCCCGAGCGCCGCAACGCCTACGACCCGGCGATGCGCCGGCAGCTCGGCTCGTACCTGGAGGAGCTCGCGTACGACGACGCCATCAAGGTCGTGCTCCTGCGCGGCGAGGGAGGCGTCTTCAGTGCCGGCGCCGACATGAACAACGCGTACGCCTGGTACGGAGCGGGGACCGAGGCCCAGGGCAACGGGCCGGACGGTGAGCCGGGCGAGAGCGGGAACGGAGCGGCGGCCAAGGCGGACCGGCGGCGGCCGAGCCAGCGTCGGCGGCTGCTGGTGGACCGCCAGACGTTCGACTTCTACCACTTCGTCCTGGGCTACCCGAAAGTCACCGTCGCGGAGGTCTCGGGCGTCGCGCTCGGCGGTGGTTTCGAGCTGGCGTTGATGGCCGACATCGCCGTGGTGGCGGACGACACGGTGCTGGGCTCGCCGGCAACCCGCTTCCTCGGTCCTGCGCTCGGCTCCCTGCACCTGTTCTTCCACCGGCTCGGCCCGGTGCTGGCGCGACGCCTCCTCCTCACCGGTGACACGATTCAGGCCGGCGAGGTGGCGCACCTCGGGCTGTTCACCGAGGTGGTCGACCCCGGTGCCGTCGAGGCGCGCGCCGCGTGGTGGGCCGAGAAGGTGTCACGCATGCCGGCCGACGGGATCGTCATGGCCAAGGAGGCCTTCCGGCTGATCGAACAGCTGCAGGCCTACCAGGGCGAGGAGGTGCTGAGCAGCCTCCTCCACGCCTACGGGACCAACCTGCGCTTCGAGGAAGGCGAGTTCAACTTCGTCAAGGCCCGGGCCGAGCACGGAACGAAGCAGGCGTTCGCGCTCCGGGACGCCCACTTCGACGTCCCAGAACCCGAGGCCTGACCCCGTCAGCGGCCGCCGCCGTTCGCGACCGGCTGCGCCGTCGCGGCCACGTCGTGCGCCCATCGGTAATCGGCCTTCCCGTTGGCGTGCCGCCGGATCGTGTCGCACACTGCGACGGCCCGCGGCGCCTTGAACCGGGCGATCTCCGCAGAGACGAACTCGCGGATGGACCGCGGGTCGAGGTCCGCCCCCTCCCGGGGTGCGACCACCGCGACGACCTCCTGGCCGAAGCGCTCGGACCGGCGGCCGACCACCAGTGCATCGGCCACGTCCGGGTGACGCCGCACGACCTCCTCGACCTCCTCGACGAACACCTTCTCGCCGCCGGTGTTGACCACCAGCGCGTCACGACCGAGCATCAGGATGCGCCCGTCTTCGGCGACCCGTGCCCGGTCGCCCGGTATGGCGATCCGTTCGCCGCCGACGATGGGGAACGTCTCCTCCGTGCGGAGCCGGTCACCGAGATAGCCGAGTGGGACCCGGCCGCGGCGTGCCGTCCAGCCGATCTCCTCCTCCCCCGGCTCGAGGAAACGGGACCGGTCGGCCGACACCACGGTGGCGCCCGGGCTGGGCGCGAACCCCTCCTGATGGCTGTTCTTGGTGCGGGCGCCGTAGGCCATGCCGCCCGTCTCCGACGAGCCGTAGCCGTCCCTGATCACCAGGTTCGGCAGAAGCTCGACGAGCGCCTGCTTGTAGTGCTCGCTCGTGGCGGCGCCACCCGTGCCGAGGATCAGCAGGGAGGACAGGTCGTACTCGTGACGCCGGAGCTCCTCGACCAGGGGGCCCGCGTAGGCGTCGCCCACGATGGACATCAGCGCCACCCGCTCCCGCTCGGCCAGCTGGAGGACGGCGCGGGCATCGAAGGGGCCAGAGTCGTCGTGCAGGACGACGGGGGCACCCTGATGCAGGCCGGAGAACGCGGTCCACTGCGCGGCGGCGTGCATGAGCGGCGGCACCGGGTACCAGGGGCCGCCACCGCCGGTCATGGCCGCGGCGGCGATCGACTCCTCCGTCGCGTCCTCGCTGCCGGCCATGGCCGAGACGTAGATGTCCGCCTGGCGCCACAGGACGGCCTTGGGGCGCCCCGTGGTGCCGCCCGTGCACACCAGATAGAGGTCGTCGGGGGAGGGCACCGGCAGCGGTGCCTCGACGGTCGAGGCGGCCGCCACCTCGAAGTTCGTGCTCCCGGGCAGCGCCGCGACGCCCGACCCGTCGTCGACGTCGATCAGGACCACGGATGAGGTGTCGCACGCCGCCTCCACCAACGGCCCGTACCGGCGGTGGTACACGATGCAACGGATACCGACGTCGCCGAACAACGCGCCCACTTCGGCCGGCCGGTAGTGCTGGTTGACGTTGAAGGGCACCGCACGGGCTCGGTAGGCGCCCACCATCGCCTCGATGTACTCGGTACCGTTGTGCAGCACGAGCGCCACCGGGTCCTGTCCGTTCTCCCATCGCTCCAGCCCGGCGCACTCGCGCCGGAGGCCCAGGCCACGAGAGCCGAGGAAGGCGGCGATCGACCTGGTCCGATCGGCGACCTCGCCGAAGGTCCGCCGCACGTCGCCGCACACCAGCATCTCGCGATCGGGCACCGCCGCCGCGATGATGTCGTGCACGGCGGCGAAGGGCCACTCCCTCTGCGTCATGGCTCCCTCTGTGTCATGGCGAAAAAGTCTAGAGGTTTTCCTCGGACGGCGGTATCGCCACCCTCAGCTTCCGTCCCGCTCCTCGCCGGCGACCGCGATGCCGTCGGCGAGGAGCGATCCGATGGCGGCGTCGCCGAGCTCGAGCTCACCGAGGATCTCGCGTGTGTGCTCGCCGAGTCGGGGCGCCCGCCAGCGTGGCCCGGGCGGACGTCCCCCGAAGTCCACCGGCGTGGCCACCATCGGCAGCGTGCCCTGCTCGTCGGGCACCTCCACCACCGAGCCGGCGGCGAGAAACTGCTCGTCCGCCACCACGTCGTCGATGGTGTTCACGGGGCTCCAGAACAGCTCGGGCTCGGCATCGAAGGCGGCCGCCCACTCGTCGCACGGGGCGCGTCGCGAAGATCTCGTCGAGCAGGCCGATCAGCTCGGCGGCGTGCACCGCCCTGCCGGCCGCGTTGGCAAAGCGCTCGTCCGTCACCCACTCGGGATGCCCCACGGCGCGGGCCAGCGCCGGCCAGTGCCGATCGCCCTCGAGTCCGACGATCCAGAAGGCACGCCCGTCACCCGCGGTGTAGTTGTTGAGCGTCGGGCTGTACATCGCCTCCCGCGTCCCGATGCCCAGTGAGCGGCCCCACATCAACGCGACGTTGACGTCGAAGCCGATGGTGTACACGCCCTGGCGCAGGAGCGACGTCGAGACCACCTGGCCGCGTCCGGTGCGGGCCCGCCCGACGAGCGCCGCGCTCACCATCGCGGCCCCGGTCATGGCCACCGTGTGGTCGCCCATGCCGCCCCGCTGAAACGGAAGGGGCCCGCCGGGCGCCCGCAGCGCCTCGGCGATGCCGGCGCGGGCCCAAAAGGCGGCGATGTCATAGGCGCCCCGTGCGGCATCGGGACCTTCCAACCCGTAGCCGGTGATGATCGCGTAGACCAGGCTCGGGTGGCCCTCGAGCGCGTGATCCGGACCGAGGCCGATACGGTCGAGCGCCGCGGGCCGCAGGTTCGTGACGAACACGTCGGCGCCCGCCACCAGGCGATGGACGATGTCGACACCCCGCTCGCTCGACAGGTCGAGCGCGATGGCCCGTTTGCCCCGGTTGTCCAGCTCGAAGACCGGGTTGACCGGCAAGTCGCCTCCGAGCATGCGTCCGAAGTTGCGGGCGGGGTCGCCTTCGGGCGGCTCGACCTTGACGACATCGGCACCCCAATCCGCCAGGATGCCGGAGGCGCCCGGTCCGGCCACCCAGGCACCGAGCTCCACGACCCGGACGCCGGCCAGCGGACCGGTCGGGTCGCTCATGCGCCGGCCGGACACGGGGTGAAGCGTACGGGCATCGCCTCCAGGCCGCTCACGAAATTGGAGGCCCGGGACGGCAGGGCGGCGCCCTCCACCAGATGGAGGTCGGGCAATCGACGCAGGATCTCGCGGAACATCACCCGCAGCTCCAGGCGGGCCAGCGCGGCGCCGAGGCAGAAGTGAGTGCCGAATCCGAAGGCCAGGTGCGGGTTGGGGCTGCGCCCGGTGTCCAGCACGTCGGGAGCGTCGAACACCTCGGCGTCCCGGTTGGCCGACGGGTAGAACAACATGACCTGGTCACCGGCACGCAGGGATTGGCCGCGGAGTTCGACATCCTTGGTCACGGTGCGGGCCATGTTCTTCACCGGTGACACCCAGCGCAGCAGCTCTTCCACCGCGACGGTCAGGCGTTCGGGGTCGGCGGCCAGCGCCTCCAACTGCGCACGGTGTTGCAGCAGCGCCAGCATGCCCCCGCTGATGACGTGCCGTGTCGTCTCGTCGCCCCCGATCAGTAACAGCAGCGTCTCGTTGAGGATCGACTCGTCATCGAGCCGATGCCCATCGATTTCAGCGGTGCACAGCGTGCTGATGAGGTCGTCACGGGGTTGCTCCCGTCGGTCGGTGATCACGCGGCTCTGGAACTCGCGGAAGGCCATCATGGCTTCGAACCCGGCCCGCGCGAGCTCCGGGGACGGGTCGAGCGTCGTGGCGCGCAAGAGGTCGTCCGACCAGCGAAGCAGGTCGTCGTGTGCGTCGGACTCGAACCCCAGCAGGTCGGCGATGACCAGGAGCGGCAGCGGTGCCGCCACGTCCCACACGAAGTCGCATGCGCCCACCTCGCTGATGCGGTCGATGATGCGCCGGCACATGCCGGCCACGGTCCCCTCGAGCTCCGCAATGCGCCGTGGGGTGAAGCCGCGGTTCACGAGCGAGCGCCGGCGCTGGTGCTCGGGGTCGTCCATGGAGATCATCATCGGCAGCGTCTGCCCGTGCGGACGGGGCGCCCGAGCGCTCGAGAACGTCTTCGGGTCCTTCTCGATCGTCAGGACGTCGTCGTAACGGGCGATCCCCCACACGTCCGCGCTCTCGTCGTAGTAGACGGGCGCCTCCCGCCGCATCCACGACCACACCACGTGCGGATCGTCGGCGTACCAGTCGCCGTCGAGGAGATTCAGACCCGGGCGCACGGCGTGGGTCGGCGTCACGACCGGGGAAGCCCGCAGCGGCGCTGGGCGATGATGTTGCGCTGGATCTCGCTGGTCCCCGCGTAGATGGTCGTCCCGAGGGAGAACCGCAGGGCGTGCTCGATGCGCCCGCCGCGCACGGCGGTGGGATCCTCGCGGCGCCGGAGCGAGTCCGGCCCGACCAGGGCGGTCAGTGCCTCGGCGTGGCGCACGATCGCCTCGGTGCTGAACAGCTTGCTCATCGGTCCCTCGACGACCGGCACCTGGCCGGTCGACTCCATCCAGGTGGCCCGGACTTCGAGCAGCTGGGACACCTCGAGATCCGTCGCGGCCCGGGCCAGTCGCTGGCGCACGTCTTCACGCCGGAGCGGCGCCTCACCGTCTGCCGCGGGCGTGGCCGCCCACCGTTGGGTCTCGTCGAGCAGGTGATCGAGATGCGGGCTGAACGGTGCCGAATGTTCGTCCTGCAGCGACAGCATCAGCGACTGCCAACCGGCGCCGACCTCGCTGATGCGCCAGCGATCCTCCAGAAAGAGGTCGCTGTAGAACGTGATGTTGGTCCGCTCCCCCGAGACCGTGTAGACGGCCTGTGCCTCGAAGCCTGCGCTGTCGACGGGGACGAGGAACGTCGTCAGGCCCCGGTGGCGCTCGCTGGCCGGGTCCGTGCGGGCCAGGACGAACACGTAGTCACAGACGTGCGCGTTGGTCGTGAACATCTTCTGCCCGTCGATCACCCACCCGTCGTCGACCTGACGGGCCCGCGTCCGGGCCGACGCCACGTCCGAACCTGCTTCCGGTTCGCTCATGCCGAGCGCGATGGTGACCTCGCCGCGCACCACCTTCGGCAGGATCTCAGCGCGGAGGGCCTCGGAGCCGACGGCACGGATCACCCGAGCTACCATCATGGAGGTGGACACCGCGTAGATCGGGGCGTCCGCCCGGGTCAGCTCCTGGGTCACGATGTGCACCGACATCGGATCGAGCGGTTCGAAGCCCTCGCGCCTCCATTCGGGCGCGATCCAATTCCGCGCGCCGAGCGCCAGCGCGAATTCGGGATCGTGCGAGACGCCGGTCGCGTAGCAGCGCGCCGCCAGCTCCGGGGTCAGGTGTTCGGCGAGGAAGCTCCGTACCTCCGTGCGGGTCCCTTCGGCGGCCGCGTCCCAGGCGAAGTCCATCAGCGGTTCGCCGCCGCGACCGGCCCGTAGCGTGCGCCGGCGGCCCGCCGGTAACCGGCCTCGGCATCGCCCCAGACCCGGGCCCAGCCCCGGGCGCGCCGGTAGTGGAGCTGGACGTCGTGCTCGAGCATGAAGCCGTAGCCGCCATGGAAGTGGATCGCGTCGTAGGTGGCGCGCTCGGCGATCGCCGACGCGAACGCAAAGGCCATGGCCGCCAGCTCCCTCCCGCGCCCGTCGCCGCCGTCTAGCGCCCACGCCGCCTTGTGCGCCAGCAGGCGGGCGCCGTCGATGTGGGTGGCGTCGTCGGCGAGTGGGTGGGCCACCCCCTGGAAGGTGCCGATGACCGCGCCCGACGCGCGTCGCTCGCGGGCGTACCTGCACACCACCTCGTGCGCGGCAGCGCTGATGCCGACCAGCGAGGCGGCGGTCAGCACGAGCCACTCGTCGAGCGCCGCCTCAAAGCGCTCGACGGCGGTGGGGCCCGCGTCCAGTTCGACGCCGTCGGCCAGAAGGAGGTCGGCCAGTGGCGCCGAACCCAGGTTGGTCACCGGGCGCCGGGACTCGGCCGGCACCGGGAAGAGCAGGAGCCGCTCGCCGTCCAGCACGATCACTGCGTCGCAGACGGCGCCGGCGGGTGTGAGCGCAGCGAGGCCCGCTCGAGGCGGGTGCAGCGCGACGGTGACGAGCGACTCGCCCCGCAACGCCTTCCCGAGCGCGTCGCGCGGGGGGCGCGGGGACCGCCGCCAGGAGCCGGGCCGCCACCTGGGCGTCGACGACCGGAGCCGGCGCCAGTGCCCGGCCCAGCTGCTCGGCGAGCAGGGCCAGATCGAGCAGGGCGGCGCCCCAGCCGTCCCGCTCCTCGGGCACGGCCATGGTCACCGCACCCGTCTCCACCAGCGCGCGCCAGAGCGCGGCGTCGAAACCGCCGGGCTCGGCCGCCCGGACGCGTTCGGGTGAGGAGGTCTTGGCCAGGAGGTTGCCAAAGGACGAGACGAGCTCACGTTGCTCGTCGCTCAGCCCGAGGTCCACCGGGCCGTGACTGTAGCAACAGAGCACCGATGACGAAAGTGGGGCTACCGTTATCACGCAAGCAACGCTCCGAAATCTCGAGGTTCCCCACCATGGCCACCCCGCTCGCCTTTCCCGTCTACGACGCCGACAACCACCTGTACGAAACCGAGGACGCCTTCACCCGTCACCTTCCGGAGGCGCACCGGAACCTCTTCCGTTTCGTGGAGCTGAACGGGCGCAAGAAGTTGGTGGTGCGAGACACGATCACCGAGTTCATCCCCAATCCCACGTTCGAGGTCGTGGCGCGCCCCGGTGCCCACATGGCGTACTACTCGGCCCACAACGAGGAGGGAAAGACGCTGCGTGAGCTCAGCGGCACGCCGATACGGAGCATCCCGTCCTTCCGCCAACCCGGACCCCGCCTCGAGCTGCTCGACGAGCAAGGGATCCATGCGGCATTGATGTTCCCCACGCTGGCCAGCCTGATTGAGGAGCGCCTGCTCGACGATCCCGAGCTCACCCAGATCGCCATTCGGGCCTTCAACGAATGGCTCTACGACGAATGGAGCTACGACTACGAGGGCCGGATCTTCGCCACCCCGGTCGTCAACCCCTGCCTGGTCGACGCGGGAGTCGACGAGCTCGAGCGGCTGATCGTACGAGGAGCCAAGGCAGTGCTGCTCCGACCGGCTCCGGTGAGCGGCCTGCGCGGCACGCGGTCTCCCTTCCTGCCCGCATTCGACCCGTTCTGGGCCCGCATTCAGGAGGCGGGCCTCCTCGTCGCCCTGCATGCCTCCGACAGCGGGTACCAGCGGTACCTCAACACCTGGGAGGGCAGCGCCGGGGCGGAGTACGTCGCGTTCCGTCCCAAGACCTTCGTCGCGGTGGCGGACGACGGCCGTTCGATTCAGGACGCCCTGGCGTCCGCCATCTGCCACGGCATGCTGACCCGCTTCCCGGGAGTGCGCCTCATGAGCGTCGAGAACGGGGGCAGCTGGGTCGGGCACCTGGTGCGCAACCTCGAGCTCGCCTACAAGAAGATGCCGCAGGAGTTCACCGAGCACCCGCGCGACGTCTTCCAGCGCAACGTGTGGATCAACCCCTTCTGGGAGGAGTCGGTGCACGGGCTCATCGAGCTCGTCGGCGCAGAGCGGGTGTGCTTCGGCTCGGATTACCCGCACCCCGAGGGCCTCGACGAGCCCCTGGCGTGGCAGACGGAGATCGCCGACCTGGCCAGGTCGGACGTCGAGCGCATCATGTCGTCGAACCTGCGGGAGTTGTTGGCAGCCTGACCGCCGCTGCCGGCGGCCTGCCGGCGGGCTGGCGTCGACCGATTCAGCGGCCTCGGAAGACCGGTGGCCGCTTCTCGGCGAAGGCGGTCAGCGCCTCGACCAGGTCGGACGTGCCCAGATTGACGTTCTGCGCCATCGCCTCGGCCTCGAGAGCCTGCGCGAGCGCCGACGTGGCGGCGTTGTCGAGCATTCGCTTGGTCATGGAAAGCGCCATGGGCGGGCCGTCGGCGATGCGCCGAGCCACCGTGGCGACCACGTCGTCCAGCTGGTCGACCGGGACAACGCCGTTCGCCAAGCCGATCTGTTCGATGCGATCTGCATGCAGCATTTCCGCCGTGAACGCGACCTCCTTGGCGAGGTGCAGACCGATGCGCTTGGCCAGGAACCACGAGGAGCCGTAGTCGAGACTCAGCCCGAGCTTGGCGAAGACCGCCGACATGCGGGCGCGGTCCGAGCACCACAGCATGTCGCCGGCGAGGGCCAAGCCGAAGCCGGCGCCCACCGCGACGCCGTCCACCTTGACGATCACCGGTACCGGACAGCCGTGGACGGCCATCACTGATTCGGCGAGCTGGCGCATCGCCGTCAGCTTGTTGCCCTCCCAGCCCGTGTTCCCCTCCGACTTGACGATGTCCGCGCCGGAACAGAAGTCCCCGTTGGCACCCGTCAACACGACGCAACGGGCGTCGGACGCCGCGATGTCGCGGAACGCGTCGCGGATGGCGAGCCACATGTTCATGCTGCAGGCGTTCCGTGTGCCGGGACGGTCCAGCGTCACCGTGACCAGATGGCCATCGCGCTCGACCCTCACGAACTCGTCGGTGATCATCGTCTCGACCCTTCCTGTCTCTGAGATGGCGACGATGTCACTCCCAACGCCGCCGCGTGGCTCGGACGTGTCGCCCGGCATTAATATATAGATATTTACCGGCAGGTGCCCGTGCGACCGGCGCGATGGCGACGCTCGTCAGGCCTTCTTCGCAATGCGACGACGCGGTGCCGGCCGATTGCGTACGTGTGCCGGTCGCGACCGGGGTGCGGGGAGCTGCAGCCGAGCGTTGACGGCGTCGTACCAACCGTCATGGAGCTCGGCGCCGAGGCCGCGCAGGCAGAAGGACGTGAACGCAGCGATGTCAGGACGGCGCACGCCGGCATCGTTGCCGATGGTCTCGGTCGTGATGAACGCCGCGTTGAGCGAGAGAATCATGAAGGTCGCCGCCTCGGGATCCGTGACCCGGATGCGCCCGGCTGCTGCGGCGCTCTCGACCAGGCTGCTGACGAGCGTCGTCACCGCCGACTGAGCCCGACCCACCATCTCCGGCTTCGCCTGCGAGAGCCGCAGCCGCAGCCGCACCAGACCCCGGTCGAAACCACTCCCGCTGAGCTCCGGCATGCGCGCGGCGGCGACCATGGCGCCCGCCAGTCGCTCCAACGGGTCTGTCAGCTGGCCGATCGACTGTTCGATCAGCTGCGCGTAGGTCCGCATGGCCTCCTCGAACACGGCCAGGAGCAGATCGTCCTTGCTCTCGAAGTACTGGTAGAGCGTGCGCAGCGACTGGCCGGCCTCGTCCGCCACCTCCTGGACCGTGATGTCCTCCCCGTCCGAGCGCTCCAGCACCGCGGCGGCGGCTCGGATCAGGTTCATGCCGCGGTCGACGGACCGTTCGGCCGCCGTCCGCAACGATCGCCCCACGACCCGGCGGCGCCAATCGGCGTCCGCCTGGTCGGACAGTTCGCTCTCCGTCGGCTCGACCGTTGACGCTCTTCCCATTGAGGACGCTCCCCTTCCCATTTAGAAATGGTCCAGGAGATCGATGACGGTCTTGGCGCGTTGGCCGAGCATCACCCGACCGACAATGCCCATGTGGGTGCGCCAGTGCGCCTCCGCGCCATCCGCGTCGCCGCTCTCGATGAGCGAAGCCAGCCGCTCTTGCGACCGCACCCCGCGCCGCCTGGTCGCGGCGGATCCACTGTCCGGGCTGTTCTGGCTGACAATCGTGACCGCCCTGGCCACAACCTCGTTGAGCATTTCGGCCACGATCGTCAGTGTCTGGTTGCCCGCCATCTCCACCAGCTCCTCGTGGAAGCGGGCATTGGCCTCGCCGAACGCCTCTGGATCGTCGATGGCCGACTCCTCTTCGGCGATCAGCGCCCGCAATTTGCGCGCCGACGTCCGGCGGTTCCGGCCGGTGGCCACCAATCGCACCGCGGCCGGCTCGATGATGGTGCGGGCCTCGAAGACGTCGGCCAGCGAGACGTTGCGGGATTGGAGCACGAGTGCGGCGGTCCGAGCCGTGAGGCGCTGATCGGGCCGGTGGACCACGACGCCACCCTGCACGCCACGCACCACGGAGATGAGCCCCTCGGCCTCGAGGATGCGGAGTGCTTCTCGCAGCGATGGCCGGGACACGCCGAAGCGTTCGATGAGCTCCGGCTCATGGCCGAGGGAGTCGCCCTCGTCGAGCTCCCCGAGAATGATGAGGCGCCGCAGCTCGTCCGCGATCTGCTGTGGCTTCTCGCGCGGTCTCGCGCCCGGGCGACGTGCCGGCTCTCGGGTGGTCCGCTTGGCCATTCGCCCTAGGGACGGCGCGCTGCCGGGCGGGGGCGCTCGCAGGTGGCGTTCTGGCCCCGGAAGTGTGACATGTCGAGATCAGATAATATCATTTTCACCATGGCGACAGCAGGACAGAGCGGGACGTCACGACGGAGCGGGACGTCACGACGGAGCGGGACGTCACGACAGAGGGGCCTGCAGCGTTTCGGGCCGGCGGACGCACCCATGCTCTACGAGACGTCGATGATGAGCATGCCGACGATGCATCCGCCCGCCGCCGACGAGATGATGGAGTGGGCCACGTCCTCGGGTCACGAGGTCAAGGTCCTGTTCGGTGATCCGGAAGCCGGTGGCATGAGCCTCGTGTGGTCGTGGTTCGCGCCGAATTACCCACTGCCGCGGCACTCGCACAGCGCCGACTGCCTGTACTACGTGACCAAGGGCGAACTGCACCTCGGGAGGCAGGTGGTGCGTGCGGGCGAGGGGTTCTTCGTGCCCGACGGTGCGCCCTACGCGTACACCGCGGGGCCCGACGGAGTCGAAATACTCGAATTCCGCTCCACCAGCTCCTTCGACATGCAGATCACGGAGAGCGTGGCGCGCTGGGGGACGATCGTGGAGAGCGTGCGCGCCCATCGTGACGAATGGGCGGAGCAGCGGACCGAGCAGGAGTAGCGCGGCGTCAAGACCCGCCCGGGGTCAGGACGGCCGGACGAGGATCTTTCCGCTCGTCGAGCCGTCCGCCAACGCAGCGAACGCATCGTCGAGCGCCACCAGGTCCACGGTCCGTCCGACGAGCTGGCCTGGGTCGATGGTGCCGCCGGCGAACGCGTCGATCACGGCGCGGAATTCCGCAGGCGTGTAGTAGACGGCGAAGCTGATCGACACCTCCTTCAACAGGGCGAGCATCGACCAGAAGGGGTCCTGCTCGGTGCACACGCCGGCGACGACGATCCGTCCCTTCGGTCGTGACGCGGCGACGGCCGCGTCGAGGAGGCCGGGCTTCCCGACGCATTCGATCACCACGTCGTAGCCGTTCGGCGCGGCGTCTCCGGGGTCCGCCAGGGCATCGCTCGCACCGAATGCCTCGGCCCGCCCGCGACGCTCGGCCACAGGATCCACGGACGTGATGCGCCGGGCACCGCGCTGGCGCGCCCAGGCGATCGTCGTGATCCCCACCGCCCCCGCACCGATGACGAGGACGTCATCGTCGCGGCCAATGCCTCCCGCTGCGGCACAGTGGAGGCCGACCGCGTACGGCTCGACCAGCGCGGCGTGCACCGGATCGACCGGACCCGGAACCTCGTACGACGACACTGCCGGCACGACGGCCAACTCCGCGAAGCCGCCGGCGCCGCCGCCGAGACCGATGAGGCCGGCCGCGGCGCAGTGCGCGACCTGACCGGCACGGCACCACGCACAGGTCCCGCAGGACGCCACCGGCAGGACGGCGGCCTGCATCCCACGACGCCACCCCGCGACGCCGGGTCCGACCTCGACCACCTCCCCACCGAACTCGTGGCCCATGATGGTCCCGGCCGGCATGGCGCCCCGCGCCTTCAGATCGGAGCCGCACAAGCCGCACGCGGCCACCCGCACCAGCAACTGATCCGCCTGCGGTGACGGATCGGTCACCGTGGCCAGTTCGAAGGCTCCCCCTTCACCAACGAGTGCTGCCCGCATGACCCTCTCCATCTTCCGGCCTGGGCACACCATACCTCTACATGATTGACTCGCCTTTTGCTAGCCTCGTCACTCCATGACGGAGGGACGGCTGACCGGCAAGGTCGCGATTGTCACCGGCGGAGCTTCGGGGATCGGTCTCGCCACGGTGCGTCGATTCGCCGCCGAGGGGGCCCGCGTGATGATCGGCGACATCGAGGCGGACCGGGCCGCTGACGTGGCGACCGAGCTCGGGGGGGCGGTGGCGAGCGTCCGGTGCGACGTGCGCGTCGAGGCCGACGTCGAGGCGCTGTGTGCGGCAACGACAGACCGGTTCGGGGACGTCCACATCGCGTTCGCCAACGCCGGCATCGGCTCGTTCGCCCCGGTCGTCGACGTCGACGCAGCCGAGTGGATGCGCGTGCTCGAGGTCAACCTGATGGGACCCCTGTTCACGTTGAAGCACGCCGGTCGCCGGATGCACGAGGGCGGGTCCGTCATCCTCACGGCCAGCTTGAACGCGGTGCAGCCGGCCGCCGGGATGAGCGCCTACTGCTGTTCCAAGGCGGCCCTGGCCATGCTGGCAGAGGTCGCCGCCCTCGAGCTCGGTCCGCGAGGGGTTCGGGTCAACGCAATCGGGCCCGGGCTCGTCCGCACGAGCCTCACCGACGGCATGTGGTTGATCCCGAGCATCGTCGAGGAGTTCGACGAGAACGCGCCCCTCGACACCACGACCTCCGCCGACGACGTGGCGAACCTCGTGACGTTCCTCGCGTCGGACGAGGCGTCGTCCATCTCGGGCACGCTGCAGCTCATCGACCGGGCCGCGCACACGATGCGGTATCCGGACATCCCCGCCCATCTCGCCGACGCCACCGGTTCGGCCAGCCCCGCCTGACCGCGCGGTCTGTCTGGGCCTTCCTCCGATCTGGGCCTTCCTCCTGTCTGCGCCTTCCTACGATCCGTTGCTGGAGCGGGCCGACTTGCCCACCTCGGCCTTCATGTCGTCGAGCGACATCAGGATCGGCAAGCCGGACTCGCTGAGGGCGTGGCCATGGCCGGTCTGGTGGACGTCGAACACCGACTGGATCGCCGCGTAGAAGCCCTGGACGTCGAGGGTCTGGTTCACCGCCCGTTTGGCCTGCCGCAGCGCGAAGGGGTGTTTCTTCGCGATCTCCTCGGCGAGGGCGCGCGTCTCGGCCCGCAGGTCGTCGAGGGGCACGACCTTCATCACCATGCCGAGGCGCTCCGCCTCCTCGGCGGTCATCGCCCGGCCGGTGAAGAGGAGCTCCTTGGCCTTCCGAGCGCCCCACTCCCAGGTGTGCCCGTGGTACTCCACACCACCGATGCCCAGATTGATCACCGGGTCGAAGAACGTGGCGTTGTCGGCGGCGATGATCAGGTCACACGGCCACGCGAGCAGAAGGCCGCCGGCGATGCAGACGCCCTGGACGGCGGCGATGCTCGGTTTCGGCACGTTGCGCCACCGCAGGGAGTACTCGAGGAAACGCCGGGCCTCGATCTCGTAGATACCGGCCAGCGTCCATGAGGGCGGCGCGGCGCCGTCGCTGTCGCTGTCGCCGACGGCCTTGATGTCGTGGCCGGCGGAGAAGTGCTTCCCGTTTGCCTGGAGGATGATCACGCGCACGTCGTCGTCGGCGGCCGCTCGACGCCACGCCTCGTCCAGATCGTCGAGCATCGGGAGCGTTTGCGCATTGGCGGCCTCGGGCCGGTTCAGGGTGATGGTCGCGATGCGCCCCGCCACCTCGTAGTCGATGAACGTCGTTTCCACGCAGCAACCCCCTGCCTCGTTGGTAAAGTCAAACTTTCATTCTATGCATGTAGGGCTTTTCTCTCCACGCGCCAACCTGACCGCGCCCACCATTCAGAAGTGGGTGCCACCGTCGATGTTGATGACCGCACCGGTGAGGTAGCCGGCGCGCGGAGAGAGGAGGAAGGCGAAGAGCTCGCCCACCTCCTCGGGTGTGCCCGGACGCCCGAGCGCAACGTCCATGTGCCATTCGTCGACCATGACCTGTTCGAGCAGCCCTGCGGGCGCAACACCCCGCTGGCTCGCCAGCGCCTGTCGAAGAGACGCAAGGTTGTCGGTCTCGATCACGCCGGGGCAGACGCAGTTCGCCCTGACGCCTGACCGCCCGTACGCCTTGGCGATCGTCTTCGTGAAGGCGACCACGGCGCTCTTGAGCGCCACGTACGGAAGACGGTCCGGGTGATAGGCCCGTATGCCGTAGGCGCCCGTGGTGACCACCGTGCCGCCCCCGTGTGCCACGAGGTGGGTAACGGCCGCACGAACCGTCCGAACCGTGCCCAACAAGATGTCCTCGACGGCATCCGACCACACGTCGTCAGAGGCCCCCGCCAAGTCGCTGTGTGACGACAGGCCCGTGCCGGTCGTGACCGCGACACCCGCCAGCCCACCGAGTGCGTCGACGGCCTCGGCCACCACCCGGTCCGCACCCCCGTCGCGGTTCACGTCTCCGACCACGGCAGTCGCCCGGTGGCTCCCGATCCGCTCGACGGCCTCCTGGGCCCGATCGGCATTGCGACCGGCGACGGCGACCCTGGCGCCCTCGGCGGCCAATAGCACGGCGGTCGCCAGGCCCATGCCGGACGTGCCGCCGACGATCAGGTACCCGCGGTCGCCGACCCCGAGGTCCATCAGCGGCGGGTGAGAACGCCGGGTTTCGCCACGCTCCAAACATAGCGAGAATCCTTTGGATCTTTAATGGAGTCTCGGTTGTAAATATCTAGATGAATATGTAATCTGCACGCGTGCTTCAGCGTGGGAGGGGCGCTTCGCGGTGCCTGAGCTCGTGAACGAGAAGGGCGCCGACGCGTACGTCAGCGTGGACGGAGCGTGGCGCATCGCCAAGCTCCATCTCCGAAGGCTCGCGTCGATCGCTCGACCGATGATCCTCCCGAGCATGTGCCCGGGACCGAGGCGACGCCCACACACCTTTCACACCGACTAAGAACACACGAGAAACGGGGGCTTCCTTTCATGCATGGCCGATTGCGCAGGGCATCCACCGCCGTTCTTTCGTCGGCGCTGGCCGTCACCTCACTCATCGGACTGACCTCGAGCGCCGCGTCGGCATCGTCGGCGAAGAGCCCGATCACCATCGCACTCATCACGTCCGAGACGGGAGAGGCGGCGTCGGTGTACGGCGACGCCGCCCAGGGCTTTCTGGCTCGCGTCGCGCTCCAGAATGCACAGGGCGGGGTCAACGGCCACAAGATCGTGCCGCTGGTGATCGACGACCAGACGAGCCCGACGGAGATCACGACCGCCGTGCAAGACGCGATCTCGAAGGGGGCGCTCGGCATCGTCTCGGTGAGCCCGCTGTTCTTCCTCGCCGCCAAGTACCCCCAGCAGGCAGGCATCCCGGTGACCGGGGGGTTCTTCGACGGCCCGGAGTGGGGTGAGCAGCCCTATACGAACATGTTCGCCTCCGATGCCGGGAGCGTGGACCCGAAGTACCCCGTGAACACCGTGTTCTCCTCGTTCATCAAGGCGCACGGAGGGACGGTCCTGGGCTCCTACGCCTACGGCATCTCGCCGACGTCCGTCCAAGGCGCCGTGGGCGCGTCCGACGGTTTCAAGAGCCAGGGCGGCAAGGTGGGCGTGCTTGACACGTCCATACCGTTCGGCAGCGTGAGCTTCACGAACCAGGCGCTCGTGGCCAAGGAGGACGGGGTGAACGGCGTGTTCACTGCGATGGACGGCGACTCGAACGTCGCGCTGTCGACCGCCTTGAAGCAGGCGGGCGTGAAGCCGAAGGTCGTCGTCTACCCGACCGGTTACGCTCCTGGCCTCGTCGGCTCACCGGCGTGGACGAACGTACAGGGGAACTACTTCGTCTCCGAGGTTCGTCCCGCCTCGCTGCCCGACGCCGGCACCGAGCAGCTCACCTCCGCGCTGCAGAAGTACGAGCACCGGCCCCCGAGCCAGTTCTACGACTACGGCATCGCCGAGGCGTGGCTGGGAGCCGACCTCATGCTCAAGGGCGTGCAGCTGGCCGGTGCGAACCCCACGTCGGCGGCGGTGATCCACGCCCTGCGAAACGTAAAGTCCTACGACGGCAACGGCCTGCTCCCCGAGAACATCGACTACTCGACGGTCTTCGGACACGATCCGGCAGAGACGTGCCTGTGGTACATGCAGGCGCAGAAGAACGGCTTCGTGCCGGTCTCGTCGCAGCCGTGGTGCGGTCATGACATCCCCGGCACGTCCGTCGCGGGGACGTCGGGCTAGCTACTCAAATCCACCGGTAACGGAACGCTGACCTCGTTCGCCCCCCGTTCGGACGCTGTGAAGGTGACGGAAGGCCTCGAAGCCGGAGGAGGAGGGACTCCGTTGTCTCGAAAGCCTGGTTCGAAGTCCGGCCAGATTCTGTGAACCCACATGAGGGCGTGCGAGGTCAAGGGTTCGCCTTCTGCACACGGGTTCGGGGTTCAGACGGGAGGAGCTCGGAGGACCTCGAGGCGGTTGAGCGCCGCCACGAATTGCTCCAAGTAGGGGTAGCCGGCCTGGAGGCGCAGCGTGAAGCGGCGACCACTGCGCACCACCATGGCCGGGACAGCCAGATAGCGATAACGCAGCCGCTTGGCGCGCAGATCGCCGCCGTCTCGTCCCGCTCCGAGGTGTCCGAGCTGCTGAGTCCAACAGCACAGGTTGTGACCGAGGCAGACCAGGAGCAGCCAGGCCCAGTTGGCCATAAACCCGTGCTTGCGGAAGGCGTGCAGTCCGAAGTTCGACTTGAGCTCGCGCATGCCCGACTCGACGTCGGCCTTGTGCCGGTGCTCGGACTCGAGGGCGACGGCGCTGCGCTCGTGGTCGTTGGTCACGAAGATCCAGTAGCGATAGGCGCCGCCGTCGAAGCTGAGCTGCTGGCCCTCGTCGAGAGCGATGCGCTTGACGATGTAGCGGCGGAAAGGGGCCCGAGCGTGGCGCATCCGATAGCCGAACTCGGCCACCTCGCCTTCGTCCTTGTCGAGGCACCGAGCCCACGATTCTGGGCCAATTTTCGTGACGATCTCGAGCAGGACCGGGATCATGGGGACGCCGCAGAGGTAGGTGACGCCGGCGCGCTCAAGCTGGCCGAAGAGGGCGCCCGAGTAGAACCCCGAGTCGAGCCGGCTGCGCACGGTCACCCCCTCAGGCACCCGGCGCAGCGTCTCGGCCACGAAGGTGGCGATCCCGCTCGAAGGGCCCGCCTTGCCTCGCCGCAGGCGAGCGTGGACCGCCACACCCGAGGACGCCTCGAAGCACAGCAACGGGTGCAGGGCGTAGCCGCGCTTGTAGGTGCGGTCGACTCCTTGGCGCCTGGTCGAGCGGCTGAAGACGTAGGTGGCGTCGAAGTCCAACGTCACCTCGGTCACTCCCGAGACGCCGAGGGCGGTGCGCTGAATGATCTCGAGTGCCTTGTTCAACTGGCCGATGTGGCCCAAGGTGAAGCGGCGCAGCCACGTCCCCGCCGTCTGGGGGGCCGCAACACCATGACCCCGCAGCATGGTCTGTGCGGCGTCGGCTCGGGTCACCGCCAGATCGTCGAGACAGCGGGCGCCGAGTGCGATCGACTCGGCCATCGACGCCACGAACTCTGACTCGGAAAGACCACGAGAGCGCGCCTTCAGGTGCAGGCACCGCCCGACGGCATCGTCGAGACCCACAGCTCGAGCCGTCTCTCGCAAGAGCTCGGCTCCGCCATAGGAGGTAATCGCCCGCGACGTCGTTCCGACGTGTAAGCTCATCTCAGAGATGCCTCCTGTGCCAGGGAATGGGACCTTCGAACAGCCCCATTTTCCTGGACCAGGGGGCATTTTCCGCGGATGCGCGCCTGTCCTAACGCCCTTCTATCGGTGGATCTGAGTAGCTAGCGGGCACCGTTCGCCCGAGGAGGGTCGAGCTCGCCACACGCACCCTGACCGGGCGGTCCCGGGCACGCGTCAGCGGTACTGCGTCTCCGACTTGTCCCGCCGCGCCGGCGGATTGGGCGGATAGTTGCCGATTTCCGTGTAGGAGAACCCGTTCTGCAGGGCCGGCGTTCGTGTCATGTCCAAGGACTCCCAGATGGCTCGGATGGTGCCTTGTATCGCCTTGGGATTGCGCCGGGCGATCGACAGGGCGATCTCTCGCGCCCGGTCGCGCAGCGCCTCCCGGGTCACCACCTCGGTCACGAGGCCCAAACGGAGGGCCGTTTCGGCCGTGATGCGCTCCTCATTGCCCATGAGCGCCCAGCGCAGCACGTCACCGAGTGGCATCCCGCGATGGAGCATGCCGATCGGCTCGAGCGCGCTGACGATCCCGACGTTCGCATGCGGATCGAAGAACACCGCGTCGTCGGAACAGATGATGATGTCGGACTCGTTCAGGAAGTACTGGGCTCCGCCGGCACACAGCCCGTGCACGGCCGTCACCACGGGCTTCCAGACCTTGTGGTACAACTTCGGGCTCAGGCTCACGCCCGGGTCGAAGCTGTTCCACACGTTGTCCTTCCTGAACCACTGGCTCTCGCTCCTGATGTCGACGCCGGTGCAGAACGCACGCTCCCCGTTGGCTTGCAGCACGACGCAGTAGATGTCATCGGTGTCACGGACGGTTTCCCAGGCCCACTGCATGTCCGCGGCCATCGCGCTGTTGAACGAGTTCAGGCTCTCCGGCCGATTCAATGTGATCGTGGCGACGTTGTCGGCGACGTCGAACAGGATGGCTTCGCGTTCCATGGATCCTCCAGGTCCCCGGTGAGAGAAAATGGTACACTCTTTTGCCGGTTTGCGGGCGGGGCGTCGGCCAGCCAGCATCACATACGACCGGGTTACCGCTGCGGGACGCGGACAGGGTCGGATGAGACCGCACACGATTCGAAGAGACCGAGAGGAACACGCCGTGGAGATCCAGGGAAAGAAGGCTGTCGTCGTCGGCGGCGCGTCGGGCATGGCCAAGGCAACCGCCGAGTTGCTGCGTCAGAAAGGGGCCGACATCGCCATCCTCGACCTGCCGACCTCGGCCGGCGCCGAGGTGGCCAAGGAGCTCGGCGGTACGTTCCACGAGGTCGACATCCTTGACGACAACCAGGTCGAGACCGCCCTGGGCGATGCCGTCGCCGCGCTCGGTGGTCTCCATATCGCGGTCAACACGGCCGGGGGCGGCACCGCCAAGCGCACCCTCACCAAGGACGGGCCCCACCCGCTCGACGAGTTCCGCCGCACCATCGAGCTGAACCTGATCGGCACCTTCAACCTGAACCGGTTGCAGGCCTTCCACATGTCCAGCAACGAGCCCGAGGACGGCGAGCGCGGCGTCATCATCGACACCGCCTCCATCGCCGCCTTCGAGGGCCAGATCGGCCAGGTGGCCTACACGGCGGCCAAGGCCGGCATCGCCGGCATGATGCTGACGATGGCCCGCGACCTCGGCAGCCTGGGGATCCGGGTCATGGCCATCGCGCCCAGCCTCTTCAGCACGGGCATCACCAAGGGCATCCCCGACGAGTTCGCCGACGTCCTGACGAAGGACGCCGCCTTCCCCAAGCGCATGGGCCGCCCCGAGGAGTACGCCCGGCTCGCCGTGGCCATCATCGAGACCCCCATGCTCAACGGCTCGTGCATCCGTTTGGACGGCGGTCAGCACTTCGCCCCCAAGTAACGACGCCCGGCCGGTCGGAGAGAGCGGAGGGCGCGGTGCGGTCGATCGACCTCCGGGTCGACGTCACCGAGGCCGCCGGCCTGGGCGAGCCCGCCCACATCGCACTGACCGTGACGGTCCCCGACGAGGTCGCGGCCGACCCGGTGGTGTGCTTCGCCAAACCGGGGGGCGGCTACTCCCGGCGCTACTACACCGAGGACCTGCCTGGCCCCGCCCACGGCGCCCAGGCGAGCTGGCACGCGGCGCGGGGCTGGATCTTCGTGTCGGTCGACAGCCTGGGCGTGGGCGACAGCTCGCAGCACGACTCCGAGCGGCTCACCTACTCACCGGTCGTCGCGGCGAGCCAGGCCGCCGAGTCCGACGTGCGGCAGAAGCTGTCGGCGGGCGCCCTCATGGACGGGGTCCCGCCGATCACGGACCCGGTGACCATCGGCATCGGGCAGTCCATGGGCGGCTCGCTGACGATCGTGCAGCAGGGCCGCCTCCACTGCTACGACGGCATCGGCGTGCTCGGGTACAGCGCCGTGCACACGCACGTGCCGTCGGCTCCCGGCGCGCCACCGCTCGTGATGCCCTGGGTGCCGCGCGACACCATGCCCTCCGACGGGGTCTTCCCCAACGCACCGGCGCTGGCCGAGGTCGACCCGGCCGCGGCGGGTGCCGCCGGCACGGGCGGCATGGCCTGGGGCTTCCACTACGACGACATCGACCCCGCCATCGTGGCGCGTGACCTGACCGGGTTCCCCTTCCGCGACGGCGACCTCCCGCCCTGGGGATCGGCCACCGTCCCCATGACCGTCGCCCTGTGGTGCGTGAGCCCGGGCGCCGTCGCGCCCGAGGCGGCGGCCGTGCGCTGCCCGGTGCTGGTGGCGCTGGGCGAGCGCGACGTGCTGCCCGACCCGCGGGGCGAGGCCAGGGCCTATGAGTCCGCCCGCAGCGTGGACCTCTTCATCTGCCCGAGGATGGCGCACATGCACAACTTCGCCGGCACGCGCGAGCTGATGTGGCGGCGTCTCGAGACGTGGGCGACCTGGGTGCGGGCGCTGCGCGACGCGGCGGCGCCGTCGACGGGAGTCAGCGCATCCGATAGCTGATGGGGATGCTCTTGGGGCCCTGGACGAAATTGGCCCGGATCCAGCTCGGCTCGCCGTCCAGCTCGATGTGCTCCACGCGACCGAGGAGCTCCTTGAAGAGGGCGCGGATCTCCATGCGGGCCAGGTGTGCGCCGAGGCAGAAGTGCCGGCCGAAGCCGAAGGCAAGCTGGCTCGCCGCGTTCTCCCGCCGGACGTCCAGGCGGGACGGATCGGGGAAGACCGCCTCGTCCCGGTTGGCCGACGCATACGACAACAACACGTGCTCGCCGGGCTCGAACGTCACGTCACGAACGGTGAACGACTCCTGGCAGGTGCGCAAGAAGTGCTTCACCGGCGAGACGTAGCGGATGAGCTCGTCGGCGGCCTGGTGGATCAGCGCAGGCTCCGCCTGCAGGAGCGCGAGCTGGTCGGGGTGGTCCAGGAGCGCGAGCAGGCCACCGGCGATCACGCTCGAGGTGGTGTCGTGACCGGCGGTGGCGATGATCACGTAGTGGCCGAGCGTGTCCATGTCGGGCAGCGGCTGGCCGTCGACTTCGGCGTTGGCGATGACCGACGCCAGATCGCCGGTCGGGTGGGACCTTCGGTCGAGGGTCAACGAGGTGAAGTAGTTCATGAAATCGAGGAGCACCTCGAACATGGACTGGTCCTCGCCCAGACGGGCGATGTCGGGATCTTCGGCGCCGAAGAGCTCCTGCGTCAGCTGGAGCATCCGCGGATAGTCGTCCTCGGGCAGCCCCAGGATCGCCAGGATCACGTGCAACGGGAAATGGACGGCGACGTCGGTGGCGAAGTCGCACCGCCCGCCGAGGGCCGCCATCCGGTCGACGGAACGCCGGGCCAGCTCGTCGACCTGTGCCTGCATCCGGTTGACGTGTCCCGGCTTGAACCACTCGTTGACGATGCCGCGGTGGGCCTTGTGCTGGTCCCCGTCCATCTGGATCAGCGTCTTGACGGGCGCGTTCGCCGCGGCGTCCACATGGGACAAGGGTGTGATGGTGGGGAGGGGGGCGTTGGTGAAGACGTCAGGGTGGCGCTCGACCTCCATCACGTCGGCGTGCGTCGTGATGGCCCAGAACTCGGGGAAGCCCTCGACCCTGACCTTCAGGATCGGCGACTCTTGGCGGATGCGGTGCGCGGCGGCGTGCCAGGCGGCCGGGTCGGCGTAGGCCGCGGCATCGACGAAGATGGCGCCGAGGTTCTCGACGGCGGTGGTGGTCATGCCTCCAGCATAGGAGGGCGCGGGTGAAAGTATCTAGAGGTTTGACACGGTGAGGCCCGCCGGGCTCGGGGCCGGATCGAGACCCACCGAGGCGGTCACGGCACGACGACGGGCAGGCGCTCCCAGCCGCGCACGGTGCTCGTGTGGGCCTGGACGGCGTGGTCCCAGTCCACCTCCCAGGTGGGGAACCGCTGCAGGACTTCTTCCAGTGCGATGCGGCCCTCGAGCCGGGCCAGGTGGCTGCCCAGGCAAAAGTGAATGCCGTACCCGAACGCCAGGTGCTGGTCGAACCGGCGGTGGATGTCGAAGCGGTCCGGATCGGGGAAGGTGCGCTCGTCGCGGTTGGCCGAACCGTTCATGAGCAGCAGCACGCTCCCTGCCGGCACGGCCCCGCCGTGGTGCTCCACGTCCTGGGTCACGAACCGCGCCTGGACGGGCGATGGCGCCTCGTAGCGCAGGAGCTCCTCGATGGCCCCGGGAATCAGGCTCGGGTCCCGCTCGAGCTCCCGGCGCTGCTCGGGGTGCTCGGCCAGGAGCTTCCCGGCCCAGCCGATGAGCCGCGTCGTCGTCTCGTTGCCCGCGCCGGCGAGCAGGCCGACGTAGCCGAGGATCTCTTCGCGGGTCAGCGTCCTGGTGGTGCCCGTCGTGTCCACGAACTCGGCGTTGAGCAGCTTGGTCATCAAGTCGTCGGACGGGTGCTGGGCCCGCCATTCGATGTACTCGGCGAAGCCGTCACCGCCGACGGCCCCGAGGCCCTCGCTGGAGGCGGGCGCGCTCCCCTCCTCGAGGCGCAGAGCGTCGTCGAGGCGGTCCCGGATCGCCACCTGGTCCTCCTCGGGGATGCCGAGCAGCATGCCGATGACCCGCATCGGCATCTCGGCGGCCAGGTCGCCGATGAAGTCGAAGTGTCCCGTCCCGACCAGGGGGTCCAGCGTGCGGGCGCAGAAGCGGCGGACCTCGGGTTCGATCGCGAGCATCGCCTTGGGCGTGAACACCCGGCTCAAGAGGCCGCGGTGCTCGTCATGGGCGGGCGGATCCTCGAAGAGGATGGAGCCGGGCGGGATCTCCAAGCCGCTCTTGATCAGCTCGAGGACGGACCCCTTCCCCGAGATGTAGGTCTTCCAGTCGGCCAGGCAGCGCCGGACGTCGTCGAACCGGCTCAGGGCGTAGAAGTCGTACTTCCCGTTGTAGTAGAGCGGCGCCTCGTCCCGCATCCGCTTCAGGATCGGGTACGGATCGGCGTCGATGTCGAAGTCGTACGGGTCGTAGTAGAGGTCGGTACCCGTCGGGGAGGTGGTCATGGGGTTCGTGGCTCCTTGCTCGGTCAGCCCGGCCGCCCGGCGGCGGGGAACGAGATCAGAAACTTCGGCAGTAGACGGTGTCAAGCTTCTGGTTCCTTGGGCGTGTGACGATGAAGACGTGGACGTCGCCGATCGCCCTCACTTCCTGCCCGCCGTGACGGCCGAGGGCCTCGTTCATGAGCCCGAGCTCCGTCCAACGCGCCACTGCCCTCGCCGCGTGGTCAGGGTCCCAGGCCCAGTCGGTGGAGCCGACGCCTGCCCCCTGGGCCGTGCCCTGGACCACCGTCGTCACCCGGATGTCGTCGTCGCGCACCTCCTGTGCGAGCACGCGTCCGAACGCCTCGAGCGCGGCCTTGGTGGCCACGTACATCGACAACATCGGGAAGGGGTGCAGCGTCGACTCGCTCGACGTGTTGACGATGTCGCCCCCACCCGCGGCGCGGAGCAGCGGGATGGCAGCCCGCGAGGTGTACACCGGGCCCATGAAGTTGGTTGCGAGCTGCCGCTCGACGTCGGCGTCGCTCAACAGCTCAACCGCGCAGGGTCGGTAGATCCCGGCGTTGTTGACGAGCACGTCCAGCCTGCCGAAGCGACGCTCGACCTCGCCGAACGCGGCCCGCACGCTGTCCGGATCGCCGACGTCGGTGGCAATCGGGATGGCGGACGCACCGAGCCCCTCGGCGATGTCGGCCAATCGTTCCCTGCCGCGGGCCAGCATGATGACCGTGGCGCCCTCTTCCAGGAAGCGCTCGACGATGCCGAGACCCGACCCGCTCGATGCGCCGGTGACGACGGCAACCTTTCCTTCGAGGACCCCCATGACTGACTCCGTTCAGCTCCAGGTGAGCTGCTTGACCTCGGTGAACTCCTCGAGCCCGTGGTGGCCCCATTCTCTCCCCAGTCCGGACTGCTTGTACCCGCCGAACGCGCCCGATTGGCCGATGCCCCCGAACGTCGCTCCCCATCCCGGGCCCTGCCCGTCCCCGGGTCCCGTCGTCGGCAAGGGGCCCGTCCCGACGCCTTGCACCGTCACGTTGCCGGCCCGGATCTGGCGCGCCACGTTGAAGGCACGCGCCGTCGAGGCCGAGACCACGCCTCCCCCGAGTCCGTAGACGGAGTCGTTGGCCAGCCGGACGGCGTCGGCGTCGTCGCCCGAGTAGGGCACGACTGTGAGGACCGGGCCGAAGATCTCCTCTTGGGCGATACGGAGTCCGTTGTCGCTGATGAACACGGTGGGCTCGAAGTAGAAGCCCTTGTCGAACCCGTCCGGGCGCCTCCCCCCGCAGAGCAGCTCGGCGCCCTCGTCGAGGCCCGACCGCACGTACCCCTCGACCCGGGACCGCTGCTGCTCGCGGATGAGCGGCCCGAGCACCGTGCGGTCGTCCCGCGGGTCACCGATGGTGATGCGGGGCCGGATCGCGTCCACACCCTCCTTGTAGGCGTCCAGGAGGCGCTCGGGCAACAGGAGCCTGGTGTTCAGCACGCACCCCTGACCGCAGTGCATGAGCACCATGCCGAACCCGATGCTGCGGGCGTAGCCCTCGCCCACGTCGTCGAGGACCACCTGGGCACTCTTCCCGCCGAGTTCGAGTTGGAGCTTCTTCACCGTGCCCGACGCCGACGCCATGATCCGCCGACCGGTCGCCGTCGACCCGGTGAAGGTGACCATGTCGACCATGGGGTGCGAGGTCAGCTCGTCACCCACCTCGGCGTGGCCAGTGACCACGTTGAGCACTCCCGGCGGGATGCCGGCCTCCGCCGCCACCTCGGCGATCAACATGGCGTCGAGCGGCGTCCACGGGTGCGGCTTCAGCACGACCGTGCAGCCGACGGCCAGCGCCGGCGCGACCTTCACCACGTTGAGCATGAACGGGAAGTTGAAGGGGGTGATGGCGGCCACGACGCCGATGGGCTCCCGGAGGAGCGCGCTGCCGCCGACGCCGGTGGCCCCACCGGTGGGCACGCCGTTCTCGGCCCACTCGAAGCTGTGCTCCACGAAGGCGGCGTTCGAGCGGAACATCCCAACCGAGCCGGCTCCCTGGACGGCATCGGTGAGGAACCCCGTCGATCCCGTCTCGGCCACCACGAGCTCGCGCAGCTCCGCCGCCCGGGATTCGAAGATCTCGGCCATGCGGACGAGCGCAGCCGCCCGCTCGGCCGGCTTCATCCACGGCCAGGGTCCCTCGTCGAAGGCGCGACGGGCCGCCTCGATCGCACGCACCGCCGTCCGCGGCGACCCCTCCGGGACCGTACCGATCACCGCCTCGGTCGCGGGATCGATCACCTCGATCGACCCGACCGCCTCCTTCGAGGTCCACTCGCCGTCGACGAAGAGGTCATAGTTCCAGGTCATCATCTGCTCCATCCCTTGCGTACGGATCCATTCATACAACGTGTGCCTCAGCCGAGGGCGCCCGAACCCCGGAGCGCGCCGATGGCGTCCCAGTCGCGGCCCAGCTCCAGCAGGATCTCCTCCGTGTGTTGGCCGAGTTCGGGCGCGGGCCCCCGCGGCGCGGCGGCTTCCCCGCCGAACTGCATCGGTGGCGCCGGAAGACGGAAGGCCGCTCCGTCATTCGACTGCACGTCGGGCAGATATCCGTTGGCCTCGACCTGCACATGTTCGTGGACCTCGGCCGGGCTCAGCACCGGCGCCCAGACCCCGGAGAACGACGCCAGCTGCGTCTTCCAGTAGTCGAGGGTCTGCGATCGGAACGTTGCCTCGAGCTCGGCCACACAGGCCGCTGCGTTCTGTGCCCGGGACGCCATGTCGCCGAAGCGCTCGTCGGCCGCCAGGTCCGGTCGGCCGATCACCGCGGACAGCTCGGACCAGTAGCGATCCGCCTGCAGGCACACCAAGTAGAGCCAGCGGTCGTCCGCCGTCGGGTACGAATTGGTGATGGGGTTCGGCGTGGTCGTCCGGTTCGGAGCCGGGATGGACCCCACGTAGGGTGCGGCCATCAGATCGGGGCTCAGGGCCCACATGCCGACACTGAGCAACGAGACGTCGATCTCCGTCGGGACCCCGGTCCGCTCCCGCTGGAACAATGCGGTGCCGATCGCGCCGGCAATGGTGTTGGCCCCCTGGAGATCGAAGAAGGCGGCCGGTTGGAACATCGGCTCCTCACCGGCACGGCGGGTCATCTTGAAGGCCATGGAGGCCGAAGCCCAGCCCGCCGCGAGGTCGAATCCACCCGTGCCGGCCATGGGGCCGCGCGCGCCCCATCCGTGCCCGCACGCATAGATGATCTGCTCGTTCGCGCTCCGCAGGTCGACCAGCTCGATCCCGAGTTTGCTCCTCACCGCCGGCAGGTAGCTGGTCAGGAAGACGTCGCTCGTGCCGGCGATCTCGAGGAGGAGATCGCGTCCTGCCCGCGTCGACAGATCGATCGTGATGCTGCGCTTGCCGCGATTGGGGATCTCGATGAAAGGGTTGGGGGCGGGCCCACCGGCCAGCGCCAGCATGTTCATTAGTCCCCGTTGGGGGTCTCCGGCCGGGGGCTCGACCTTGATGACGTCCGCCCCCAGGTCGGCCATGGCCGCGCCGGCGGCCGGCACGAAGGTCCACGATGCCACCTCGAGCACCCGCACCCCGGCGAACGGAAGGCTCATCGCCGACCTCCCCACGCGGCCGGCGCCCCGGGGTGGACGTCGGTCCACTTGATCCGGGGGCGGCGCTCCGCACAGTCTGGGGCATGGACCTCGCCGCCGACCTGTCCTCGCTCCTCACGCTCGAGCGGGTCGACCGAGACCTCTTCCGTGGCCGCAACGCCAACTACGGCCCACGCCGCACCCTCTTCGGGGGGCAGGTGGCGGCGCAATGCCTCCTCGCGGCCGCGGCCACGGTCGAGAGCGGCCGCCTCCCGCACTCCCTGCACGGGTACTTCCTCCGGGCCGGGCGCAGCGACCTGCCGGTCATCCTCGAGGTCGACCGCGACCGGGACGGGCAGTCGTTCTCCGCGTGCCACGTGGTCGCCGTGCAGGACGGCGAGGTCATCTTCTCGATGGTCACGTCGTTCCACGCCGAGACCGAGGGCAGGCGGTTCGACGACGCACCCCGGCGTGCGGTGCCCGAGCCGGAGGACGCCGCGGCCGGAGGGTGGAACCCGCTGCTCGACGTGCGCCCGGTCACGCCGACCGACTTCTTGAAGGGTGTGTTCACCGACTGCCTGTGGGTCCGCTCCGCCGCCTCGCTCGGCGACGATCCGCTGCTGCACCGGGCCGGCCTGACCTACGTGTCCGACCTCGGCACGGGCTTCGGGCAGCAGGACCGGGCGCTCATCGGCCGCGGCGGCCCGTCCATCGACCATTCCGTGTGGTTCCACGAGGACATCCGGCGACGACTGGGTGCTGGTGGACCTGCGGCCGGTCAAGGCCCGCAGCGCGCGGGACGTACCACGGCTCGTTG
>CAVTPF010000006.1:0-42023 GCA_963736525.1 uncultured Acidimicrobiaceae bacterium
TGGGTTTACTGAATGCTTTCCAACCTCGGCGTGGCGCGCTGGCTGCAGTCGTCGTGGAAGCTCTCCCGCGCCTTCGGCGTCTCGAACGTGGCGGTCCTGCACCGGGTGTCGGACCTGCGTTCGGTCGGCGCGTCGGACTCCGAACAGGTGGCGCTCGCCCAAGGGCTGTTGGCCGACTCCGAGACGCGTGTCGTGTACGCGCAGTCGCCCGGTGAGCTACAGGCGGCGACCGAGCTGTTGTCGCTGTCGTCCACCGAGTCCGACCTGCTGCCGCAGCTCCGTCGGGGCATCGCCCTGTGGAAGGTCGGCCAGCGGTCCTTCCTGGTGCAGCACCGCCTCAGCGCGGCAGAGCGGCGCATCGTCGACACCGACGCGGCCATGACGGGGTCGTCGTGGCCGGCCTGACGACGGCGGTGGTGCCGGTGGCTCTCGGCGCCGCGCTGGTCGCCGGCCTGTCCTACGCACGGGGGTCACGGACCCGGGCGGGCCACGGCACCCGTCGGCGCGGTGCTTGCTGGGCGCGGCGGCGCGACCTGCGCCCGCTGCTCGTGCGGGCAGACCTTCCGCCCCCGGGACGCCTCCTCCTCGGCGCCGTCCCCGGCCGGGCGCGGTCCTCGTTGGTGGCAACGGAGGCCGCCCAGTCGCTCGTGGTCGTGGGGCCGACGCAGAGCGGCAAGACGACGAGCCTGGCCGTGCCCGCCATCCTCGACTGGCGCGGCCCCGTGGTGGCCGCCAGCGTGAAGAGCGACCTGCTGCGCCACACGCTCGGGGCGTGCACCCGCCGGGGCAGGGTGTGGTGCATCGACCCGACGGGCTGCACCGGCGTGCCGGCGAGCCAGTGGTCCCCCCTGGCCGCCTGCACGGACTGGCGCCGGGCCGCGCGGGTGGCGGCGGACCTGTGCGAGGCGGCCAAGGCGGACGGGACGACGGCGGACGGCGAGTTCTGGTACGCCACCGCCGCCAAGCTGCTGGCGCCCCTCCTGCTCGCCGCCGCGCTCGACGGACGCGCCATGGCCGACGTCATCCGCTGGGTCGACACGCAAGAGGTCGGGGAGGTGGCCGAGATCCTCGAGCGTGCCGCGCCCCCCGAGGCGCTCGATGCGGCCCGGGCGACCTGGTGCCGCGACGAGCGGACCCGCAGCTCGGTCTCGACCACCGCCGAGACGGTGCTGGCCCCGTTCGCCCACGCGCCGCCGGGGACAGCGGGGGCGCCGGAGGCGATGCCGTTCGCGCCGGAGGCGATGCCGTTCGCGCCGGGAGATCTGCTCGGAGGCTCCCACACGCTGTACCTGTGTGCGCCGGCGCACGACCAGCGCCGGCTGCGCGGCTACTTCACCGCGCTCACCGAGCAGGTGCTGGCGGCCGCGTTCGGGCGCGCCACGAGGTCGGGCCGCCCGCTCGACCCTCCGCTGCTGGTCGTGCTCGACGAGGCGGCCCACATCGCACCGCTGCGCGAGCTCGACGGCCTGGCGGCCACGTGCGCCTCGCACGGCATTCAGCTGGTCACCGTGTGGCAGGACCTGGCCCAGGTCCGCGGGCGCTACGGCACGCGCGCGCCCACGGTGCTGAACAACCACCGGGCCAAGCTGTTCCTGCCGGGGATCGCCGATCCCGACACGCTCGAGTACGCCAGCCGCCTCGTGGGCGACGAGGAGGTGACGCAGCCGTCGGTCACCCGCGACCCGGCGGGCCGGCGCTCCACCACCTCGTCCACGGGGCTGCGACGGCTGCTGCCGCCCGAGGAGCTCCGCTGCCTGCCGCGCGGCTGTGGCGTCCTCGTCTACGGCACCCTGCCGCCGGCCCGACTGCAGCTGCGGCCGTGGTGGGCGCAGAGCCGGCCGGGGCGAGGGGGCCGGCCCGCCACCGCACGCGACGGCTCAGCTCGTCGGGTCGCCGCGGCGTCTTGACCGCTCGAACCCCGAGTCCGTAGCCTCGCCCGCACGGGGGTTCCAGCAGATCCGAAGGGGGTCGAAGTATGTCCAGCCAGGGTGGTAGCGGCGAGGTCCGCATGCTCATCGACGGCGAACTGGTCGAGGCCGCCTCCGGCAAGCGCTTCGACAACGTCAACCCCGCGACCGAAGAGGTACTGGGCCAGGTGGCCGACGCGTCGGCCGACGACATGCGGCGCGCCATTGCCGCGGCCCGCCGCGCCTTCGACGAGTCGGACTGGTCGACCAACCACGCGCTGCGCAAGCGGTGCCTCGAGCAGCTGCAGGAGGCACTCGAGTCCGAGCGCGAGGAGCTCCGCGAGGAGGTCGTCGCCGAGGTGGGGACGCCCCGCATCATGACCTTCGCCGCCCAGGTCGACTGGCCGCTGCAGGACGCACTGACGTATCCCGCGAAGATGATCGACGAATTCCCGTTCGAGCGCGCGCTGCCCGACTCGAACCTCATGGGCATGGAGAGCCGGCGTGCCGTGCTGAAGGAGCCCATGGGGGTCATCGGCGCCATCGTCCCGTGGAACTACCCGGTCGAGGTCACCTTGAACAAGCTCGGCCCGATTCTGGCCACGGGCAACACGGTGGTGCTCAAGCCCGCGCCTGACACCCCGTGGAACGCCACGCGCCTCGGTCGTCTGGTGGCGGAACGGACCGACATCCCCGCCGGCGTGGTCAACGTCGTGACGTCCTCGGACCACTTGGTCGGGGAGGAGCTGACGCTGTCCCCGGCGGTCGACATGATTTCGTTCACGGGGTCGACGGCGACCGGGATCCGCATCATGGAGAAGGGCGCTGCGACCCTGAAGCGTGTCTTCCTGGAGCTGGGCGGCAAGTCGGCCATGATCGTCCTCGACGACGCGGACTTCGCGTCGGTTGTGCCGGGCGGGTCGATGGTCTGCGTCCACGCCGGCCAGGGCTGCGCCATGCAGACACGGATGCTGCTCCCGCGGTCCCGCTACGACGAGGGCGTGGACCTCATCACCGCGGCCATGGGCACCGTGGCCTACGGGGACCCGACCGACGACGGCGTCCTCATGGGCCCGCTGGTCAGCGCCCGCCAGCGCGACCGGGTGCTCGGCTACATCGCCAAGGGACAGGAGGAAGGGGCGAAGCTGGTCTACGGCGGGGGCCGGCCGACCCACCTGCCCAAGGGCTGGTACGTGGAGCCCACCCTCTTCGTCGACGTGGACAACTCCATGACCATCGCGCAGGAGGAGATCTTCGGTCCCGTTCTCTGCGTCATCCCCTATGACGACGACGATGATGCCGTGCGCATCGCCAACGAGTCGAGGTACGGGCTGTCCGGCGGGGTGTTCTCGGCATCGGAGGAGCGGGGGACCGCCGTGGCGCGCCGTATCCGGACCGGGTCCATCAGCGTCAACGGCGGTATGTGGTACGGGGCGGACTCGCCCTACGGCGGCTACAAGGACAGCGGCATCGGCCGTCAGTGCGGGATCGAGGGGTTGGAGCAGTACCTCGAGACGAAGGCCATCGCCTGGCCGCTCGCCTGAGCCGTCACGCCGCCGACCATTCGCTGAGGAGCTCGTCGGTCGTCGCCAGCCGCGCGACGAAGGCGATCGTGTGCCGCAGCATGGAGGCGTGGTGCTCCGGCGGCGTGCCGATGCAGGCGTCGGTGGCGACGGTGACGCCGAAGCCTTCGTCGGCGGCTCCCACCGCAACGAGCGGGATGGCCACGTTGGTCGACACCCCGGCCACGACGATGTCGTCGACGCCCATGTTGCGCAGGATCGTCAGCGTCTCGGTGCGGTGCACCGGCGACATGCCCTGGTGCCGGGGCAGCACCAGGTCCTCGGGGCCGACGCCGATTTCGGGCACCACCTCGACGGCCGGGTGGGTCTCGTCCCACGCCCACGTCGCCGACGTCGCCCTGATCAACGGGGAGCGGGCACTGAGCGATCGCCCGCCGACCAGGGGTCGATAGGTCAGATGGACGACGCGGACGCCCGCCCGGCGCGCGCCCGAGGCGAGTCGGCCCATGGTGGCAAGGACGGGCCGGGCCGCCTCGGCGAGGGCGGGCAGCACCGAGTGATCGCCCACGACACCGCGCTGGCACTCGACGAAGAGGAGCGCGGTGGTGGGAAGATCGTCCATCCGACCACCATACGAAACGAATGCCCGCCGGCCTAGAAGCGTTCGTGCTCGAGGGCGCGTACGACCTGGGCCGTGTCGGCCCCGAGGGCAGGGGCCGCCCGCTCCGGTTCCCGTGCCCGCGGCGCGGCGGGGACCAGCCCCGGCGGCAGCGGCAGGGTCGGTCCGGCCAGGCCGGCGCACACGCCCGCCATCGACACGTCGAGCAGCCAGCGCCCTCCCTCGGCCAGGCTCTCGAGGCACGCGCTCGCCGCCGTCAGCCCGCTGAGCGGGTCCGCCACCGCGTCGGCGCAGAACATCGGGGCTGGGCCTGCCCAGACCACCAGGCCACCGGCGGCGGCGGCGTCGTCGCCGAACCCGACCCGTTGTCCGGCGTCGCCCGCCCGCCCGTGGCCGGTGATGGAGACCCACACCTGGGGCCCGCCGTCGCGCACGGACCCGGCCGCATGGATGCCGAGCTCGGCGAGGGCCCGGGGCCTGCTCGCCTCGATCACCACGTCGGCACGCCGCACCAGGCGCTGGAGGACCCGCACCCCGTCGGCGCGGCGCAGGTCGAGCGCCACGGACTCCTTGCGCCCGTTCAAGAGGTCGAAGAAGGCGCGGGGGCCGCGCCGCGCGCCGTCGGGCCGGGCCGTCGACTCGACCTTCACGACGCGCGCGCCCGCGCCCGCCAGCAGATCGCCGCACAGCGGGCCCGCCCACAGCGCGGAGAGGTCCACCACCGTGAGGCCCGCGGCGCGTCGCGGCGGTGCGTCGCCCAGCGCGGTGCGGACCACGGCCGCGCCGCCCGCCGCTTCCCCCACCCGCGCCACCGGCAGGCCGAGCAGCACGGCGCGTTGCACCAGCTCGTCGGGGTCCCGTCCGGCCAGGCGCTCGGCGACGGCAGACCAGGCGGCGGGCGCGGTCGACGGCATGTCGTCGAGCTCGAGCCACGCCGGCAGCATTTCCATGTCCTCGGCCCGCGGCAGCGACACCGCCATCCAGCCCTCCGCGGTCGCGAACAGGTGGCAGCTGCCGCCGCAGCTGGTGCTGCCGCGGCGCCACAGCCCCATGAGGGCGGCCCGCTCACCGAGCAGAGCCACCGTGTCCAAGCCGTCGAACGGGCGCGCCAGCCGTTCGAGGCCGTCCACCAGGGGCCCGGGTGGTCCGAGCGGCTCCTCGGGCGTCCCGGTCAACGCCATGGCGCCGCTGGCCGCCCAGCGGTCCACCCGGGGGTCGTGCATGCCGCAGGGTAACGTCTGGACATCCTCGAACTCCTGAGCGCCGAGGCGCTCCTCGCCGAGTTGGGCAGCGACGTCGACCCCGAGCGCACCGGCGCCGTGATGGTCCCCCTGGAGGAAGGCCGGCCGGACCCGGCGGGGGTGGCCGAGGAGCGCCTGGCCAGCCTGCCGTTCGTGGTCGTCGGCGTGACGCGCGGGACGGTCGCCGACGGGTGGCTCGAGCTCTGCGACGTGGCCGTGGCCGCGGACGATCCTGCCCTGGAGCGCATCGCGGCGAACCTGACCGAGCATCCGATCACCAGCGCCACGCTGGCCCTCTTGTTGCGCGGGCAGGCGCGCCTGTCCGTCGGGGACGGTCTGGTTGCCGAGTCCGCCGCCTATTCGGTGCTCCAGTCGGGCCCCGAGTTCGCTGCCTGGCGCGCCGCGCACCCCGCCCGCAGCGAGAGGGACAGGGACGCCGGCCCGCGAGTGCGGACGGACCGGCACGGCGCCACCCTGAGCATCACCCTCACCCGGCCGCAGCGCCTGAACGCGCTCGATGCGCAGATGCGCGACGAGCTCGTCGAGGCCCTGACGCTGGCGTCCGCCGACCCGGGCATCACGCTGGTGGAGCTCCGGGGGGAGGGCCGGGCTTTCTGCGCGGGTGGTGACCTCGACGAGTTCGGCTCCCGCGCCGATCCGGCGACGGCCCACCTCATCCGCCTGGAGCGCAGCGTCGGGCGCGCCCTGGCCCGGCTCAACAAGGCGACGGTGTCCTACCTGCACGGCGCATCCGTCGGATCGGGCATCGAGCTCGCGGCCTTCACCGACACCGTGGTGGCGGCGCGCGACACGACGATCGCCCTGCCCGAGATCGGGCTCGGCCTGGTGCCCGGCGCCGGGGGCACGGTCAGCCTGCCGCGGCGGATCGGCCGCCTGCGCACGGCGTGGCTCGCGTTCTCGGGCTCCACCATCGATGCCGCCACCGCCCTGGGGTGGGGCCTGGTCGACGAGGTGGTGGACTGAGGCTCCTCGATCGGGGTACATGTGCCACCCTCAGGGCACACGTGCGGGAAAAAAAATAGTGTCCTGTTTCGGCGCCGCGTCGGCGTCAGCGCATGCCGGCGCTCCGGGCGACCGGCTCGAGCCCTCGGTCGTGTGGGTCGTCGCTCAGGTACGGCGACACCGCCAGCACGTCGAGGTCGTGGCCCAGGTCCTCGGGGCGGTCGTCGACGAAGACGGCCCGGCACCCCCGCAGCGGGAGATGTCCGGTCCTGAAATAGCCCTCGCCGTCACGCTCGTCCTTGGAGAAGTAGCCGCTGACGAGGCCGTCCACGCCGAACTGCTCGGCCCGGGCCCGGGCGTATCCGGCGCCGCCGGCGCTCCATAGGACGATCCGCCGCCCGCCACGAGCGAGATGCTCCAGGAGGGCGCGTGCCCCCGGGCGCAGCGACGTGCCGCTCAGCGAATCGACCAGACAGCCGTCCACGTCGAAGACCCAGCAGTCCATGCGGGTCGGTGACGCCGCCTCGGGAGGCGCTATGTCACGCCCGTCTCGGTGGACCTTTTCCATTATTGGTACACTCTATTTGTCATGAAGCACCCCTGGGACCAGCGCCTCGGATTCTGGTGGATCGCGGAAGAACACCCCGCGCAGCCCGCCGTGGTGGCCTGCCCGTCGGGGGTCACCTTGACCTTCGCCGAGCTGGCCGGACGCGCCCACCAGATCGTGCACTCACTGCGGGCCCGCGGTCTCGCCGCAGGCGACATCGTCGCGTATGCCCTGCCCAACGGCGTCGACATGTTGTACTGGCAGCTCGCGGCGAACGAGGGCGGGTTCCAGTCCATCGCCGTGAACCCGGCTCTGTCCGGCGCCGAGATCCAGCGCATCGTGGACCATTCCGGGGCCTCGGCGCTGGTCGTGCACCGCGATTTCGCGGACAGCGCGGCCCAGATGTCGGGCACGGGGTCGATCTCGCTCCGCATCTCGGTGGGCGGCGACATCCCGGACTTCACGAGCTACGAGGCACTCACCGACCGCCAGCCCACGACGGAGCCCGCCGACCGCGTCCTGGGCCTCCCTATCGTCTATTCATCGGGAACGACCGGGCAGCCCAAGGCCGTCATCCGCGCGGCCGTGCGCGACATCGACCCCTCGGTGGCCGCCGACGCCTCGAAGAGCTTCGGCCACGCCTTCCAGTTCCAGCCGTTCACGGGCGTCCACCTGGTGTCGGCCGGCATGCACCACGGCGGCTGTCAGGGCTTCTACCTCGGCGCCCTCAACGTCGGGCAGGCCCTGGCCATCCTGGGCAAGTTCGACCCCGAGAAGACCCTGGCCGCCATAGAGCGGTACGGGGTCACGACCGCCTACATGGTGCCCACCCAGTTCGTGCGCCTGCTCCGCCTCCCCGACGACGTGAAGAAGAAGTACGACGTCTCGAGCCTGCAGGTCGTGGTGCACTCGGCCGCCCCCTGCCCGCTCGAGGTGAAGAAGCAGATGATGGCATGGTGGGGCCCGGTGATCTGGGAGACCTACGGCGGCATGGAGGGTGCAGCCACCATCGCAAAGCCCTACCGCTGGATGGAGAAGCCCGGCACCGTGGGCCGCTCCGTGGCGGGCATGTCGGTCAAGATCCTCGACGAGGACGGCAACGAGCTGCCGCGCGGCGAGGTCGGCCACGTGTACCTCGAGCCCCAGCACGGACCCGCGTTCGCGTACAGAGACGATCCGAAGCTCACGGCCTCGGTCAGCAGAGGCAAGGCCTTCACCTTGGGCGACATCGGGTACATGGACGAGGACGGCTATCTGTTCATCCATGACCGAGCCAAGGACATGATCATCAGCGGCGGTGTCAACATCTACCCGGCTGAGGTCGAGGGTGTGCTGTCGGCCCACCCGTCGGTCGGCGACGTCGCCGTCATCGGTGTCCCCGACCCCGAATGGGGCGAGCGGGTCAAAGCCGTCGTCGAGCCGGTCGACGGGGTGCCCGGGAGCGAGGCCCTCGCCGAAGAGCTGATGGCCTACTGCCGCGAGCGGATGGCGCACTTCAAATGCCCGCGGAGCATCGACTTCCGCGAGCAGCTGCCGCGTACCGACGGTGGCAAGCTCTACAAGCGTCACCTGCGCGACGAGTACTGGGCGGCGGCCGAGCGCAACGTGTGATGGGGAGGGTGTCGGGCACGGGAGGGGACCGCTAGCAATGGACTTCGGGTTTGGCGAGGACCAGGAGCTGCTGCGGTCGACGACACGTCGCTTCCTGGGCGAACACCAGCCGCTCGCCGCGGTGCGCCGGATCCTCGAGGAGCCCGATGTCTTCGACGCGGACCTCTGGCACCGGGGCGCGGCGTTGGGGTGGACCACCATGTTGATCCCGGCTCAGTACGAGGGGGGCAGCGTCACCGACCAGCCCCTGGTCGACCTCGTCGTCCTGGCCGAAGAGCTGGGCCGCACCCTCAACCCCGGTCCCTTCGTGCCCGGCAACCTGGTGTCCGACGCGATCGTCCGCTTCGGCACCGAGGACCACCGCAGGGAACACCTGCCCCGCCTCGCCCGGGGTGCGGCGACCGCGGCCTGGTGCCTGAGCGGTGACGGCACGCCCGAGCCCGGCGCCGTCGCGGTACGGGCCAGCCGGGAGGGCGACGGGTGGCGTCTCCACGGAGCGGCCCGCTACGTCGAGGGCGCCCACAACGCAGCGCTGCTGCTCGTGGTGACGACCGGCCCCGACGGCGAGGTGCGCAACTTCTTGGTGCCACGGCCGGCGGACGGGCTCTCCGAGCGCGTGCTCTCCGGGCTCGACCTCACCCGGCGCTTCGCCGAGGTCCGCTTCGACGCGGTGACGGTGCCGGGCGGCAGCGAACTGTCCGGCGGCTGGGACGTCGTCGAGCGTTGCCTGTCGGTGGCCACCGTGCTGCAGTCCGCCGAGTCCGTCGGTGCGGCCGATCGGCTCTTCGAGGCCACCGTGGACTATGCCAAGACCCGCGTGCAGTTCGGCCGGACCATCGGGAGCTTCCAGGCGATCAAGCACCGCCTGGCCACCATGCTCGTCAAGCTCGAGGCGATGCGCGCGGCGGCGTACTACGCCGCTCTGGCCGTCGGCGACGGGCTGGACGACGCCGCCGAGGCCGTGGCGACGGCCGGCGCCTTCGTCGGCGACACCTTCGCCCACCTCTGCGGCGAGTCCCTGCAGCTGCACGGCGGCATCGGCTTCACCTGGGAGCACGACGTCCATCTCTTCGTGCGCCGGGCCAAGGTGAATCAGGTGCTCTACGGCGATGGCGCCTGGCACCGGGAGCGCCTGGTCCGTCTGACCGAGACGGCCGTCGGCGCGGGCACGGGAGCCTGACGACATGGACGTGATCGTCCCGGCCATCCCCGACCGTTACGACGAGTACCGCCGGAGGTTGCGCGCGTGCATCGCCGAGCACAAGCCGGTGCTCGAGTGGAGACAGCGCAGCGGCATGCGCGTCCCCGACGGCGCGGAGGACGTGGAGCAGCTGCGCACCTATGTGCGGGCCATCCACGACGCCGGGTTCGTGGCGGATCGCTTCTCGACGGAGCGGGGGGATCCCTACGAGCAGCGCATCATGCAGCAGGAGTTCGCCGCGGCGGGGATCCCGCACGTCCTGGGCAACCCGCTGGTGGCCGGAGCGCTCCTGCACTTCGGCACCGAGGAGCAGCGCGCCACCTACCTCCCGCCCATGGCGCGGGGCGACCACATCTGGACACAGCTGTTCAGCGAACCCGACGCCGGGAGCGACCTGACGGGGCTCCAGACCAGGGCCTCCAGGGACGGCGACGACTACGTCGTCGCCGGCCAGAAGGTGTGGAGCACATGGGCGCAGTGGTCGGACTTCGGCTACCTGCTGGCCCGTACCGAGCCCGTCGAGGGCGCGGGCGGCATCACTGCCTTCATCCTCGACATGCACAGCCCTGGCGTCGACGTCCGCCCGCTGCGCGAGATGACGGGGACGACGGACTTCAACGAGGTGTTCTTCGACCAGGTCCGCGTGCCCGCCGCCAACATCATCGGCGCCCCGGGCGAGGGCTGGAAGGTCGCCGGTGCCAGCCTGGTCGAAGAGCGCGCCAACGTGGGCGGAGGTGGCGGTGGCGCGGACCCCGTGCACGACCTGGTGCGGCTGGCCCGCCGCTGCAGCCGAGGTGGCCGGCCGGCCATCGAAGACGGGGGCACCCGACAGCAGCTGGGCGACCTGGCGGCCCGGGCCCGCATCGGGCGCCACCTGGGGCAACGCATGGCCACCAAGGCGGCCCGGGGGCAGATCACACCCGCCGACGCGCCCCTGTCCAAAATCTGGTTCAGCGAGTTCAACCTCGAGGTCACAGAGGCGGCGCTGGCCCTCCAGGGTGCCCGTTCCATGGCCACCGAGGGCGACGAGCTGAGCGACGAGGATGGGCGCTGGCAGGACGCCTTCCTTTACGCTCGGGCGTACACCATCGCAGGAGGATCGAACGAGATCATGCGCAACCTGATTGCCGAGCGTGGACTAGGCCTCCCACGTGAGCCGCGGGGCCACGCGTGACGTCAACGTCGCGTCACACCCACAACGTCCACCCGCTCCACGCGCAGCGCGCCCGGGGCGCGGCGGCGGCGAACGACCCGATTCCCGGCGTCGAGAAGGTCAGACCCGGGCTGTGGAGCATCCCGGTGCCGCTGCCGAATAACTCGCTGCGCTACGTCCTGGTCTATGTGTTCGAGACCGACCGCGGGCCCTACCTCATTGACGCCGGGTGGAACACCGACGACGCCTTCGGCGCGTTGCAGAGCGGCATGGAAGAGGTCGGGTGCGCCGTCGCCGACGTCCAGGGCGTGCTGGTCACCCACATCCACCCGGACCACTACGGGTTGGCCGGCCGGATTCGCGAGGCCTCCGGCGCCTGGATCTCCCTGCACCCCGCCGACGCCGATCTGATCCACGACCGCTACGACGAGCCCGAGGACTTGCTGAACAGGGTGGCCAGCGCCCTGCGCCGGATGGGCGCACCGCCCGAGGAACTGGAGCCCCTGCGCAACGCGGCCATGCCGGTCCTGCCCTTGGTCGACCCGGTTCTGCCCGACGTGCTGCTCGAGGACGGGGCGCGCCCGGAGGTTCCCGGCTGGGACCTGACCGCTATCTGGACGCCCGGCCACTCGCCGGGGCACCTCTGCTTTTACGAGTCCAGCCAAGAGCTGATGCTCTCGGGGGACCACGTGCTGCCGCGTATCACACCGAACATTCCGTTCCACCCCCAGGCCGGGGCGAATCCGCTGGGCGACTACCTGGCGTCGCTCGACAAGCTCGAACCCTACAAGGTCAGCGAGGTGCTGCCGGCGCACGAGTACCGCTTCGACGACCTGCGGGCCCGGCTCGAGGAGCTGCGCCAGCACCACCGGGACCGCTTCGCCGAGATCATCGCCATGCTGCGTGAGGGGCCCCAGACCGCCTGGCACATCGCGTCGCACATGAAGTGGTCGCGGTCATGGGACGACATCGCGGGCTTCATGCGTCGCGCCGCCGTCGGCGAAACGGTCTCGCACCTGCGGGCCCTCGAATTCGAGGGTGTGGTCCAGGTCGAGGACGGCGAGCCGGCCTTGTGGTCGCTCACCGGGAGAGCCGCCTCCACCTCGAGCTGAACGGCCCCGCCCGAGCCGCCGTTCAGCGCCCCCGTTCGGCCCCGAGCGCGCGGGCGCAGAAGGACCGCACCTGGCGCGCGGCCTCCGCCCGCGACGAGGCCTTGTCCCGGGTCGGGTCGAGGCCGGCGGCGGTCCAGACGACCGACTGGATCAGCGGCGCATCGGCTGCCGGATCGGCCAACGGGAACGAACCGTCCGCCGCCCCGTCTGCCAGCACCGCCTCGAGCGGCGCGAGCAGCAGCTTCGATGCGTGGCGCATCTCGTCCGCGTAGCCCTCGGCCTTCATGGCGCCGGGCGAGCCGAGCACCGACACCCGGGCCGCCTTGGTGCGGTGGTGGCCGAAGCTCAGGATCTCCTCGATCCACGCGTCGAGCGCGGCACGGGGGTCGGAGGCAGCATCGACCTTGGCGTTGAGGCGTGCCGCGGCCGCCTCGGCCTCGCGGCGGAACAGTGCGCACAGCAGCTGGTCCTTGGACTCGAAGTGCCGGTAGAAGGACCGCGTCGAGAGGTCCGCTTCCCGCAGGATGTCGGCCACCGCGACGTCGACGTAGCCGTTGCTCTCCATGACCGCCAGCGCGGCGTCCAGCAGGATACGCAACTCGTCCTCGGCCTCGAAGCGCCTGGGGCGCCCGGCCCGGCCCGCCGGCGCCGGCTTGGGCTCGCGCACCGTGGCCTCAGGCCATCCTCGCCCGGGGCAGCGCCAGGGTGTCGGAGACCTGGTCGAACCAGATCTGCACCCGGTCGCCGATCCTCACGGTCTCGGGGTCGGCATCGGTGATGTTGAGCAGGAGCCGTGCGCCCGCGCCCTGGGTCCCGTCGAGCTCGAGCACCCCCGACACATACGGGACCACCTCGGCCAGGTGCGGGGCGAGCGGGTGGCGCACCACGGTGAAGGTGTAGATGGTCCCGGTGCCGGGCAGGTCGACCCACGCGAAGGCCTGGCTCTGGCACGCGAAGCAGAAGGGCTGCGGGGGCAGGACGAAGGTGCCGCACACCGTGCACTGCGGCGCGCTGAGGCGCCCCTCTGCCGCCGCGTCCCAGAAGGGCTGGGTCAGGTCGTCGGCGTAGGGGTCCTGCAGCATGGAGGGGAAGGTGCCCCGGATGAGATCGGTCATGGATCCTCGCTTGTTCGTTCGTTCTCGGTCCGGTCAGTTGTGCAGCAGGGTGCCGCTCACGGGGAGCCCCGACGGCCCACCGGTGACCACGGCCACCTCGGCGCCGTCCACCTGGTTCACCGCCACGCCGCGTAGCTGTTCGACCGCCTCGCGGATGTGGGTCATGCCGATGATGTAGGCCTCGGAGAGGTGCCCGCCGTGGGTGTTGACGGGGATGGAACCACCCTTCCAGCGGATGTTGCCGTCGGCCACGAAGGGTCCACCCTCACCGACGGGGCAGAAGCCGTAGTCCTCGAGCTGCATGATCACCATGGGGGAGAAGTGGTCGTAGAAGAGGGCGACGTCGACGTCCTGGGGGCCCAGGCCGGCCATGGTGTACATCCGCTGGGCGACGGGCCGGTTGCCGGCCGACGCGAAGTACTCGTCGGGCATCTGGAAGTAGGTGAAGATGGCCGAGCCCCAGCGCCCGGCGCCGCCGTGCGCCGACCCGCCGATGTACACCGGCTTGTGGCGAAGGTCCTGGGCGCGCTCGGCGGAGGTGACGACGGCCGCTACCGCGCCATCGGTCTCCATGGTGTAGTCGTAGAGGCAGAGCGGGTCGCTGATCATGCGCGCGTCGAAGTACTGATCGAGCGTCAGGGGGTCCCGTTGCAGGGCGCTCGGGCGCCGGATTGCGTTCTCGCGCTGCGAGATGCACACCTCGGCCAGGTGCTCGCGCGTGGTCCCGTAGAGCTCCATGTGGCGCCGAGTCAGGAGGGCGAAGCTGTGCCCGGGCGCCATGAGCCCGGCTCCGCTGATGAAGGCGGCGTAGTTGGGCACGCCGCCGCCCCCGTACGGGCTGCCCCCACCGCCCAGCCCGGGGCCGCCGCCGCCCACCGCCGTCCCGCCCAGCCGGCGCTTCGCCTGCTGCAGCGTCATCAGCGTCACGCACACCTCGGCCTGGCCCGACGCGATGGCCGCGGCGGCCAGTCCCAGGGAGCCGGCCGAGCCCCCGCCGCCCGACGTCAGTGAGGCGGCGAACCGTACTTCGGGGACACCCAGGACGGAGGCCACCTGGGCCGGATCGCACGAGCTCGAGTAGATGGTGAACCCGTCGAGGTCCCCGACCGTGAGCCCGGCATCCTCGAGGGCGCCGAGGATCGCCTTGCACGCGAGCTCGAGCTCGGTCTGCGGCAACGACTCGCCCCGCCGGTAGTAGGGCGTTGCCCCGATGCCGACAACGGCGGTCTTGTCCTTCAGTGTGTCCCGCATTGGCATCCTTCCGTGAAGATCCGGTTGCGATCGAGCTAGTCGAGCAGCGCGGCGGCGAGCATGGGCACCTCGGCCAGCGAGCGCAGCCCGTCGTTGAGATGGGTGCAGCAGTCGGTGGCCCGCAGGCGCCGGAGCACCTCGGAGCGCATGGCCCGCAGCTCGGTGCCTGCCATCCACGCTGCGTTGGGCGCCGCCCCGGGGCACTCGGCGTAGGGCAGTACGCGCGGTAGGGCGGTGACCGAGAGCAGCACACCCGACGCGCGGTCCGCCCGGCCGAGCATCTGGTACTCGTGCACGACGACCTCCTGGCCATCGGGGTCCCAGGCGCTGTCGCGGAACATGGCGTCGACGCCGATGTCGCCCCCCTCGTCCCACACGTCGATGCGGCGGGCGCGCCGCATCGCGGGCACGGGAGGGTCGTCCAACTCGTGCCAGCCCAGGGGGTCGGCCGGATCGCCCAGCGGGGCCGGGTGCGCGGTGTTCTGGTTATGGACGATCGAGCCATCACTGGCCAGGGCGCTCGAGCCGGTTCGGAAGCCCGCGCAAATGTCACGCATGCGACCGGGCGGGGCCTTGGTGAACCGTTCGCGCAGTTCGGGGTTCCGGTCCATCCAGCGGACGTAGACGAAGCCCGAGATGAGTGTGGATCCAGCCAGGTCGTCGAGCAGCAGGTGCAGTGGCGAACCGCCGGCCACTTCGTCGGGCATCTCCTCCGCGATGGCTGTGCGCAGGCCGCCGCCGGCGTGCTTGCCGACGAGGCGTTGCAGCCCCTCCGCGCCGGGCACAGCCTCGATGCACTTGATGTTGCGCTCGCGACCCGTCACCGCGTAGAGGTCCGCACGGTCAAGGACCATGGGCTCCCCGTCCGGTGGCGTGAGCAGGTCGCGGGCGCGTCCCCTCAGATGGAGGTCGGTGCCCAGACCGTCGGGCCAGAACATGAGGACGCTCGAGGTGCGGCGGACCGAGCCCGGCCGGCGCTCGGGGGGCCCCGGGGCGGGGTCCGACGGAGGGGGGCTCAGCGTCGCCATCGCCGGTCCCCCTTTTCGCAAATCATGTTTTCATGTTACGTGGGGCCGAAGGGATGCCGCACCTTTCGGACCACTCTATTGACGAAGCCGCAGGTCAAAAGCGGGTGAAGCCGCCTGCCCCCCAGATAGGCTTGGCCGATGACGACGACTACGGCCGCTCGCGACGTGCCGCGGCCCGGCGCCGACTCGAACGCCAAGCGGGCGGCCAAGCTGGCTGACCGCATCGTCGAGGACGTCATGGCCTTGGGCTGGCCGGTCGGCGAGGTGCTCGGCTCCGAGACCGACCTGCTCGAGCGCTACCACGTCAGCCGGGCCGTCTTCCGGGAGGCGGTGCGTCTCGTGGAGCACCTACAGGTCGCCCGCACCCGCCGCGGCCCGGGTGGAGGGCTGGTGATCAGCGAGCCGACGGTCGGTGCGGTCGGTGACGCCGTGGTGCTCTACCTGCACCGGGTCGACGCCACGCTGGATGAGATCTTCGAGGCCCGCATCATCCTGGAGGAGCTCGCCTGCGAGCTGGCGGCCGAGCGGACCGACGAGAGCGACCTCACCGCGCTGCGGCGTTTCGCCGACGGCGCACCGATCGGGCCGGGCAGCGACCCCCGCGAGCTGCACGCCCTGGTGGCGGCCATCAGTCGCAATGCGGGGCTCGAGCTGTTCGCCGACGTCTTCAACCGGGTAGCCCTGCTCTATTCGCCGGGCTGGGAGAAGATCAGCCGAACCGTCGGAGAGCAGTCGGAGCACGCGCACGCCAAGATCGCCGAGGCGATCATGGCCGGCGACGCAGGGCTCGCCCGCAATCGCATGCGCAAGCACCTGGAGGCAGAGGCCGATTTCGTCCGCCGCCGCCGCTCCACTCGACAACTGCTCCCCGACTCGGTGGTGCTGGCCGAGTCGGCGGACAGAAAGGGTGCCGAGGCGGTCGCCCGCCACATCACCCAGACCATCGTGGCCGAGGACCTCCAGCCGGGGGACCTCGTGGGGACCGAGCCCGAGCTGATCGAGCGCGAGGGCGTGAGCCGGGCTCTGCTGCGAGAGGCCGTCCGCTTGCTGGAGCACCACCACATCGCCTGCATGCGCCGCGGGCCGGGCGGCGGCCTCTTCGTCATGGCCCCGAGTGCCCACGCGGTGACGGAGACGGCCGCCATCTACCTGGCCCGCCGCGGCCTGCAGCTGTCAGAGCTGGCCGAGCTGCGCACCGGGGTCGAGGTGGCGATCACGGACCTGGCAGCCCAGCGCATCGACGAGGAGGGAATCGCGATACTGGGCGATGCCCTCGCCAGGGAGGCCAACGCCACCGACGCCGAGCGCGTCGAGGCCGTCCACGATCTGCACGCGGCGGTGGCGGCCACGGCGCACAACCGGGTGCTGGAGCTGGTCGCGCTCGTGCTGATCCGCCTGAGCCGCCTCCACCAGATCGAGCGCCTGGCACCGAGGGCCCGCAACCAGATCACGGCCGAGGTGCTCCGGACACACGAGGGCATCGCCGCCGCCGTCGAGACGGGCGATCGAGAGCTCGCCCGCCACCGCATGCGCCGTCACCTCCAGGCGCTCGGCGCACTCATGAGCTGAGCGGACGTCGCCCGCAACCCGCGCCGGGCTTGACAGGGTCCGTATATGAGAACACTATTTGCATATTGAGTGAGGGCGCACGCACCCTCACGCGCTGCCACGTGGAGGACACCAATGGCCGATCTCTCGGGGAACATGTTGTGGGCGAATTCGGGTGACTCGCACCTGATGGAGCCGCCCGACCTCTTCACATCGTTGCCCGAGGACGTCAGGGAGCGCCTGCCCCGGAGCGTGAAGGATCCGAGCGGCGACTTCGAGACGATCTACATCGACGGCCAAGAGTTCCGGCGCGACCTCCCCAAGGGAGACAAGCCGAAGGGCCTCGGCATCAACGCACGCCCGACGGATTCCAAGGAGGAGGACTTCATCAACCGGGTCATCGGCGGCAACGACCCAGTGGCCCGCATCAAGGACCTCGACACCGAGGGAGTCTGGGGCGAGGTCATGTACCCGTCGCTCGGGATCTGGACCTTCAACGTCCGCACCCCGCGGGTGGTCAAGGAGGGCTGCCGCGCCCTCAACGACTGGGCCCTCGACTTCCAGCAGCACTCGCCCCGCTTCGTCTGCGTCGCGTCCATCCCGCTGCTCGACGTCGACGACGCGGTGGCCGAGGTCACGCGGGCCCACGAGGGCGGCTTCCTGTGCGGGTTCCTGCCCGTCCGGCCGCCCGCCGGCCGGCCCGAGTGGAACGACGAGGAGTGGGACCCGCTCTGGGCCGCCTTCGCCGAGACGGGCATGGTGATCGGGTTCCACATCGGGACCGAACCGCACGACCCGACGCAGCGCACCGGGGTGTACTACCGGGGGCGCGGCGGCGCGGTGCTCAACTACGTCGAGACCACCTACGGCGGCCAGCGGGCCGTCACCCAGCTCATCGCCTGCGGCGCCCTGGACCGCCACCCCGAGCTCAAGGTCCTGGTGTCAGAGGGCGGCGCCACCTGGGGCCCCTTCATCGCCGACCGCATGGACGAGGGCTACCGCCAGCACGGTGCCGCGGTGCGGCCGACACTCTCGAAGCTGCCGAGCCGGTACCTCTACGAGCAGGTGTACGCGTCGTTCCAGCACGACATCTCCGCCGTGGCCGCCAACGCGGCCATGGGGTGGCAGAACGTCATGTGGGGCAGCGACTACCCGCACTTCGAGGGCACGTTCGGCCATACGCAAAAGACGCTGCACGAGCTCTTCGACGGGGTCGACCCCGTCGTCAGCCGGCGCATTCGCATCGGCGCCTTTGCCGAGCTGTTCCCGAGCGTCCCGCCGCCCCCGGAGGGCTGAGGCCCGCCGGAACGTCGTCGGGCGGATCCGGGCGGTTGGCCACCCCAGGGGCCCTTTTAGTATACTCTTTAGGCGGCAGTGAGCGACAGCGACAGGGGAGCCATGGCGACCACCACTTCGGAAGAGTTCGAGAGGGCCACCGACTTCCAGTTCAAGGAGGATGACATCGATCGGGCCAAGGCCCTGGTCGGGCGGTGGTCCCCGTCGGGGTCCCGCGAGTTCCTCACCACGGCGACGCCCGACGCCATGCGCAACTTCGCCCGCGGCTACGGCGACGACAACCCGCTGTTCGCCTCCGCGGACTACGGCACGCAGACGCGCTGGGGTGGTCAGATCGCGCCGCCGATGATCCCCATCGCTCTCAACCGCCCGCTGTACGGCGACCCGCCCCAGGAGCGGATCAAGCGACCGTCGTTCCGCGGCATCCATGTCTTCGTGTCCGGCAGCACGTGGCAGTGGTTCCGTCCGCTCGCCGAGGGCGACGGGCTCTACAGCTTCGGGGGGACCGAGTCGGTGGTGGAGAAGAAGTCCGAGTTCGCCGAGCGCTCGGTCCTCATCACCTACGCCAGCGTGAAGATGAACCAGCGGGCCGAGATCGTCGCCATCTCGCGCACGCTGGCCATCCACACGGAGCGCAAGACGGCCCGCGAGAAGGGCAAGTACGCCGCCATCGAGCCCGCCACCTACAGCGACGAGGACATCGAGAGGATCGACGCCGTCTACGCAGCCGAGGAGGCCCGGGGGGCGGACCCCCGTCACTGGGAGGACGTGCACGTCGGCGACGTGCTCAACCCCATGGCCAAGGGGCCGCTGACCACGACCGACATGATCGTCTTCCACGCCGGCGGCTACGGCTTCGTCCCCTACGAGCCCTGCACCAACCGGATCGCTTACAAGAACCGCCAGCGCATCGCCCCTTTCTACGTGAAGAACGAGTACGGGGTGCCGGACGTCGCCCAGCGCGTGCACTGGGACAGCGCCTGGGCGCAGGCCATCGGCAACCCGATGGCCTACGACTACGGGGTGATGCGCGACTGCTGGCTCAGCCACTACATGACGGATTACATGGGCGACGACGGCTGGCTGGTCTCGCAGTCGAGCGAGATTCGCAAGTTCAACTACATCGGTGACACGCACATCCTGACCGGCGAGGTCGTCGACAAGCGCCAGGAGGACGGGCGCTGCGTGGTCGACATCGAGATGCGCGGCACGAACCAGCGTGACACCGTCACCTGCCCGGGCAAGGCCACCGTCGCGCTGCCGAGCCGCGAGCACGGTCCGGTGCGCCTGCCCGAGCCGCCCGCCGACCTGGCGGCGCAGGCGGTGCAGATGCTCGAGCGGCATCACGAGATCGTGGCGGAGCGCAAGCCCAAAGGCGACGGGTGATGCGGGGGTGAGCCAGGGCGGAGACCTGGCGGCCGAGGTCCAGGCCTGGGTCGACGCCAACTGGGACACCACACTCACGGTCCGCCAGTGGTGGCTGCGCCTGGCCGACGCCGGCTACGCGTATCCGAGTTGGCCTTCCGGGCTGGGCGGGTCGGGGGCGTCGCGGCGCGCCGCCGCGACCATCGCCGAGGTCCTGGCGCGCAACCAGGTGATCGGGCCTCCGATGGGCGCCCTGGCGGCCACGCTGGCCGCGCCGACCCTGCTCGAGCACGCCACCGCGGCGCAGCAGGCCGCCCTGGTGCGCCCCATCGCAACGGGTGAGGCAGCCTGGTGCCAGCTCTTCAGCGAGCCGGGGTCCGGGTCCGACCTGGCCAGCATCGGCACGCGGGCCGAGCGCGACGGCGACGAGTGGGTGATCACGGGCCAGAAGGTATGGAACTCGGCGGCGGACACGGCCGACTTCGGCATGCTGCTGGCCCGGTCGGACGTCGACGTCCCCAAGCACGCCGGCATCACCTACTTCGTCATCGACATGCGGCAACCTGGGGTGGAGGCGCGGCCCCTCAAGCAGATGAACGGCGCCTCCAACTTCTGCGAGGTGTTCCTCACCGAGGCCCGGGTGCCGGGTGACCGCGTCATCGGCGAGGTCAACGGGGGCTGGAAGGTCGCGCAGACGACCATGTACCACGAGCGGAACATGGTGGCGGGCGGCGGTCGGCCGGGCCTGGTCGCGGCCCGATCGGGCTCGGCGGGCGACCTCGACGCCAAGGTCAGCGAGGTGCTCGACCGGGCCCGCGACGCCGCCCAGGCGCGCCGAAGCCCGATCCGGGCCGGGGCGGTCCCGGCCAAGCTGATGGTCGACCTGGCCCGCGGCTACGGCGCCTCGGACGACCCCGTTATCCGCCAGGAGCTGGCCCGCTACATCACCCAGGTCCGGGTCAACGGCTGGACGATGCGCCGCAGCGGCGCGGCGGGCGGGAGGCTCACCGGGGCCGACGGCTCCCTCGCCAAGCTGACGACGGCCCGCATCTGCCAGCAGTCCCGGGATCTGTCCTACCGCATCGTGGGTGCGCACGGGATGCTGACGAGGAAGGCCTCACCGCTGGGGGGCGACCTGCAAACGGTGAACCTGGCCAGCCCGGGCAACCGCCTCGGGGGCGGGACCGACGAGATCCAGCTCACCGTGCTGGGCGAGCGGGCCCTCGGGTTGCCCCGCGAGCCGAGCGTCGACAAGGGCGTGCCCTACCGGGACCTCAAGGTGGGGACCCAGAGCGCCCCCTAGGCCGACTCGACGAGGCCGACTCGACCCTGGGAGCTGCCTCGAATTCTTCGGTATTTCTTACCGTTCGCTCGTACGCTCCCAATGTTTGGGGGAGAGAGTGGGCTCATGCGCAGGCACAAGGGCCGGACGATCGCCGCAGGGATCCTGTGTTCCGTCGCCGCCACGGTCGCCGTGTGGAGCGGGCCGCTGGCAGCGGCCAGTGGAGCCCTGCACTCGAACGCTGCACTGCAGGTGCAGGCCCACAGCGGCTCGCACGCCAAGTAACCCCACGCCAAGTAACCCCACGCCAAGCACCTCGCACACCAAGGAAAGCGGCGCGGCCGCTCACCTGACCCGCCGCGCAGCGGCCGTCAGGTTCGCTTCTGCCGCCGCGCCAGAGCTCTCTGGGCCGACTTCAGTTGGTTCTCGGCCTCGTGAGCGAAGAGCCAGCGCCGCCGCTCCGCCTCGTCCTCGGCCGCGTTGAGGTTCTCCTTCACGGTCGCCAGCAGCGTGGCCGGCGTGCGCACCAATTGGCCGGCGATCTCGTAGGTGTAGGCGCGCAGCTCGGGCGGGGGGAGCACGGCGTGCACCATGCCCAGCTCCAATGCCCGTGGGGCCGGGATCTGTTCGTTGAGGAGATAGAGACGCCGTGCCAGCGCCGTCCCGCCGATGCGTGTCCAGAAGAACGAGCCGCCGTAGTCGCCCGACAGCCCGTTGGGCGAGAAGTTGGTCGCGAATAGGGCGTCTTCGGACGCGAAGCGGAGGTCGCAGGCTGCCGCCAGGCTGCACCCGGCGCCGACCGCCGGCCCGCCCACCATGGCGATGGTCGGCTTCGGCATCAGGTGCAGCAGCATGGCCGCGTGCTGGTCGTGGCGGGAAAGATCACCCACGAGCGCGTCCGCCGGGACGGCCTTCTCGCTGCCCGGTTCGCCGCGGCCGATGGTGGACTTGACGTCGCCGCCCGAGCAGAAGCCGCCGTGGCGGCCTTCCGCCGCGGCTCCCGTCAGGACGATCACCTTGGCGTCGGCGTCGTCGGCCATCTGGCGCACGGCATCTTCGAGGGCCACGATGAGGTCGCCGTTCAGCGCGTTGCGCCGCGCCGGGCGGTTCAGCGTGATGGTGCCGATCCGGTCCGTGACCTCGGTCAGGATCACCGGCTCCTGGTCGTCGACGGTCGCCGCTGAGGGCTCTGCCACGCACTCCTCCTCGCCTTGCGTTGGGTGGAAATGAGTATACTCAAAGCCACGACCGATCATCAGGGGGGGAGGGGCCACCCTCGCTTCCCTGGCGGTGCCCGAGGGAATCTGCGGGGGACGCGTTGATGGAGCACGATCCGACAAGAATCGAGACCGCTGGGCCCCTCGTGGGCCTGCGGGTGCTCGACCTGTCGAACGGCCCGGCCGGGGCCCAGGCCACCCAGACACTGGCGGACTTCGGGGCGGACGTGGTGCAGGTCGAGCCGCCGGGCGGGAGCCCGCTGCGCACCCTACCGTCCTTTCCTCTGATCGCGCGGGGCAAGAGGTCGATGGTGCTGAATCTCCACGACGCCCGGGACGCTGCTCTGGCGCGCGCGATGGCCCTCGGGGCCGACGTCCTGGTCGAGACGTTTCGGCCCGGCGTCATGGAGCGGCTCGATCTCGGGTACGAGGACTTGGCGAAGGAGAACCCCCGCCTCGTGTACGGGTCGGTCAGCGGCTTCGGTCGGGTGGGGCCCTACGCCGGCGCAAAGGCATACGAGGCGCTCGTGATGGCCCGGGTGGGCGCGCTGTGGGCGTCCCAATCCATGGTGGCGCGGGAGGGCCCGGCGCATGTCTCGGTGCCGTACTGCAGCTACGGGGCCAGCCAGCAGCTGCTGGCCGGGGTCTGCGCCGCCCTGCACGACCGCGAGCGCAGCGGCGAGGGACAGCGCGTCGAAGCCACGCTCGTCAACGGGCTGGCGTCGCTGGGCACCTGGAACTGGTACCTGAAGGTGATCACGTCCAAGTTCCCCGACGCCTTCACGCCGTCCTCGCCCTTCGGGAAGCACGGGCTGCCGCTGTCGCCGATGACATTCATGCTCCTGATCGCCCTGAGCAAGGACGGGCGCTGGATGCAATTCTCCCAGGTGCAGCTGCACCTCTACATGGAGATGCTCAAGGTCTTCGGTCTCGACTGGATGCTCCAGGACGAGGAATGGAAGGACGCCGTCTGGGCGGCCGACAATCCGAAGACCGGTGAGTACTGGGACAAGCTCCACCAGGCGGTGCAGTCCAAGACGCTGGCCGAGTGGAACGACGTCTTCGAACACGACCACAACGTGTGGGCCGAGACCATGCGGCGGGGCAGCGAGTTGTTGGACCACCCGCAGATGCAGCATCTCGGTGCCGTGGTCGGCGTCGACGACACCGAGCGCGGGCTGGTGCGCCAGCCGGGTCCGATCGTCAAGATGTGGGAGACCCCGGCCGTCGTGGGGCGGGGTGCACCGGTGCTCGACGCGGACGGCGCCGCGGTGCGGGCGGAACCGTGGGTCTCGCTCGGCCCCGCGCACGTCGTGGCCGGGGCGGGCTCGGCGCCGGACGGCCGGGCGTTGGGCGACGTCACCCTGCTCGAGATCGGCACCTTCTTCGCGGCGCCGTTCGCGGGGACGGTGCTGCGCGAGCTGGGAGCCCGGGTCCTCAAGGTCGAGCCGATCGACGGCGAGCCCATGCGGACGCTGCTGCCCTTCCCCGAGGTCGGCGCGGCGAAGTGCATGCAGGGAAAGGAGTCGATCTGCGTCGACCTGTCCAGCGACGAGGGCCGCGCCATCGTGCACGAGCTCGCCCGGCGATCCGACATCGTGCTGCAGTCCTTCCGGGCCGGGGTGGCCGAACGCCAGGGCGTCGATGCCGACACGCTGCGCCGGATCAACCCGAACCTCGTCTACCTGAATGCGCCGGGCTACGGGATCGACGGACCCTGCGGCGACCGCCCCGCCTACGCGCCGACCATCGGTGCCGGCAGCGGTCTCGTGATGCGCAACATCGGTACCGCGATTGAGGAGCGACCGGGTCTGTCGCCGAGGGAGATCCGGGCCGACGCCGTACGGCTGGCGGGTGCGGGTACGACCGAGTACGCGCAGGCCGACGGGATCTCGGCGCTCACCGCGGCGAGCGCCATGACGCTCGGCCTGCTGATCCGGGACCGGACGGGCACGGCGCAGCAGATGCTCACCACCATGCTCACGTCGACGGCGCACGCGCTGGCCGACGACATGGTCGAGTACGAGGAGCGCCCACCGACGCAGGCGGCGGACCCCGAGCTCCTCGGGTACTCGGCGCTCTATCGCCTCTACCGGGCGGCCGACGAGTGGGTCTACCTGGCTGCTCCCCGTCCGGAGGAGTGGTCCGCGCTGTGTGGTGCCCTCGCCGGCGACATCGACCTGGCGGCCGACGCGCGCTTCGCCGACGAAGCGGCTCGGGCGTCCAACGACACCTCACTGGCCGGTGTGCTCGCAGGGGTGTTCGCGTCCAAGCCGGCCCAGCACTGGGAGGACACGCTGTTGGCGGCCGACGTCGGGTGCGTGGTGGCGCACCGCGACCCGCCCGAGACGGTGCTCCAGTCCGCCGAGTTCGCCGGCGCGGCCAACATGCTGGTCGAGGTGGAGCACCCGACGTTCGGGCAGCACCTGCGGCTGCGGCCCTATATTGCGATGTCCCGCAGCACCACCGTGGCCGAGCCCGGCTCGCTGGCCGGGCAGCACACCGATGCCATCCTGGGGGAGCTGGGGTACTCGGCCGCGGCGATCGCGGACCTGAGAGAGAGGAAGGTCGTGGCCTGATGAGCGAGACGGAGGCAGAAGCCGAACCCGTCCTGGTGAAGGAGCGGCGGGGGGCGGTGGCCGTGCTGCGGCTGAACCGGCCCGAGGCCCGCAACGCCCTGAGTCCCGAGCTGCTGACCGCGATCGGCCTCGGCATGGTGGAGGCGGAGGAAGCACCCGAGGTCCGGGCCGTGGTGCTGACGGGGACGGGTGAGAAGGCCTTCTGTGCCGGCATGGACCTGCGCGCCTTCGCCGAGGGCGGGGCGCTCGGCGGAGACCCCGAGGGCATGAAGGGTTTCGCGCGCTTCACGCAAGGTGAGATCGGGGTGCCGGTCGTCGGGGCGGCCAATGCCACGGCGGTCGCGGGCGGTTTCGAGCTCTTGCTGGGGTGCGACGTGGTGGTCGCCTCCGAGGCGGCGTCGTTCGGTCTCCCCGAGGTCAAGCGTGGCCTGTTCGCGGCGGGTGGCGGCGTGTTCGTCAGCACGCGCATCCCCCTGGCGGTGGCCCTGGAGCTGACGCTGACCGGAGATCCCATCGATGCCGGGCGCGCGTTGTCGCTCGGGCTGATCAATCAGGTGGTGGCGCCGGACGAGGTGCTCGACGCCGCCATCGCGTTGGCCGAGCGCATCGCCCGCAACGGGCCGCTCGCGCTGCAAGCCACCAAGGAGCTCGTGCGCACGGCGTCGACCGATCTGGAGAAGGCGCGCGCGCTGGCGGCGGAGTGGCAGCCGAAGGTGTTCGGCAGCGAGGACGCCAAGGAAGGTGCGACCGCCTTCATCGAGAAGCGTGACCCGGTGTGGAAGGGACGCTGAGCGGCCGACGCCCGGGCGGATGACTATTCGAGCGTCCTCGACGGGTCCGGCTCGTCTTCGGGCTTCTCCAACGGCACCGTCACCCGAGCCACCACGACGTCGTCCCGGCCGCGCAGCGCAGAGGAGAGGACGAGGTCGATCTGGTTGTGGAGGATGCGGTAGCGGAGCTTCTCCGGCCGGACGATGGGGATGAGCACGACGAGCTGGTCGTCGGGATGCTCGGCTCGCAACTTGTCGATGAACTCGACGATCGGCTGGACGACGGAGGCGTAGTCGGTGTGCAGCATCCGCAGCGGAATGCCGCAGTTCCACCTGCTCCATTGGTCGAACAGGTGCTCGGTGTACTCGGTGCCTTCGTCGGTCCCGTCGAGGACGACGGTCACGGCGATGACCTCCTGGCCGAGCGACTCGGCCTCACTCAATGCGTGCTCGGTGAGCCGCGAGATCCGGTTCACGGGCACGATGACGATGGTGTACTTGGGCTCGGGCCTCCCGGGAGTTTCGTCGAAGCCGAGCTCCTCGGCTGCCCGCTGGTAGTACGCGTGGATGCGAAGGAACAAGAAGATGAACGCCGGGATGGCGATGACGACGACCCACGCGCCCTCGGTGAACTTGGAGATCAGGAAAACGATGGTCGCCACCGCCGTGATGCAGGCGCCGAATCCGTTGATGGCGGCGCGGCGCTGCCAGCCCGGGGGTCTGTCCCGGTGCCAGTGCACGACCAATCCGGCCTGGGAGAGTGTGAACCCGATGAACACCCCGATGGCGAACAGTGGGATGAGGGTGTTGGTGTTGCCGCGAACGGCGATCAGCAGCGCCCCCGCCATGACGGCGAGCACCACAATTCCGTTGGCGAACGTCTGGCGGTCGCCCCGGATGGTGAAGAGGTGGGGAAGGTAGTTGTCGCGGGCCACCAGGCTGGCCAGGACGGGCAGCCCGCCGAAGGATGTGTTGGCCGCCAGTGCCAGCACGACGGTGATGGTGATGGAGACGATGTAGTAGGCCCAGCCCCGTCCAACCGACATCGCCATGATCTGGCTGAGCACGGTCTGCCCGGTGCGGGGGCCGATGTGCCAGCGCTTGGCCAGGATGGCCAGGCCGAGCAGCATGGCTCCGAGGATGAGCCCGAGCAGCATCTCGGTCCGCTTGGCCCGGATGGTGCGCGGCTCGCGGAAGAGCGGCACGCCGTTGGCGATCGCCTCGACGCCGGTGAGGGCACTGCAGCCGGCGGAGAAGGCCTTGAGGATCAGCAGGACGGTGACCGCCTTCAGCCCCGTCGTCGGCAGCTGTGACGTGCCCAGTTGTGACTCGTGGAGCCCGAGGGGGTGGATGATGCCGACCGCGATGATGGCCAGCAGGCCGACGATGAAGAGCATGGTGGGCAGGAGGAAGGCCCGCGCCGTCTCGCCCAGGCCGCGCAGGTTGAGCAGCATGATGAAGACGAGGATCCCGAGGCACAGCGGAACGGTGGCCCCGTCCAGGGCCGGGAAGGCCGATTGCAGCGAGGCGACGCCCGCCGCGATGGAGACGGCGACGGTCAGCGTGTAGTCGACGACCAGCGACGCCGCCGCCACGAGACTCGTGTGCGCGCCGAAGTTGGCCCGCGACACGGCGTAGGCGCCGCCGCCCATCGGGTAGGCGTCGATGACCTGCCGGTACGAGAAGACCAGGATGGCCAGGAGCCCGACGATGGCGATCGTGATGGGGAGGACGAGGTGGAGCGCGCCGGCACCCGCGACCGCCAGCACGAGGATGATCGCCTCGGGACCGTAGGCCACCGAGGTGAGCGCGTCGAGCGAGAGGGCGGAAAGGCCCTGGACCGGGGTGATCCTGTCTTTCCCCGTCCCTCCGCGTGTCGCTTTCCGCGGCGGGCCCACCAGCAAGTGCCAGACACCGGTAGCCCGGCCGGCTTGGGTGTCAGCCATGGTGGGCACTCTACGGGTGCGGAAGCGGCGGGTGGTGGTAGGGCGCGCGTCGCCCGGACCGGCAGGGTCGCGGGCCGACCGGGGACGGCATCTGCGTCGGTCGCGACGACGGCAAGAGGGTAACCCCCGTGGATTAGTCTGCGTCTCCCGGTCGCAGAGGAGGGCCACGTGCAACTTGACACGCTCGAGTACGAGGAGTCGGACGGCGTTGCCGTGGTGACGCTCAATCGACCCGACGTGCACAATGCGTTCAACGCGGTGATGCAACAAGAGCTCCGGTACGTGTGGCGATCGTTGAGGACCAACGACGCAGTGCGGGCCGTCGTCCTGACCGGGGCCGGCGAGCGGGCCTTCTGTACAGGGATCGACCGGAGCGAGGTGCCCGTCACCGAGTCCGACTACACGTTCAGTGCCTACACCTACGAGGACCCCGGTCGTGACATCGGGCCGCGCAGTCAAGAGTTGTGGAAGCCGATCATCGCCGCGGTCAACGGGATGGCCGGTGGGGGCGCCTTCTACCTCCTGGGCGAGTCGGATTTCATCATCGCGTCCGAGAACGCGACCTTCTTCGACCCCCACGTGACCTACGGGATGCCGGCGGTCTTCGAGCCGACCTTGATGGCCTCGCGCATGCCGTTCGGCGAGGTCATGCGCATGACCCTGATGGGCACCCACGAGCGGATCTCGGCTCAGCGGGCCGAGATGATGGGCATGGTCACCCAGGTCGTTCCGGCCGCCGACCTCGTGGACGTCGCACGTGGCGTGGCACGCAAGATTGCCTCCCAACCACCGGCCGCGGTGCAGGCCTCCCTCCGCACTCTCTGGGCCACGCGGGATCTGCCCCCCGGTCAGGTGACCGATCTGGGCAACATCTTCTTGAACCTCTCCATGAGCGCGGAGTCCCTGAGGGACGGCCAGGAGATCTTCTTGCATCGTCGGCCGGAGCCACCCACCATCCGGTAGGCCGAGCAAGGAACCGGAGGGCCGACGCCGTCATGGAACTGTGGGAACTGGCCGCCCGCGAGGCGTGCCGCGACACGCTGGCCCAGTACACCCACGGTGGTGACCGCTACCTCCTCGACGAGTTCGCCGGGGCGTTCTGCGAGGAGGGCGTCCTCGAGATCCGCGGCCAGGAGCCGTTGCGGGGCCGTGCCGCCATCGTCGAGCGTTTCGGCGGCGCGAGCGCCGCCACGCAGGCTCGCCAGGCGGCCGCTCGCAGCGGGAGGGACGGTGAGGAACGCGGCGTATCGTCCGGCACAACGTGACCAATGTCAGGTTCGAGTCCGTGTCGCAGTCCGAAGCGATCGTGGCGAGCTACTTCACCGTCTTCACCGAGATCGGCCTCGATCACATGGGCCGTTACCGCGACCGGCTCGTGCCGGTGGGCGAGCGGTGGTTGATCGCGCACCGCTTCGTGTCGACGGACTGGCGGGCGCCCGAGACGACCTTCGGCGGGACGTCGACGCTCAGTTGATCGACGCTCAGTTGATGAGCGGGTCGCGGGGCAGGCCGAGGATGCGCTCGCCGATCTGGTTGCGCTTGATCTCCGACGTGCCGCCGGCGATGGACATGCCTCGATGCATGAGGACCATCATGGCGGTCAGGGCCGCGGCACCATCGCTGTAGGCCGTCTCGGGGCCGCCCAGCGCGGCGAAGACGGCCGCCGCCTCGTGTCCGATCTCGGACAGCACCAGCTTGGTCACGTTGCCCTCGGGCCCGGGACCACCGCCCACCACCGCGCGATGCGCGCTGCGCATGTTGAGCACGGCCATCGCCTCGGTCCGCGCGATGTGGCGACCCACCCGGCCCGCACCGCCGGGCAGGCGGTCGGGGTGGGCGTCGAAGGGGGCGAGGACCATGTCGGCCGGCATGGACCCTCCCCCCTGGCCGCCCCCGATGGAGACGCTCTCGTTGCCGAGGGTGGCCCGGGCGACCGTCCAGCCGCCGTTGACCGGGCCCACGACGTCGTCGTCGGGGACGAAGACGTCGTTGAAGAAGACCTCGTTGAACTCGGAGTGACCCGTGACCATGCGGAGCGGCCGCACCTCGACGCCTTCGGCGTGCATGTCGATCACCATGGTGGTGATGCCCCCGTGCTTGGGCGCGTCGGGGTCGGTGCGGATGGTGGCCAGGCCGAAGCTGGCGAGATGGGCCCCGCTCGTCCACACCTTCTGCCCGTTGATCAGCCAGCCGCCTTCGACCCGGGTGGCCCTGGTCTTGACCCCGGCGGCGTCGCTGCCCGCATCCGGCTCGCTGAAGAGCTGGCACCAGATGACCTCCTGGCGCAGCGCGGACAGGACCCAGCGCGCCACCTGGTCCTCGGTGGCGTGCTGAATGAGGGTCAGGATGACCCATCCCGTGATGGCGTACTGGGGCCGGGCCACCCCGGCGGCCCCGAACTCCTGCTCTATGAGGAGCTGTTCCACCGCGCCGGCGTCACGCCCCCACGGCGTGGGCCAGTGCGGCATCACGTAGCCGGTCTCGATCATCGCGTCGCGCTGGGCCGCGGCGTCGAGGCCCTTGACCCGCTCGGCGAACGCGCGCACCTCGTCGCGCATCGGCTCGGCCTCGGGCGGCAGGTCGATGGTGCGCGTGCGGCGCACGCCCTGCCGGAAGAGGTCGGTGACGTCACGGGCGGCCGCCTCGGCGTCGATGATCGCCTCGAGCGCGGTGGCCCGGCGCAGATACAGGTGGGCATCGTGTTCCCAGGTGAACCCGATGCCGCCGTGCACCTGGATGTTGAGCTGCGCGCACTCGTCGGCCGCGGCCGGCGCGAGCGTGGCGGCCATGGCGGCGGCCAACGAGAGCTGCTTCCCACCCTCCTCGGCCGCCCGGGCGGCGTCCCACACGGTCGCCGTGGCCAGCTCGGACGCGACGAGCATGTTGGCGCAGTGGTGCTTGACCGCCTGGAAGGTGGCGATGGGCCGGCCGAACTGCACCCGCACCTTGGCGTAGGCGGCGGCCTGCTGGGTGCACTCGGTCGCGACGCCGGCCGCCTCGGCCGCGCAGACGAGGCGGGCCAGGTCGACCAGGACCTGGCGCCCGCCGGGGATCACCTCGGCCGGCGCGTCGTCGAGGGTGACGCGGGCGCTGCGCCGGGTGGGGTCGAGGTTGGCCGGCACCGCGACCGTGACGCCCCCGGCCGACGTGTCGACCACGATGGCGTCGTCGCCCGAGGGGAGGACCAGGACGTGGGCGAGGCCGCCGCCCAGCACGGCCGGCGCCTTCCCGGCGGCCCTGCCGTCGCGCATCGTGATATCGGAGTCGAGCGCGATGCCACCACAGGACGAGCCGGCGGCCAGGCCGGGCAGGAGGCGCGTCGCCAGCTCGTCGGACCCGATCGCGTCGATGACCGCACTGGCGATCACCGTGGGGACGAAGGGTCCGGGCGTGACGGCGCGGCCGAGTTCTTCGACCACGACGACGAGCTCGGGCAGGCCGAAGCCCGAACCGCCCCGCGCCTCGGGCAGGTGCAGGCCGAGCCAGCCGAGGGCGGCCAGGTCGTCCCAGAATGCGGGCAGCGACTCGGTGTCGGCTTCGAGCAGCGAACGCGCGGCCCCTCGGGAATCGTGCTTGGCCAGGAAGTCCGAGGCCGTCTGGCCCAGGGCGCGGTGGTCTTCGGTGATCGCGATCGACATGCCTAAAAAGTATCCTCTATTGTGGGACGGGGCCAGGCCACCCTGCCATCCCGAGGCGAAACGTGGCCAATGCCGGAATCGTCCCGAGAGGAGCCGAGCGTGAAGGTGGGCACGACCGTGGGCATGCGGGACGACCCCGACACCTTCGCGGCTCAGGCGCGTCGGCTCGAGGACGCCGGCGTCGACTACCTCTGGACCGGCGAGGCCTACAGCGCCGACGCCGTCTCCACCATGGGCTTCTTGGCCGCGGTCACCAAGAAGGCCCAGATCGGATCGAGCATCCTCCCGCTCTACTCGCGCACGCCGACGCTCCTTGCGATGACCGCGGTGGGCATCGACAGGTTGTCGAGGGGCCGCTGCATACTGGGCCTCGGCGCCTCGGGGCCCCAGGTGATCGAGGGCTTCCACGGCGTCCCGTACGACGCGCCGCTCGGGCGCACCCGCGAGATCATCGACATCTGTCGCTCGGTGTGGCGGCGCGAGCGGCTCGTCCACGACGGGGCCAGCTACCACGTGCCGCTGCCCGAGGGGCAGGGCACGGGTTTGGGCAAGGCGCTCAAGATCATGGACCACCCCGTGCGCGAGCGGATCCCCATTTATGTCGCGTCGCTGGGGCCGAAGAACGTCGAGATGACCGCCGAGCTGGCGGAGGGATGGCTCCCGCTGCACTACTGGCCCGAGCGGGCCCACGAGCTGTGGGGATCCTCGCTCAGGGCTGGCCTGGCGGCGCGGCCGGCGGACCTCGGTCCGCTCGAGATCGTGGCGGGCGGGTCGCTCGCCATCGGTGACGACGTGGAGCACCTGCGCGAGCGGGACCGCCCCATGCTCGCCTTGTACTACGGAGGTATGGGCGCCAAGGGCAAGAACTTCTACAACGACGTGCTCGCGCGTTACGGCTATGAGAAGGAGGCCGAGCAGATACAGGACGCTTATCTCGGGGGCGACCGCGCGCGCGCGGCTGCACTCGTGCCGGCTGAGCTGGTCGCGGGCATGTCCCTGGTGGGTGACGCGGGCTACCTCAAGGACCGGGTGGCGGCCTACCGCGACACCGGGGTCACCGTGCTGAACGTGCAGCCGATCGGGCCGAACAGGATGAAGGACATTGAGACGATCGCCGGCTGGGCCGCCTGACCCGTCAGTGGCCGGCCGGGTGCTGCCCCTTCGCCTCGCGCCGTCGCGCCGCCTGCTCGGGGTCGCTGCCGTGCACCATCCGCTGTTCGTCCTCGGCCCCCAGCGCCACGTCGACCATGTCCGCTGCCGACCCCGGGAGCAGGAGCTGCTCCTGGTAGATGGTTGCCCCGAGCACACCGTGACGATCGCGCAACGAGCCGTGGTACGTCCCCCGCGCGCTGCGGGCCTTGACCGGCCGCAGGTCCACCAGCACCCAGTCGTCGGCCCGGATGTCCTCCTGGAACCACACGGAATGGTCGATGGACGGGCCGCCGCGGCCGATGAGCGCCCGGTCCTGCTGCCCGAAGCCCGTGCCGAGGTCGGACACGTAGGTCAGGCCGGCCCGGTGCAGCAGCGGATCCTCGCCGAGCGAGGCGGCGGAACGGACCCACAGGCAGTCGGTGAACACACCCTTCAAGAAGTCGGTCGGCGTGACCGGGCGCACGTCGAGCAGCGGGTTCCACCCTCCGGCAGCGGCACCCTCCGGCTCGGGCACCGATCGCCGGGGCGCGTCGTCGAACCGCCGGCCCTCGGTCTCGGCGTGGAAGGACGTGACCATCGAGAAGATGACCTCGCCGTCCTGCACGGCGACCACGTGGCGCGCCGAGAACGATTGCCCGTCCCGGTCGCGGTCGACCTCGAGGATGACCGGCAGGTCGCTGCGCCCGGCCCGGAGGAAGTACCCGTGCAGGGAGTGCGGGAGGCGACCGGGCTCGACCGTGGCCGCGGCCGCGAGGAGGCACTGCGCCGCCACCTGCCCCCCGAAGAGGGTGCGGCGTGGGCCGTAGTTGGCGTTGCGGCCACGGAAGAGGTCTCGGTCGACCCGCTCGAGCGTGAGGAGCGAGGACAGGTCGGCGGCGAGGTCCATGCCCCAGACTGTGCGGAGCGCCGCCACCGGATCAAGTGGACCGACGTCCACCCCGGGGCGCCGGCCGCGTGGGGAGGTCGGCGATGAGCCTTCCGTTCGCCGGGGTGCGGGTGCTCGAGGTGGCATCGTGGACCTTCGTGCCGGCCGCCGGCGCGGCCATGGCCGACCTGGGGGCGGACGTCATCAAGGTCGAGCCCCCGGCCGGAGACCCCCAACGGGGACTAATGAACATGCTGGCGCTGGCCGGTGGGCCCGCCCCCAACCCTTTCATCGAGATCCCCAATCGCGGCAAGCGCAGCATCACGATCGATCTGTCGACGCGGGCAGGACGCGATCTCCTCCTCGAGATCGCCGGCACGAGCGACGTCTTCCTGACCAGCTACCTGCCGGCGGTGAGGAGCAAACTCGGGATCGAGCTGGTCGACCTGCGGAGCGCGAACGAGCAGATCATCTATGCGTGCGGGCACGGATGGGGCGCGCGCGGCCCCATGGCCGGCACGGGTGGATTCGACCTCGCGGCGGGCTGGGCTTCGGCCTCCATGGCCTTCAAGATGACCCGCCGTGCCGGTGAGGAGCCGATGTTCCAACCGGCCGCCTTCTTCGATCTCCAGGGGGCCAACACCATTGCCGGCGCGATCGGCACCGCATTGTTCCAGCGGGAGCGGACCGGGGTCCCGACGGAGATCGACGTCTCGTTGCTCAGTGTCGGCATGTGGGCCCTGAGCCCCGATCTGATGGCCGCACCCTACGTGGGGTCCATCCCGGCTCCGAACCGGACGACCACGCCGAACCCCATCACCAATTCGTACCCGACGGCGGACGACCGCTGGCTCTACTTGGTGTGCCTGCAGGCGGATCGCTACTGGTCCGAGCTGTGCGCGGTGATCGGCCGACCGGACCTGGCGGCCGACGAGCGCTTCGGCGACATGGCGTCCCGGGCACAGAACGCAGCGGCCTGTGTGGCCGAGCTCGAGGCAACGTTCCGATCGCAGACCCTCGACTACTGGAAGACGCAGCTGGCGTCGTTCTCCGGGGTCTGGGCGCCGGTGCTGAGCCCGGCCGAGGTCCACGAACATGTGCAGGTCGAGGCCAACGGATATCTGCCCGACGTGCAGTCGAATGACGGAGCGGCCTTCCGTCTTCCGGCGCCACCGATGCAGTTCGGCGGGGAAGCCGCCGCGCCGCGGGGGCCCGCGCCGAACTCGGCCAACACACGGAGGAGATCCTGCTGGAGCTGGGCCGCGACTGGGACGCCATCGGCGCGCTCCGGGGTTCGGGCGCCCTCGGCTGAGGCACACGTTGTATGAATGGATCCGTACGCAAGGGATGGAGCAGATGATGACCTGGAACTATGACCTCTTCGTCGACGGCGAGTGGACCTCGAAGGAGGCGGTCGGGTCGATCGAGGTGATCGATCCCGCGACCGAGGCGGTGATCGGTACGGTCCCGGAGGGGTCGCCGCGGACGGCGGTGCGTGCGATCGAGGCGGCCCGTCGCGCCTTCGACGAGGGACCCTGGCCGTGGATGAAGCCGGCCGAGCGGGCGGCTGCGCTCGTCCGCATGGCCGAGATCTTCGAATCCCGGGCGGCGGAGCTGCGCGAGCTCGTGGTGGCCGAGACGGGATCGACGGGGTTCCTCACCGATGCCGTCCAGGGAGCCGGCTCGGTTGGGATGTTCCGCTCGAACGCCGCCTTCGTGGAGCACAGCTTCGAGTGGGCCGAGAACGGCGTGCCCACCGGTGGGGCCACCGGCGTCGGCGGCAGCGCGCTCCTCCGGGAGCCCATCGGCGTCGTGGCCGCCATCACCCCCTTCAACTTCCCGTTCATGCTCAACGTGGTGAAGGTCGCGCCGGCGCTGGCCGTCGGCTGCACGGTCGTGCTGAAGCCGCACCCGTGGACGCCGCTCGACGCCATGTTGATCGCCGAGGTGGCGGCGGAGGCCGGCATCCCGCCGGGAGTGCTCAACGTGGTCACTGGCCACGCCGAGGTGGGTGACGAGCTGACCTCGCACCCCATGGTCGACATGGTCACCTTCACCGGGTCGACGGCGACCGGTCGGCGGATCATGGCGTCGGCGTCGGGCACGGTGAAGAAGCTCCAACTCGAACTCGGCGGGAAGAGTGCCCAGGTGGTCCTCGACGACGTGGGCGAGGGCTACGCCCGCAGCATCGGGTTCGGCATGGTGCTCATGCACTGCGGTCAGGGGTGCGTGCTGAACACCAGGCTCCTGTTGCCCGAGCGCCTCCTGGACGCCTACAAGGAGGGTGTGGACGCGATCCGGCCCCGCATCACCATCGGTGACCCGCGGGACGACCGCACGGTGCTCGGGCCGCTCATCCGCGAGCAGCAGCGGTCCCGGGTCGAGGGGTACGTGCGGTCGGGCCTCGACGAGGGCGCCGAGCTGCTCTGCGGGGGGAGGCGCCCGGACGGGTTCGACAAGGGCTTCTACTTCGAGCCCACCGTGTTCATCAGCGACAACGGACTCCGTATCGCCCAAGAGGAGATCTTCGGCCCGGTCCTCACAGTCGTGCCCTACTCGGGCGACGACGCCGACGCCGTCCGGCTGGCCAACGACTCCGTCTACGGACTCGGGGGAGGCGTGGTCTCGGCCTCGACGGCGCGTGCCTTCAACGTGGCGCGCCAGATCCGGGCCGGCAACGTGACGGTGCAAGGCGTCGGGACGGGCCCCTTGCCGACGACGGGACCCGGGGACGGGCAGGGCCCGGGATGGGGAGCGACGTTCGGGGGCATCGGCCAATCGGGCGCGTTCGGCGGGTACAAGCAGTCCGGACTGGGGAGAGAATGGGGCCACCACGGGCTCGAGGAGTTCACCGAGGTCAAGCAGCTCACCTGGAGCTGAACGGAGTCAGTCATGGGGGTCCTCGAAGGAAAGGTTGCCGTCGTCACCGGCGCATCGAGCGGGTCGGGTCTCGGCATCGTCGAGCGATTCCTGGAAGAGGGCGCCACGGTCATCATGCTGGCCCGCGGCAGGGAACGATTGGCCGACATCGCCGAGGGGCTCGGTGCGTCCGCCATCCCGATTGCCACCGACGTCGGCGATCCGGACAGCGTGCGGGCCGCGTTCGGCGAGGTCGAGCGTCGCTTCGGCAGGCTGGACGTGCTCGTCAACAACGCCGGGATCTACCGACCCTGCGCGGTTGAGCTGTTGAGCGACGCCGACGTCGAGCGGCAGCTCGCAACCAACTTCATGGGCCCGGTGTACACCTCGCGGGCTGCCATCCCGCTGCTCCGCGCCGCGGGTGGGGGCGACATCGTCAACACGTCGAGCGAGTCGACGCTGCACCCCTTCCCGATGTTGTCGATGTACGTGGCCACCAAGGCCGCGCTCGAGGCGTTCGGACGCGTGCTCGCACAGGAGGTGCGCGACGACGACATCCGGGTGACGACGGTGGTCCAGGGCACGGCCCAGGGGGCAGGCGTCGGCTCCACCGACTGGGCCTGGGACCCTGACCACGCGGCGAGGGCAGTGGCGCGTTGGACGGAGCTCGGGCTCATGAACGAGGCCCTCGGCCGTCACGGCGGGCAGGAAGTGAGGGCGATCGGCGACGTCCACGTCTTCATCGTCACGCGCCCAAGGAACCAGAAGCTTGACACCGTCTACTGCCGAAGTTTCTGATCTCGTTCCCCGCCGCCGGGCGGCCGGGCTGACCGAGCAAGGAGCCACGAACCCCATGACCACCTCCCCGACGGGTACCGACCTCTACTACGACCCGTACGACTTCGACATCGACGCCGATCCGTACCCGATCCTGAAGCGGATGCGGGACGAGGCGCCGCTCTACTACAACGGGAAGTACGACTTCTACGCCCTGAGCCGGTTCGACGACGTCCGGCGCTGCCTGGCCGACTGGAAGACCTACATCTCGGGGAAGGGGTCCGTCCTCGAGCTGATCAAGAGCGGCTTGGAGATCCCGCCCGGCTCCATCCTCTTCGAGGATCCGCCCGCCCATGACGAGCACCGCGGCCTCTTGAGCCGGGTGTTCACGCCCAAGGCGATGCTCGCGATCGAACCCGAGGTCCGCCGCTTCTGCGCCCGCACGCTGGACCCCCTGGTCGGGACGGGACACTTCGACTTCATCGGCGACCTGGCCGCCGAGATGCCGATGCGGGTCATCGGCATGCTGCTCGGCATCCCCGAGGAGGACCAGGTGGCGATCCGGGACCGCCTCGACGACGCTCTGCGCCTCGAGGAGGGGAGCGCGCCCGCCTCCAGCGAGGGCCTCGGGGCCGTCGGCGGTGACGGCTTCGCCGAGTACATCGAATGGCGGGCCCAGCACCCGTCCGACGACTTGATGACCAAGCTGCTCAACGCCGAGTTCGTGGACACGACGGGCACCACCAGGACGCTGACCCGCGAAGAGATCCTCGGCTACGTCGGCCTGCTCGCCGGCGCGGGCAACGAGACGACGACGCGGCTCATCGGCTGGGCCGGGAAGCTCCTGGCCGAGCACCCCGAGCAGCGCCGGGAGCTCGAGCGGGACCCGAGCCTGATTCCCGGGGCCATCGAGGAGCTCCTGCGCTACGAGGCGCCATCGCCCGTCCAGGCGCGGTTCGTGACCCAGGACGTGGAGCACCACGGCGGGGCCGTGCCGGCAGGGAGCGTGCTGCTGCTCATGAACGGTTCGGCCAACCGCGACGAGCGCACCTTCCCCGATCCGGACCGCTTCGACATCCACCGCCGGTTCGACCAGCACCTGGCGTTCGGGTACGGCATTCACTTTTGCCTGGGCAGCCACCTGGCCCGGCTCGAGGGCCGCATCGCACTGGAAGAAGTCCTGCAGCGGTTCCCCACCTGGGAGGTGGACTGGGACCACGCCGTCCAGGCCCACACGAGCACCGTGCGCGGCTGGGAGCGCCTGCCCGTCGTCGTGCCGTGACCGCCTCGGTGGGTCTCGATCCGGCCCCGAGCCCGGCGGGCCTCACCGTGTCAAACCTCTAGATACTTTCACCCGCGCCCTCCTATGCTGGAGGCATGACCACCACCGCCGTCGAGAACCTCGGCGCCATCTTCGTCGATGCCGCGGCCTACGCCGACCCGGCCGCCTGGCACGCCGCCGCGCACCGCATCCGCCAAGAGTCGCCGATCCTGAAGGTCAGGGTCGAGGGCTTCCCCGAGTTCTGGGCCATCACGACGCACGCCGACGTGATGGAGGTCGAGCGCCACCCTGACGTCTTCACCAACGCCCCCCTCCCCACCATCACACCCTTGTCCCATGTGGACGCCGCGGCGAACGCGCCCGTCAAGACGCTGATCCAGATGGACGGGGACCAGCACAAGGCCCACCGCGGCATCGTCAACGAGTGGTTCAAGCCGGGACACGTCAACCGGATGCAGGCACAGGTCGACGAGCTGGCCCGGCGTTCCGTCGACCGGATGGCGGCCCTCGGCGGGCGGTGCGACTTCGCCACCGACGTCGCCGTCCATTTCCCGTTGCACGTGATCCTGGCGATCCTGGGGCTGCCCGAGGACGACTATCCGCGGATGCTCCAGCTGACGCAGGAGCTCTTCGGCGCCGAAGATCCCGACATCGCCCGTCTGGGCGAGGACCAGTCCATGTTCGAGGTGCTCCTCGATTTCATGAACTACTTCACCTCGTTGACCCTCGACCGAAGGTCCCACCCGACCGGCGATCTGGCGTCGGTCATCGCCAACGCCGAAGTCGACGGCCAGCCGCTGCCCGACATGGACACGCTCGGCCACTACGTGATCATCGCCACCGCCGGTCACGACACCACCTCGAGCGTGATCGCCGGTGGCCTGCTCGCGCTCCTGGACCACCCCGACCAGCTCGCGCTCCTGCAGGCGGAGCCTGCGCTGATCCACCAGGCCGCCGACGAGCTCATCCGCTACGTCTCGCCGGTGAAGCACTTCTTGCGCACCTGCCAGGAGTCGTTCACCGTTCGTGACGTGACGTTCGAGCCCGGCGAGCACGTGTTGTTGTCGTATGCGTCGGCCAACCGGGACGAGGCGGTCTTCCCCGATCCGTCCCGCCTGGACGTCCGGCGGGAGAACGCGGCGAGCCAGCTTGCCTTCGGCTTCGGCCGGCACTTCTGCCTCGGCGCACACCTGGCCCGCATGGAGATCCGCGCCCTCTTCAAGGAGCTCCTCGGTCGCGTGGAGCACATCGAGCTGGACGGCGAGCCGAGCTGGATCCGGGCCAATTTCGTCCAGGGCCCCAAGAGCATCCCCATCAGCTATCGGATGCGCTGACTCCCGTCGACGGCGCCGCCGCGTCGCGCAGCGCCCGCACCCAGGTCGCCCACGTCTCGAGACGCCGCCACATCAGCTCGCGCGTGCCGGCGAAGTTGTGCATGTGCGCCATCCTCGGGCAGATGAAGAGGTCCACGCTGCGGGCGGACTCATAGGCCCTGGCCTCGCCCCGCGGGTCGGGCAGCACGTCGCGCTCGCCCAGCGCCACCAGCACCGGGCAGCGCACGGCCGCCGCCTCGGGCGCGACGGCGCCCGGGCTCACGCACCACAGGGCGACGGTCATGGGGACGGTGGCCGATCCCCAGGGCGGGAGGTCGCCGTCGCGGAAGGGGAACCCGGTCAGGTCACGCGCCACGATGGCGGGGTCGATGTCGTCGTAGTGGAAGCCCCAGGCCATGCCGCCCGTGCCGGCGGCACCCGCCGCGGCCGGGTCGACCTCGGCCAGCGCCGGTGCGTTGGGGAAGACCCCGTCGGAGGGCATGGTGTCGCGCGGCACCCAGGGCATCACGAGCGGTGGCGCGCCGGGAGCCGACGGCACGTGCGTGTGCACGGCGCTGTACCCGAGCACGCCGATGCCGTCGTAGCAGTGGAGGCGGCCCTGCTGCACGATCGTCAGCGAGCCGCCCATGGACTGCCCGATGCCGATGGTCACCGGGTCCGTGATCGGCGGGACCCCGTCCATGAGGGCGCCCGCCGACAGCTTCTGCCGCACGTCGGACTCGGCGGCCTGGCTCGCCGCGACGACCGGTGAGTAGGTGAGCCGCTCGGAGTCGTGCTGCGAGCTGTCGCCCACGCCCAGGCTGTCGACCGACACGAAGATCCAGCCCCGCGCCGCGTGCCAGCTCGCCTGGGCGCCGTGGGCGGGGCCAGGCAGGTCCTCGGTGTAGTAGCGCCGGGAGTAGCCGCCCCCCGGTTTGGCGAAGCACACCACCGGGTCGGCCGCGACCTCGTCGGGGACCGTCACGGTCAGTGCGATGTGGGCGGGCTCGCCCAGGCCGGCGGCCTCGGTGACGTCGACCCGGAGGTCGATCGACCGCACCGCGCCCTCCGCTCTCTCCGACCGGCCGGGCGTCGTTACTTGGGGGCGAAGTGCTGACCGCCGTCCAAACGGATGCACGAGCCGTTGAGCATGGGGGTCTCGATGATGGCCACGGCGAGCCGGGCGTACTCCTCGGGGCGGCCCATGCGCTTGGGGAAGGCGGCGTCCTTCGTCAGGACGTCGGCGAACTCGTCGGGGATGCCCTTGGTGATGCCCGTGCTGAAGAGGCTGGGCGCGATGGCCATGACCCGGATCCCCAGGCTGCCGAGGTCGCGGGCCATCGTCAGCATCATGCCGGCGATGCCGGCCTTGGCCGCCGTGTAGGCCACCTGGCCGATCTGGCCCTCGAAGGCGGCGATGGAGGCGGTGTCGATGATGACGCCGCGCTCGCCGTCCTCGGGCTCGTTGCTGGACATGTGGAAGGCCTGCAACCGGTTCAGGTTGAAGGTGCCGATCAGGTTCAGCTCGATGGTGCGGCGGAACTCGTCGAGCGGGTGGGGCCCGTCCTTGGTGAGGGTGCGCTTGGCGGTGCCGCCCCCGGCCGTGTTGACCGCGATATGGAGACCACCGAGCGCGGCGACGGCATCGCCCAGGGCGGTCTCGACCTGGTTGTCGTCAAGGATGTCGACCTCGTGGAACGTACCGCCGAGCTCCTTGGCCACCTCGGCGCCGGCCGAGGTCGGCAGGTCGAGGATGGCGATGTCGGCCCCTTTCTGACGCAGCAACTCGGCGGTTGCCTTGGCCATGCCCGACGCGCCGCCGACGACGACAGCCTTCTTTCCCTGGATCTCCACGGCGTGTTCCTCTCGGTCTCTTCGAATCGTGTGCGGTCTCATCCGACCCTGTCCGCGTCCCGCAGCGGTAACCCGGTCGTATGTGATGCTGGCTGGCCGACGCCCCGCCCGCAAACCGGCAAAAGAGTGTACCATTTTCTCTCACCGGGGACCTGGAGGATCCATGGAACGCGAAGCCATCCTGTTCGACGTCGCCGACAACGTCGCCACGATCACATTGAATCGGCCGGAGAGCCTGAACTCGTTCAACAGCGCGATGGCCGCGGACATGCAGTGGGCCTGGGAAACCGTCCGTGACACCGATGACATCTACTGCGTCGTGCTGCAAGCCAACGGGGAGCGTGCGTTCTGCACCGGCGTCGACATCAGGAGCGAGAGCCAGTGGTTCAGGAAGGACAACGTGTGGAACAGCTTCGACCCGGGCGTGAGCCTGAGCCCGAAGTTGTACCACAAGGTCTGGAAGCCCGTGGTGACGGCCGTGCACGGGCTGTGTGCCGGCGGAGCCCAGTACTTCCTGAACGAGTCCGACATCATCATCTGTTCCGACGACGCGGTGTTCTTCGATCCGCATGCGAACGTCGGGATCGTCAGCGCGCTCGAGCCGATCGGCATGCTCCATCGCGGGATGCCACTCGGTGACGTGCTGCGCTGGGCGCTCATGGGCAATGAGGAGCGCATCACGGCCGAAACGGCCCTCCGTTTGGGCCTCGTGACCGAGGTGGTGACCCGGGAGGCGCTGCGCGACCGGGCGCGAGAGATCGCCCTGTCGATCGCCCGGCGCAATCCCAAGGCGATACAAGGCACCATCCGAGCCATCTGGGAGTCCTTGGACATGACACGAACGCCGGCCCTGCAGAACGGGTTCTCCTACACGGAAATCGGCAACTATCCGCCCAATCCGCCGGCGCGGCGGGACAAGTCGGAGACGCAGTACCGCTGACGCGTGCCCGGGACCGCCCGGTCAGGGTGCGTGTGGCGAGCTCGACCCTCCTCGGGCGAACGGTGCCCG
>CAVTPF010000007.1:0-76332 GCA_963736525.1 uncultured Acidimicrobiaceae bacterium
GCGACCTCTGAGATTGGAGGGGCCAAATGTTCCCACTTCGCCGGTCGGGGGAGCGCTCGGCCCGCCCGTGCCAAACTCGATTCATGCCGAGCTGGGAGCCGCCCACCCCTGTGGCCGGTTGGCCGGCCAGATTGCGATTGCGTGTCAGACATTGGCGGCTCGTAGCGAGAGCCATCCCCGGCTGGCAGCGACACCTGGAAGTACAAGCCTGAGTGCCCCCGTTCGTTCGCTGCCGGGCTGGAGTCGGATCAAAGCGAGCAGCGATTCTCATCCCGCCTTGTTCCTTCGGCTCGCCCTCTAGGCAAGCTGGCAATGACGGCCTCGCTGTCGCTTTTCACGTGGACCTAGGTTCTGCAGGTGGCGGAGTTACCGACCTCGCCTAGGTAGGGCGTCCGCCGAAGTCCCGCAGGCCCGTCAGCCCGTCCAAATGTCCGGACACACCCACACCACCCACCAGCAGTCATCCCTCGGTGAGCGCCACCGGCCGGTCCACACGGGCCGCTTGTCGTAATGGGTGGCCTGCAGGTCGCGGTCGTAGAGCATCCGCCAGCACCAGCCGACCTCGGCGATGAAGCTGGGGGAGACGTCGCCGCGGCGAGGGACGGTCATCCCAGAGTCGGTCGCCTGTCGGCGACCTGGCCAACGCACATCTGACAGCGGCGATCCTCTGGCGTCTGCGCCCACGGCCGGCGTGGGTTGCCGTATCCGACGTCGAGGCCGCACAAGGTCAGCGCCCGCTGGACGTCGGCCAGGTGCCACAAGGCCGACTCGGATCCCGTATCGTCGTCGCCCAGGAGGTGAAGGAGAACCCCTTCCGGCTCCATCTCGACGGACACGCCGACCAGCGTAGGCCCGGCCCGGTCCGTCACAAGAAGCCCGCACCATGACCTCCGCATGAGTCAGGAGCGCCTCGAGGCGGCGCTGGCCATCCCGGCCCTGCAGGCCCTATGGGGCGACACTGACGACCGACACGCCGGGACGCCGGAAGGCAGCGTAAGCGTGACATGAAGCCGCCGGTGCAGTACCGCCACTACTGTCCCCATGGTGCCCCAGTGCGGCACAACAGGCACAACAGGGCGCGTGGATAACTGCCCACAACTCAGCCCTAAGAGGGCAAGATGAACCAATGAGCCGACACGTTTCTGAGCAGGTTCACACTTCACGCAAGACCATATAAGATCCCGCGGCGCATGGGTCTGCCGGCGGTGCTCCTGGATGTACTGGACAGTGGCGTCGCAGTCACTCGTGATGGAGTCGAGACACCGCTGCACTCGAACGTCACGTTGACAGACGCGCAACGCCTCTACGACTTGGTGCGCGCCCGTCGGCCCGAGGTCACGATCGAACTTGGGTTCGCACATGGCACTTCGGCGCTAGCGATCGCTCAAGCACTCGAGGACAACGGGTACGGTACTCATCACGTGGTCGACCCTTTCGAGAACCGTGATTACGAAGGCGTCGGTCTGACCAGCCTCATTCGCGCCGGTTTGCGTGACCGGGTGGTATTTCACGAGGCCTTCGCAGAGGAAGTCGTTCCGTCGTTACCGCGTACTTCATTCGCGTTCATTGACTCGTCACACCTATTCGACCTGACGCTTATGGACTTCATCCTGATTGATAAGCGACTGGACATTGGCGGTCTCATTGGCTTCCACGACCTCTGGTTGCCAGGCGTCTTGAAGGCGATCCGGTACATCGTCACGAATCGTGACTACCGCGTCTATGGCGACACCCCGACCCAACCGACGCCCACGAGGTGGCACGTTGGCAACGCGGTTGTCCGGCGCATCCCGCGAGCAGGGTTGGTCTTCCGCCCCGAAGTCATGGAACTGAGTATGGACCTCGAGCTGACGAGATTGATGACCTTCGTCGAGAAGCTGGGCGAGGACACTCGAACGTGGAGATTCCACCGCTCGTTCTAGCCTTCACCTCGACTGCGGTCGTCCGGCAAGCATTCATCGTCTGAGAACGCAGCCGGTCGTCGGCATGGAGGTGGATCCAACCACGAGTGAGCATTGGCTCGTCGCATCTCATGGAGGAATCTCTGCGTACAACGCACCCTTTTACGGATCAACCGAATCCCAGACGCTGAACCAGCGGTGTTCGGCCGCGAATCTGGTTCATGCGGTGGGGCCCTTGAGGGATATTGATTTTAAGTGAACCAGCGCGTTGAAGAAGCCACCGAGGGGCCAGATCCATGATCCGGGGGTGAGTACCTCACTACGCCGGGCGATGGTGCCACCCTGTGGCACCATCGCCATCAAAGCAGTTCAAAGCCCCAGTACTGGTGCTCCACGTCCCTCAAGAGGCGTTCGCCCGCAATTTGAACCTGTGGCTCTCTCTTACTCTGAGACGGTGGGCATTGTCGAGGAGCTAACGCCTGGCGACCAACGCGGCCTTTCCTTCGCCCGAGAGATCATCGACTGCGGTCGAGCGCCCAGCCATCATCATCACCAGCGCCTCCGCTGGACCCGTCACCTCGGGTCCGTTCCCATAAGACCATTGCATATCGGTGGCCGTGAGCTTCAACCCGGCGATGCGCTTCTTGGCACCGAATATATGAACGTCGTCCTTGACGAAGTCCGCCACGGGAACGAGGTGGGCCTCGGGCAGATCGCGTTTGATGCCGAGAGGTCGACACATGTCCTGACCATGGACGAGGACATGCATCAGGCCTCTGACCGGCCGACCTCCAGGCTGGGCTTTGCGGTTGGCTGCGGCGTTCCGAAGGGCCTTTAGAACGACCGCTGGGTCCTGCTGACCGCGTTCCTGCCCATCGGCTGCCACCCATCGGTTGTAGTTGAAGCCGTGGCGAAGCATTCACGGATAATCGCGCCAACTCCGAAAACACCCTCCGCACCTGCGGTCAGGTGGGCGAGCACATGCCTGATGCGCCATTGGGCGCACAGTGATGGAGAGTTCCGCTGCTCGTCATCTAGGGCGGCGAGTCGCTCAGCGAGATCTAGCATCTCGTCACGTTCTGCATCCCATATCTCCACGTCAACTGTCCCCGTTGTCGGTAAATCTGATTGTGACGAGCACGCCTAACAGAGCATTGCACCCTCTAGCGCCGGCTAGGGATGCCCCCACATCGCCAGGACGTTGGGATAGTAGGCCCATGACGTCAGCTTCGGGCGTAGCTCTACGACCTGCCCCAGTTCATTGATGTTTCTCTAAGGGTCCACCGCGTGACGGCTGGTCCTCAATAGCTTCGGGAGTGCTGGCGGGTCTGGCCTGACTTGGAGTCCGGTAGACGTTGCAAGGCGTCGTCGACCGAGACCTTCCAGCCGCACATTGAACCCGGCACGTCCCGTCTGAGAGGTGGGGTGATTGGCCTGGGTCGCGCCAACAACCCAGGTCGCCCGTCGCTCCGATCCGGAACGGCCGTGCCATCCCTCAACACCGTGAGAGAAGGGATGACCATGACCATCGCAGAAACTGCGCGCGGGACCACCGGTGGTGTCGACACGGACCGCGACGTCCACGTTGCGGCCGCATTGGATCCACTGGGTGGACTGCTCGGCTCGGAGCGCTTCTCCACCGACTCGACCGGCTACAAGGCGGCTGCTGGCCTGCGAAATATGCGCCACTCCGAAGTCTCAGAGTGGGCTTTGAAGTGAAACATGCTGGCGGCGAAATCATTGATCTGAGTAATCCCGCGGTACCGATCATGCGACAGATGACCCTTGAAGTAGGGGTCACCGGTGGCGAGAACGGCAGACTGGCTGCTTTGCTTGCTCAGTAAGTCAATCAAGATCCGGCCCTCAGTGCCGGGGCACCAGTCGTCAGGCGGCCCACCGAATCCGAATGGTGTAACGGCGAGGACCAAGGACGTCTGCGACGGTCGTGCGGATCGCCTCCTCGAGGGGATTCGCGGAGGCATCGTGACGGCGGAGTCCGGAGTAGACGGTGACGTAGTGGACGTAGCCCCAGCCTTCGGTGACGTCAACAGACCGGACCAGATGGTGGCCTTCGTTGGGAAGTGCCGTGTCCAAGGCGTCAAAGACACTGGCTGACAGATCGAGTTCGAGCACCTCCACAGATCCACCGTGGCCGTTTCCTTCGGCGGACAACAGGGTCGAAGGTCCCGACGGTGGAATTCGCTGTCACAGCGGCGTCGCAACGTCCAAGGGTCAACGAGGCGGTCCCGGCGTGGCCGCTCCCGCCACAGCACCAAGGGATTGCGGCTCGGGGCAAGATCCGGCCCCCCCGCCTTGGCTTCGCCGGCGTCGGGTCCCGGGACGAAATGGGAGCCACAGATCGTTCGATCGGACAGGGCGCCCCAGTTCGTCCGATCCGCTACGAAGTTGCTGACCGATCCGGTGGCACCAGCGCACAAAGGGAGAGTCCTACCCAGCTGCATTGGCCTTCCCCCTGAGTTGCCGGTGTACTTCATCGGTGCGTACGGAGCACCCCGGCAATGAGGACGAGGAACTTCCCATCACCGATGACGAGAGCCAAGTGCCGGCCATTCGCGTCAGCTTGCAGCGATACCCACGACCGGCCGGACGAGAGGTGTCCCTCCCATGGACCCGTAGTAGCTCGCGTCACCGAAGCTGAACACCCCGCCGTCGCTGGAAACTTCCCAATAGCCTTGTCCGTCGAAGGTGGGGGTGATGTCCACGATCGGTTTGTTGAGGGTCTGTCCGCCCATCGACCCGTAGTAGCTCGCGTCACCGAAGCCGAACACCCCGCCGTCGCTGGCGACCTCCCAGTAGCCCCGACCATCGGGTGTCGCCGCCACGCCGACGATCGGTTTGTTGAGGGGCTGCCCTCCCATCGACCCGTAGTAGCTCGCGTCACCGAAGCTGAACACCCCGCCGTCGCTGGCGACCTCCCAGTAGCCGTTGCTGTCGGGCGTGGGGGCCAGACCGACGATCGGGGCGTTGATGTGCTGTCCGCCCATCGACCCGTAGTAGCTCGTGTCACCGAAGCTGAACACCCCGCCGTCGCTGGCGACCTCCCAGTAGCCCCGACCATCGGGTGTCGCCGCCACGCCGACGATCGGTTTGTTGAGGGGCTGCCCTCCCATCGACCCGTAGTAGCTCGCGTCACCGAAGCTGAACACCCCGCCGTCGCTGGCGACCTCCCAGTAGCCATTGCTGTCGGGCGTGGGGGCCAGACCGACGATCGGGGCGTTGATGTGCTGCCCGCCCATCGACCCGTAGTAGCTCGCGTCACCGAAGCCGAACACCCCGCCGTCGCTGGCGACCTCCCAGTATCCGGGCACCGTGCTGACAGGCTCGCCACCATTCGTCGTTGCCAGCAGCACCCCGAGGTAGTCTCCAACTCCGAGGTATGCGCTGCCACCCGCCCAGCAGGACGCACCGTCGGCGCACGCCACCGTGGCTGCATAGGTAAAACCGACGATGCTGCCTGGAACGGTGGCGGTCAGTTGCACGTGCCACGAGGAGCCGCCGTCACTCGTTGCCATGATCCCGAAGGACTCCGAGGTGGCCCAGCAGTGCTGACCGTCGGTACAAGCAACGCTCGACAGTCCGCTGAGCGGTGCAGCTTGCGCCTGCCAGGTCGCACCACCGTCATGACTCACGACCACCGAAGTAGCCCCAGACCCAACAGCCCAGCAATCGGAAGCGTCCGGGCACGACAAACCGCTGAGGTTCGTCACGCCTGTCGGTACCGTGCCCACCACCCAGTGTGCACCTCCGTCGACCGTGTAGAGCACCTGCGGACCACCGCCCAGAGCCACACACACCTGGCTGGTGGCGCAGGAGAGATCGGCCACACCGCCGCCAGTGGGCACTGACTGTTCGACCCAGGTCACGCCGCCGTCCGTCGTCGCCACAATGGCAGAGCTATTCTGCGTCTGTCCGCCTGCCCAGCAATCGTTGGCATTGCTACAGGAAATGGACGAGAAGCTGGTGACATCGGCCGGCGTGGACTGAGGCGCCCAGCTGTTGCCCCCAGAAGTTGCGAGGATCAAGCCACCAGCCCCGACCGCCCAGCAGTGAGACGCGTCTGCGCAGTCGACGGCGTTGAGGGCACCCGTGCCCGAGGGAAGCACCTCGTTTGTCCAATGCTGCCCTCCATCGACCGTGGCCTCGATTACGGGAGGATGCGCGACGATCGGTGGTTCTGCCAAATTGTCGAAACCAACGAGCAGGCAGTGCTGTGGGCTCGTGCACGAAATGGATGTGACGGCGGCCACGTCGGCGTTCTGGCCGGTCCAACCAGGTGACACAGCTGCGGCCGAAGCCGACGTTGGAAGGCTGAAGATCACAGAGACGGCTCCCGAGAACACGAGGACCGCCGCGAAGGACCCCCAGTGTCGTTGCCTTGCTACCACTCGGGAAGACCCAGTCATACTGTCAATGAAGTCCCTCATATTCTCCGCTCACGGGATTGCCTATAACTCCTTGATTCGGCGACGCTAGCCCTGTTCTTCACCTACGGTGATTCGGGAGCGGAACGCGACCGACGCCGTGCCCAACACCGTCACCAGCGCGCCAATCACGATCATCGCGAACAACCATCGACCGACGACCGCGATGCTCATGCCCTCGAACGGTGCCACGGTGTCAGGTGCGTCAGAGCTCCTCGACGCCAGCGCCTCGAGATCCGCCGGCATCGCTTCGGTTACCTCCGAGGTCAGGGGCGGGACACTGAGCGACCGGGTCGTCGCCATGGCCACCCCCACTATCTACGGCTGGCTCGGGCAATGGAACACCACCACGATCTCCAATGGCACCTACTCGCTCCAGAGCGTGGCCACGGACCGGGTCTTGGAGACTGCGGCGTTGATCTCCGCACTCTTACCAGTAGGTCACGCCAATAGATCAGCAGTTCGTAAGAGTTCAGAGTCGGACTCCGTTGGCCCCGCCCCCCAACGATAGCTGCGTTTTGCATCTGATCACTGAGAACCTGCACTACGTCACAGCTCTGTGACGCTCGACGCCTTCTCGTCGTCCGCCACTGTAACGAGTAGCGCAACCTCAATCCTTGGGACTGATCCGAATGTATCCCTGTGCGCCGGTGGTGACGTCGAAGCGTGCAGTGTCATACCTCATCAACACGTTCCATTGATGGTCCAGATATCACTTACCTCTGCCGAGCGACCCGTAGCATCAGTGACCGTGACTGTGACCTGATAGCTCACAGACGTGCCCGACTCGGCCAAGAACGAGGCCCAGCCGAACGAGGGATTGGTGATGGTGACATGACCGCGTGCATCGACCAGATCGCTTGTCTGGCCTTTTGAACCGGGAGCGAAAGGAGAATCGGGCGAGAAGTTCATCTCCACACTAATCGGAGCCACGCCACCATTGAGATGTCCAAAGCTCAACCCTTGGGTGGTGCCCACGCACTCACTGGGTGATTCGAACGTCGATGCCACCGATGAGACATCGTTGGCGAACAGCATCATGGGTGGTGCCGTAGTGGTCGTTGTCGTGTTCAGAGGTGCGGTCGTAGTCGTGGTTGTGCTCACTACCGCGACTAGGGGTTGTGTCGTCGTGGTTGTCGGTGCAGATGTGCCCGATGCCGATGGATCGCTTGTTGTGGTGGTCGATGCTGTTGCACCAGACACCGATGGCTTGGTGTTGGTCGATGCTGTTGCACTTTGCAACTCTGGCTTCGTGGGGATGCTCGTTGGTGTAGTGCCTGCGGTGTTGGACTGTGTTCCTGTCGCGTTGTTGGTGTGTGTTGGTGGTCTTGGTGAGCCGCTCGACGAGGACGTTGAGGTTGGTGCAATAGTTGACGATGGTGCAGCCGATATCCCAGAAGGAGCACTATTGGCAATCGATGTGGGGGGCGTTGTCGAGCCGCTCGTAATGGAGGGGTTCGAGGTTGTAACGGCGGGGCTCGGAGCACCTGGCAGCGAACCAGGATCGAACTCCAACAGCAATCCGATCACCATAATGGCCAAGACCGACGTGGTCCCGACCCCGTTTTGCAGCCGTCGGTTCTTCATTTCAAATCTGAACTCTTTAGGCATCGGTCGCCACATAGCACGCTTTGGCTCGGACATTTCATGACTCTTGTACCCAGGCACGCAAATGCATCACACAGTTCAGAGGATCTCGGGTCTGCCCTGAGGCTTCCACGAGCCCTTGACGCAGTCGTCAACCCCCGTTCTTAAATGGGACTTGCCTGTTCATTCGTGCGATGGCTGCGCCCGAGGCGACCGGCGAGCCCCGGACGGGAGCCGGCCCGGCTGATCATCCACACCGAGCCCATGAGGAGCTTCGGATGGCGCCCACGCCAGGCCGAGACAACGATCGTGGAGCCGAGAGCCTGCGCGACCTCCTCGGTCTGCTGGAGGCCACTGTTCGTGCGCGAGGATCTGAACGCCCTGTGGGATTCACGGCCCTGGTAGCGGCGGGTCCCAACCGCGAGGCTGACGGTTCGTGCGCTTCGTCAACTCAACAGAGCCTCCCCGGGCGGAGTCCAAGGCCGAGCCACCCCCAACGCTCAGCGTCGACCAACACCCGCACAGGTAATGCCCTGTAACCGAACGGCTCTCCTGGACACGTTCCCGTCAACGTGGAGGGCCCGTCGCGGACGCCTTATTCCGCGGTTCGGGTCTTTGGACCCTGTCTGATCTTCGCCTCGCCCAGCAGTCTGGACATTGCTGGAGAAATGGCCATGCCCGAGCACGACGGGACTGTTGGAATGGAGACCCCATGTCGACCAAGAGCGCTGAGTTAGCGGCTGGGGAGCCATCGCCCGTCGGACTGCCGCCAATCTCGCATCGGAACAAGGAGAAGGCCCATGCGCTGGGCCTGACGTCAGCGACGGCCCTCGTCATTGGCAGCATCGTAGGGACAGGCGTGTTCACGATGCCGGCTGTGATTGCCGGCGCGGGAACCATGGGCATCATCGTGCTGGGTGTCATCGCCTTGGGTGCGATGCTGCTCGCCATCCTTTTCGGGCAGCTCACCAAGCGCGTGCCCAACAGCGACGGCGGCCTGTATGCCTACTCGCGGCATGAGTTCGGCGACTTCGCCGGGTACCTGGTCGGGTGGTGCTACTGGATCCAGTCCTGGGCCGGCAACGCGGCCATCGTCGCCTCCTGGGTGTTCTATGTCGACGCCCTGTTCGGTTTCACCCACCCTTCGGGCATGTTGAACTTCGGCATCGCCATGGTGGGCCTGTGGCTGCCGGCCATCATCAACCTCGTCGGTATCCGCCAGATGGCGTGGTTCCAGAACATCACCGTCGTCCTCAAGTTCCTTCCCCTGTTGTTCGTCGGTGTCGTCGGCTGGTTCTTCGTCGAGAATGCACACTTCGGTCCCTTCAACGCCTCGGGTGGGAGCCTCTACTCCGGCATAGGCATCGCCGCCGGTGTGGCCCTCTTCTCCTTCATCGGGGTGGAGGCGGCCGCGATGACGGCCAAGCGGGTGAAGAACCCCCGGGCCAACGTCATGCGCGCCTCCATGATCGGCACCGCGCTCAGCGCCGTCCTCTATGTACTGGTGACGGCGGCTGTCATGGGTCTGGTGTCCCACCACACGCTCGTCAACACGGGCTCGCCGTTCGTCAACGCCTTCCAGTCGATCTTCCCCCATGAAGCCTGGGCCGGGAAATTCATCGCCGCCGTCGCAGTGGTCTCGGGCATCGGAGCCCTCAACGGCTGGACCCTGATCGTCACCGAGACCTCCCGGGCCATCGCCCAGGACGACATGTTCCCGCGACCGTTCGCGTGGACCGACCGCAGGGGCACTGCCTGGTTCGGCATTTTGGTCGGTACCGCCCTGCCGTCGTTGCTCATGTTGTGGCGCTACTCCACGACCTCGGGGCTGACGGTCTTCACCTATCTGGTGGACCTCACGGTCGTCACGGTGGCCATCCCCTACTTCATGTCAGCGATCGCCCAGCTCACATACCTGGTCTCCCGCCGCCGGCGGGTGAACGGCTGGGCGCTGGCCCGCGACCTCGCCGTGGCGGGCGCCAGCATCCTCTTCTCCATGTGGGTGACATTCGCCTCGGGCTACCAGGTCGTCTATCAGGCCCTGGTGGTGATCCTGGCCGGTCTGATCCTCTACGCCTTCTTGAACGCCCGCCGTCAGCGGCTCGGTGAGACGGGCGAGCCGACGGACCTCCCTCCGGAGGTGCCCAAGGTCGAGCTGGCCAAGTCGGCGTGATCGTGCAGACGCGGCCAATGACGCAACCCAAGGAAAGGCACACCATGACGTTCCACGTTGACTCAGAGATCGGCCAGCTCCACCAGGCCATCGTCCACCGACCCGGGCTCGAGCTGTCCCGGCTGACCCCCGACAACATCGGTCAGCTGCTCTTTGACGACGTCATGTGGGCGGCGAAGGCCAAGGAGCAGCACGACGCCTTTGCCGAAGCCCTGCGGGACAAGAGGGTCCAGGTGCACTATTACGGCCAACTCTTGAGCGAGACTCTCGAGCTGGTCGAAGGACGGGAGTTCGTACTGGACCGGGTCTGCACGGCGGAGATCCTCGGCCCGTCCCTCGTGGATCCGGTCCGCCGCCTCTTCGAGGGCCTCGACGGCAAAGCGTTGGCGGAATTCCTGGTCGGCGGCGTGCTCAAGGCCGATCTGCATCCGCTCCGGGCTCACAGTCTCAAGTGGGACATGCTGAGGGCCGACGACTTCATACTCACCCCGTTGCCCAACCACCTGTTCCAGCGGGACAACTCATGCTGGATGTACGGCGGAGTCACCATCAACCCGATGGCGAAGCCGGCCCGCCAGCGTGAGACGCTCCATACGCGGGCCATCTACCACTTCCACCCCCTCTTCGCCTCCGCCGACTTCGTGACCTACTACGGCGACGAGGACCGCAACTACCAGCCGGCCACCATCGAGGGGGGAGACGTCCATGTGATCGGCCAGGGCGCCGTCCTCATCGGTATGGGTGAGCGCACCACGCCCATGGCCGTCGAGACGGTGGCCCATGCGCTCTTCGACGCCAAGCAGGCCACAAAGGTCGTCGCCATCGAGCTTCCGCACAGCCACGCTTTCATGCATCTCGACACAGTGATGTCGATGGTCGACACCGACACCTTCGTCCTCTACCCCTACTTCGACCGGCACCTTCGTAGTTGGACTATCTCGGAGGGGGACCAGGCTGACCAGTTGACGATCTCACGGAACCACAGCCTCTGGGAGACCTTGGCCGAGATCCTCGAAGTTGCCGAGCTCACGGTCCTGACCACCGACGAGGACATCCGGGCCGCGGAGCGCGAACAGTGGGACGACGGCACCAACTACCTGGCGGTCGCGCCAGGGGTCGTGTTCGGCTACGACCGCAACGTGGCGACCAACACCATGCTGCGCAAGCACGGCATCGAGGTCGTGACGATCGCCGGGAGTGAACTCGGCCGCGGCCGAGGTGGCCCGCGCTGCATGACATGCCCCATCGAGCGAAGCTCATAGGTCAGGAGAACGGATATGACGGTGGACCTTCGGGGCCGGAGTTTCCTCAAGGAAATGGACTTTACGAGAGAGGAGTTCACCTATCTCATCGACCGGGCCGCCGCGTTGCGCGAGGACAAGCGTGCCGGAACTGAGGTGCAGAGGTTGATCGGCCGCAACATCGCCCTGATCTTCGAGAAGACGTCCACCCGCACCCGGTCGGCCTTCGAGGTCGGCGCGCACGATCAAGGAGCGCACGTCACGTACTTCGGGCCCGAGGAATCCCATATCGGGCACAAGGAGTCGATGAAGGACACCGCCCGTGTGCTCGGACGGATGTTCGACGGGATCGAGTATCGGGGTTCGGCCCACGAAAACGTCGAGATCCTGGCCCGATTCTCCGAGGTTCCGGTCTGGAATGGGCTTACCGATCAGTGGCACCCGACGCAGATGCTGGCCGACGTGCTCACGATGCGGGACCACTCGAGTCGCCCAATCGACGAGCTCGCGTACTGCTACCTCGGCGACGCCCGCAACAACACTGCGAACTCGCTACTCGTGACTGGAGCATTGTTGGGGATGGACGTCCGTGTGGCTGCTCCCGGGGCGTTGTGGCCGTCGACGGAGGTACGTGACATCGCCGAGCAGCTCGCGGCGACCTCTGGGGCGCGCCTCATGGTCACGGACGAGGTGCACAAAGCAGTGGCGGACGTGGACTTCCTCTACACCGACGTCTGGCTGTCCATGGGAGAGCCGGAGGAGGCGTGGGGAGAGCGGATCGAGGAGCTCATGCCGTACCAGGTCAACAGTGCGCTCGTGGCGGAGACCAGGAACCCGGACGTGAGGTTTCTGCACTGCCTTCCCGCCCTGCACAACCGCGAGACCGAGGTCGGTGAGACGATTTTCGAAAAGTGGGGCCTCTCGGCGCTCGAAGTCACCGACGAGGTCTTCGAGTCTCCGGCCTCGATCGTCTTCGACCAGGCCGAGAACCGCCTGCACACCATCAAGGCGGTCATGGTGGCCACGGCGGGCGACTGAGATGCGCCTGGTGATCGCCGTGGGCGGGAACGCCCTGCTCGAGCGGGGCGAGGTGCCGCTGGCCGAGATCCAGGAGAAGCACGTCAATGTCGCCGTCGAGGCGCTCGTACCACTCGCGGATGACCATGATCTGGTGATCACCCATGGGAACGGGCCCCAGGTGGGCCTGCTGGCCAACGAGAGCGCTCTCGATCCCGACCTCCCGTCTCCCTACCCCCTTGACGTGCTCGGCGCCCAGACCCAGGGCATGATCGGCTACTTCTTCCTGCAGGCGATCGAGAACGCCCTTCCTGGTCGCCGGGTCGTGAGCCTGATCTGTCAGACCGAGGTGGCGGGCGACGATCCGGCGTTCACGCATCCGAGCAAATTCGTCGGCCCAATCTATTCCGATGAGGAGGCACACCGGCTGGCCTCGTTGCGGGGCTGGCACGTGCGACCCGACGGTGCCTCTTGGCGGCGCGTCGTGGCCTCGCCGGAACCGCTGAGGATGCTCGAACTCCCCACGATCCGCCTACTGCACGACCAGGGCGCCGTCGTGATCTGTGCCGGCGGCGGTGGCATTCCGGTGATTCGGGAGCCGGACGGTCATTTCCGTGGCGCCGAGGCGGTGATCGACAAGGACCTGGGCGCCTCGTTGTTGGCTCAAGACCTCGGTGCTGACGCCCTGGTGATCCTCACCGACGTGGCCAATGTCGAATCAGGTTTCGGCACGGAGGCGGTCCGGCCCATCGGCCGGACCACGACCGCGGCCCTGCGGTCCCTTTCGTTCCCAGAAGGATCGATGGGGCCGAAGATCGAAGCGGCATGTCGCTTCGTAGAAGCAACTGGGAATCCGGCGATGATCGGACGTCTGGATGAGGCAGCCGAGCTGGTCCGGGGAAATTGCGGCACGGTCATCGAGCCGGCGGAGACGGCTGACAACTCCGCAGCACCGGCCCGCGTGCCGACCGCCTGACCCGAAGGGTCCAAACGGAAGATCATCATGAGCACCTCTGCTCCGTGGGATCCGAAGGACATCACCCCAGAGAAGATTAATCGAACGGTCATGGGAATCCTCCAACGGGCCACGAACCACACCCGGGCCCTTTGAGCGCATCGTTTCGCCCTTCGTTCGACGGCGGCTCGATCCGGTGCGCACCGATTTGATCCACCGACGGCTCATGTTGCTTGAGCCCACCATCGGTCGGTGACCGCGCTCGCCATGAGCGGATACCTCGTACTCAGTAATACAGTGCACATCTCTTATGGGCTACAACGCGTCCGGTACCGGTGTGCGATCACAGAATGAAGTGAGGCACCCAGTGATAACTGTCGTCATCCCCGTTCGAAACGGGATGCCATGGTTTGAAGAGCAACTTCGCGCCATAATCGATCAAGAGTGTGAAGAGCCTTGGGAGGTAATCGTTGCCGACAATGGATCGACGGACGGTAGCGCCGATCTGGTCAGGGCGTTGATCTCGCAGGGAAGTCCAATCCGGTTGGTTGACGCATCGGCGGTGCGCGGGGCGGGGGCCACCCGAAATGTTGGTGTGAAGTCGGCTAACGGCGAACTCATTGCCTTTTGTGATGCGGATGATGTCGTGCAGCCCGGTTGGCTGGAGGCGTGCCTTCGTGCACTTGCTGACGCAGAGGTGACGGGAGGTCGAACGGACTATTGGTCTCTCAATGATCAGCCGGTTCCGACATGTCCAATTCCAGCAGATCCTCCGGCGAAGGCACAGTTCGGATTCCTGGGGGCTGCCATGAGTTGCAATCTCGCTGTCCGCCGCAAGGAATTCGATCAGGTAGGTGGCTTCGATGAGGAGCTGATGGTCGGTGAAGATTACGACCTGTGCTGGCGCATCCAACTGTCGGGAGGTCGGTTCCTCGTCTGTGATGGTGTCGTCGCCAGGCGCGACAGAGGCACACTCGGCGCTGTATTCAAGCGCTATGTTGCCTACGGAAGGTGCGGACCTGTTCTGTATCGACGCTACAGAGCTTCGGGGCTGCGGTCAGATCCCAAAGCGGCCGCCAGGGCATGGGCATGGCTCGGACTTTCGCTACCGCGATTATGTCGATCCGAGTTTCGCTCCAAGTGGGTCGCCACCGCGGGATGGCGGCTCGGACGTCTGATTGAGTCAGTCAAACAACGAGTAGTTTTTCCGTAGCGTCCCTTCACAGTGAACACTGTGGGTGAGGGTCCACCACTCGGCTGTCGGCCCTCAGCGGGGGACACTGACACCAACCAGGTGCCGCCACTGGTACCCCAACCCTCTTCGGCTGATTGGCGCAGTGCACTACCACTCCTGTCAGACCTATACCTGCAAAGCGCGGAAACCCATCCCCATTAATCTGTTCCGATGCGACGTCACGCCCTCCTTCGCTCATTAGCGCTTCTCATCCTTCTATGCGCGTTTGCCACGCTTGACGCGATTGTGAAGGGCCACCACGGCGGCGTGCGCAATGCCATCGGTAACATCAGCGCCCCTTGGGCGCTGATCCCTTTCCTTTCGGGCGCCTTTGTCCTGCCGCGTCGTCTGATTGTCGGAGCATCGGTTGGCGCGGTCTCGACCGTTGCGGCTCTCGCCTGTTATTCCCTCGTTCGAGTTGGTGTTGGCTTTGAGGTGGGCATGCAGCACAGAGATGCCAGCTCAATGGTGATTGCAGCGGGCGGCAATCGATGGTTCCTGTTAGGCGCACTGGGGGGCGCGGGCGTGGGCGCCGTAGGTTCGCGGCTGGCCGCCTGACGACAGTGGGAAGTCGTGGCAGCGGTCGTTGGATGCCTGCTGGTGCTAGAACCGGCCGCTCGGATCTTCTGGGCGCTCGGTCGAGGTGAGGCGGCGCGAACCCTCATCCCGAGTCCTGTCGTTTGGGCAGTGGAGGTCCTCTGCGGGTGTGGAGCGATGCTCGGACTCCACCTGCGCAGGGACTCTTGGCCGGGAAGCTCTCGTCCCGGGATACGAACGTATCTGCGTCGGCGTTCGTGATCGAGTTCAGGGTCACCAGGTTTTCTACAGCAGAGCCCTGAGGATCCGGCCAGAATCCCCCATGACAAGGTGGCATCAGCTTGCGGCGTTTGGCCTCGAGGTCGGCCACACCCTTGCCTGAGCGGGCCGCTGACGGCCCGCCCCGCCGGCGTCCGGGCCCGATCGAGCTCCCGGATGGCTGTCCGGAGCTCCCCGTCGGCGCCGGCTGAGGCGCAGCCCGAGGCACGCCGCCCGAAGCAGCTAGACCCCAGGCAACAGGCTCCTTTCGGAGCGTTCGTGATGAGGGGATGTCACCGGTAGCCAACGCGTGACGTCTCCGTGACGGCAGGCCGTCACTTGATTGACGTTGTCGAACCGGCTCTGCACACTCGACGGCGGCAGCTCTCACGCCCAGAGGAGGTTCGGCCGTGCTCGTGAAGCTCTCGGCCACTTGCATGCCATTCGTAACGTTCCGACCCGTGCCTTGCGGGTGATCTCCCGCTCATGGTTGGCCGTCGCCTTCATCGCCACGATGGGCGTGCTGGCGCCCGTCCGAGCGGGTGCAACGATTCCGTCGGCGTCGCACGTGTACGGAGACGGCAGTCGCGTGGCTGCGGACAGCGCCGGCGGATACTGGACGACGACCGCAGCGGGCAGGGTCCGCCCCTATGAGGGCGCGGGCAACTATGGATCAATGCCCCGCGGCAAGACGAGCGGACCGATCGTCGGCATCGCAGCCACCCCCGACGGCGCTGGCTATTGGCTCGTGGCTTCCGACGGCGGGGTGTTCGCCTTCGGAGACGCCGGCTTCGACGGCTCGGCCAGTGCGGACAACCTGACGGCGCCGATCGTCGGCATCGCAGCCACCCCCGACGGCGCTGGCTATTGGCTCGTGGCTTCCGACGGCGGGGTGTTCGCCTTCGGGGACGCCGGCTTCGACGGCTCGGCCAGTGCGGACAACCTGACGACGCCGATCGTCGGCATCGCAGCCACCCCCGACGGCGGTGGCTATTGGCTCGTGGCTTCCGACGGCGGGGTGTTCGCCTTCGGGGACGCCGGCTTCGACGGCTCGGCCGCCGAGATGAAACCTCGCCGCCACTACGTCGGGGTGACGCCCAGCCCCGACGGCGGTGGCTATTGGCTCGTGGCCTCTAACGGAGACGTGATCAACTTCGGTGACGCCGTCTTTTACGGGTCGCTTGCCGGCAGCCGGGCCCACGTCCAGGGCGTCGTCGTCGATCCGACGATTCCGGGCTACACACTGGTCGAGTCAGACGGCTCGTCCGTCGCCTTCGGATCGAATGAGTCGACGAGCGCTCCGGGCGACCCCCCGTCGTCGACCGCAACCATGACGCCGCCTTCGGACATAGCTGATAATTGCTCATCCGACGTGACGAATGCTCTCAACAGCTGGTTTGCCTCAGTTCCAGCAAACTCAACCATTGATTTACCAGCGAATGCTTGCTATTCGGTATCGAATACCTCAACGTTTCTGACCTTTAGTTCGCTAAGCGATCTAACAATCAACGGAAATAATACGACATTTCGCCAGTCCACATATGAAAACGGGCAGTGTAACAAAAATAAAGTGCAACCGATCCTTCAACTCAGAAGTAACAACAACCTGACCTTCAATCAGATCACCTTGGACGGGCCGGGAAATGGCTGCGGAGGAGGCGACAACGAAGGCGATTATGGGTTAGAGCTTGGGCAAGCTACCCCAGGAAATACCAACATTACGTTCAACGACGTGATCGTGGAGAATACCGACGGCGATGGCATGGCCATCTTGCCTCAGCTGGGAACCTGTTGCGGCATCAACACGAACATCACCTTTGAGAACGGAGCCATGAGTAACATCGGCTACCACAGCTTTACACCCGAAGGCGTGAACGGACTAAATATCCTCAACAACACGTTCGCCCACGACGGTAACTTCATGGACATGGAGGTCGACAACAACTGTCCATATACTGGTCCAACTTCGGGCTGCGGCAATACCACCATGCCGACGGGCACCGCTCAGTGGAACATCACCATCAGCGGGAACACGTTCTCTGACGACAGCGGGCTGGGGATTGACAGCTTGCAGGGCATCTGTATACCGCAAAAGAACTTGGTGATCGAAGATAATGTTCTTGACGCAACCTCGCGGGGCCTGAGCATGCAGCTTGGAGGCTCTGGATCATCATCTTGTCCTCAAGACAGTGGCTTAACTATCGAGGGCAATGTCTCTGCAGGCCCAGCCAAGAGCCCATGCGGTGGGTCCATCGTTGGAGGACCAGCATGCTCAATGATAGAGATTGCCGATTATGCAAATGTTGATATAACGAATAATCAGTTTACAGCATATGATGGCTCAGATGACTATTTCCCTAACACCATCTTCGTGCCCTGTATTACTTTTCAGGGAGTGGCAACAGCCACCGTGACAGGTAATACTTGTAATAACGCGTACGATATTTGGGACGATGATAGCGCGCAGTTTCCATCTACAGCCTTTACGAACTCCGGTATAAATGCCTGCAGCAATACTTGGGGGTTGACTCAGCCAATCGCCCCAGTTGGCGAAGCCGCTCCCGCGACCGCACCTCAGCTCGATAGCAGATGTCCGACCTAGAAGATGTCGAAGCAATTCGAACGACTGGTCGTCAAAGCTCAAAGAGCGGTGGATCCAATTCTTCAGTGGGTCTAGACCTTGTGGAGCGAGCGACGGCCCGGCGGCCTCGGTCGATATGGCCCGGAGCTCGGTCGGTTCCCCGTTGCAGCCGGGAGGGCTACAACGGGGGATCCCGCCATTGTGTGCCATGGACGCCTGTCCTCCGTCATGGGCGCGACGAGGGACTGCGACGCCAGCCGGAGTTTGGGTAGGTCCCCCCGCTCAACGGAACCGCCACGATCCCCATGGTGCCCCAGCGCGGCACTCTCGGACCAGGGGTCGATGCGTCAGCGGCTGGCGGCAATGCCATCGATCCAGTGAGCCAGTGGCTGCCCGGCCATGGAACCGAAGAAGGGTGCGTCCCCGAAAGCGAACACCCCCCCATCCATCGCCGCGGTCCAGTAGCCCGTTCCATTCGGATTTGCGGCGATACCAACCATTTCTGCGTTCAAGGGCTTGCCTCCCATGGAGCCGTGGAAGGCGGCATCACCAAACGAGAAGATGCCACCGTCGAGAGCCACTAACCAGTAGCCATGCCCGTCGCTGGTCCTCGCAATGCCCGAGATAGGGGCGTTCAGGGGCGTTCCGCCCATCGACCCGTAGAAGGTGGCGTCCCCGTACGCGAACACGCCCCCATCGATCCCGACCAGCCAGTACCCGCCTCCGTCCGCGGTCGATACGATGCCAGCGAAGTAAGGGATGTTGCTGCCGAACGGCTGCCACGTTCTACAACATCCCGTGATTCCAGAACCGTCGCCAAACCACTTCGCGTCACCGAATGGGGCTACAACGCCGCTACTCTCGTAGAGGACCCAGCCGCCCTTGCCCGACGGCGACGAGGCGACGGCGGTAAGGGGGCCGCCTTCGGAGAGCGAGGGTGTCTGCACCGTAAAATCGGAAGCGTCACCGAAGCCGTACAGGTCGGTGCGGGCAGAGGAGAAGTTCGCGATCCAATAGCCCTGACCGGAGGCAGTCGCCCCGAAACCAAAGCAATTGTAGGTGCACAGTTGTGTCGCAGAACCCAGGAATGGGGCTCCGAAGGCGAACACGCCACCGTCGGCAGCCTCCAGCCAGTATCCGGGACTGGACGGGGAGGCCGAGGCCTCGCTTCCGCCCGCCGGTGACCAGGCGGTGAGGGTCACGACGACGATGATGACCGAAGCCACGAATCCAAGGAACCGTTTCATGCACGTATCTCCGTGTTCTACGTCAGGGCTTTGGCCGTCGCCACTCCCTTGAGGCGCGAGTACCATCTTCAGCCACGGATTCTTCACTCCCTAGAGGCGAAGGTCATCGCGCCGAGAAGGCGGAGCGTCGTGAAGAGGGTCCAGTTGACTGAGCAGATGTCCTGCCCCAGTCCGCCGGGTCGGTGGAGATAGTTCAGCACCTCTGGTGCGACGCGTCTCTACTGCTGGCAAGGTAATGGAGATGGAGCCGATCGACGTCGATGCATTCGAGGTCCTGGTGGCCGATGCCTTAGCAACGATCCCAGACGACTTGCGAGCAGAGATGGAGAACGTGGCGATCATCATCGATGATGAGAGCCCGCCAGGCCCGCTCTTCGGCCTCTACGAGGGGATCCCTCTGACGAAGCGGGGCCATTATGCGGGAGTGAATCCTGATCGAATCACGCTCTTCCTCACAACGATCTGTAGGTCGGCTAGCACGACGGAGGACTTGGCCCGCCAGGTGCGTGTCACGTTGCTTCACGAGGTAGGCCACCACTTCGGTATGGGTGAAACCCGGCTGCGAGAGCTCGGTTGGTCCTAAGAACGCCGCGGCGCGACTAGGCGCACTGAGCGGGCTTGATTGCGGCGACACCGACTAGCGCGGTTCACCGGCTTGGTTACATTGTCCCTGGTGCTGCCCGTCCACACGGCGGCCCGGGGACGGAGGGCGTGAGGCCACATGGGAAAGCAAGGTGCCGTCTGGGCTGTCGCAATCATGGTCGGCGCTTTCGGATTGGCCGCGTGCGGGTCGTCATCGTCGAGTTCGTCCGCTACCTCGACCACGGCTGTCGCTCCCGCAGCGGCCCTGGCCGAGGGGACCTATGCGCCTGCGGGTGCCTCAGGTAAGCCGCACTACATCGTCATGATCAGCTCCGCCGAGGGCACGGAGTTCGACGGTGCCATGAACTTCGTCTATCAGGACGGCACGACCTCACACGTGTTCGACTTCAGCGGCAAGGTTACGGGTCAGAGCGCGATGGCGGTACCGACCGATGTGACGGCGCCCGGCTCGGCGACACAGACCGTCTCTTCGGTCCCCAATGCCCTGCGGATCGATATCGGAGCCGACATGCTGACGTTTGAAGGGTGCCAGGCCTACCTGCTCCTGGTCAACTCGTCGAGCGCCTGCACGTTCATTGGGTCGAGGTGAGTCGCCTGCGGGCGCATCTGTATAACCGGTGTTCGCCGATGAGCTGGGTGTCGCCGTACGCCGTTATAGGCGTGACCAGAGAGACGGTCTCCAGTCGGGATTTCCGGATGTCGGCCTCGGAACCGGGCGTTCGAACTGTCTTCCACCTGATGCCATCGGGACCACAGCCAGCTCGGCTGTCCGCGGCGATCGGCCTCGAAAAGTGCAGGACCGTGTGGGTCTGCCGCCGTTCGCACACCCCGGACTCGGAAAACGAAACGGCCCCGCCCGTTGGGGGAACGGCGGAGAGGCGGGGCCGTTTCAGTTAGCAATTATCGCGCTCCGTGGTTTCAAACCGTATGTCAACGCGAGGCGACCCCGATGGAGAGAGGTCGCCAACGCACCAAGTGGATCGAGTGCCCGCCGTTAGGCCGACACGGTGTCGCTGCCCCACCCCTAATGGCTAAAGGATGTGTGCGCAGTCCCGATGGGTGCGGTCGAATCCGCAGGACTGCCTTCGGGCATCAATCCCTGGTGGAAAGGGACGTTACGCCCCTCGTCGAGCCCTGGCTAGAGGTTGTTGTCAGAACGTTGTGAGAGTTGTCTGACCGTTGTGCAAAGTGAGTTCGGAGGACCCCTACGCAGGGTTGACACGAAGCGCCAGAATCAGATCCGGGGGACGGGGTGACGCGTTGTAGATCGGGCGGGAAAGCGTCACCCCGCCCCCCGTTTCTCGCCAGGTGGGTCGCACGCGAAGCAGCCCCGAAGGGGACCGCGACGCACCGAAAGCGGATCGATTCCCAGCCGTGTTGGCGATCACGGTACTGATTGCACCCTCGACTTTCACTCACCCCCGGGGAGGGTACGTCGGGACATCGAATTCATCTCTCCGGCAGGGCGAGACCATATGGTGCGGGGACAAGGTCCGCAACACGGAGGTTCGGAACGGCGCATCGACCCCGCCGAGGCGGGGCAGCTGCGCAGGAGAGGTTCTCCCGTCATCGGCTCCGTTGCCTGCTTTGTTGAGTGGGCCGGAGCGACGAGCCGAAAGTGTCAGCGCGTGAGCGAGTTCACACACCCGAGCGAGTTGTTCTGGGATTGAGCGACGCGGGATTCGAATGGCTCTATTCGGTTCAGCCGGCGCTCTCCAGAATGATCATCAGAGGAACTGCGATAGCAGTATTGATCTCACACAACGAACGGCCCTTAGGTCCGCGTGAGAGCCGACCACTCAGTCGGTCGCGAGATACGCCTTCATCGTGGGCCGAAGCGGGATGAGAAGGAGGACCAGTCGTGCCAAAGGCGATGGAGAAGACGTACTGTCTCTGCCCGAGCTGCGGAGCAGAGGCGCCTGCTGGATCCTCACGCTGCAGCGAATGCGGCCAGCCGACCATTGAAAAGGTCATACGACTCATCGAGCGGACGACGCGAGTATTCATCCTTTAGCGACACGTGGTCGGGGACCCAGCAGGTCCCGGTTCCGATCATCACGCATCCCCGAGTAACGACACTTCATGCCACATGAAGGCCTGAGGTGATGGCGAGAGCGGGGTGAGCGGTCCCCTAGCGATGTGTGACCCCGGTCACCCCGCCCTCGAGTTCGATTCTGCGATTCGTACGCGACCACGAATAGAGCCGATCGAACCGATCGCCGAACAACAGGGAGACAACGGTGACTTCCCGGTCGGGGAAGGCGATCGATGAAGAGCGGCTCGCCGGGATACGTCAGTCGTCGGGACCTCCAACCTCCCTGGCACAAGGCTCACAACTGGGGCTAAGGTTCGACATGGCGAGGGGGTCAGTGTCGGAGCAGGAGTCGGGTTCGTGCGCAGCCCTCATCATCCCAAAATCGTCCAACGTCCCGACCGGACTTGGGTTGTCGAGTGCCGCGAGTGCCGGAACGACAACACGTCCGCCGTGCCCATCGGGATCGGGACACCGGTGCAAGACCGGGCGACGGCAGAGCGGCTCGCAGAGAACCATCGCGATCCGTTTGGTTCCAAGCTAACCGCGTAGCGAGTGAATGACGTTCACCCTTGTCTGTGGGTCGACAAGGGGTGGGTCGGAGCAGGGGTCGCTCCTGTGCTTGTTGCTGCTTCGCTGTCGTTCGGTGGGGTCTAACCAGCCGCCAAGGACACGTGACTCAACGGCGTCCCACGCAACTCGCTGCCAGAACCCACGACCCATTGCCTAGCGATGTCGTGCCCATAATCCCTACCCCCGAGATGCTCGCCCCAGGGGAGCCTACGTGTCGTCAAGCGGCTGATCGATCGGCACGGCGTGCACATGGAACCCCCTCGGCCGACTTTCATCCAATGGCTCAGGTGGCGTATCGGATACTTCTGCCTCGGGCCCGCGATCCTTGAGCACGGTCTGATCCTCGATAACACTCACGTGCGCCCGAGGCGCGATCGGACTCGGCTCCCGCCGCGTTTCGGCAGCGAGCTGCTGAAGCTGGCGCTTCTCCCGGCGGCGGCGAAGCGGACCGCCTGGCGAGGTCGGTATATCGCCCTGTCCCATGAGCGAAGCATATAAGCGTGCAATGGGCGAATCGAGGACCAAAAGGACGTGCGGTACGTCCTCGTCGGATTTGAGGGAAGCGCTGTATCTGGGCTCCGGTCCCACGAAACGGACTCGGACAGATTGCTTGGTCGGTTTGGCAACCGGCTGGACTTCAGCGCTCATCCCGAATCGTGTGACCTAGGCGACCGAAGATGAGGATCCCGGTCTAGCTCCTTGCCGCCGTGCCCTGATGGGATGGGACCTGCGTCTGGTGGGGGAGTCGTCCGTTCCGATTTGATGGGCTGGTCCCACTCCCACCTCACGCGGTCACGACGAGGACGATTCAAAGATCGCGACGCAGATGCTCCGTCACAAGGAGCCGAGCACTCCGACCGTTCCCGACCTACCTCCGGATCCTCGCCACGGCAGTACGGTTCACGGAGGTATGAAAAGAGGGATTGACAAGTCTCATCCAAGGCGTATGGTCAAGTTGCCGGATCGAGTGACCGGGTCAGGTACCCGGCTCGCACTCAAGTCAGTCACGATTCCCTGGCGTGCGCGTGCCGGTGACCCGGCACTGATCCGGGAGGCCGATCGCTCTCCGGCTTGGGGTGACGCACCCACGATGTCCGTTCAGGTCAAGCGGTCCGGGTCGATCTGGGAACGGCCACTCAGTGGTCCCGCCATGAGGAGGCTGCTTCCGAACCTGAGAACGACGACGTAAAGTACCAAGTTAAACGGGGATTGACAAACGCTGTTGACGGCGTATTGTCAGGACGAGCATCAAGTGTCGGATCAGTCGGCCTCGCGTCGACACCTTGTCGGGAGGAACTGTGCGGGAATCCCCAACTTGGACACCCAGCAGCGAGCGTCAGGTGAGATCGGGCCCGCCGAGCGGAGCGGTCGAGCTCCTCGGGATCGGCGTCGATTGCACGACGAGCGGGGACCTGGCCAGGGGGGTGCCCGATGAAATGGCTCTCGATCTCGCAGCCCAAGGAGCATGCATGTACGCGAGGGCAGTGCGGCGGGCATCCCGTGATGCGGTGCTCGCAAACGAGCGGGCACAGATGGCGCGCGACCTCCACGACACTGTGATCCAGCGGATGTTTGGTTTCGCGCTCACACTCCAGCTCATTGCCGAAATGATGGGTCCGGGCGCTGTCGGAGAGCGACTCGGAAGTCTCGCCTCCGAGATGGACGACTCCATTGTGGAATTGCGTTCCATCGTCCTCGGAAGCGAGTTCGAGTTCGCCGTCGAGCCTGGGCCCGGAGACACCGCGGTGACGTGGCCGATTCATCTCCAGGGGTGACCCATCTTCCCTGAAGTGATGCGCGGGTCCCCCTTGAGTTCACCGCGATCGGCCGGCGGGCCGAGCGGCTCTACCCGCAGATCTTCGTGGTTGACCGGGTACACACCGACATAACTACCGAAATGCCTCCGAGGTGGCCTCTCCACGGCAAGGCCGCACGGACTGCTCCATCCCAGGCTCAGGAAGTCACCCCGCCTTCCAAAGATGATGATTCGCTCGATGATGATGTTCCGCTGGATCGAGCGATCGGTGCACAACGAACTCGGGTGGTGATGTGGATGCCCATAAAATTCCGAACTGCGAGTAGGCCGTCAGAACTCAATTGGAACAACGGTCACACAACGGCCGGTCTTCTCTTGCTACGCGCTGACGTCGGCTCATAGCGTCAGCGTCGCCAGACGAAATACTGAACCTGAACGTAGTCTCAGATCTACAGCACCCGGACGAGGTTGCGTGCCATGCTGACCATTGGGGGTGGGGCAGCATCACCGTTCTCCTTGCGGTGGGGTTCGATTCGTCCGGTGCGTTGCGGCCCCTCTCCAGACGGGGTCGCTTCGCGTCTGACTCAACGCAGCTGAGATCAGCCGCGAGTTGCTACTCGCAGCCTCTTCACGTGGCTCGCTTCTTGCGTGGCGTTACATCTTCGTTCCAGCGGCATTCTGATGCTCGAACCGAGACATGAACAACAAACCGGTCATCGGGATGAGCTCGACGCCGGATGGCCGTGTGCACACAGGCGTGGGTCGCCGCACGAGCAACCAGACACGGTCGGCCGCTCCGACGTGCCCGACTCACGGCTCGGGCGCGGCCCCGCCCTACCGGCGCCTCTCCACCTGGCCGATGGTCCTGGGCGTGCGGTCCGCGGCGGTTGTTGCCCTGATCTGACACAAGCGGGCACGCAGCAGGACCGGACGCCGACGGCTGAACCCCGTTCTGACTAGGACATTCTCATGCGAATGCGGCAGGTGAAGGCGGCAGGGGACGGTGGCACAGTGTCACGGAGTTGTGCCTGCGTTGTGTGGGTTTGGGTTCGACCGGCCCTATGCGGCATCCGTCGCCGTGGGCACAATGTGCCCTTGGGCGGAGGGATTGAGACAGAGTCCAATGGGTACCGGGCTGAGTCCCCGGCGTTGCCCTGAGCGGAAGAGCGCCGGGATAGGTTCCAGTGATTGGTAGCTCAATGCAGTTCGGTGACATCGGAACCTCGGTTGGTGCCGTCACGACAGGACTTGCCATCTTGCTGGCGGCCATCGTGTTTGCTCTGCAGTTGCGAGACAAGCACCGCGCCCAGTCAGAACTCGTCGCAGCGTGGCCAGAACAAGAGCACGTGGATCGGAACATGCCCGCACCGGAGAAGTGCTACTGGTACGGCTTCGTTTGTCACAATCAGAGTTTCGGTCCCATCTACGACATTGAGGTCCTGGCGGAACAGACGGCGGATTCGGTGAGACGAGCGGTCTTTCGGCCGGGTGCACTGGGCCCGGGTCGGCTGTGTGAAGGACACCTCGCCGTGCCGAACGGGCCTGCGCCCCGCCTCATGCTCTCCTTCACGGACGCGGCCGGCCGCCGGTGGCAGCGGGACTTTTCCGGGCGCATTCAGAAGGTGGGTCGGAGGCGTGGCCGCCTCAGCGTCCGGACATTCGGCTCAACGGTCTCCGCGTTCAGTGAGAGGCGGCGATCGAGGTTCGCAGGCCCGGGCGCCTCGAGCGCGCAGTAGCCAGGTCCTCCGTCACGGGTCTGCCAGATCGGCGTGTCTCACGTCACAGGGCTGCGAGGAACAGGTGTCGGCCGTGCTGAGTGAGGCGACGGCGCTACCTATGCAGTGCCACGGTACGACTGCACCTCAGGACGATGACGGTCTCGTGGGACATCGTGGCCCAGTCTGTCGGCTGCGGTCAGCCGTGCATGGACGTCGCCGTTGAGCCAGGGTGACTGGGACCATGCAACCAAGGTCTCGGCCAACTCCCTCAAATACGACACCAGAAGGTCCGCCGCTGCCGACCACGCCTCTTCAATTGTCTGCGTCGCCAGCGCTGTTGCTTCGGTGGCAGGACGGATCGGGATGGCAGGCGGCATCGACAGATGATCGACGTCGTGTGATGTATCAACGTCTTCGAGGTGGCTGTCGTCCATCGGTTCGATGCACTCAATGGCGAATCTTCCCGGTAGCCACATCCATTTGTGACCGTTGGCGCACAAGGTTGTCTCTGGCGGAGTGCCCCACGTGAGCGGACGCAAGCAGGTGGCGCATTGCAAAGGGGGCATGATGAGCCAGTCGTCGACCAATGGTCCCTTGCTGCTCGGCCCTGTCCATTCTGCGAACCATCGCGGCGACAGCCGGCGACCATCAGCACAGAGTGCAAGGGCCTGCGTTTCCCACGTGCAGACGAACCAGGGATCGATCGGGGTGATTGGACCATCGACGTGAACCTCGTCGAGAAGGCTCGACACGATGTCATGGCCGTCGCGGATCAGGTCGTGCACCAACAAGGAATCCTCCTCCTTCGCGGCGAGGCACCTCTCGAGCTCCTTGAGGGCCGGCATGAAGGACGCGATGAAGCAAGCTCTACCGGAAGCTCGCCTCTCCATGATCCCCATGGTGCGGCCGCACCCGCAGCGACAGACAGCCACGTATCCGTTTTCGGGGCATTTGGCGGGACTCTTGAATCAGTCCAACGCCACGCTCGGGCACATGAGCGGTTCCGCCCAACCCCGGATGCGTTCCTGACGAGGCCTCGACGGAGGAGGCACGCCGTCGCTCCAACAGGCCTTTGACCAGGACCAATGCATGGAGCGGCGGAAGAGCGCCGACGTTCTTTAGTGGTCCTCTTCTTCAGTTGTCCTCTGGCCCGGAGGCATCTGTACGAGCGGCAACCATGGCCAGGAATTCCTCCGTCGTGTTCGTCAACGGAAACGCCTCGTCGGGAACCGGCAGTCCAAGTCGCTCGCAGATGGGAGCCCAACCGTCTGTGGCCGTCCATTCGAGTAGACGGTCGGCCGGTACGCCCTGGCGTACGGCGGCGTTGTGACGCTCGTAGGCGGCAATCATCGCGTCACGGTTGAAGAAATCGCCCGAGAATCGTTCGGACAGCATCCGACGTACCGCGGACAGCCATGCCCCGAGCTCCTCGTCTGCTTGGCCCATCGCCGTGAAGATGGTGCTCGACGCGCTGCGATACCAGGAGTCAGCATCACGGACGGAGAGCAAGACGAGGGCGTCAGCGTTGGCCGTGGTCAGTTCGGGCCAGAAGCTGGCACCAGGCCAGTCGACCTGGGCGACGTAGTCGGCCATGAGTACGGACCAGTCGATGGGTGCGCCCCGGAAGGCAGCAGTCCAGCCGGTGATCTGGGTCTCGTTGTCGAACACCTCGATCATGTGATGACACCGCCCGCCCAGCAACCGTTCCAGGGCCAGTTTCAGGGAATGCGTACCCGTACGACCGACGCCGGCGCCGACCACCCGAAGACTCATATCGTCCGCTCCCTCCCGCGGCACCGCCCTGACTCGCGATTGCGCACCCTAGGTCACACCCCATGCGGCGGCAAGGAACGCAGGGGTCCACCGATCCATCGCTCCCACGTCGCCAGCTTCCTGCCTTCCTTCTCATACGCTTCGGACAACCTTCGGTCGTGTTGTCGCGGCCATCCATGGTCGTGGCCACAGGCCCGGCGCACGAACCGACGCCTCCATCTATGGAACTCCCTCGCGTTACGAGTACATCGCGTCACGATGGAGATTCCCGGCGGAACGCCGCCGCTGTGAACGCCAGTTCTAGAGTGATCAACGGGATGGTCTCGCCGTCAAGGCGGGCGCGTGCACGAGAAGGGCGCATCATGAGCACCAACGCGGTGGAAGTCGACAGGCTCATGGCGTACGAGAGCATTCGACAATTGGTCGCCCGTTATGCCGTCGCGGTGGATGCTCGTGACGTTGACATGCTCGTGAACCTGTTCGTCGACGATGTCCGGGTCGGCGCCTTGGGCAACGGACGAGCAGCGCTGCGAGAGTCCTTCGAGACGTCGTTACGAGGAATAGGCGTCTCGGTGCTCAACGTCGGCACACACGTCATCGACTTTGTCGACGAAGCGGAGGCCACCGGCATCGTCTATTGCAAGGGCGAGATCCAAGACGGCGTGCGCTGGATCCACCAGGCCATCGTGTACGAGGACCGCTACCGGAAGGTCGGCCGAGATTGGCTGTTCGTCCGGCGTCGGCACCGCCTCTTCTACGGGGCGGAGGTCGGAACCAATCCGCTGGGCCAGCCCCCGGCGAACTGGCCGGAGCGCCACGACGGATGGGGCACGGTCCCCGCGGAATGGGACTCGTGGCGGCGGTTCTGGGCCCGCCCACCCGATGGGCAGGGGGACGAGTGGAGCCACGACAAGGAGGACGCGTGACGGGTCGCCTCGAGGGACGGGCCGCGGTGATCACCGGGGCGGGCGACGGGATCGGGGAAGGAATGGCCCGACGATTCGCCGCCGAGGGGGCGCGCGTAATGGTCGCGGACATCAACGGTCAGGCGGCCGAACGAGTCGCGGACTCCCTCCGTCAGGAGTTCGGCGCCGACGCTCATCACCTGACGACCGATGTTCGAGAAAAGAAGCAGGTCGTCGACATGGTCGAAGCAACCGTTGCACGGTTCGGCACGGTGGACGTTCTGGTGAACAATGCCTGGGGAGGGGGTCAGCTGAGCCGGCTGGAGAACAAGACCGACGAGCTGCTCACCCACGGCATGAGCGTGGCATACCTCGGACCGTTCTGGGCGATGCAGGCATCGTTTCCGTTCATGCGCGATCAACGGTGGGGCAGGATCATCAATCTGTGTTCGCTGAACGGCGTCAACGCCCATGTCGGCACGACTGAGTACAACTGCGCCAAGGAAGCACTTCGGGCCTTGACCCGGACGGCCGCCCGGGAGTGGGCGCCCCACGGGATCGTGGCCAACGTCATCTGTCCAGGCGCGAAGACCGCAGCGTTTCGAGCTCTCGCTGAAGAACATCCGGAGATCGCCCGCCTGGCCGACGAGAGCAACCCGATGGGTCGCCTGGGCGATCCGGAATTCGACATCGCTCCCGTGGCGGTCTTCCTCGCCAGTGACGACGCTCGGTACGTGACCGGCAACACCCTCTTCGTGGACGGAGGCAGCCACATAAACGGCGTGGCCTGGGCGCCCGAACTTCCCGAGTGACCCGGGGTCATCGCCGCGAGTGGTCAAGGACGTAGGCCGCGCCAGGGCGGCATGCTGCCCTGTGTGCACGCGGGCTCAAAGAAGCCGCCGCACCGGAGTGCGACGCTGCCATGAGCTTCGAGGCGGTCAGAAGCTGGTCAGGCGTCGGGTTCGGCGACGCGCACCACGACGGCAGTGACGATCAAGAAGAGGACCATGCCACCGAACAGCCAGATCAGGTTTTGGTATCCCATGTCGGTACTCCTTCCCCCTTGGTAGATTGCGGCGCGCCGTGATCCGAGTCAAGGGCTCTCCTGCAGTCTTCGCCACGGTCTGCTGCTCGGGCGCGAGTCCGCCCGGGACGCAGCATGACGAGCGGGGCGACTGCCTCAACCCCTAGCGTGTCGCGGCATGCCGCGACGGCCGGTCATCAGGTACCGCCGCCAGTACGAATTCAGCCAGGCTCCTCACGAATTGTGGGGTGTCATAGAGGAGGTCGATCAGTTCGAGAAGTGGTGGACCTGGCTCGAGGAGTTCCGGCTCGAGGGGGATTCTCTCTGCGAGGGTGCCGTTCTCCACGGTGTGGTTGCTCCACCACTGCCGTATCGGATGCGCATCCGGGTTGAACTCACCAACTGTGATCCGGCCAGTCGTGTCGACGCCACGGTCCACGGGGACCTCGAGGGAGAAGCGGGACTCCGGCTGCGCCCTCACGGCGGCGGCTCCGTCGTCGAAGTGGGATGGACCGTCGAAATGATGCAGCGGCCCATGCGCCTGGCGAGCCGATTTGGACACCCTCTCCTGCAGTGGGGTCATGACCGGGTCGTCGAGCTCACCGTGGCAGGGTTCCAACGGCGGCTCGATCGAGCAGGCAACTAACCGAGACGCGCCGTCGCGAGTGCTATGGCCAGGAGCACCACGCCCCAGGACATCGCCCGGAGCGCTCCCTCCAGCGGGGCGAGGAGCCGACGGTCGTCGATGGGGACCGTCCTGCCGTCCCTGAGCGTCACGCTGCCGTCGATGGCGGCGACGCGACGACGGATGGTGCGGGCCGGAGTGCTCAACGTGCGCTGGGCCAGCGACAGGAAGAACGCCGCGGCAGCGGCGAACACGGGGGCGAGGGCCAGTCGCCCCGTCTGGGCCACGTAGGCGACCAGCACGGGGAACGAGCCCCAGGCAAGTGCGAAGCCCGCGTCGGTGTGGACGAACCCTCCGAACAGCTCCAGGTTGTAGGCGAGGACGAGCACCGGGCCGATCACGATGAACGGGATCAGCGCCCATCCGACACGCGCCACGCCCAAGACGCCGAGGGCGATGGCACCGGCCAGGCCCACCAGCGTCAGGGCGAGCAGTTGGGCCGTCGGGATCCGGGTGCCCAGGGGCCGGCCGTGCAACTCGTCGAGGGCATGCGCGGCGAAGCCGACGGCGAACAGGAAGGCCAACAACGTCGCCACCAGCCGCGACAGGCTGACCTGCGTCGCCAGGCATGCGCCGATGACCACGTAGGCCAGGTGCCACGCGGTGTAGGGCGGGTGGAGCAGGGTCCACCAGTCACGCCAGCCGCCCGGTCGGGCGGCATAGAAGGCGGGTCGGTGCCCCGGCCCGGGGCGGGCACGCCGAGCCAGCGGCCGGTGGAGGTCGCGCCCCTTGTCACCGGAGCCGATCGGCTCCTCGTCAGTCACTGCGTCGGGTGCCCCACATCACGAGGCCACCACCCAGGCTCATGACACGTGCACCCACGTTCTCAAAGCCGGCCTCTCGCCACGCATCCTCCGTCCACGAAAGCGGATACCTCCGGTAGTGCCCCGAGATGTTCGGGCCCAGGAATCGACCGACACGGAACCACTCGCGGCCGCCCGTGATGAATCCACCCACCGGGAGGACCAGCCGCGTGTAGCACCACCACATCAGGCGCCAGAAGGGATTGGGCGGAAGGTAGAACTCCAGGCTGGCCATGACTCCTCCCGGCTTCACGACCCGCGCCAGTTCGCGCAGGGTGGCGGCAGGGTCCTCGACGTAGCGCAAGAGGTACGTGAACGTGAGGGCGTCGAAGATGCGATCCGGAAACGGCAACTGCTCGGCCCGTCCAACCGCGAGGTGGACCCGCCGGGACAGTCCAGCCCGGTCGACGTTGACGCGGCCTCGAGCCAGCATGGCCGGGGTGAGGTCCACCCCGACGACATCGGAAGACGTCCGTGTCGCAATCTGCAGGGCCACACCGGCCGTCCCGGACGCGACGTCGAGCACGCGACCCGGCGATGCCGGGACGATCCGATCGATCATCGCTCGTCGCCAACGGCCGTTCTGGCCCATGGACAGAAGCTCGGCCAAGTGGTCGTAACGCTCCGGGAGCGGTGTGAACAGGCGCTGCGCAAAACGGTTCCGGTCACCGGCAACGTACGGCAGCATGCACCCTCCTTGGATGAGAGGATCTCACTGTAGATCCGGACAGCGAGAGAGGAGCGGTGTGGGCTCGCGCTACGACGCCGTGGTCGTCGGCAGTGGCCCGGCCGGGAGCGTTGCCGCGCTCACCCTGGCCCGCGGGGGAGCGAGGGTGGCCCTCGTCGACAAGGCGACGTTCCCGCGCGACAAGGCGTGTGGTGACATCGTCGGCCCCCGCGGTTTGCAGGTGTTGCTCGACCTCGGTCTTCCGTCGCCGCCCGGCCGTGACGTGGGCGACATCCTGGTCGTCGGTCCGACGGGGCGCCGAATCCGTCTGCCCTGCGGGGAGGGCCTCACCTACCCGGGGCATGGCACGGCCGTCGCCCGGACGGTGTTCGACGCAATGCTGCACGATGCCGCCGTGGAGGCGGGCGCGGTACCCATCCACGCCCGCGCTGATGAACCGCTCGAAGTCGACGGCCGCTGCGACGGGTACCGGCTGACCGGCGGGCAGGAGGTGCGGGCGGACTTCGTGATCGGCGCCGACGGCGCGACGAGCCACGTGGCGAGGACGGCCGGTCTGGTCGACGAGCGCAAGGTCCTCTGGGGCTTCGCAGTCCGGGCGTACCGGTCGGAACCGGTCGACCTCCCCGCCATCATCTTCTGGGAGCCGGAACGGTGGCGTGCCTTTCCCGGCTACGGCTGGGTCTTTCCCGGAGCCGAGGTCGGGGCCAACGTGGGACTGGGCATGGCGACGCTCTCCGACCGGACGTCGGCCACCAGGGCCCTCCGAGCACTGCCCCAGTTCTTCGAGCACCTGCACCGCGTTGGCCTCGCTGCCGGGCAGCCCGAAGGAGAGGCCGGTCGTCGACTCGGTGGCTGGCTCAAAATGGGCATGCTCGGCACGACGCCGGCCGCCGGGAGGGTGCTCCTGGCCGGCGATGCCGCCGGCCTCGTCAACCCGCTCCAGGGGGAGGGGATCGCGCAGGCCATGGGGAGCGGCCGCCTGGCCGCGGAGGCGGTCCTGCTCGGGCCCGGACATGCCGCGTGCAGCTATCGATCCAGCCTCGCCGACGCGCACCTCCCGTATCACAGGATCACTGCGGCGGTGCAGTCCGCAGTGGTGGGTCGGCCCCGGACCGTGGCCGCCTTGGCGCGCGCGCTCACCCGGGTCGGTCGTTTCGACCTGGTCGCCGGCGGTTGGTCCCTCTTTTGGAACGAGCTGCTGCTGGGCGCGCCACCCAACAACCATCGCGCCATCGCCAGCGCGGTCACCAGGGCCGGCCGGCTGCTCACGGCTCGCAGCGTGGTGGGAAGGTGGTTCGACGCCACCCTGCCGGAGGCGAAGCCGGCCGCGCCCTGAGCGGGGCGGGCCCTGACCCGCGCCCGCCGGGAGGGTCAGCTCCGTACGCGCAGGAGGGGTGGTGGTCGACGCCGCGTCACGAGCACGCTGGCGCCCAGCATGAAGACCACCAGGGCGAGGAAGAATGAGTTGCCGGCGATCAGCTGCAGGCCGTGCAGATGCAGGTCCGACGTGTTCCTGTACGGCACCCACCAGATGGGCGCACTCCAGAAGAGAACGGCAACGACCGCAGCCATCACCCGGCCATACCGGGGTCGATCGTCGGCGAGAGCCAGCCAGAGGATGGCGGGCACGATCCACACCATGTGGTGCGCCCAGGTGATCGGCGACACCAGGAGGCACGTTCCAGCGCAAACGAGTACTCCCAACAGTGGTGATGAGCGCCGGTTCCCCAGGGTGGCGGCCCATAGCCCACCGGCAGTGGCGGCGATGAGGACCGGGGCCATCACGGCGCCCGACAGGAACCCGTGATGGAACCGCTCCAGCGCAGCCGACAGGTTCTGGTTGCCGACGTAGGACAGACTGCCGGCTCGACCGGGCCGGAACAGTGCCTGCGTCCAGTACGCCGTCGACGAAGCGGGAGAGACGAAGAACGTCACGAGCTCACAGACCATGAAGGTGAGCACGCAGTTGAGTGCGCCACGTGGGCGGCGGGTCAGGAGCAGGTAGGGAACGAAGAGGAGCGGCGTGAGCTTGACCGCCGCCGCCGCGCCGGTGGCGACGCCCAGTGGTGCGTGCCACCGTCCGATCCGCCGCTCACTGAGCAGGTCCCACATGACGAGCAGCACGACGACGAGGTTCACCTGGCCGAAGCCCACGGTGACGAGGACCGGGTTGAGCAGCAGCGCAGGCAGGCTCAATGCCAGCGCCAGGCGGCACGAAGCGGCGCGGCTGAGCTCCGGTTTGACCAGCCGCAGGGACAAGACGAGCAGGCCGACCAGCGCGGCCAGGTTGCCCATGGTCCAGACGGTTTGCACGGATTCGACCGTCGAGAACATGTGCTGCCAGGGCGCGAAGAGCAGCGCCGCGAAGGGGGGATAGGTGAACAGCAAGGAGGTGTTCGGGAGCCCGAAGGAGTAGAGGTGGGAGGTGAAGACGTACCTGCCCCCGAGTCGGAGGTAGACGCCGAGATCGACTTCGTAGGTGCGCAGTGCGACGTACAAGCCATAGGCGAGCGCTGCCGCGAACGACGCGAGGGCGGGTCCCCAACCGGTGAGCCGGCGAAGCGGTCCCGGGGTACGGGGGCGGCGCGCATCGCCATCGAGGGGTTGGTCGAGGGTGGTCACGAGCCCTCTCTGGGCCCGCCGCGGTGCGGGGTGCTCATGGGGCAATACCCAGATCCCGCCAGAACCCTCGCCGGTCGTTCGACATCAACCGGGGTGCCGCCACCATGGAGTGCTCAGGCCGCGTCCGTCCTGTCGGCGTTGGGGAGGGTGGCGCCACCGGGGCATGCTATGTCGCGGCGCCGGAATCAGGCCGGGATCCAGCTGACGCCGTTGGGGGCCGGCGGTTTCTGCCTGGGGATCAGCCCGTGGGAACGGTGAGCGGCGGCACCGTGGTGCTGGGCACGGTGATCGGCCCACCACCGCCGACGGAACCGCTCGAGCCCGAAGATGTCGACGCAGGGTTCCCAGCTCCTTGCGTGAGGTGCACGAGGACCTCGAGCGTCCCGCTGTTCGCCGTGTTCACGATGCCCCCGATGCTCGGGTTGGCGATGTTCCACTCAGAGAAGGGGATGGTGACGTCCGCCAGCACGTCGATGTCGCCGTTGAGGCGCTCGGCCGAGACAGTGAAATCGACGGTCTTGGTCACCCCGTGCATGTCCAACGCTCCGGTCGCCTGGTAGTGCTCCGGCACGCCGTCGGCGGGGACGGCGCCCAGCTCTATGGGGGAGGAGAGCGTGAGCGTGGCCGTGGGGTACTGGCTCACGTCCATGATGGGCCCGTCAAAGTGCGTATTGCGCTCGCTCTGGTCGCTCACGACGCTTGCCATGTTGACGGTGAAGGTCCCCTTGGTGACGGTCGAACCGGCAATCGTGAGGTCGCCCCAGATCTTGCTGGTGCGCCCGACGGCCGTCGCGCTCTGCCCGAGCAGGACTTCCTGGACCCGGTAGCCGGCGACGGAGCCGGCGCCGACGTTCCAGGTGCCGTCGAGCGACGAGGACGAGGTGGCGGCGGACCCGGCAGCGACGGAAGTCGTCGTGGAGCCCCCGGCCTTGGGGAGTTCGAGCTTGGCGGGGGCCGGGCCCTCAATGAAGTGGATGTAGATGTACGGAGCGGCCACGGCGACCGCTGCCACCAGCACCACGGCGGCGACGATCACCCAAACGACCCTGCGCCGTCTGCGAGTGGCCATGCCCTCAATGATGTCCGGTCGGACTGGCGACCCGCTGTGACCCCCCTGCGGCCGTACTGGGCGGTGGTCGACGCCCGGACTCGGTCACTGTCTCGGGCACGGTCAGGGTGCATCTCATGTGTGAGGAGGCGGTGAGCGGGCTAGCGTTGCGCCGTTGCTTCAGGTAGGCGGCTGCAACCCTGCTCGGGATTGGCGAAGGGTCGGATGACGACGACACGGCGACGAAGACTGATGGCCGCAGGCGGTGAGGTCGTGGGCCTCGTCGGGCGTCGACGCACCGGGCCACCGGCGAGAAGGGACGGAGAAGGATGAGGCGAGCACTGATCGCCGTCGTCCTTGCCGTTGCCGCTGTCGCGGCGACGGTGTCGGTGCTGTCGCTCGGCCTCCTGACGGGACCGGCGGGGGCGGCGGGGACGGCTTCGACGACCACGGTGACCGACAACTCGTCGGGCGTGGTGACCGGGGGCACCTTCACTTTCACCGCCACCGTGGCCGCCGCGACCCCACCGAACACCCCAATCCCCACCGGGTCGATCATCTGGACCGTCACCAACCCAAGCTCCGCCACGGTGAGCTGTAGCAGCGGTACGACGACACTCTCCAACGGCCAGGCCACGTGCACGATGACGAACGTGGTGGCCGGCACGTATTCAGCCAATGCCTCCTACGATGGCGACAGCACCTACGCCGGGAGCACCTCGCCGACGGACTCGAACGCCACCGTGGGCAAGGCCATGCCAACCGCACCCACTATCAGCAACCTGCCGGCAAGTGGCGCGGTGAACGGCAGCTTCGTGGCCTCGGTCAGCACGACCGGCGACGGCACCAAGTCCGTCATCTCCAACTCAACCACTATCTGCACGGTCGGCTCCGATGGCCTCACGGTCACCTACGTGGCGGAGGGCTTGTGCTCACTGACGGCGCAGGTGGCAGCCGGGACGAACTACACCTCCGGTGTCGGCACCCCGCAGACCTTCAGCGTGGGGCTCGCCACCCCCACGGTACCGACCATCTCGAACATCCCCGCGGACCCGATCTTCGGCACTCCCTTCTTGGCATCCGTGAGCACCAACAGCACCGGAACGGCCTCGGTCACTTCGAGCACAGCCAGCGTGTGCACAGTGAGCACCACCGACAACCTCACCGTCAGCTTCGTCGGTGTCGGCTCCTGCAGCCTCACGGCCCATGTAGCAGCAACCGCGACCTATGCCGCTGCAGATGGCACCGCACAGACCTTCACCGTGAACCCAGCGACTCCCTCCACACCCACCATCACCAACATCCCGGCGAACGCCGCCTACGGCAGCAGCTTCTTCGCGACGGTGGGCACGACGGGGACCGGCACCAAGTCGGTCACCTCCTCCACGCCGGCGTTCTGCACCGTCGGCTCCGACGGCCTGACGGTCTCCTTCGTCGGCCTCGGCACCTGCTCGCTGACGGCCGCAGTCGGACTCAGCACCGACTACCTCGCCGGCACCGGCACGGCCCAGTCCTTCACCGTGGGCCAGGGCACGCCGTCGAGCCCGACCATCACCAACCTCCCCACCAACGCCACCGAGTTCTCGAATTTCACCGCCACGGTCAGCACGAACGGTGACGGCACCGTGTCGGTCACCTCGGACTCGACCGCGGTCTGCACGGTGGGCGCCAACGGGCTGACGGTCACCTACGTGGGCTTCGGGGTCTGCACGCTCACGGCGAACGTGAGCGCCGGTGTGCACTACGTCGCCGCTTCGGGGAGCCCGCAGAGCTTCTCGGTCCTCCCGGCGGCCCGCGGGTACTGGCTGGTGGGATCGGACGGAGGCATCTTCTCGTTCGGCGCCGCCGGCTTCCACGGGTCCACGGGAGGGATGACCCTCCAACGCCCCGTGGTCGGCATCACGCCCTCCGACAGCCGGAACGGGTACTGGCTGGTCGCCTCCGACGGCGGCATCTTCAGCTTCGGCGATGCGAGCTTCTACGGATCGATCCCCGGTCTCGGGCTGCATCCCGCCGGATCGGGCCTGCCCCACAGCCTCGACGCCCCGATCGTCGGCATGGTCCCGTCGAGCTCCGGCCACGGCTACTTCATGGTCGCCTCCGACGGCGGGGTCTTCGCCTTCGGAGACGGCCGCTTCGAAGGCTCGTGCCCCGGCATCGGCGGCTGTGTCGGCGCGGCCGTGTCGGTGATGCCGGACCACAGCGGGAACGGCTACTGGCTGGTGACCGCCACCGGTGCCGTGTACGCCTTCGGCGACGCGCCCTACTACGGCGGGCCGCCGCCCGAGACGGTGCAGGTGGTCGACGCCGTGGCCACGCCGGACGGCCGTGGCTACTGGGTGCTCTACGCGAACGGTGCCGTGGCGGCGTTCGGCGACGCCACCAACCTGGGCGGTCCCGTCGGGTACGTCAACACCTTCGACCCGGCCACGGCCGTCTTCCCGACCGCAGACGGCCGCGGTTACTGGGTGGCCTCGGCCCGGGGCGACGTCTTCACCTACGGTGCCGCGCCCTACCTGGGGGGCACGGCGGCGACGGCCCTCAACGGCCACATCATCGCCGCCTTCGGGTTCTAGGGGCTAGGCGCCCAGCGCCTCGCCGGCCGGTTCGGGCAGCTCTTCGACCACCCGCCGGACCAGGTCCTGCACGCCGCGACCGCCGGCGGCAGACGCCCGCTGGAGCAGCTCCCCGACGTAGGCGACCAGGTTCACGACGTCCAGACGCAGCGAGCGGCCGACCATGGGCACGGGCTCGGTCGCCGGGTCCAGCCCGCTGACGTCGAGGATCACCCGGCGGATCTCGAGGAGCGTGTCACAGGCCTCCACCAGCGAGGTCCCGCTCCGGCGCAACCAGAGGGAAACTCCCAGCTCAAGGGTCAGATCACCCGAGAAGGGCTCGACCGGGCCCAGCTCGGCCAGCCCGCCCAGCAGGGCAGGGGCAAAACCGGTGGGCGCAGGCGTGACCATGGGAAAAGTGTGGCGAACGGCTGTCACAAGGTGGTGGACCGGCCCTGGGCTGGTAATTTGGTCGGCGTGCCACGCACGATCTGGAAGGGGGCTCTCAGTTTCGGACTGGTGAACATCCCCGTCGGCCTGTACCCGGCCACGTCGGACAAGAGCATCCACTTCAACCAGTTCGAGGAAGGCACCTCGGACCGGATCCGCTACAAGAAGGTCAACGAGCGGACGGGACAGGAGGTGCCGCAGGACCGGATCGTGCGCGGGTTCGACCTCGGCGGCGGCGAGTACGTCGTCCTCTCCGACGAGGAGCTCGAGACGGCGGAGCCGAAGAAGACGCGCCAGGTCGAGATCACCGACTTCGTCGACCAGGCCGACATCGACCCCGTCTACTTCCGGTCCAGCTACTACCTGGCCCCCGAGGGGGCCGGGGCCGACAAGGCGTACGCCCTGCTGCGCCAGGCCATGGGCGACGCCGACAAGGTCGCCATCGCCACCCTGGTCATGCGGAACAAGGAGTACCTCGTGGCCATCCGGCCGGACAAAGACGCGCTCGCCCTGCACACGATGTACTTCGCCGACGAGGTGCGCTCGCCCGCCCGCGATCTCGAGCTGCCCGACACGGGCGACGTCAGCGACCGCGAGCTCTCCATGGCGCAACTCCTCATCGAGTCGATGGAGAGCGACTGGGACCCCGGGCGCTATCACGACACGCACCGCGAGAAGGTCGAGGCCCTCGTGGAGGAGAAGCGCAACGGCCACGAGATCGTGATCCAGGAGGGGCCCGAGCCGGCGGCCAAGGTCGTCGACCTCATGGAGGCCCTGAACGCCAGCATCGCCGCGGCGGCCCGCCCGGGCACCAAGAGCACCAAGAGCACCAAGGCCGCGCCCGCCGCCAAGCGCACGCCGGCGCGGCGGGCCGCCCCGGCCAAGAAGGCGTCCAAGACGACCAAGCACCCGGCGCGGGCCAAGCCCGCGGCCCGCCGGAAGGCTTCCTGAACGTTCGGTGCGCCGGCCGGGCTGTCGTGCCTGGTCGGAGTCAGCAGTCGATCGGTTTCGTTGCGCGGAGAGGCCGGTGCGCAGAACAAGCCTGACTCTCCAGGCGGATCTGATCCGTTTTCCCGCTCCACATCGCTGAATCATGGTGTGATTCACCGCAACGAGCCCCGCTCGCGAAGGGAGTCCACGTGGCGACTGCGCAGATACGGGTTCCGGAGGCGAGGACCCCGGAATGGACGGGCTTCGACGGACTGGTCCAGCTGATCTCCGTCGACGGGCAGCGCACGGTGGGGTGCCCGTTCTGGGAGTTCGTCGCCGACGTGGGTGCCCGCCAGCTGCGCGACCTCTACGCCGACATGGCGGTGGTACGGCGCATCGATGCGGAGGCCATGGCGCTGCAGCGCCAGGGCGAGCTCGGCCTGTGGGCCCCCCTGCTCGGCCAGGAGGCGGCGCAGGTGGGATCCGCGCGAGCGCTGCGGCCCGACGACTTCGTCTTCCCGAGCTACCGCGAGCACGGCGTGGCCTACTGCCGCGGCGTGGATCCGGTGGCGATGCTGCGCCTCTGGCGGGGCGCTGGGCTCTCCGGCTGGGACCCGGCCGCCTTCAACATGGCCACGCCGGCCATCATCGTGGGGTCGCAGGCGCTCCACGCCACCGGCTACGCGCTCGGCCTGACGCTCGACGATGCCGGCTCGGCTGCACTGGCCTATTTCGGCGACGGCGCGACCAGCGAGGGAGACGTCGCGGAGGCGCTCGGCTTCGCGGCGAGCTACGGAGTGCCCGTCGTCTTCTTCTGTCAGAACAACCAGTGGGCCATCTCCGAGCCGGTGCGCGTGCAGTCGAATGCCTCCATCGCGCAACGGGGCCAGGGCTACGGCATCCCAGGCTTCCAGGTGGACGGCAACGACGTGCTGGCCGTCCTGGCGGCCACCCGGCTCGCGCTGGCCCGGGCCTACGCCGGTGAGGGGCCCACACTCATTGAGGCGGTGACCTACCGCATGGGACCGCACACGACCTCGGACGACCCCACCCGGTACCGCTCGCACGCCGAAGAGGAGGAGTGGCGGGTCAAGGACCCGTTGGCGCGGCTGCACGCCCTCCTGTGCGCCGAGGGTCTGGCCGACGACCGCTTCGAAGACGGGGTCGCAGCCGCGGCCGAGGACGTGGCGGCCGCGCTGCGCCGGGGGTGCCTGGCCATGCCCGACCCCGAGCCCGACACGCTCTTCGAGCACGTGTACGCCGAGCCCCACTCCTTGCTCGGAGAGGAGCGGAACGCGTACGCGGCCTACCAGGCCACGTTCGACGACGAGCCGTGACGGCCACCATGTCGCTGGGGAAGGCGCTCAACACCGGCCTGCGCCGGGCGATGGAGCGCGACCCCAAGGTCGTCCTGCTGGGCGAGGACATCGGGCAGCTTGGTGGCGTGTTCCGTGTGACGGAGGGCCTGCAGGGCGACTTCGGCGATCGCCGCGTGATCGACACCCCGCTCGCCGAGTCCGGCGTCATCGGCACCGCCGTGGGGCTGGCCATGCGGGGCTACCGGCCGGTGTGCGAGATCCAGTTCGACGGCTTCGTCTACCCGGCCTTCGACCAGATCGTGTCGCAGGTCGCCAAGATGCGCTTTCGCAACGAGGGCCGGGTGGCGGTGCCGGTGACGATCCGGGTGCCCTACGGCGGCGGCATCGGCGCGGTGGAGCACCACTCCGAGTCGCCCGAGGCCTACTTCGCCCACACCGCCGGGCTGCGGGTCGTCACGCCGAGCAACGCGGCCGATGGGCACCGCATGATTCAACAGGCCATCGCCTGCGACGACCCGGTCGTCTTCTTCGAGCCGAAGCGCCGCTACTGGGACAAGGGCGAGGTCGACGAGGCGGCGCCGCTCGGCGACACCCCGCTGCACCGGGCCCGGGTGGTCACCCAGGGGAGCGAGGTGACGATCGTCGCCTACGGCCCCATGGTGGCCACCGCACTCGAGGCGGCACGGATCGGCGGCGAGGAGGGAGCGTCCCTCGAGGTGATCGACCTGCGGTCGCTCTCGCCGGTCGACTTCGAGACAGTCGAGGCGTCCGTCCGCAAGACGGGACGGCTCGTGATCGCCCACGAGGCTCCCGTGTTCTGCGGGCTCGGGGCCGAGATCGCGGCCCGGGTGGCCGAGCGCTGCTTCTACCACCTGGAGTCGCCGGTGCTCCGGGTCGGCGGCTTCGCCACGCCGTACCCGCCCTCGAGGTTGGAGGCGCACTACCTGCCCGACGCCGACCGGATCCTCCACGCGGTGGACCGGTGCCTGCAGGCGTGAGCGCGGTCCGCCACTTCCTCCTGCCCGACCTGGGGGAGGGGCTGACCGAGGCCGAGATCGTGGCCTGGCACGTGGCCGCGGGCGACGAGGTGGCCCTCAACCAGGTCCTCGTCGAGGTGCAGACCGAGAAGGCCGTCGTGGAGCTGCCGAGCCCTCATGCCGGAACCGTCGTCGAGCTGCTGGCCGGCGCGGGCGACACGGTCGGTGTCGGGGACGCCATCGTCGCGATCGACGCCACGGGAGCAACCGAGGTCGCCCCGACCGAGCGCACGGCCGTGCTCGTCGGCTATGGCCCGGCGGCGGCACCCCCCAGCCGCCGGCGCCGGAACGGGCGCGCCGGCCGCGACCGGCCCACCGCGCCGTCGCCACCGGCCGCGCGCCCGCTGGCCGCGCCACCGGTGCGCTTCATGGCGAGGCAGCAGGGGGTCGACCTGGCCGACGTCGCGGGCAACGGCCCGGGCGGCGTCATCACGCGCGAGGACTTGGCGGCACATCTGGCGGCGCACCTGGCCGGCGCCGCGCTGCGCGCTGCGCCGGCGAGCGGGTCCGGTCGAGAGACGAGGGTGCGCGCCCGGGGCGTCCAGAAGCACATGGCCGAGGCGATGGTCCGCAGCGTGGCGACGGCACCGCAGGCCTGTGTGTTCCTCACGGTCGACGTCACGCCTACGGTCGAGCTGGTCGAGCGCCTGCGCCAGAACCGGCACTTCGAGGGGCTCCGCGTCACGCCGCTTGCGATCGTGGCCCGAGCCGTGGTGCTGGCCCTGCGCGACCACCCCGCGCTGAACTCGTCGTGGGACGACGCCAGCACGGACATCGTGACCAAGCACTACGTGAACTTGGGGATCGCGGTGGCGGGTCCGTCGGGCCTCGTGGTGCCGAACATCAAGGACGCGCAGGACCTGACGCTGCGCGACCTGGTCCGTACCCTGTCCGATCTGACCGCCCTCGCCCGCGCCGAGCGGTGCGCCCCGGCCGACCTGCGCGGGGGCACGATCACGCTGACCAACGTCGGCGTCTTCGGCGTCGACGGCGGTGTACCGATCCTCAACCCGGGTGAGGCGGCCATCGTCGCCGTCGGCGCGGTGCGGCGGCGACCGTGGGAATTCGGCGGTGCGGTTGCGCTGCGCCAGGTGGCGACGCTGAGCCTGGCCTTCGACCACCGCCTCGTCGACGGCCAGGCGGCATCGCACTTCCTCGGTGCCGTCGGTGAGGTCCTGGGCGACCCCACCAACCTCGTGGCCCTCGCCTGAGCCGGCGACGGCTCACCCAGAATCGGCGAGGAGGCGCTGGAGGCCCGGGCGCAGCATGGCCAGGGATCGCCGCAGCGACTCCAGCTCGTACCGGCGCTCCATGCTACGAACATACGTTCGTCGTGGGGCGATGACAAGGCCCGGCCCTTCTGTCGCGCCCGCGAGACAGGGTTGCCCGACGGGGGCAGGGGCGCGATGGTGGGGACGGGCCCCGTACATCCGCGCCGGCCCGCGGTGGGAGGTCACCCCATGAGGACCGTTCGGGACGTCATGTGCGAGGACATCGAGGTGCTCCGGACCACCGAGACGGTCGCCGACGCGGCCCGGTACCTGGCCGCCCATGCCGAGGACTCGGTGCCACTGTGCCTGAGCGACGGCAGCCTGGCCGGGACCGTTAGCCACCGTGACATCGTGATCAAGGTGGTCGCCCTGGGCCGCGACCCGCGGGAGGTCACGCTCGACGAGTTCGCCGAGCCGGCCGACGTGCTGGCGCTCGACGTCGACAGCCCGGTCCAGGAGGCGGTGTCCGTCATGAGCCGGCACGACCGGTCCCGGCTGCCCGTCATTGAGGGCCATCGGGTCGTCGGCCTCGTCAGCCAGCGCGACGCGGTGCGCTCCGTGGCGTTCCGCCTCTCGTGTGACGACGCCTGAGGGCTGGTGGACCCGATCCGCAGCGGGCAGCAGAATACGGGGCAATGACCGCAGCCGAGCAGCCGCTGAGTGACGTCCCCGGAGCGCTGGGTGGGGACCTGGCGCGGCGGGTCGCGCGGCGACGCGCCGAGCTCGGCCTGAGCGTCGAGGAGGTTGGGGCCAAGGCCGGCATCGACCCCGGCTACCTGCGGTACTTCGAGGAGCAGCCCGGGGTGCGGTTGAGCGCCAGCGCCGTCCTCTTGCTGGCCCTGGTGCTCCAGTGCACGCCCGAGGACCTGTACGGCGCGCGGGTGGACCGCCCGCCCGGGCGCGGGAGAGCCGGTCGGCACCCCGAGCTCCGGGAGCTCACCCCGGCACAGTGCGAGGCGCACATGGCCGCCGGGGGAGTCGGGCGCGTGGTGTTCGTGTCGCCGCGGGGTCCGGTGGCGCACCCCGTGAACTTCGCCGTGAGCGCGGGCGACATCGTCCTCAGCACCGGGGTGGCCCAGGCGGAGCTGCTCGAGGAGCAGGGCCGGGTCGGCTTCGAGATCGACCGCGTCGACGAGGCGATGAGCGAGGGCTGGAGCGTGCTGGTGAGCGGGGAGGTACGCCGGGTGGACGACCCCGACGAGGTCGTGGTGCTCGCCGGGCTCGGACTGGTGCCATGGGCCGGAGGGGCGCGCCACGCGCTCGTCCGCATCCACCCGGACGAGCTGACCGGGCGCGTCATCTCGCAGGCGCCGCAGGGAGGCTGAGCGGGCCTCAGACCCGCAACATGTGCTCCAGCAGGCGCGCGTAGTCGATCAGATGGCGATCGCTCAGGTAGTGCGCGCGCACGTGTGCGTGGGCCCGCCGGCCCATGGCGGCCATATCGTCCGGCCGAGCCAGCAGGGCCGCCAGCGACGCACCGAACGCGTCGAGGTCGGTGGGATCGTCGATCAACACGCCCGTCCCGGGGGGCACCTGCCCGGTTATGCCGCCGACGGCGGAGGCCACGACCGGGCGGGACTTCCACATCGCCTCGGTGACGGTCAGCCCGAAACCCTCCTGCAGGCTCTTCTGCACCACGACGCTGGCGTGGCGCTGGACCGCATTGACCAGGTGTGCGTTGGTGGCGACGTCGGCCATGGGGAGCGCGACCAGCCGGATGGCGTCGCGGGTGGGAGGCGGCAGGGATCGCCACGCATCGAGGCACTCGCTGAGCACCGCGGCGCCCTCGGGGTCGTCGCCCACGCCGTCGGCCGCGGGACCGACGAGTGCGAGGCGGGCCGGCGAGGACCCGGCCACCCGCAGCGCGAACCCCTCCATGACCCCACGCATGTCCTTCAGGCGGTCCCAGCGCGAGACCTGCACGACGAGAGGGTCCTCCTGCGCGAAGGGGCCGGCACCGCCGAGGACGGCGGAGGTGGAGGCGTCGGACCCACCCTCGAGGAGTCCGATCCGGGCCAGCAGCGCCGACGCTCGCGCCGCGGTCATGGGCGCGTTCTTGGGCGACGTGGGGTCGATGGAGGGCGCGATGATCCACACGTCCGCTCCCGCCAGCATGGGCGGCACGAACGCGGCGTGCGAGAAGACGAACGAGTGGCACTCGTCCAGATGGGGCCGCAGGAACGTCCACGCCTCCTCGGTGAAGGCGTTGGTATGGTCCGCGCCGATGTGGCACCGCCAGGCCACCCGCACCCCGTGCCTGAGGAGGTGGCTCGCCAGCCCCGCCGTCTGCGGGTCGTGCAGGAACACCACGTCGTTCCGGCGGATACGCCCGTCGAGGGCCTCGACGTTGGCCCCCAGCACGTCGCTGTAGTGCGCCGCCTCGGCGGGTCCGAGCGGACCCGTGTCGCCGGGGGCCCCGTGCAGCCGGTTGTGGAGGCGCTTGGTGATGGTGAAGAACTCCGGGTCCCCCTCAATGACCACCCAGCGGGTGTCGACGCCGACGTCCTCCGCGTACCCGACGAGGAGGCGCAGCATCTCGGCCACACCACCGCCGTACTGCGTGGAGCTCAGGTTCCAGACCGTGGCGGAACCCGCCGATCCGGCCGCCTCGACGGCGATGTTTTCGAGCGCGGCGAGGCGGCGCTTGCCGATGAAGCGGCCCAGGGTGGCGACCGAACGCGGCGGGACCTCGACGTAACGGGGTTCTGCCAAGCCCACATACTGCCCCACCGCGGTACGCCGGCGGGGATGGTGGAGCGCGAGCGGCCCCGCCGGCCCTCAGCCCTCAGCTCTTGCCCGACGCCTCCCGGAGCGCCGCAGCAGTGGCCACCGCACGTTCGGAGGTGACGACGAGGCGGCCGTACTGAGCTCCTTCCAGCTCGACCACGACGGCAGGGCCCTTGCCGTGCACGGCAGCGAAGTCCTTCCCGAAGCTGCCCCGACGCGTCCCGACCGCGATCACGTCCGGGAGCCCCGTGCCAGGCGCCCGGATACCCCGCAGCTCGGGCCAGGCGTCGTCCACGACCCGGACCGCGGACACGGCGGCGAGGGCACCCGGATGTCGCGGTGCACCCCCTCAGCCTTCTCCATCGTGCTGAGCTGGAGCACCAGCTCGTCGCCCTCGACGTGCAGGTCGGCCACGGCGTCTCAGTCTAGGGACGCGGTTAGCCTCGCACCCGATGTGGCCACCGCCGCCCGAGGGGACCTGGGTCGTCGACCTCGATGGCGTCGTGTGGCTCACGGGGCGCCCGATCCCCGGCGTCGACGAGGCGGTGGCCCGCCTGCGCGGAGCCGGCGTGCGCGTGGTGTTCGCCACGAACAATTCCGCTCCGACGCGCGCGGAGTTGCACCGGCACCTGGCCCGCTGCGGCATCACCGCCGAGGACCGCGACCTCCTCAGCTCGGCTGACGTCGCCGCCGAGATGCTCGGGCCCGGCACGTCCGCCCTGGTGTTGGGCGACGACGGGGTCCGCGAGGCCCTGGCCGGGCGCGGGGTGGCCGTCGTCGTCGACGGGCCGGCCGACGCCGTGGTCGTCGGCTGGACGCGCTCGTTCACCTTCGACGCCGTCGCCCGTGCGGCCGCCGCGGTGCGGGCTGGTGCCCGCCTCATCGGGACGAACGAGGACCCGACCTTCCCGACGCCCGACGGGCTCGTCCCGGGTGCCGGCGCCCTGCTGGCGGCGGTGTCGACGGCGGCCGAGGCCGTGCCCGAGGTGGCGGGCAAACCCCACCGGCCCACCGCCGAGGCGATCGCGGCGCGGGTGCCGCCCGGCGAGCTGAGAACCATGGTGGGGGACCGGCCCGCCACGGACGGCGCGCTGGCCGCGCGGCTGGGCATCCCGTTCGCGCTGGTGCTCTCCGGGGTGACCCGCCAGGGACACGTACCGCCCGGCGCCGACGCGGCCGCAGTGGCTCCCGACCTGGCCGCGCTCGTCCGGGCTGCCGTGGACGGACCCTGAGAAATCGCTTGCTACTAGCTAGCACTTGAGATACTCTTGTTGCATGGCTAGCAATGAGCGCATACGCAAGTACCTCGACGCGGGGACGGTGCTCGGGCAGGTCAGCCGGGGCCGGGCCGAGGAGATCGTGCGAGAGTTGGTGAACGCCGGAGACATCCAGCGCAGCCAGGCACAAGAGTGGGTGGACAACTTGGTCGAGCGGAGCCGGAAGACCAGCGAGCAAGTGCTGGAGCTGGTGCGCCACGAGGTGGCCTCCCAGCTCGAGAAGATCGACGGCAAGTCCCTCGAGGCCATCGCCAACCAGGTGGCCGAGGTCCTGAGGAAGTCGGCGGAGGCCGGGCGTAGCGCCACCAAGGACGTCACGAGCCAGGCCGGCAAGACGGCGTCCGGAGTGCGCAGCCAGGCCGGCAAGACGGCGTCCGGAGTGCGCAGCCAGGCCGGCAAGACGGCGTCCGGAGTGCGCAGCCAGGCCGGCAAGACGGCGTCCGGAGTGCGCAGCCAGGCCGGCAAGACGGCCAGCCGCGCCCGGGACGCGGCGAAGGACGCGGCGAAGAAGGTGAGCCCGAACGGGCGCCACTCCCACAAGAAGGCCGCGAGCGACACGCCGAAGGCGCACACGTCGGCGTCGCACAAGACCGGCACCAAGAAGTCGGCCAAGAAGGCCGCCAGCTGAGCACGGGCGCCCGCCGCCGGCTCGACCGCGAGCTGGTGCGACGGGGCCTCGTCCCGACCAGGCAGGAGGCCCTGGCGTCCATCGCCGCCGGCCGCGTCCTGGTTTCCGGTGCACCCGCGGAGAAGGCCGCTCGCCTCGTCGCGCCCGACGAGCCGGTCGTGCTGCTCGGCCCGCCCTCACCCTTCGTCGGCCGCGGTGGGCAGAAGCTCGATGCGGCGCTGTCCCGTTTCGGCATCGCCGTCGCCGGCCGGCGCGCCCTCGATGCCGGTGCGTCCACGGGCGGGTTCACCGATTGCCTGCTCCAGCGCGGCGCCTCCCGCGTCTACGCGGTGGACGTCGGCCACGGCCAGCTCCACCCCGCTTTGCGCGCCGATCGGCGGGTCACCGTCCTGGAGCACACGAACGCGCGCACCCTCACGGTGGCCGAACTCACCGCCGCCGACCCCTCCTACGTCCCGTGTCCCCTCGTGGTGAGCGACCTCTCCTTCATCTCGCTGCGCAGCGTCGTGCCCGCGCTCACGGGCGCCGTGGCCGCGCCCGGGGCCGACCTCGTCCTTCTGGTCAAGCCGCAGTTCGAGGCGGGGCGCGCCGCCGTGTCCCGGGGGAAGGGGGTCGTGCGCGACCCGGCGGTCTGGGGGGGCGCCCTGGCCGGCGTGGCGTCCGCGCTCGCCGACGCAGGAACCGGCATCATGGGAGCGATGGCTTCTCCGCTGACCGGCGCCTCCGGCAACGTCGAGTTCTTCGTGCACGCCCGCAAGGGGGCGCCCGGGCGCGACCCCGACGAGGTCGCCGCCCTGCTCTCTGCCGCCGTGTCGGAGGCGGAGAGCCACGTACCCCCGGCCGACCCGGCCGGCTGAGCCGCCCTCGCCCGATGGCGACCGTCACCTTCCTGGTCCACCCCGACCGCGCCGACGCCCTGGCGCTGGCCACCGACACCGCCGGCTGGCTCACCGAGCGCGGGGACGTGGCCCGCATCCTCCGCTTCAGCGGACCCGACCGGGTCACCGAGGCGGGTGTGGAAATGGATCTCGCTGCCGTTGACCTGGAGGGCTCGACCGTCGCCGTCAGCATGGGCGGGGACGGCACGTTTCTGCGCGTGGTCCGCCTGGCCGCGACGGCGGACGTCCCGGTCCTCGGGGTCAACTTCGGTCGTCTCGGGTACCTGCCCGACCTCCTGCCGGACCAGGTCCGAGGCGCCTTGGCCAAGGTCTTCGAAGGCACGGCCGTCATCGAGGCGCGGTGCGCGCTCGAGGTGTCCATCGCCGACCGTTCGCTCCCCGATGACGTCTCCTCCCTGCTGGCGCTGAACGAGGTGGTGATCGAGAAGATCGACTTCGGCCACACCGTCCGCCTCGCCACCACAATCGACGACGAGGAGGCGTTGACGTACTCGGCCGACGGGCTCATCATCGCCACCCCGACGGGTTCGACCGCCTACAACCTCTCCGCCGGAGGACCGATCCTGGCCCCGACGCTGCGCGCCATGGTCGTGACGCCGGTGGCGCCCCACTTCTCCCTCGACCGCAGCCTCGTCCTGACCGACGAGCAGACGGTCAGGGTCGAGGTCGTGCCGGACCGGGCCGGCGCACTGGTGATCGACGGGCAGGAGGTCGGGAGGCTGCAGCCCGGTGCCACCGTGACGTGCACGGTGGCGGCACGCCCGGTCCGGGTCGTGCGCAACGAACCGCAGACCTTCGGTGGCATCCTGCGCTTCCGCCTGCTGGCCGACCGCTCGCCGTGAGGATGCCGTGCTGACCGACCTGCGTGTGCGCGACCTCGGGGTGATCGAGGACCTCACCCTCGAGTTCGGACCCGGCATGACGGCGCTGACGGGGGAGACCGGAGCCGGCAAGACGCTCGTCGTCGAGGCGCTGCAGCTGGTGCTCGGTGGCCGTGCCGACCCGGGCATGGTCCGCTCCGGCGCTCCGGAGGCCCTCGTCGAGGCGAGGTTCGTCACCGGCGACGGCGAGGCGACGCGTGAGGTGCTCCTCGCCCGTTCCGTCCCCGCCGAGGGCCGGTCGCGGGCCTGGGTCGACGGGCGGATGGCATCGGTGAGCGCGCTGGGGGAGGCAGCGGCCGAGCTGGTCGAGATCCACGGGCAGCACGAGCACCGCGCCCTGACCACGGCCGCCGCCCAGCGCGACGTCCTCGATGCGTACGCCGGCACGGAGCTCAGCCGCGTCCGCGCGCTCCGGAGCCAGCTCCGCGCGCTCGACGAGGCACTGGCCGGCCTCGGCGGCGACGAGCAGCAGCGCGCCCGCGAGGCGGACGTCCTGCGCTACCAGGTGGAGGAGATCGGCGCGGCGCACCTGCAGGACCCGGACGAGGAGACGGCGCTGCGCCTCGAGGAAGACCGGCTGGCCGATGCGGCCGCCTACCGGGACGCCGCGCTCGAGGCCGTGGAGCTCCTCGATACGTCCGAGGGGGACGGCGCCGCCGTCGACCGCCTGGGCCGGGCCGCCGGGGCGCTGTCGGGTCGGGAGGCCTTCGACGACTACCGGGAGCGGCTCGCCGCGGCGGCCGTCGAGATCTCCGACGTGGCGCGCTCGCTGCGCGACGAGGTCGCCGAATGGGAGGACGATCCCCGTCGCCTGGGCGTGGTGCAGGAACGCCGGCGGCTGCTCGCCGAGCTGCGGCGCAAGTACGGCGACGACCTGGCTGCCGTCGTGGAGTACGCGGAGCGGGCGGCGGCGCGGCTGGCGGCGCTGTCCGACGCCGAGGCCGAGGCGTCCCGGCTGGCCGCCGAACACGACCGGCGCGGCACCGAACTGGCCGAGGCCGAGGCGGAGGTGCGTGCGGCCCGCGCCCGGGCGGCCGGCGAGTTCGGCCGGCTGGTGGGCGAGCGCCTGGCCGCGCTGGCCATGGCGGGTGCCCGCCTGGAGGTGCGGCTCGCCCCCGACGGCACCGGCGAGCCGGTGGAGCTGTTGCTCGGGGCCAACCTCGGCGAACGGGTGGCGCCCGTCGCCCGGGCCGCCTCCGGGGGCGAGCTGGCCCGGGCCATGCTGGCCATCCGGCTGGTCGGGGTGGGGGGCCCGCAGACGATGGTCTTCGATGAGGTCGATGCCGGCGTGGGGGGCGCCGCCGCGCTGGCGTTGGGTGAGGCGCTCCACGAGGTGTCCCGTGATCGGCAGGTGCTCGTGGTCACGCACCTGGCCCAGGTGGCCTCCCGGGCCGACGCGCAGGTCAGTGTGGTCAAGCGCGCGTCGCGCGGGCGCACGGCGACGACCGCAACCGCGGTGGTGGGCGAGGACAGGGTCACCGAGCTGTCCCGCATGCTCTCGGGGCACCCGGGCAGCGACGCCGCCCGCGCCCACGCCCGCGAGCTCCTCGGTGCGTCGCACCGGGGGTGAGTCCACCACGGATCCGATCCGGTTCGATTAACGTGGCGGGGTGCACCGATCACGTCAGGTGATGCTCGACGTGCCCAAGGCGGCGTGAGCAAGTTCATCTTCGTCACCGGCGGGGTCTCGAGCTCGCTCGGGAAGGGCCTCACCGCCTCGTCGCTCGGTCGGCTCCTCAAGTGCCGTGGGTTGCGCGTGACGATGTGCAAGCTCGACCCGTACATCAACGTCGACCCCGGCACCATGAACCCCGGGGAGCACGGCGAGGTGTTCGTCACCGAGGACGGCGGGGAGACTGACCTCGACCTCGGCCACTACGAGCGGTTCATCGACGAGAGCCTGTCGAAGCGTTCCAACACCACAACGGGCGGCATCTACCGCTCGGTGATCGAGAAGGAACGGCGGGGCGACTTTCTCGGGCGTACCGTGCAGGTGATCCCCCACGTGACCGACGAGATCAAGGACCGCATCCGGCGGCTGGCGGACGAGGACGTCGATGTCGTCATCGTCGAGATCGGCGGCACCGTGGGCGACATCGAGATCGTGCCCTTCATTGAGGCGATCCGGCAGTTCCGGCGCGACATCGGCCGGGACAACGTCTGCTATGTCCATCTCACGCTCGTGCCCTACCTCGTGTCGGGGGAGCAGAAGACCAAGCCGACCCAGCACTCCGTCACCGAGCTCCGGAGCCGCGGTATCCAGCCCGACGTCATCGTGTGCCGCAGCGACAAGCCGATTTCCGAGAGCCTGAAGCGCAAGATCTCCCTGCAGTGCGACGTCCCGGTCGATGCCGTGATCTCGGCGGTGGACGCGCCGAGCATCTACGAGATCCCCCTCGTCCTCCACGAACAGGGCCTCGATTCGTACGTGTGCCGCACGCTCGGCATCGACGACGCCGCGCACCGGATCGACATCAGTGAGTGGGAGAGTCTGGTCCGGCGGGTGGAGTCGCTGGGGCGGCGCGTCAAGGTCGGGATCGTCGGCAAGTACGTCAACATGCCCGACGCCTACCTGTCGGTCGTCGAGGCCTTGCGCCACGCCGGCTTCCATCACGGCGCCGAGGTCGAGCTGGACTGGATCGACGCCGAGCTCGTGCCGGACCTGCTCGGCACCGACCGGCTGCGCGGGCTCGACGCCATCGTGATCCCCGGGGGCTTCGGCGAGCGTGGCATCGAGGGCATGGTCGCCGCCGCCGGGTACGCGCGCGAGAGCGGCATCCCGTGCCTCGGCCTCTGCCTGGGCCTGCACGTCATGGTGATCTCGGTGGCCCGCGACCGGGCCGGGTTGGAGCGGGCCAACTCTCGGGAGTTCGACAGCCTCTCGCCGCACATGGTGATCGACCTGATGCCCGACCAGGCCGAGGTGACGGAGAAGGGCGGGACGATGCGCCTGGGGTCCTACCAGGCGGCCCTGCTGCCCGAGTCCAAGGTGGCCCGCGCCTACGGGACGCTGGGTGTGACCGAGCGCCACCGCCATCGCTTCGAGTTCAACAACAAGTACAAGTCCAGGCTCGAGGCGGTCGGCCTGGTCTGCTCGGGGATGTCCCCGGACGGGCGCCTCGTGGAGTTCGTGGAGCTGGAGGACCATCCCTACTGGGTCGCCACCCAGGCCCACCCCGAATTCAAGAGCCGGCCCGACCGGGCTCACCCTCTCTTCCGCGAGCTGGTGGCCGCCGCGCTGGAGCGGGCGGACGGGCGCGAACCCCACCTGCTCGACCTCGACGCCGTCACCTAGGCCCGTCGTGCCCGGGTTCCGCCGCGTCTCGGAGGAGGTGCTCTTCCGGGCCTGGCTCTTCCGGGTCGACCGGTTCCACCTGCTGGACCCGCACGGCGAGCCCTTCGACCGCTTCGTCATCCGCCACCCCGGCGCCGTGACCGTCGTGCCGGTGCACGACGACGGCACCGTGACGCTGGTGCGCCAGTACCGTGCCGCCGTCGACGCCATGGTGCTCGAGATCCCGGCCGGCACGCGCGACCACGGCGACGAGTCACCCGAGGCGTCGGCCCGGCGTGAGCTCGCCGAGGAGGCGGGTTTGGAAGCAGCGCGCTGGGAGCTGCTGATCGGCACCTGGAACACGCCGGGCGTCAGCGACCAGCACACCTCCCTCTTCCTGGCCACGGAGCTGTCGCCGTGCGAGAGCCGCCCCCAGGGCATAGAGGAGCGCTCCATGACGGTCGAGACGATCCGGCTGGACGACCTCGACGACCTGGTGGCGGACGGGACGCTCAAGGACGAGACCACGGTGCTCGGCCTCTACATGGCCCGCGCCCGTCTGGCCGGCGCGGGCCGGTTGCCGTGAACGCACCGCTGCCCGGTCCGGCCGAGGAGTTCCTCTCGTGGCTCGAGGTGGAGCGGGGCCGGTCACCCCGGACCCTCGCCGCCTACCGCCGAGACCTGGCGGCGTACCACGAGGACCTCGGCGAACGCGCCGGCACCGGCATGGAGGCCGCGACCTCCGCCGACGTGGCGGCATACCTCGCCGCGCTGCGCCGGACCCACAGCGCGGCATCGGTGGCGCGGGCCCACTCGAGCATCCGGGGCTTCCACCGCTTCCTCGTCGAGGAGGGTCTGCGCGAGGACGATCCGACCCTCGACCTCCCGTCCGTCTCGGTCACCGATCTGCTGCCGAAGGCCTTGAGTGAGGAGGAGACCGAGCAGCTGCTCGGCGCGGTCGTGGGAACAGGGCCGACCGTGCTGCGCGACCGCGCCCTGCTCGAGGTGCTCTACGGGACGGGGGCCCGGGTGAGCGAGGTCGTCGGGCTGAACCTGGGCGACGTCGCCGGTGCGATTGAGTCCGCCGACCTGCCGCTGGTGCGGGTGCTGGGCAAGGGCGACAAGGAGCGCGTCGTCCCCCTGGGCCGCCTGGCCCGGGCGGCGCTGACGGACTGGCTCTCGGGCCAGGGGAGGCCCCTCCTCGAACCACGGCGGTGGCCGCGCCGAAGCGACGCCGAAGCCGTCTTCCTCAATGCCCGGGGGGGGCGCCTCTCCCGCGTGGGGGCGTTCGGCGTGGTCAAGAAGTACGCCGCCCGCGTCGGGCTCCAGGAGAAGGTCAGCCCCCATGTCCTGCGGCACTCGTGCGCGACTCACATGCTGGGACGGGGGGCCGACGTCCGGGTCGTCCAGGAGCTCCTCGGCCACGCCTCCATCGCCACCACCCAGCGGTACACCAAGGTGTCGCCCGAGCACCTCCGGCGCAGCTACGAGGGCGCACACCCTCGGGCGGGAACCAGAGGGGGGAGGGACCGCGTAGCATGATCGCATGCCGAACGAGGCCCCTACGGCGGAGACCGCCGACGTCGATTTCGCCGCCCTGCTGAGCAATGAGGCGGCCGGGCTCCAAGCCCAGTTGAAGGAGCTCGGGTACGCGGATCAGGGGAGCGGACTCAGCTACGACTCCAACTTCGCAGATTCGAGCCAGGTGACGGCGGAGCGGGGCGAGGCCGAGCGCCTGGCCTCCGAACTGCGCGAGGCACTCGACGAGGTCGAAGCCGCCATCGCGCGACTGCAGGACGGCACCTACGGCATTTGCGAGGTGTGTGGGAAGCCGATCGGGGCAGCGCGGCTCGAGGCCATGCCGGCCGCCCGCCTCTGCATCGTCGACGCCGCCAAGCACTAGGTGCGCCCACCCGGAGCCTCCTCCGGGAGGCGCCGCCCGATGGACCAGCGGACCAAGCGCGCCCTGTGGATCGGGGCGGCGGCCGTCTTCGTCATCGCGCTCGTCCTGCACCACAACATCACGACGACGGACATCGTCATCTTCTGTGTCATGGTGCCGTCGATCATCCTGCACGAGGTCACGCACGGCTGGGTGGCCACCGCCTTCGGTGACGACACCGCGAAACGAGCGGGAAGGCTCAGCCTCAACCCGCTGGTCCACGTCGATCCCGTGGGGACGTTGATCGTCCCCGCCCTGCTGTCACTCGGGTCGATCGGGTTCTTCGGATGGGCGAAGCCGGTCCCCGTCAACGTCGGGCGCCTGCGGAGCCCGCGCAACCAGGGCGTGCTGGTGGCGCTCGCCGGACCGGCCATGAACGCCCTCCTGGCGGCAGGCTTCGCCGTTCTCTTCGTCCACGCCGTGCGGTCGGGTCTGCCGCCGGTCTACGCCTCCTCCTCGCAGTGGTCCACCCTCGCCCAGGTCGTCTTCTACGCCAGCCTCGTCAACGTGGGCCTGTGCGCGTTCAACCTCATCCCCGTCCCGCCACTGGACGGTTCGGTGGTCTTCGAGCGGCTCTTGCCGTCGCGGTACTGGCCGACGTACCTGAAGTACCGCCAGTACACCATGCCGATCCTGCTGGGACTGGTCATGTTGAACTTCTTCTTGTACCCGCACGGCCCGCTGACGTGGCTCTTCGACCGCCTCTACAACTGGTGGGCCGGCGTGCTCGGCGTCTGAGTCCGACTCAGCCGGCGGGGAGCAGTCCCATGGCGTCCGCTGCGCGTGCGTACGTCACGGCGGCAACCTCGTGCGCCTGCGCCGCGCCGTTGGCCAGCACCGCGCTGACGTAGGCCGGGTCGTTCTCCAGCGCCGCCCTGCGCTCCCGCACCGGCCGCAGCAGGTCGCAGAGCGCCGCGGCCACGTCCTTCTTGAGATCGCCGTAGCGCTGGTAGCCCGCCGCGACCTCGACCGGCGTCCGCCCGGTGGCGGCCGCCAGGAGGTCGAGGAGGTTGGCCAGGCCCGGCTTCGCCGCGCGGTCGTAGCGCACCTCGCCGTCGGTGTCGGTGACGGCCTTGCGTATCTTCCTCGTGATCTCCTCGTCGGAGTCGAGCAGGCGGATGGTGCCGAGCGGCGAGTCGACGGACTTCGACATCTTGCGCTCGGGGTGCTGGAGATCCATCACCCGGGCCCCGGTGCCGGGAATCGCGGCGTCGGGGACCACGAAGGTCTCCCCGTAGCGATTGTTGAACCGGACGGCGACCTCGCGCGCCAGCTCCAGGTGCTGGCGCTGGTCGTCGCCGACCGGCACGGCCGTCGCGTCGTAGAGCAGGATGTCGGCCGCCATCAGTGTCGGGTAGGTGAACAGCCCCACCCGGACGGCCTCCTGGCCCTTGCCCTTGTCCTTGAACTGGGTCATGCGCCGCAGCTCGCCCATGGTCGTCGTGCACTCGAGCAGCCACGTGAGCCGCGTGTGCTCGGGCACCTGGCTCTGCACGAAGAGGGTGCAGCGGTCGGGGTCGAGCCCGACGGCGAGCAGGTTGAGCGCGGCGTCGAGCGTGTTGGCGCGGAGAGCGGCCGGGTCGATCTCCGAGGTCAGGGCGTGGAGGTCGACGACACAGTAGAAGGCGTCGCCCCCGTCCTGGAAGGTCACCCAATGGCGCAAGGCCCCGAGGTAGTTCCCGAGGGTGAAGTTGCCGGAAGGCGCAATGCCCGAGAGGACCCTGTCCATGGGCGGCCATGGTAGGGCCCGGTGACGACCGGCCCGGCCGGCTCTACCTGCTCCGGTGGGGTGCGCGTGGGGCCCCCGGCGCGTTCGGTAACGTCACCGGGTGGCCTACGCGGTCTCCACACCCGTCTTCGAGGGTCCCATCGACCTCCTCTTGCACCTCGTGTCCTCCCACGAGGTCGACGTCCTCGACATCCCCTTGCTGCCGGTGGTCGACGCCTTCGTGCACGTGCTGTCCGAGCAGCGCGAGGTGGTCGACTTCAACCAGCTGTCGGAGTTCCTGCTGGTGGCGTCCATCCTCATCGAGCTGAAATCGCAGAAGCTGCTGCCCGGGCAGGAGTCCCCCGACGACGAGGAGGACCTCATCGGCTGGGAGGAGCGCGACCTGCTCCTGGCGCGGCTGCTCGAGTGCCGGGCCTACGGGGCCCTCGCCGACGTGTTCGTCGCGCTGGCCGAGCAGGCCGCGCGGTCGGTCCCGCGCGAGGTGGGACTCGACGACGACTTCGTCGTGCATGCACCCGACCTGCTGGCCGGCGTCACCCCCGAGGACCTGGCGCAGGCCTACCTGCGCGGGTCGGCCGAGCGACCCGTTCCCCGGGTCGACCTCTCCCACGTGACCGTGGACACGGTCTCGGTGTCCGAGGCGGTGTCCGAGCTCATCGCCATGCCGGTCGCCGGCCGGGCCACCTCGTTCCGGGCCCTGGTGGCGGGCTGCCGGTCCCGCATGGACGTCATCGTGCGTTTCCTCGCCCTCCTCGAGCTCTGCAAGATGGGTCGGGTGACGCTCGGACAGGGCGCGACGTTCGGTGACCTGCAGATCTCGTGGCTGGCCGAGGACGAGCTCGTCGGGGCGGCCAGCGGCCGGGGGCTGGCGGAAATGGCGGGGTACGACGTCGACGACTACGAAGGGTGAAGGGTTGAGTCCCGTGGAACGCGCCGAGCTGGGCCGGACGATCGAAGCCATACTCCTGGTGGCAGTGGAGCCGCTCGCCCCCCAGCTGCTGGCCGAGCTGTTGGAGGAGCCCGTCGAGCGGGTGGAGGAATCGTTAGGCGAGCTCGCGCAGTCCTACGAACGCGAGCGCCGGGGCTTCGTGCTGGCCCGCATCGCCGGCGGTGCCCGGCTGCAGACGCACCCGGACCTGGCGCCCTACGTCGAGCGGTTCGCCAACCGCGAGGTCTCCCACCGCCTCTCGACCGCCGCACTCGAGACGCTGGCCATCGTGGCGTACCGCCAACCGGTGTCGCGGGGTCAGATCTCGGCGTTGCGCGGGGTCAACGTGGACGGCGTGACCCGCCTGCTGGAGCAGCGGGGCTACATCGCGGTCGTCGGCCACGCCGAGGGGCCCGGGCAGCCCGCGCTCTTCGGCACGACGGACCTGTTCCTCGAGCGCCTCGGCCTCGACTCGCTGGACCAGTTGCCGGCGGTGGAGGACTTCTTGCCCGGCCCCGATGTCGCCGGCGACTTCGAGCGCGACCTGCAGTCCGCGCTCGGCCTGGGCGTCGAGGCGGCCTCCGACGACACCTGAGGGATCCGAGGGCGAGCGCCTGCAGAAGGTCCTGGCCCGGGCCGGGGTCGGCTCCCGGCGCGCCTGCGAAGAGCTGATCGCCGCCGGGCGCGTCACCGTCGACGGCGAGGTGGCCGCCCTGGGCCGGCGTATCGACCCGGCCGCGGCCCGGGTCGAGCTCGACGGGGTCCTCCTGCCGGTGGCGCCCGGCCTGGTGTACTACTTGTTGAACAAGCCCGACGGCGTCGTGACGACCGCCGACGACCCCCAGGGCAGGCCGACCGTCGTCTCCTTGGTCCCGCCCGAGCCGCGCGTGTTCCCGGTGGGGAGGCTGGACCGTCGCACGGAGGGCCTCCTCGTCCTGACGAACGACGGTGTGCTGTCGCAGCTGCTCACCCACCCGTCCCAGGGGGTCGCCAAGGAGTACATGGCCGAGGTGGACGGCGGCACCCCCTCCGCGGGCGCCCTGCGCACGCTGCGACAGGGTGTCGAGCTGGCCGACGGGGTCACGGCACCCGCAGAGGTGGGCGTGCTGGCACCGGGTGTCCTGCGCCTGGTGATCCATGAGGGCCGCAACCGCCAGGTGCGCCGCATGTGCGAGGCCGTCGGGCATCCGGTCCGGCGCCTCGTGCGCACCCGCATCGGGTCGGTGCGCGACACGAATCTGCCCCCGGGACGCTGGCGGCACCTGAGCGGCGACGAGGTCCGATCCCTGGCTGCCTCGGCCTCGGCCAGCGAGAGGGCCGAACCGGGCCGGTAGAGTGACCCGCCATGGCACCCGCTCTCACGGTCAGGGGTCTGCGCGGGGCCACGACGGTCGACGAGGACACGGTGGCGCAGGTCACGGAGCGCTCGCAGGAGCTGATGCGCGAGATCATGGCCCGCAACGAGCTGGTCGAGGACGACATCGTGAGCGTGCTCTTCACGGCGACGGCGGACGTCACGAGCACCTTCCCGGCCACCGCCATCCGGGAGATCGGGTTCGGCGCGGTGCCCCTCCTGTGCGCGGCCGAGATCGCCGTGCCCGGCTCCATGCCGCGGTGCGTCCGAGTGCTCCTCCACGTGCACACCACGCGGTCCCGCGACGAGATCCATCACGTCTACCTCCACGGTGCCCAAGGGCTCCGCGATGACCTCCCCGGCTGAGGGTGGGGCGCGCCGCCGGGCGCTCGTCGTCGGGACCGGACTGATCGGCGGGTCGATCGCCCTCGGGCTGCGCCGGCGCGGCTGGCACGTCTCGGGGCGCGACACCGACGAGGCGCGGCTGCGGGAGGCGCTCGAGGGCGGGGTGATCGACGCGGCGGGGGACGACCCGGCGGCCGAGGTGGTGTTCGTGGCCACGCCGGCCGCCTCCGTCGCGGCGGTGGCGCGCGGCATCACGCAGGACCGGGACCGCCGGAGCGACGTGGTCGTGACGGACGTCAGCGGGGTCAAGACGGCCATCGTGCAGGAGGCGGATCACCCGCGGTTCATCGGCGGGCATCCGATGGCCGGGTCCGAGCAGCTCGGCCTGCACGGCGCCGACCCGGACCTCTTCGAGGGGGCCGTGTGGGTGCTGACGCCGACCGCCGCCACCGATCTCGGCGCCTTCGACCGGCTCAAGGGAATCGTGATGAGCCTCGGTGCCGACGTGCTGGTGCTCTCCGCGGCGGACCACGACCGCCTGGTGGCCGTCGTGTCCCACGTGCCCCACCTCGTCGCGGCCACGCTCATGAACGCGGCCAGCGTGGGCGCGAAGCAGGACGGCGCTCTGCTCCGGCTGGCCGCCGGCGGCTTTCGCGACATGACGCGCGTCGCCGCCGGCCATCCCGGCATCTGGCCCGACATCTGCGCCGACAACGCCGCGTCCATCGTCGACGCCCTCGACGTCCTCGTCGGTGACCTCACGGCCATGCGGGATAGGGTGGCGGCGCGTGACCGCACGGCGCTCCTCGGTGTACTCCAGCAGGCAAGCGCGGCCCGGCGGAACCTGCCCGCGCGCGTCGTGCGCCCCGACCACCTGGCCGAGCTGCGGATCCCGGTTCCGGACCGGGCCGGGGTGCTCGCCGAGATCACGTCACTGGCCGCCGAAGCCGGCATCGGCATCTACGACATCGAGATCGCCCACTCGGCCGAGGGACCGCGCGGCGTCCTGATCCTCGTGGTGGACGCCGCCGACGCCGAGACGCTGACGGCAGCCGTGGAGTCACACGGCTACCGGGCCCGGGCCGAGCGCCTGTCGTGACCGCCCCGCGCATCCTCGTGGTCCACGGCGCGGTGCCGTGCCGGGGCACCGCGCGCACGCCCGGCGAGAAGTCGATCTCGCACCGGGCGGTCCTCCTCGGGGCGCTGGCCGAGGGGACCTCGGTCGTCCACGGGCTCTCCGACGGCGCCGACGTCGCGGCGTCCCTGGCGGCGGTGGAGGCACTCGGCGCGGCGGTCGACCGGCACGAGGACGGCACGGTCGTGCTGCACGGCGGGCGGGGCCGGCTGCACCGGGCGGCGGGACCGCTCGACTGCGGGAACTCGGGCACCTCCATGCGCCTGCTGGCCGGGCTGGTGGCGGGATTCGACTGGGAGACCGAGCTGGTGGGGGACGAGTCGCTCTCGGCGCGCCCCATGGACCGGGTCGCCGAGCCCCTCGGCCTCATGGGCGCCACCGTGCGCGGGCAGGGGCCACGTTGCCTGCCCCCGATCAGCGTGACGGGCGGAGCGCTGCACGGCATCGACTGGATGGCCAAGGTGGCCAGCGCCCAGGTGAAGTCGGCCATCCTCCTGGCCGGCCTCTCGGCCCGCGGCACGACCGTGGTCCGTGAGCCGGTCACGACCCGCACACACACCGAGGAGATGCTCGTGGAGGCCGGAGCCGACCTGACCATCGAGCCCTGGGGCGAGGGGCGGGTCGTCACCCTGCGGCCGTCCGCCCTCAAGCCGGTCGAGCGCACCGTCCCGGGCGATCCGTCGGCGTCGGCCTTCTTCGTGGTGGCAGGATGCGTCGTGCCGGGCAGCGACGTGGACGTGGTCGGGGTGTACCACGGCCCGGCCCGGCTCGGCTTCGTCTCGGTGCTCGAGCGCATGGGGGCGCAGGTCACGATCGACCCGGAGCAGCCGGGCGTGGCGACGATCCGCGCCCGGTCGGGCCCGCTGCGTGCCACCGTGGTGCCGGCGAGCGAGATCCCGTCGCTCGACGAGATTCCCGTCCTCGCCGTGGCCGCCGCGGTGGCGGAAGGCACCACCGTCTTCTCGGACGTCGGCGAGCTCCGCGTCAAGGAGGTCGACCGCTTGGCCGCGGTGGCCGACATGGTCGAGGCCTTCGGCGCCGGCGCCAGGATCGAGGGTGACTCGCTGGCCGTCTCGGGCCTCGGTGGTCCGCTGCACGGCGGTCGCTTCGACAGCCGGGGCGACCACCGGATGGCCATGGCAGCCGCGGTCGCCGCGCTCGCCGCAGGCCCGGGCGAGCGCAGCCTCATCACGGGCTTCGATGCCGTCGAGACCAGCTATCCCGGGTTCGCCGGGGAGCTGCAGCGCCTCACGGGCGCCGAGCGGGCGCCGCGGCCGCTCCTCGTCGCCATCGACGGCCCCGCCGGGGCGGGCAAGTCCACCGTCTCGACCGCGGTGGCCGAGCACCTCGGCCTGGAGCGCCTCGATACCGGTGCCATGTACCGCGCCGTCGCCGCGCTCGCGCTGGCGCGCGGCATCGCGCCCGAGGACGCGGCCGGCGTGGCGGCCCTCGCGGCGGGTGCCACCATCGAGCCCGGCCGGCGGGTGACCATCGACGGGCTCGATGTGACCGGCGTCATCCGCTCACCCGAGGTCGGGCGGGCCGTGTCGGTGGTGGCGGCCAATCCCGAGGTGCGGCGTCATCTGGTGGAACGCCAGCGGGCGTGGGCCGACGAGCACGGCGGGGGAGTGGTCGAGGGACGCGACATCGGGTCCGTCGTCTTCCCGGGTGCCCAGCTCAAGGTCTACTTGACCGCGACGCCCGAGGAACGGGCCCGCCGCCGCGACGACGAGGCACCCGACGGGGTGGCCCGGCGGGACCGGATCGACTCGACCCGCGACGCGTCGCCCCTGCGCGAGGCGCAGGACGCGCACCGGCTCGATACGACCGGGCGCACCGTGCACGATGTGGTGGAGGAGGTGCTGTCGTGGCTGTGAGCACACCGGGACCGGCCTCGCGTGCCGGAGACGAGGGCTCGGGTGCGGAGGCGCCGGGCCGCCATCAGGCCTTCGAGGTCGACCCGCGCTCCACGTCCTTGTACCGCGCCGAGCGCGCCATCTTCATCAGCGCCCTGTGGGCCTGGTTCCGCCCCAAGGTGGTGGGCCGGGAGCACGTGCCCGCAACGGGTCCGGTCATCCTCGCCCCGGTGCACCGCTCCTTCGCCGACTTCGGCTTCGCCGCCTTCTGCACCGATCGCAAGCTGTTCTTCATGACCAAGGACGAGATGTGGAAGAACAAGTGGCTGGGCAGGCTCCTGCTCGGCGTGGGCGCCTTCCCCGTGCACCGCGAGTCGGCGGATCGTGAGGCGCTCCAGCGGGCCGAAGAGGTGCTCCGCCAGGGCCAGGTCCTCGTGCTGTTCCCCGAGGGCACCCGACGGGAGGGTCCGCTGGTGCAGGACCTCATGGAAGGGGCGGCGTTCCTGTCCGCCCGCACCGGCGCACCCATCGTCCCGGTCGGCATCGGTGGCTCGGACCTCGCCATGCCCAAGGGGAGTCGCGTCCCCAAGCCGTACACCATTCAGGTCGTGATCGGCCCCGCCATCCCCGCGCCACCCCGGACCGGGGCCGGACGCGTCGCCCGCTCCGCCGTGCACGCGGCCAGCGAGGCGCTGGTGCCGGCGCTGCAGGCGGTCTACGACCAGGCCAAGGCGAAGACGGGGCGCTACTGAGCCCGCGGCACCGGCGTCTCCTCGACCGGCGCCGGGTCGGGCGACTCCGAGAGCAGGGCCCGGTAGTGCGCCGAGCGCGACAGCAGCATGTCGGCCGTCCGCTGGTCGAACTCGGCGGCGCGGCGCAGGGCCTCCCGGAGGTCTCGCTCGTCCTTCAGCACGTGGACCGAGCACGTCCGGGTGGTGGCGATCTCCGGGCTCGCCTGGTTGCCACGGTGGAATCGCATCTTCATGAGAGCCTCACAATCGTGACGTGGGGATGTTGTCTCGTCACCATTGTCCACCCCGCCGGTCCAGAATGGAACGCGCGCGGGCCCTCGCGGCCACCTAAGGGTGCCGGGGCTCCTTGCGGAACTTCCACCACGTGCCGATCACGACCCGGCCGTAGCGGAAGCCGAACAGCCAGTTCTTGCCCTTCTTGGTCGTCCCCGACGCCCGGGGCAGCCACAGGGTGGGCCGTTCGGTGACACGCCAGCCGCGCCGCATGGCGATGATCAGCAGTTCGGCCGTCTGGTACTGGGATTGCACGAGCCGGTAGGCCACGTCGTCGAGCATGCTCACGCGCAGGGCCCGGTACCCGTTCGAGGTGTCGGTCAGCTTGGTGCGGCCCATGGCACTCATGATCAGCGAGAACACCCGCACGCCCGCCTTGCGGAAGCGGTCCGTCGTGGTGTCACGCCCCAGGACGCGCGAGGCGACGACGAAGTCGGCCTCGTCGTCGACGAGGGGCTGGAGCATGACCGGGATCTCGGCCGGGTCGTTCTGTCCGTCGGCGTCGAGGGTGACGACGTACTGCGCCCCCCCCTCGATGCACAGCGCGTAGCCCACCCGCAGCGCGTAACCGTGCCCGAGGTTCTCGCTCAGCACGAACGTCACCGCGCCGGAGTCCTTGGCCACCTGATCGGTGTGGTCGCTGCCGCCGTCGACCACCACGAGCGTCGTCACGCCCAGCCCGCAGGCCTCGGTCGGCATGGCGGCGAGGACCGCACCGATGTTCGCCTCTTCTTCAAAGGCACAGATGAGACCGACGACGGGGGAGAGCTTCAGGTCCGGATGGCGGGTGTCGAACTCCCGCCGCGACTCCGCAATGACGCGGCGCGCCCGATCCGGGTCGGTGCGGATGCTGGCGCCCGACGTGGCGCCGGCGCCGGTGACGGCGGTCAAAACGACCGGGGTGTGGCGAAGACCTGGCGGACGAGGGGCTCGAAGTGGGAGAGGGGCTTGGTGGGGTAGTCGGGGTCGAAGCTCGTTTGGTCCCACTCGTCGGCGAACCGCTCGGCCAGGCCGTACCAGGGCTCGCCCTCGTACTTGTCACGTGCGTTGGGGTCCTGCCCCAGGTACTCGTAGTAGTGCTTGCCCTGGAAGTCCTGATGGGCCCAGATCATGTGGTACGTGTCCTCGCTGACGTAGGGCCGCAGGATCTCCGCCGCGATGTGGGGGTGGTTCATGACCGACACCGCCTTGCCGATGTCGTGGCACAGCGACGCGACCACTACCTCGTCGGAGGCGCCGGCCTCCTCGGCGCGGGTCGCGGTCTGCAGCGAATGGACGAGCTGGTCCACTTCGAACCCGTCGGTGATCTCCTCCAGCGAGGCGAGCATGGCCAGCACTCGGTCGGCGACACGGGGTTGATTCTCGAGCGACTCGACGATGATGTGCTGCCACTGCTCCGCGGTCGACTCGTCCATGCGGGTGAACGTCATGTGACAATCATCGCGCCGCGGGCCCTCAAGAGGCCAGCAGGTCGAGCACGTCGGCGGCGGAGACCGCCCGGTCCGCGGCTGCCGGATCCGAGCGCTCCGCCGCCGGGCGGGCGGCTAGGAGGCCCAGCGTGGAGCCGACGGCCCGGAGCAGCTCGCGGAGCTCGGGCGGCGGCGGGAAGTACTCGTCCTCCGTGGTCACGGTGACCTCGGTCACGCCGTCGGTCGGCGCCAGGTGCGCGATCACCTCTTCCACCAAGGACTCGGGGGCCGAGGCACCGGCGGTGACGCCGACCGTGCCGGTGAGGTCTGCGGGCAGCTCGTCGGCCTCGTTGACCCGCAGGACCCTGGCGCAGCCGCTGGCACGGGCCACCTTCTCGAGCGCCACCGTGTTGGAGGAATTGCCCGAGCCGATCACCACCACGGCATCGGATTCGGACGCGATCGCCTTCAGGGCGGCCTGGCGATTCGTCGTGGCGAAGCACAGGTCGCTGCGATTCGGCATCCACAGGTCGGGGAACCGGCGTCGCGCCGCCTCCATCAGGCCACGCCACTCGTCGTGGCTGAGGGTGGTCTGGGCCAGCAGGGCCACGGGCGCGTCCCCGGGCAGGACGTCACCGAGCGCGTCGAGGTCCTCCTCGTGCTCGAGCAGGCGCACGGCCTCGGGGGCGACGGCCATGGTGCCCACGGCCTCCTCGTGGCCGGCGTGGCCGACGTACAGGACGGTGTAGCCCTTCCGACTCCGCACCTTGAGCTCGTGGTGCACCTTGGTGACCAGCGGGCAGACGGCGTCCACCACGACGCCCCCGCGGGCGCGGGCCGCCTCCACGACCTCGGGGGCCGATCCGTGGGCGCTCAGCATGAGCGGTGCCCCGGGTGGCACATCGGCCACGTCGTCGACGAAGACGACCCCCTGCTCGCGGAAGCGGTCGACGACATGGCGGTTGTGCACGATCTCGTGGTAGCAGTACACGGGCGGCTCGAAGACCCTGACCATCCAGGCCAGGGCTTTGATCGCCTTCTCGACTCCGGCGCAGAACCCACGCGGCTCCGCCAGCATCACGCGATCGACTCCGGGCACAAACCCCAGGTTACCGGCAGTAACCTGGACGCCATGTCAGCTGCCACGGTGACTTCGGTCACCGCGGCGTCGCCGGCAGCCCGGGCCGGCCTGGCCGTGGGCGACCAGCTCCTCAGCATTGACGGGCAGGAGCCGCGCGACGTCATCGATTTCCAACGGCTCACCGACGCGGGCGACCCCAACGTCCTGGTGCGCCGCGCCGGCGCGGCGCTGCCCCGGCTCGTGCGGATCGACAAGGAAGCGGGCGAGCCCCTCGGGGTCGAGGTCTCCTCGGCCGTGTTCGACCGCATCCGGACCTGCGACAACCACTGCGCGTTCTGCTTCATCTACCAGCTCCCCAAGGGGATGCGTCGCAGCCTGTACCTGAAGGACGACGACTACCGGCTGTCGTTCCTCTACGGGAACTTCACGACCCTGACGCGCTTCACCGAGCTCGATGCCGAACGCATCCTCACCGAGCGCCTCGGCCCGCTCTTCGTCTCCATCCACACGACGGACCCCGAATTGCGGGCGAGCATGCTGCGCAACCCCAAGGGGGCCACGAGCCTGCACTGGCTGGGGGTGCTGCTCCAGGGGGGGATCGAGGTCCACGGGCAGATCGTGGTGTGCCCCGGCGTGAACGACGGCGCGGCATTGGAGGACACCCTGGCCGGGATCATGGACCGCTTCCCGGCGCTGGCGAGCGTCGGCGCGGTGCCGTTGGGGGTCAGCCGGTACTCCAACGAACCCGACATGCGCCCGCACACGCAGGCCGAGGCGCTCCGCGTGCTCGACACGGTCGAGGAGTGGCAACGCCTCTTCCGCCGTGCGCTCGGACATCGCATGGTCTTCGCGGCCGACGAGTACTACCTGTTGGCGGGGCGCTCCCTCCCGCTGGCGCGCCACTACGAGGGCTATCCGCAGCACGAGAACGGTATTGGCCTGTCCCGGGCCTTCGTCGAGTCCTTCACCCGGCCCTCGGCCGGTGCGCGCGGCGGTGTGCGCCACGGCTTCTTCGCCGCGGTGGATGCGGCACCGGCGACCGGCTACCGAGCGGCCCGCCTCCCGAGCGCGCCCGCGGGTCCGGACGGCCGCCCGGTGACGGTGCTGACCGGCACTTACGGTGCCCGCGTGCTGGGGCCCCTGCTCCATTCTCACGGGCGCCCCGACGTGGCGCTGCACGCGGTGCCCAACGACTTCTTCGGGGGCAACATCGCGGTGGCCGGCCTCCTGACGGGCGAGGACGTGGCGCGGGCGCTCGAGGGCCTCCCCGAGGGCCCGCGGTACCTCCTGCCCGACGCCTGCCTGAACGAAGGGCGCTTCCTCGACGGACTCACGCTGGCCGACCTGCCCCATCCGGTCGAGGTCGTGCCGACGGACGGCCGCTCGCTGCGGATCGCCCTCGATGGCACGTCCTTCCGGCCGGAATGCGCGGCGTGAGCCTCCCCTTGGTCGTGGTGGCCGGCCGCCCCAACGTCGGCAAGTCGTCGTTGGTGAACCGCATCGTCGGCGCTCGTGCCGCGGTGGTCGAGGAGGAGCAAGGAGTCACGCGTGACCGCAAGGTGCTCGACGCCGAATGGGCCGGTGTGCCCTTCCGCATCATGGACACCGGAGGATGGCTGGCGGCCGGGACGGCGCTCGAGGCGAAGGTGAGCGAGCAGGCGGAGCGTGCCCTGGCCGAGGCCGATGTCGTGCTCATGGTGGTCGACGTCACCACCGGCGTGACCGATGAGGACATGGCCGCGGCCAAGGTGATCCGGCGGGCCGGCCCGCCGGTGCGGCTCGTCGTCAACAAGGTCGACGACGCCGTCCGCGAGGCAGCGGCGTGGGAGTTCGTCTCGCTCGGCATCGGCGATCCCCACTCGGTGAGCGCGCTGCACGGGCGCGGCACAGGCGATCTGCTCGACGAGGTGGTCGGTCTCTTGCCGTCGCGGGCCGCCGACGTGAGCCCGGACGCGCCACCGGTTGGACCCCCCGAGACGGGCACAGACCCCGCCACGCCTCGTGTCGCGATCATCGGCAGGCCCAACGTCGGCAAGTCGACCCTTTTCAACCGGCTGTTGGGCGAGGAGCGGTCGATCGTCCACGACATGCCGGGCACCACGCGCGACGCCATCGACACGGTGGTCGAGACACCCGACGGACTCGTGTGCTTCATCGACACGGCCGGTCTGCGGCGCCCTTCCAAGACGGATCGCGGCACCGAGCAACACGCCACGATGCGGGCCCTGCGTGCCCTGGAGCGAGCCGACATCGCCATCCTGGTCATCGACGCCACGGTGGGCGCCTCGCATCAGGACCAACGGCTGGCCGAGCGCATCGGCGTGTCGGGCTGCCCGGCCATCGTTGCGTTGAACAAGTGGGACCAAGTGCCCGTCGAGAGCCGTGACGACGTGCTGGCCGGGGTCGGTGACCGCCTGGCCTTCTTGGGCGCGGCACCGGTGCTCAAGATCTCGGCGCTGTCGGGCAAGGGAATGCACCGGATCCTGCCGGCACTCCGCGGTTCGATCGAGTCGTACCACCAACGGGTCCCCACGGGCGCGCTCAATCGCGCCGTTCAGGAGCTGCAGAGCCGGCAGCCCGCGCCCAGGGCACGGATCCGCTACATCGTCCAGGGGGCGATCGACCCTCCGACGTTCACCCTCTTCGCCAGCGCGCGCCTGCCGCAGACGTACCTGCGCTACATCGAGCGTGGCCTGCGCGAAAAGTTCGAGTTTGGCGCAACCCCGATGAAGCTGCGCGTCCGGGTGGGCGGCAAGTGACTGCCGGTTGGGTCTGATGCCCTGGTGCGAGGAATGCGACACGCTCGTCGAGGACGAGGACCTGGGCGAGGAAGGGGAGTGTCCGACCTGTGGGACGATGCTGGCCGAGCAGGAGCGCCAACCGATCCCCTGGTACTTCAAGATGATGCTGGTCGCCAGTGTCATCTACCTCGGCTATCGCGGCTATCAGGGCGTGACCTGGATCGCCGCGCACGTGTAGCGTCCCCGCCATGCCGCTCTACGAGATCGAAGGCGTCGCCCCGCGCGTGCACGCCGACGCCTTCGTCCACCCCGACGCCGTCCTCATCGGCGACGTGACCGTCGGCGCCGAGTCGAGCATCTGGCCCGGTGCGGTGCTGCGCGGCGATTACGGGACGATCACCGTCGGCGCGGGTACATCGGTCCAGGACGGCACGGTGATCCACGCCGGTCCCGGCTTCCCCACGCTCATCGGCGACCGCTGCGTGGTCGGCCATCTCACCCACCTCGAGGGCTGCACCCTCGAGGATGAGTCGCTGGCCGGTTCGGGCAGCGTCGTGTTGCACTGGGCCGTGGTGAGCCATGGTGCCACGGTCGGCGCCAACGCGGTGGTGCCCAACAACATGGTGGTGCCCCCCGGCGCGCTGGCGTTGGGCGTCCCGGCGAAGATCCACGAGGGCAGGTCGGACCTGCCCCTGATCCGGATGTCGGCCGCCCAATACGTGACCAACGCCAAGCGCTACCGCACCTCGCTGCGCCGCCTCGACTGACCGCTACTTCTTGTTCGAAGCCCCGCTCAGCTTCGCCGGGAACACGTCGGACCCGAAGGGGACGAGGCCCTTGGCGGCGGCGTAGCCCAGATGCCCCTCGCCGTCGGCACCGCCGGTAGTGAGCCCGAGGAGGTCCTCGTAGCTCCGCAGCGCCGAGTAGTGGTCGTAGGAGCCCTTGGTGTCCGCCGACCCCGGTACGACGTACTTGGCGTTCAGCAGGAGCGCCCCGATCTGACCCCCTCCCGGTGCGTCGCTGTCGGTGGAGGCGCCGGCGTCCCCTGGTGCATGCGTGTTGGGTCCTGACTGCTCGCCGCAACAGGCCGCCGTGGCATCGGCTCCGCCGACATCGGCCTCGTCGAACGTGATCACGACCAGCATGTCGCCATGCTTGTAGGCGGGCGAGTCGAGGATGAGGGGCATCCAGGCCCGCAGGAACTCGTCGGCACCGACCAGTCCGCCGGTGTGGCCACCCGTGCTGTTGGGTCCGGCGCAGGTGCCGTCGTGGCCGTCGTTGCACAGGTTGGGGGTGATGAAGCCGAACCGCGGCGTGGTCGCCTCGCTGCGAAGGTCGCGCGCCAGGTGGCCGTTGGGCGACGGGCGGCCGTTGGCCCCCAGTGTCCCGAGCGGCACGACGTTGGCGTTGCATTCCGCCGCGTCGTCGATCACCGAGTGGAACCAGACGAACGGGTTGTGGCGCGTCGTGTACTGGTCCGCCGAGGTGGCCACCTCGGCCGTGTCGGTCGCCCCGATGGCCGGGTGGGCACAATCGGTGCCGCCGCTGGGGTCCGGCGTGCCGCCGTCGCGCGACGGCGTGTTGCCCATGTCTTGCTCGTACGCCCGCCACGACGCCACGTGGGTCGTCGGGTCGGGCGGGTACTTGGCGTCGAGCTGGGACGCGATGGTCGGGACCGCCGCCGGGTAGACACAGCCCTCACCGTCCACCTGTCCGGGGTTCAGGGCCTGATTGGCATCGGGCGTGGCAGGGGTCACGTTGGCGAAGGCGAAGCCGTTGTCCGCGCAGTCGGCTTGCGTGTCCTCGGTCGGCGCCTGACCCGAGACCTGCGCGATGTAGTTGTCGAGGCTGTCGTGGCCGGTGGCGTAGTAGTTCTGCAGCAGTTCGCCCTTGGCGCGGAGGGTGCCGTTCAGATACGTGGCGGGGGAGCCGGACCCAAAGGTGGCGGCGTAACCCTCGTTCTCGAATTCGATCAGCATGATGTGGTTGACCTTCCCCGGCGGGAGTGCGGCACGGACCACGCCCGTTGCCGGTTTGGTGGTGCTCGATGCGGCGGCCGGAGCCGATGCGGCCAGCAGGGCGATCATGGCGCCGGCGGCGGCGAGCGCCACGCGCGCGCTGCGCTGGGCACGGGGGTTCGAGGGAAGTCGAGGCACGGCGGGGGAGCGTAGCGGCCGGAGCCCCTTCCGCAGTGGCAGGCAAGGCCTAGCCGCGGGCGAACCCGGCGATGTCGCGGGCCGTGTCCCGGCTGATGTCGGGGCACGCGATGGAGAAGATCTCCGTGCCGTGCATCGTGCCCATCATCTGGCGGCAGCGGGCCGGGACGCCTGCAGCGAGCAGCAGCCGGTAGAAATTGATGCCCTCGTCGCGCAATGGATCGCATTCGTTGACATTGATGACCGTCGGGGGAAGACCGGTAACGTCGTCCACCCCGGCGAACGACGGCCAGGCCAGCGGATTGCGATCCTCGAATGCGGCAATGCCGTAGCCCATGCGGCCGCGGTTGTTGTGGAGGTTCAGCAGGATGCCCTCGTTCTCGACGGAGGAGGGGCAGCCGGGAGCGGGCCACTGGCCGGCGATGTAGGGGCACAGTGCGTACAGGCCGCTCACGAGCCCGAGATCGCCGTCGCGCTTGAGCTTCATTCCCGAGGCAAGGGTGAGGTTGCCCCCACCGCTCTCCCCGGCGATGACGATCCGGCCCGGGTCAATTCCGAGCTCGGCCGCGTGGGCCGCCGTCCAGCGGAGGCCCGACACACAGTCGTTCAGGCCGGCAGGAAACGGCGCCACCTCCGGCGCCGACGAGGGCGACAGGCAATTGCGGAAGTCGACCATCACGACGACGACGCCATTGGCCGCGATGTGCTTGCCCCAACCGCGGTACATCCCGTCGAAGCAGGACATGGTGGCCATGCCGCCGCCGTGGATGTAATAGACGCAGGCCAGCTGCTCGTCGGACGCGGGCCGAATGACCTGCAAGTTGACCGAGTTGCCGTCCGGCTCCGACACGAATCGCATCGTGGTCACGTCGAGGCCGGCCGAGGGCGCCGCATCGTCGCTGTCACAGAGATCCTGGAAGACCCGGAACGCCTCCCGGGCGGCGATCGCCTCAGGCGTGTTCGCCTCCGCGACGAGTTCCTCCCGGTTTGCCACGTCGGGCAGCCGAGTCGAGGGGATGGCGGAGAGGATGGCGCGCAGGCGCGGATCGAGGCGGGCGTCAGATTCGATGCTGAGGGTCATGCGCCCTATTCGAGCACAGGGAGCGGGTCCGGGTGGGTACGCCGAACAGGGCTAGGGGCTAGGTGAACCCGTCTCGGGCTTCGCGTTGGCGTTTGATGATGTTTGCCGCCTCGCTTGCGACACTGAGCATGCCTTCGGCGCTGTCACCATGGTCCGTACTCCAGATCACCGCGATGCTCGCCGTCAGGTCGAAGCCCTTCAGGTCGAGATCTTCATTGACGGCGGCAAGGACGGCGTCGACACGTCCCTTCAGCCGCTCCTCGACGATCGACCGTTCTGCGTTCTCGGCCAAGATGACGAAGCGGTCGCTCTCGAGGCGGGCGAGGGTGTCGCCCGCCCGCACCGTACCGCTCAATCCCTCGGCGACGGCCCGGAGCACGACGTCACCCCACTCGTATCCCAGGGCGTCGTTGACCACGGAGAAGTGATTGAGGTCGATGAAGAACAACCCGAAGTGCCTGCCGTACCGGCTGGCCCCGTACGCCGCCTGGGAGATCCTGTCCATCAGGATCGCGTGGCCGAACAACCCGGTCAGAGGGTCCCGGAGGATCCGCTCCGCGTCCCGTTCGAGCACCATCGAGTTCGCCAGTGACCAGGCGATGAAGTTCGCCAGCAGCTCCAGAGTGTCGGCGTCGGCGTCGCTGAAGTGGCCCGGCTCTGTGGACAGCACCCTCAGCACACCGACCGCCTCACCGGCGTGCACCAGCGGGGCGACCAACACGGAGCGCACCCCGAACGCGCGGCAACCGTTGCCGTCAATGCTCGCATCGGTCTCGACGTCCCGGCAGATGAGCGGTGCCGCGAGTCGCATGGACTGACCGGACAAGGCGCTCTCCGATACATGGCGTTGACCAATCGCAGCCGCGCCATCGCTCACACCGCGCGCGGCACGACAGACGAGGTGGTCACCGTCCAGCAGTTCGACCGCCACACCGTCGGCGTTCATCGCGGCCTGAGCCCGGTCGAGAACTAGGGTGATGACGCGGTCCGCATCGGCGGAGCCCGCGTTGATCAGACGCTGTGTCTCGATGAGGCAGTGCAGCCGATCAGCCTGAATCTCTCGCTCCACCGTTGCCACGTTGTGAGATTCGGACGACCCCTTGGACGCCTTGAACCACCGTCAGCACAACAATTCGGTGCAGTTCTGCAGCGACGGCGCGGCATGGTCACGGCGCAATGGGGATGTAGCCAGCTTGGTTGTCGCTGGTTGCTCGTCGCAAACCAGCTCGCACGGACAGTGAAGTAACGGCCGTCGCCGACGTCGAGGTCTCTAGTTCTCTTCGGACTCCCTCGTGCAACCCGGGTCGGCGTACGCATCTCGCGCGAGATCAATGAGCAGCGCGGCGACTCGGGAGAGTGAGCCATCGCGCTGGACGAATCCGACCGTGACGGACTGTGGTGGTGCGAAGGGCCTGATCTCGATGTCCTTGTGATCCGCCACCACACTCCGATACGAGAGGAAGGACCCCATGCCAGCCCGGGCGGCAGCGATCCAGGATCCTCGGTCCTCAACGACGAGTGAGACCTGGGGGGTGGTCCCAGCCGCCGCAGTGGCCATGTCATTGATGAGCTCACGTCGTCCCGAGCCAACGGGCGGCATGATGAGCGGTTGGCGCACCACGTCATGCCACGACACCGCCGCTGGGAGATCGGAACCGACCGGGGAGACCAGCACCACGTCCACCTCGGCAATCGGCCAAGAGGTCAGTTGGAGTTCGCCCGCCGACGAGGTCAGCTCACTGAAGCCGATCTCCGCCTCCCCGCCGTGGACCTTGCGCAAGACGTCATCGGCGTCGCCGGCTCGGCATACCTTGATTTCGAGATTCGGCTCGCAGCGACCGAGCTTGCTCAGTGCGGTGGTCAGGAGCAACCCGTTCGTCGGTGTCGTGGCGATGACGAGCTCCGCTTGGCCCGCTGCCGTCCGTGCGGTCTGTGCCACGGCATCGAAGGCCGCGACGGCATCCCGTGCTGCATCCAAGATGACCCCGGCCGTCTCCGTGGGGACGAGGCGCGTACCCGAGAGGCAGAACACCGCCACGCCGTGTTCGAGTTCGAACGCGCGAATGGAGCGTGAGATCACGGGCTGGGTGACGCACAGTGACCGAGCGGCGGCGCTCACCGAACCGCAGTCGCTGACCGCGACCAGGTAGCGCAACTGCTGTACGTTCATGCCCGCAGAGCATACGTCTCATACCGAGAAGGGTGGTTGTGGTCGCCCGAGGTTGATGATCTCCTTTGGCAGGCCTCGCCGTCGTTCGGCGAGGCCTGCCAATTCGAAGTCCACGGAGGTCATCATGACTCGGCTGATGCGAAGAGTGACAAGATGCGCCGTCCCGCTCATCGTGGTGCTCGCGACCGCAACGCTCGGCCAGGTGTCAAGGGACACGGTCGCTCAGGGTGCCGTTGCGCGGGCAGCACTCCCCCCGGGATCGATCAACAACATCCTCGTCATCGAGCTGGAGAACGAGGACGCCTCGACCACGTTCGGGCCCGGGTCCCCGGCGACCTACCTCAACGGGACACTCGTCCCCGAAGGTGAACTTCTTCAGAACTACTACGCCATCGGTCACGTGAGCCTGGACAACTACATCGCCGAGATCTCCGGCCAGGCTCCCACACCCCTGACCGACTCGGACTGCGACCTCGGCGAGTACGTCGACGTCACCCCGGGGACTGACGACCCGAACAGCGCGACCTATCCCGGCCAGGTCGACGGCAACGGCTGCGTCTTCCCGGCAGGCGTGCAGACGATCGCGAACCAGCTCGATGCCGCCTACCCACCCAATCCCACCACGAACCTGGCGTCCTGGCGGGAGTACGCCGAGGACATGGGCAACGATCCGGCCCGAGACGGGGGAACAGCCGACCCGCTGGGCGGCACCGATTGTGCGCATCCGACCGTGGGCGGCGCGGACAAAGCCGTTTTTTCCGAGGCCGCCGACCAGTACGCCACGCGGCACAACCCGTTCGTGTACTTCCACTCCATCATCGACAACACCGCGGAGTGCGATGCGAACGTGGTGCCGCTCGGGACAGTGGCCGTGGGAACACCCAGCACGTTCAATGGCACACAACTCCCCGACACGTTCACCGGCCATTTGGCCAATGACCTGTCCAGCGAGGCGACGACTCCCAAATTCGGCTTCATCACCCCCAACCTCTGTGACGACGGGCACGACGGCACCTGCACGGGAACCAACCTGGATGGCACCCACACGGGCGGGCTCGCCGCTGCGGACATCTGGCTCCAGCATTACATGCCACTCATCATGGCTTCTCCGTCGTACCAGTCCGGCCACATGCTGGTGGTCATCACCTCCGATGAAGGTGCCCTCACCGACACGACCGCATGCTGCAACGAGCAGCCAGGTCCGAACTGGGCCTATCCCGGGTTCAGCCCGTTGCTGGGCACGGCACCGACCACACCCGGTGCCGATCCCGGGGGCGGGAGGATCGGGGCGCTCCTGCTCAACTCGAAGTACATACAGCCCGGGACCGTTGACACGACAGGTTCGTACAACCACTACTCGGCACTGCGTAGCTACGAGGATCTGCTGGGACTGACCAGTGGCGGCACGGACGGCTACGGCCACCTGGGCTTCGCCGCCGCACCCGGTTTGACTCCCTTCGGCCAAGACATCTTCCAGCCCGACAGCGCGCCGACCATCGCCACCAATCCGCTGAGCCAGGCAGGGCCTTTGGGCGCGACGGTCACCTTCACGGCCGCTGCGTCCATCGCGACGCCCAACGCACAATGGCAGTACTCGGTCAACGGTGGGAGCTCGTGGACTGACCTCTCGGGCGCGACGTCACCCACACTCACGGTGGGCCCCCTTGTGGCCTCCCAGAACGGCTGGCAGGTCAGGGCGGTCTTCTCCAACTACGTGGGTTCGGCGACCACCACGGCCGCCACCATCACCGTGGCTCCGACGACCAGCGTCGGCATACCCACGGGTGGCGCCACGCTCTCGGGCAGCCAATGGCTCGACGCCAGTGCCTCGTCAGGCGTGACACAGGTCGTCTACGAGCTCACGGGTGGAACCCTGAACCAAACGGTCATCACTACGGCCACCCCGACCATCTACGGTTGGCTGGCGGGCTGGAACACCACGAGTGTTCCCAATGGCACCTACACCCTCCAGAGCGTGGCGTCGTATCCCGGCGGGTTGAGCGGCACCAGCCCGGGGGTCACCGTCACGGTGGACAACGCACCACCGACGACCAGCGTCGGCATACCCACGGGTGGCGCCACGCTCTCGGGCAGCCAATGGCTCGACGCCAGTGCCTCGTCAGGCGTGACACAGGTCGTCTACGAGCTCACGGGTGGAACCCTGAACCAAACGGTCATCACTACGGCCACCCCGACCATCTACGGTTGGCTGGCGGGCTGGAACACCACGAGTGTTCCCAATGGCACCTACACCCTCCAGAGCGTGGCGTCGTATCCCGGCGGGTTGAGCGGCACCAGCCCGGGGGTCACCGTCACGGTGCACAACTGAGACCGGCTGTGCCACACCGGCGTTCCTTAGCGGCGTAGAAGGCCGATCGCCGGATCGACTCTCTTCGGTCGAGGAGCAGCGACGGTGACCGACCAGGACGGCCCTCTCATCAAATCGTTCAACTGGTCGTCCAGGCGATTTGTTAGGGTTCGAGTCCGAGTCCCCCTCCGACACATGCGGACGCCGGTCCGGTGCTGGTAACGGAGCCGTCGGCCTGCGTCCCGAAAGTCCGCAGAAGTCAGCGCCCGGCTGATGCCAACCCTACGCCCGCTCCACACCGCCCGGTTGATCCCGCACATTTGGTTTGCACTGAGCGGTCACGTCGGTGTGCGCTAGGTTGACGCGCCGTTTATCCTATTTGAACAGGGAAGACGGTATACGGGCTGTGGCGCAGCTTGGT
>CAVTPF010000008.1:0-38026 GCA_963736525.1 uncultured Acidimicrobiaceae bacterium
TAGCCCGTGGAGTGCCCGCCGTTCATCCGCAATGAGCTCTTTGGGCCTCTGAACTGGGGAAAGCTCCGGGGGAGAGACTCGAACTCTCAACCTAGCGGTTAACAGCCGCTTGCTCTGCCATTGAGCTACCCCGGAAGGGTCGAGAAAACAGCCCCCGCACGATACCAGCGGGCCGCAGTGCCTCAGGTGACGGGAGCGACCGGGAGGTGGGCGCGATCAGGACTCTTCGAGGTAGTCCCGCAGCAGATGGGCCGCGTCGGGCCGGCGCAGCTTGGCCAAGGTCTTGGACTCAATCTGGCGGACCCGCTCCCGGGTGACCCCGAACTCCTTGCCCACCTCCTCGAGGGTGCGGATCTTGCCGTCGTCGAGTCCGAAGCGGAGCCGCACCACGTCCTGCTCGCGCTCGGAGAGGTGACCGAGCGCCTCTCGCACCGCGGCGTCGAGCAGTGAGCGCGTCGCCGCGTCGTCGGGGACCACGGCTCCCCTGTCCTCGATGAGATCCGAGAGGTTGAAGTCGTCCTCGTCGCCGACCGGCTGCTCCAGCGACACCGTGTCCTGGTTGATGCGCAGGATCTCGCGCACGCGCTCCATCGGGAGCTCCACGCGGTGCGCCACTTCGTCGATGGTCGGCTCACGGCCGAGCTCTTGCAGCAGTTGGCGCTGCGCCCACACCACCTTGTTGATGGTCTCGACCATGTGCACCGGGATCCTGATGGTGCGCGCCTGATCCGCGATCGCCCTCGTGATGGCCTGGCGGATCCACCACGTGGCGTAGGTGGAGAACTTGAAGCCCTTCGTGTGGTCGAACTTGTCGACGGCCCGCATCAGGCCGAGGTTGCCCTCCTGAATGAGATCGAGGAAGGCCAGCCCGCGGTTGCGGTAGCGCTTGGCGATCGACACCACGAGCCGCAGGTTCGCCTCAATGAGCTCGTCCTTCGCCCTGAGGCCGTTGCGCACGAGGCGCCGGTTGCGCGACAGCTCCCCGGCCTCGAGCAGATCATCCTTGGGACCCTCGCCGGCCAGTGCCAGCTCGTGGGCGGCCAGCTTGGCGGCGGCGGCATTCCCCTCCTCAATCGTCTGGGCGATCTCGACCTCGAGCTCCGCGTTGAGCAGCGGGACCCGCCCGATCTCCTTGAGGTACGTGTGCACCGGGTCCTCGGCGCTGCCTCCCGAATCGCTGCTCGAGCTCGCGCGCTTGCCGTTGGACTCGCGACGGGCATCGGGCCGGGCATTCCCGTTGGTCCTGGAGGCCCGAGCCTTGCGCGGCTCGACCTCGACGACCAACACCTCCTCGTCTTCCTCGACGAGCGTGACGCCTTCGGTCGTGACGCGTTCGATCAGGGTGGTCAACACTTCGGCCGTTAGCTCGACCGTGTGCAGCGCCTCGATGAGTTCGTCTTGCGTGAGCTGACCCTTCTCGCGACCGATCGCCAGCACCGCGTCGAAGTCCACCTGCGACACTCCCGGTGGCAGCGCGACGTGCGCGATGGACGCGAGCGACTCGGTGCGCGCAGCGGGCGCGTCGACACCGTCGTCGTCGATCGCGATTGCGGAATCCTCGCTCACCTTCGCCCTGCCAACTTGATCACTCCGCTGCCTGCCTCCCGGACAACCACGCTACCAACCGGTCGGCGGCGTCGCGTCCGGAGGCGGATTCCCCGAGTTCATCGAGCCAGATCCGCACCTGAGCGGTCTCGGCCGCACTGGCCTGCCACATGTCGTCGCCTGCCCGTGACGCGATCTCAATCTCCGCCAGCGCGCGGCGCGCCGCGCCGCGCAGGAGCACGGCCACGACGGAATCCACCGGGTCACCCAGTTCCGGGTCACCCGCGATGGGCTCTTCGACTATGACGCGTCGCAACAGGCTCGCCACCTCCGGTGACGCGGTCTCCACCGCCTCGTGCACGCTGTCGTTCTCCACGAGTGCGACGAAAGCCTGGCGTTGCACGGGGTCGCTGAAGAGCACGACGTGCACCCGATCAGCTACATCTTCGGGTCGGTGCACCACCAACTTGAGCGCTTCGAGTCCCGGTCCTGGTCGCAGCGCCGCGACGAGGGCCGCGCCGCGGTCGTCGTCGGGCGCGTACAGCTCGCCGTCGTCCTCCGGGTACTCCGCCGGAGGCGGCTCCTCGCCGCGGTTGCGCCGGCGGCCCGGGCTCTCGGCGGGCGGGTGCGCCCGCAGGTGGTCGAGGCGCTCCCGCAACCGTGCGGCGTCGAGGCGACACCGGTCGGCCAGCTGCATCACGTACTGGTCACGCACCAGGTCGTCGGGGTGCTCGGCCACCGCCGTGAGCGCCGCGTCGGCCGCCCGGGCCCTGCCCTCGGCCGTCGTCAGGTTGCCGGCCCCCAGCATGCGGTCCACTCGGAACTGCAGGAAAGGCCGCGCCTCCTTGACGGCGCGGGCCAGCGCCCCCGGGTCGGTGCGGGCCAGGTCACCGGGGTCGCTGCCGCCCGGGAGGTCGGCCACCACGACGTCCACCTCGTGTTTGCGCTCCCACTCGTAGACCCGCGAGGTCGCGCTCTGGCCCGCGGCGTCGGCGTCGTAGGCCAGGACGATGCGCTTGGCGAAGTTGCGCAGCAGGGTGAAGTGCTCCTCGGCCAGCGCGGTGCCACAGGTGGCGACGGCCCACGGCACGCCGGCCTGGAAGAACCCGATGACGTCGGTGTAGCCCTCGCACACGACGACCTCGCCCTGGGCGATGATGCCCTGCTTGGCCCAATTCAACGCATACAGCGTCCGGCGCTTGGAATAGATGGGTGACTCCTGGGAGTTCTTGTACTTGGGCTCTGGCCGCTCGGGCACCGGTCCCCCCGCGCGCGGCGGGAGGATGCGCCCGCCCAGCGCCACCGGGCGCCCGGAGGGATCGCAAATCGGGAAGAGCACGCGGGCGCGGAAGAAGTCCTGGACGCGCCCGCGCCGGTTGACGAAGCCGAGGCCCGAGTCCGAGAGGACCTTCTCGGGCAGGCGCAGCGCCTTGGCCAGCGCGTCCCAATCGTCGGGGGCCCAGCCCAACCGGAACTGGCGCACGATGTCGCCGTCGTAGCCGCGCGAACGCAGGTAGTCGCGGGCGGGGCCGGCATCGGGGGCGCGCAGCAGGCGCTCGTGGTACCACTGCACGGCCCGCTCCATCGCCTCGAGCAGCTCGGAACGCCGCTTGTGGTCCCGCCCTTGCTCCTGGTCCTCGTGCAGCGTGATGCCGGCCCGGTCGGCCAGGAACCGCACGGCGTCGACGAAGTCGAGGTGGTCCATGGCGCGCACGAAGGAGATGGCGTCGCCCGAGGCCTGGCAGCCGAAGCAGTAGTAGAAGCCCTCCTCGGCGTTGACGCTGAACGAGGGTGTCTTCTCGGTGTGGAACGGGCACAGCCCGCTCCAGCGCCGCCCCACCTTCTTCAACAGGGCGTGTTCGCTGATGAGCGAGACGATGTCGGTGGCCGCCCGGACCTGCGCCACTTCCTCGTCGGGGATCCCCACCTCTTGACGCTACCGCGGCGTTGTCGCGGCCCGTTCTCGCCTACTGTCGCCCGATGGCAGTCACCATTTACGGCGTCTGCGCCCTGACCTTCATGATGGGGATGTACGCCCTGGAGTCGCGCGGCCGGGGCTTCATCCTGGCCTTTGCCCTCGGGTGCGCCCTGTCCAGCTCCTACGGGTTCCTCTCGGGCGCCTGGCCCTTCGGCGTCGTCGAGGGGATCTGGACGGTCGTCGCGCTCCGGCGCTACCAGGGCGCCGGCCGCTCCGGGGACGTGGTCTAGCTGGCCTTGGCCCGCCGGAGCGCCTTCTCCTCGGGCGCCTCGGTCAGCACCGCCTGAGCCGCGGCCAGCCGGGCCACCGGGACCCGGAAGGGCGAGCAGCTGACGTAGTCCAGCCCGGCCTCGTAGAAGAGGCCGATGGAGGCCGGGTCGCCCCCGTGCTCGCCGCAGACGCCGACCTTCAGGTCGGGGCGGGTGGCCCGGCCCCGCTCGGTCCCCAGCCGCACCAGCTCGCCGACGCCCTCGAAGTCGACCACCTCGAAGGGGTTACGCGGCAGCAGGCCGAGCTCCAGGTAGGCGTCCATCATCCGGCCCTCCACGTCGTCACGCGAGAAGCCGAAGGTCATTTGCGTCAGGTCGTTCGTCCCGAACGAGAAGAAGTCGGCGACCTCGGCGATCTCCGCGGCCCGCAGGGCGGCGCGGGGCGTCTCTATCATCGTCCCGATCGTCACCTCGAGCGTGCCGGCTTTGGCCGAGCCGGTCTTGGCGGCACCCTTCGACGGGCGCGGCGCTCGCTCGCGGTTGACCTCGGCCACCGCGTCCTCGACCCAGCCCCGGGCCAGCGCCAGCTCGGCGCGGGTCACGGTGAGGGGGATCATGATCTCTACGATCGGATGCCCGCCGTCGGCCACCCGCTGGCGCGCCGCCTCCATGAGCGCGCGCACCTGCATGGCGTAGAGGCCGGGCTTGATGACCCCGAGGCGCACACCGCGCGTGCCGAGCATCGGATTGGACTCGCGCCAGGCCAGCGCGGCCTCGTAGAGGCGCCGCTCCTCGGGGTTGAGCCCGACGGTGGCGTCCTTGTGTGCCAGCTCCTCGGTGGAGGGCAGGAACTCGTGCAACGGCGGGTCGAGTAGGCGCACCGTCACCGGCAACCCGTCCATGGCGGCCAGGATGGCGATGAAGTCCTGGCGCTGCACGACGCGCAGCTCCTCCAGCGCCGCCGCCTCTTCCGCCGGCGAGTGGGCCAGGATCATCCGGCGCACCACGGGCAGGCGGTCCTCGCCGAGGAACATGTGCTCGGTGCGGCACAGGCCGATCCCCTCCGCGCCCAAGCGGCGGGCGTTGGCGGCGTCGTCGCCCGTGTCGGCGTTGGCGCGCACGGCGAGATGCCCCTTGCGGATCTCGTCGGCCCACGCCAGCACCGTGGTGAAGGCGGCGGGGGGCTTCGCCGCGGTGAGCGGCACCTGGCCCGCCACGACGATCCCGGCGCCGCCGTCGAGGGAGACCCAGTCGCCCTCGTAGAGGGTGACGTCGCCGGCGGTCACCTGGTGGTCGCCCAGCCGCAGCACCTCCGCGCCCACGACGGCGGGCTTGCCCCAGCCGCGTGCCACGACGGCGGCGTGGCTGACCAGGCCGCCGCGGGCAGTCAGGACTCCCTCGGAGGCCAGCATGCCGTGCACGTCCTCGGGCGACGTCTCGTTGCGGACCAGGATCACCTGCTCGCCCCGCTCCGCGGCCTCGGCCGCGTCGTCGGCCGTGAAGTAGATGCGGCCGACGGCCGCGCCCGGGCTCGCCCCGAGCCCTTTGGCCCAGGTGTCGTAGCCGCCGCCGGCGAACTGCGGGTGCAGGACCGAGTCGAGGTGGTCCTCGGTGATGCGCGTGATCGCCTCGGCCTTGGAGATCCCGAGGTCACTCGGGCGCACCATGTCCACGGCCATCTTGAGGGCGGCGGCCCCGGTGCGCTTGCCCACCCGGGTCTGGAGCATCCACAGCTTGCCCTGCTCAATGGTGAACTCGGTGTCGCACATGTCGCGGTAGTGCGTCTCGAGGCGGGAGAAGATCTTCAGCAGCTCGGCGTGGACCTTGGGGAACTGCCTCTTGAGCTCCGCGATCGGCTCGGTGTTGCGGATGCCGGCCACCACGTCCTCGCCCTGCGCGTTGACCAGGAAGTCCCCGTAGGCCCCCTTGGCCCCCGTGGCCGGGTCCCGGGTGAAGCCGACACCGGTGCCCGAGTTGTCGTCGCGGTTGCCGAAGACCATCGCCTGCACGTTGACCGCCGTGCCGAGATCGTGCGCGATGTGCTCGCGGTCGCGGTACGCGATGGCCCGCGGGCCGTTCCAGCTGCGGAACACGGCCTCGATGGCGCCTCGCAGCTGCTCGTCCGGCTGCTGGGGGAAGGGCTTGCCGGTGTGGCGCTCCACGATCTGCTGGTAGGAGTCGACCAGGTAGCGCAGCAGCTCCACGGGCACCTTGGCGTCCGACGTCGTCCCCGCCAGCTCCTTGGCCGCGTCGAAGAGCGCGTCGAACTCCTCGCCGGGGAGCTCCAGCACGATGCGGCCGTACATGGCGATGAAGCGCCGGTACGAGTCGAAGGCGAAGCGCTCGTCGCCGGTCTGCGCGGCCAGCCCCTCGACGGAGCGGTCGTTGAGGCCGAGGTTGAGGACGGTGTCCATCATGCCCGGCATGGAGAATTTCGCCCCGGAGCGCACCGAGACGAGCAGGGGGTCGGTGGCGTCGCCGATGGCCTTGCCCATGGCCGTCTCCAGCCGGGCCCGCGCCGACGCCACCTCGCCGTCGAGACCCTTGGGCCAGCCACCCGCCATGTAGTCGCGGCAGGCGTCGGTCGAGATGGTGAACCCGGGCGGCACCGGAAGCTGCAGTACCGACGTCATCTCGGCCAGGTTGGCGCCCTTGCCGCCCAAGAGGTCCTTGAGCTCCATGGGGGGCCGGGCGTGGCTGTGGTCGAAATCGAAGACGTACGGCATCGGGCCTCCTTGCCCTGGACGGGCGAACCGCGCCGCGCGCGCGGCCACTGGATGGTCACTCCCTCCCGACCTGGGACGGGCCAAGCCAGCCTACTTTCCCCCCGCAGCCGGCTCGGCTCGCCGCGTCAGTCCGCCGGACCCTCCCCGGCGGGGCCCGGTCGCTCCGGCGACGCCTTCCCCCCGCCGCCGGTCTGGCGCTGGAACACCTCCTTGGCCTGGCGCATGAAGTCGCGCACGACGGCGAGCTCGTCCGCCTTGAAGCGCTGGGCCACCTGGCGCATCTCGTCGGCGATCGGCTGCTGCAGCCCCGCCAGGCGCTCCCGGGTCTCGGGCACGATCTCGATCCACACGCGGCGCCGGTCCTCGGTGTCGCGCCGCCGCGTCACCATGCCCGCCTCCTCCAGGCGGTCCACGATGAAGGTCACCGCCCCCGTGGTGAGCCCGCTCTCTTGGGCCAGCCGGCCCGCGGTCAGCGGCCCGAGGCGGGCAATAAGGTCGAGACAACGCATGTCCGTCCTGCTCAGCTTCAGCGTCTTGGCCAGCCCCTCGTCGAAGTCGCTGGCCGCGCCGAGGTACCCCAAGATCTCGCTGCGCAGCTGCTGCGCCAGTTCGCTCCGTGACCTTTGTCTTGACACGTAAGTAACTTTATCACTAAGTTTCTTAGCTAATGGTACTTTCTTCGAATTCCGCACTGGCCATCGAGGCCCACGACCTCGTCAAGGTCTTCGCCAACGGCGACGTGCGCGCCCTCGACGGCGTCTCCCTGGCAGTCGAGCCCGGCACCGTGCTCGGGCTCCTCGGCCCGAACGGGGCCGGCAAGACGACCGTCGTACGCATCCTCTCCACCATCCTCGGCCCCGACGAGGGCCGTGCCTCGGTGCTCGGCCACGACGTGGTCACCGCGGCCGACGCGGTGCGCCGCATCATCGGGCTGGCGGGGCAGTACGCGGCGGTGGACGAGAACCTCACGGGCCGGGAGAACATCCACATGGTGGGGCGCCTCTCCCACCTGAGCCGCAAGCTGGCCTCCCGGCGGGCCGACGAGCTCCTCGAGGACTTCGGGCTGGCCGGCGCCGCCGACCGGGTCCTCAAGACCTACTCGGGTGGCATGCGCCGGCGCCTGGACCTGGCCGCCGCGCTGGTGGCCAACCCGCCCGTCCTCTTCCTCGACGAGCCGACGACGGGCCTGGACCCCCAGAGCCGCCAGGGCCTGTGGGTCGCCATCGAGGACCTGGTCCGGGAGGGCACGACCGTCCTGTTGACCACCCAGTACCTCGAGGAGGCCGACCGCCTGGCCCGCGACATCGTGGTCATCGACCACGGGCGCGTCATCGCGCAGGGCACGCCGGCCCAACTCAAGGCGGACCTCGGGACGTCGGTGGTCTCGGTGACGCTGGGTGACCGCGAGAGCGTGGCGCGCTCGGTCGAGCTGCTCTCCCCGTTCTCCGAGAAGGCGCCCGTCGTCGAGGATCTCGTGATCGAGCTGACCGTGACGGACGGCCCCCGGGCCGGCGCCGACGTCCTGCGCTCGCTCGATGCGGCGCAGATCCCCATCGGCGGGCTGGCCCTGCGGGAGCCGAGCCTCGACGACGTGTTCCTCAGCCTCACCGGGCACAGGACCGTGATCGACGAGGACGCCGACGACACCGCGAAGCCCCGGCGCGGCTTCGGCCGGGGACGCAAGCGTGCAGTCGGGACCGACGGGAAGGATGCCGCATGACGACGACCATCACCGCACCACCGGTGCTCCTGACCCCGCCCGAGAGCCAGGGCAACCGCCTGTCCTGGGCCATTGCGGACATCGCCACCATGACGAAGCGCAACGTGCTCGCGCTGACCCGGGTCCCCGAGACGGTCTTCTTCACCACGCTGCAGCCCATCATGTTCGTGCTGCTGTTCACCTACGTCTTCGGCGGCGCCATCCACGTGCCGGGGGGCCACTACATCCAGTTCCTCATGCCCGGCATCTTCGTGCAGACCGTGGTGTTCGGCGCCATGAGCACCGCGATCGGGCTCTCCGAGGACCTGCACAAGGGGCTGATCGAGCGCTTCCGCGCCCTCCCGATGAGCCGCTCGGCCGTGCTGGCCGGCCGCACCACGGCCGACCTCGTGCGCAACGTCTTCGTGGTCGCGCTGATCACGGGCGTCGGCTACGCCGTGGGCTTCCGCATCGGGACGAATGTCGCGCTGTACCTGTGCGGGGTGCTGCTGATCCTGCTCTTCGCCTACACGTTGAGCTGGGGCTTCGCCACCATCGGCCTGTCCGCCCCCAATGCGGAGACGGCCCAGGTCATGGTGTTCCCGCTGATCTTCCCCCTGCTCTTCGCCTCCTCGGCCTTTGTCCCGGTGGCGAGCATGCCGGGGTGGCTGCAGGCCTTCGCCCAACACCAGCCGGTCACCCAGGTGGTCAACGGGACCCGCTCGCTCATGGTGGGCGGCGTGCTGCACAACTCGACCGCGGTGCTCAGCGCCCTGCTGTGGTGCTTCGGGCTGCTGATCGTCTTGGTGCCCGTCGCGGTGCGCAAGTACCGCAAGGTCGCCTGAGCGACCCGGCGCCTCGCCTCCCGTCTACTCCTGCGCCGCCTACTCCTCGCCGGCGCGCCGGCGCAGCTCGGCCACCAACCCGCCGATCGGCACCCGCACCTGCTCGGTGGTGTCGCGGTCGCGTACGGTGACGGCGTCGTCCTCCAGCGAGTCGAAGTCGACGGTGACGCACCACGGCGTGCCCACCTCGTCCTGGCGGCGGTAGCGCCGGCCGATGCTCTGGGTCACGTCGTAGTCGCACATGAAGTGCGGCTGCAGGGTGCCGAGCACCCGGCGGGCGAGCGGCTCGAGCGTGTCCTTCTTCGACAGCGGGAGCACCGCCACCTGGTAGGGGGCGAGGCGCGGGTGCAGGCGCAGCACGGTGCGGGCCTCACCCCCGACCTCGTCCTCGGTGTAGGCGGCGAGGAGGAAGGCCATCATGGTCCGGGTGGCTCCCGCCGCCGGCTCAATGACATAGGGCGTGTAGCGCTCATTGGTCTGCGGGTCGAAGTAGTCGAGGGTCTCCCCCGACTTGGCGGCGTGGGCGGAGAGGTCGTAGTCGCCGCGGTTGGCGATGCCCTCGAGCTCGTCCCAGCCCCAGGGGAAGAGGAACTCCACGTCGGCCGTGCCCAGCGAGTAGTGCGACAGCTCGCTCCGCTCGTGGTGGCGCAGGCGGAGCTTCTCCGACGGGATGCCGAGGCGCCGGTACCACTCCATCCGCTCGGCCAGCCAGTACTCGAACCACGTCTGGGCCTCGGCGGGCGGGACGAAGTACTCCAGCTCCATCTGCTCGAACTCGCGGGTGCGGAACACGAAGTTCTGCGGCGTGATCTCGTTGCGGAAGGACTTGCCAACCTGCGCGATGCCGAAGGGCGGCTTCTTGCGCGTCGTGCCGAGCACGTTGGCGAAGTTGATGAACATGCCCTGTGCCGTCTCGGGCCGCAGGTACGCCACGTGGCCCTCGTCCTCGACGGGGCCGGCGTGGGTCTTGAACATCAGGTTGAAGGCGCGCGCCTCGGTCAGGTCGCGCGACCCGCAATTGGGGCAGACGCCGTCGATCTTGTCGGCGCGCCAGCGCTCGTGGCAGTTCCGGCAGTCGACCAGCGGGTCCGTGAAGGTGGCCAGGTGGCCGGACGCCTCCCACACCGCCGGCGGCCCGAGGATGGCGGCGTCGAGCCCGACCACGTCGTCGCGCTGTTGGACCATGGCGCGCCACCAGGCGTCCTTGATGTTGCGCAGCATGTTGACCCCGAGCGGGCCGTAGTCGTAGGTGGAGCGGAAACCGCCGTAGATCTCGGCCGAGGGGAAGATGAAGCCACGGTGGCGGCACAGGCGCACCACCTTCTCCAGCAGGCCGTCGCCGTCGGTCTCGGCGGTCTCGTCGGCCTCGGCGGTCTCGGTCATCGGTGCAGGATACCGGAGCGGATTCTGAGGCTGATCTCGTTCGCCACGAGCCGGCCCCGCACCGTGAGCACAGCCCGGTCGTCGACGCGGCGCACCAGTCCCTCGAGCTCCTCGGGACACTCCAGGGCGGCCCACGGCACGCCGCACCGGGTGCGCAGCGCGAGGGACAGGGCCTCGAACTCGCGCTGGTCCGGCGCCAGCACCTCACGCCCGGCCTCGGGGGACCGCCCGCTCGCCACGGCGTCGACGTAGCGGTCGGGCGTCCGCACGTTCCACCAGCGGGTGCCGCCGCGGTGCGAGTGCGCCGCCGACCCGATGCCGACGTAGTCGCCCTGCGCCCAATAGAGGTGGTTGTGCCGGCACTCGTGGCCCGGTCGGGCCCAGTTCGAGATCTCCTCCCAGTCGTAGCCGGCCGCGGCGAGGACGGCGTCGGTCTGCTCGTAGCGCCGCGCCTGCGCCTCCTCGTCGGGATGGCGTACCGGGTCCCGGGCCAGCGGCGTGCCGGGCTCGACCGTGAGGCCGTAGGCGCTCAGGTGCGGCGGCGGGTGCGCCAGGGAGAGGACGTGGTCGAGCGTGGCGGCCCAGTCGCCGTCGCTCTCGGCGGCGGCGCCGAACATGAGGTCGAGGTTCCAGGTGGCGAACCCGGCGGCGGCGACGGCAGCGGCGATCGTCGCCGCGGCGTGGGGCACGTGGCGCCGGCCGAGGCTCGCCAGCACGTGGGGCCGGGTGGCCTGCAGCCCGAAGGAGACCCGGGTCACCCCGGCGCGCCGGTACGCGCCGAGATGCGCGTCGTCGGCGTCCTCGGGGTTGCACTCGACGGTGACCTCCGCGCCGGGCGCGCGCGGGATGGCGTCGAGGATGCGGCACAGGGTCTCGGCGGGCAGGCGGGACGGGGTGCCCCCGCCGAAGAAGACGGAGGTGGCGGCGGCGAGGCGCCCCTCCCCCACGGCGCGCCGCACCTCCAGGACGCAGGCATCGGCGTAGCGCTCCATCAGGTGGTCGCGGTCGGTGTAGGTGGCGAAGGCGCAGTAGTCGCAGCGCTCCCGGCAGAACGGGACGTGGACGTAGACGCCGAAGGGCGTCAAAGCCCGACCGTCGAGCGCACCGAGCGGATGCGGCGGTCGAGGTGGGCCTCCATGGCCTCGGTGGCCAGCTCGGCCACCTCGTCGGCGCCGGGGGGCGGCGGACCCGACAGCACGGCGGCCAGATCGCCGCCCAGGATGCGGCGCAGCAGGGCGAGCCCGGCGGGGCTCATCGGCCGGCCACTGCGGTGCGCCCGGCACAGCGTGCCCCCGGCGACCAGGTCGAAGGCCACCAGCTCGACGGTCCCGTCGGGCTCGCCGCAGGCGGCGCACCCCTCGAGCACCGGTCCGGCGCCCTCGAGGACGAGGGCCTTGAGGAAGAACGCCGGTGCGAGCAGCACCGGGTCGGTAGCCGTGTCGGCCAGGGCGCGCAGCGCGCCGACCAGCATGGTGAAGAGCCGGGGGTCGGGATGGCGCTCCTGCGCCATCTGCTCGGTGACCTCCAGCAGCGCCATGCCGCGGGGCAGCCGCCCGAGGTCCTCGCGCACCGTGCGGAACGAGTCGACCACCTCGACCTGGTTCACGATGTCGAGGTCGCTCCTCCCCTGCCACAAGAGGAGGTCCACGTGGGTCAGCGGCTCGAGGCGGGCGCCGAACTTGGAGTTCGTGCGGCGCACGCCCTTGGCCACGGCCCGCACCTTGCCGTGGCGCTCGGTGAGGAGCACGACGATGCGGTCGGCCTCCCCCAGGCGGTAGGTGCGCAGCACGACGCCGTGGTCGCGAAAGAGGCTCACCGCGTCGCCCCGTGCATCCACCCGTTCATCGGGCCGTACCCGGCCCGTTCATCGGCCCGTGCCCGGCCGGGGATGCGAGGGGTCGAGCGGGCAGTACCGCTCGTCGCGGCGGGCAGCTTCCGCGGTGGCGCGACGCGCCTCGGCGGCCTGGTCGGCGGCCCGGTTGGCGGCCTCTTGGGCCGGGCGGGTGCGGGCCTGGGCGGCGGCTCCGTGCGAGTGACGACCGTAGAGCAGGTTGCCGGCACCGACGAGGGCGGCCAGCGCCACCACGACGACCACGACGGGGCCGGCGTGCACGGCGACGCCGACCAGAATCACGAAGGCGGCCAGCAGCGCGATGCCGGCGTACAGGGCGATCCGCATGGTGGTCATGTGCTTCCAGTCTCGCAGCTGGCCGCCCCGTCGCGGTCGCCGGGCCCGGACCGGAGGTCAGGGATTTGCGGGGTCAGGGATTGACGGCGCCGAAGCGGCGCACCCGCCGCTGGTAGTCGACCACGGCCTCGTACAGATGGCGGCGGCGCATGTCGGGCCAGAGGATCTCGGGGAAGACCAGCTCGCTGTAGGCGATCTCCCACAGCAGGAAGTTCGAGATCCGCGTCTCGCCCGAGGTGCGGATGACCAGGTCGGGGTCCGGCATGTCCGGGAAGTACAGGTGGCGGCGGATGGCCTTCTCGTCGATCTTGCTCGACGGCGTCCCCTCGTCGACGAGGGCGCGCACGGCGTCGACGATCTCGGCCCGGCCGCCGTAATTGAAGGCCATCGTCATGACCATCCGGGTGTTGCGCTTCGTCAACTCGATCGACTCGTCCATGCGCCGGAGCACCCGCCGGGGCACCCGCCAGTCGCGCCGGCCCGCGAAGCGGATCTGCACGCCCTTGTCGTTGAGCTCGTCGCGCCGGCGCATCAGGAGCGACTGGTTGAAGTTCATGAGGTAGCGCACCTCGTCGGGCGGGCGGCGCCAGTTCTCCGTCGAGAACGCGTACAGGGTGATCCACTTGATGCCGATCTCGAGGGCGCCGTTGACCACATCGAGCAGCGCGGCCTCCCCGGCGCCGTGCCCCTCGGTCCGCGGCAGGCCCCGAGCCTTGGCCCAGCGCCCGTTGCCGTCCATGACACAGGCGACGTGGACCGGGACCCGCGACAAGTCGAGTTCCGGCGGGACGGGGTCGGGAGTCTCCGGGCCCTCGGCCGGTTCGGAACCGGGGTCCGGCACCCGGTCACCCCCCGGGTCGCGGACGGTCGCGGTCACCCGCTGAACCTACCGCGGCAGGCCCGGACCGAATTCTCGGCACGGGGGTCGCAATCCGTGTTGAAGTATGTACACCCCGGCCGGGCGGTGCGGGGTGTACGACCAAGGAGGCTCCTTATGTCAGACGCAGCTGCGGCTCGTCCCGATGTCAACGACATGTACGCGGTGCACGGGGTCTTCCGTGACACCTTGGCTGCCGCGCCCACTCTGGTCGGGGGCATTCAGCCCGGCGACGCGGCGCGCGTGGCCCTCATCGCCAACTACTACGAAAACGTCCTCTCCTTCCTGGAGTCACACCACGATGGCGAGGAGACACTCGTCTTCCCTCTGCTCCGCGAGCGGTGCGCCGGGGAGGACGTGCTGGTCGACCACATGGCCGAGCAGCACAAAGAGGCGCTCGAGCTCCTGACGCAGGCTCGAAGCGCCCTGGCAGCCTGGCCGGCCGCGGGCAACGAGTCCGCCCAGAAGGCCGCCGAGGAGGACCTCGTCGCTCTGCACACGCACCTGGTGGAGCATCTCGACGAGGAGGAGGCGAAGGTGCTGCCCCTGGCGGCCGAGAACCTTTCGGTCGAGGAGTGGGGGGCACTGCCGGGACACGGCATGGCCAACTTCCACGGGGACAAGATCTGGCTGATCCTCGGCCTCATCAGGCAGCGGATGAACGAGCAACAGAAGGCCGACATGCTGGCCCACATGCCGCCGCCGGCCGTCGAGATGTGGACCGGCTTCGGCGAGCAGGCCTTCAAGGATTATTCGGCCGAGGTCGTCGTCGAGGTCGTGAGCCGCTAACTCGAAAACTAACCGGGCCTCGTACGGGCTCCTCCGGCCTCGTCCGAGGCCCCGCTCCGTCGCGTCCCGGGCGAGGCCGGACGGTTTACCCCGGGACGACCCCGGGTAGCGATGGGCCATGGCTGACTTCCTGACTGACGTGACCACGCTGCGGCGCCAGGCCCGCGAGCACATCGAAAAGGGCCCCATCACGGACGCCTACGGCGCCGACCTCAAGCGGGTCGTCGCCGTGCTCAACGAGGCGCTGGCCACCGAGCTGGTCTGCGTCCTGCGCTACAAGCGGCACTACTACATGGCGTCGGGCATCGACTCGGGCCCCGTGGCGGCCGAGTTCCTCCAGCACGCCACCGATGAGCAGGGGCACGCCGACCAGATCGCCGAACGCATCGTCCAGCTGCAGGGCGAGCCCGACTTCGACCCCGAGACGCTCACGAAGCGGAGTCACGCCGAGTACGTGCCGGGGACCGACCTCTTGGACATGGTGAAGGAGGACCTGGTCGCCGAGCGCGTGGCCATCGCCTCCTACGCCGAGATCATCTCCTGGCTGGGTGACAAGGACCCCACCACGAGGCGGCTCATGGAGAGCATCCTCGCCATCGAGGAGGAGCACGCCGACGACCTGCTGACCTTCATCGAGACGTTGCGGCCGGTCGGCTGAGCTGCCCTGAGCTGAGCTGCCCTGAGCTGAGCTGCCCTGAGCTGAGCTGCCCTGAGCTGAGCTGCCCTGAGCTGAGCCGCCCTGAGCTGAGCTGCCCTGAGCTGAGCTGAGCCGCCCCGTCCACCCGGGCGAGCGGCGGCGCCCCCGGGTGTCGTTGCCGCCGGGCATGATCGGGTCATGGAGCACTGGGAGCGGGAAGGGCCCGAGGAGGTCGTCGAGGCCGGCGACCTGGGCGGCGGCGACCTCGACGACCTCGACCAATTGGTCGGGCTCGACGATCTCGATGTCTTCGGGTCCTCCGGAGGCGCCGAGGTCGACGCCCGCCAGGCCGGCGACGACAGCGTGGACGGCCTCGACACGATCACCGCGCGGATGTCGGGAGGCGAGCATCGTCCCGAGCAGCAGGAGATGTGCCGTGCGGTGGCCGAGGCGCTCGCCACGCGCACCCACCTGGTCGTCCAAGCGGGCACCGGCACCGGGAAATCGCTGGCGTATCTCGTCCCTGCCGCGCTGAGCGGCCAGAAGGTCGTCGTGGCCACGGCGACCAAGGCCCTGCAGGACCAGCTGGCCGAGAAGGACCTGCCCCTCGTCGAGGCGGGCCTCGGCCTGCCGGCGCCGCTGGACTACGCCGTCTTGAAGGGTCGCAGCAACTACATCTGCCGCCAACGGGTCGACGAGGTGGGGTCCGGGGGCATTCAGGCCGAGCTGGGTGATCAAGGCGGTCGGGCCGACGAGGCCGGCGGGACCGAGGCCGGGTCCGCGGCCTCCGGCGGGGCCGAGGATCACAGCGACGGAGCCGCCGCGCCCGAGGGCCTGGTCGACGAGGTGCGCACCCTGGTGGCCTGGTCGCAGACCTCGGCCACCGGGGACCGGGCCGACCTGAGCTTCGAGCCCTCCGATCGCGCCTGGAACATGTTGAGCGTGGGGCCGCGCGAGTGCCCGGGTGCCTTCAACTGCCCCGCCGGCGGCCGGTGCTTCGCCGAAGCGGCTCGCGACCGGGCGGCGGCGGCGGACGTCGTGGTCGTGAACACGCACCTTTACGGGGCCCACCTGGCCAGCGCCGGCGCCGTGCTGCCCGAGCACGACGTCGTCGTCTTCGACGAGGCGCACGAACTGGAAGAGGTGATGACGGCCAGCCTCGGGGTGGAGGTCACCCCGGGCCGGTTCCGCGCCCTGGTCACCACCGCCCGCCCACTCATCGAGGCCCGCGACGTGGGCCTGCTGGATTCGCTCGCCACGGCCGGCGACCAGCTGGGCGCGTTGCTCGGTGACCGGGTCGGGACCCGCGTGCTCCACCACCAGGGCGCGCCCTCGGCCGACGATCGCGAGCTGGCCGAGCTGCTCGCCCGCGCCGCCGAGCTCGCCCGGCGTGTCACCGACGCGCTGCGGCGGACCGGCGCGCAGCGGTCGTTCCTCCCCGACGACGCCGGCCGCGCCGACCCCGACCGCTCCAGCCGGGCGACGCGCGCGCTGCAGGCCGCGGCTCACCTGGCCGACGACCTGCACCGCTTCGTCGGTCGCTCCGACGGGGAGGTGGCCTGGGTGGACGGGACGCGGCGCAGCACCCGGCTGCGGCTTTCCCCCATCGACGTCGGGCCCGCGCTGGCTGCGATGCTCTGGGGGGAGGCGACGTGCGTGCTCACCAGCGCGACCATTCCACCCCGCATCGTGGAACGGGTCGGTCTCCAGGGCTTCCCCACCGAGGAGCTCAACGTGGGCAGCCCCTTCGACTACCGCTCGCACGCGCTGCTCTACGTGGCGCGGCATCTGCCCGATCGCCGCGCGCCGGAGGCCGAGGAAGCGCTGCACGAGGAGCTGGCCCTGCTGGTGCAGGCCGCAGGGGGGCGCACGCTCGCGCTCTTCACCAGCCGGCGCGCCACGGAGGCTGCGGCCGAGGTGCTGGCGGAGGAGCTCCCCTACACACTGCTGGTGCAGGGCGATCTGCCCAAGGGCCGACTGCTCGAGGAATTCGCACGGGACGAGACCTCGTGCCTCTTCGCCACGCTCGGGTTCTGGCAGGGCGTCGACATCCCGGGCCGGGCGCTGTCGCTCGTCACCATCGACCGCCTGCCCTTCCCCCGGCCCGACGACCCCGTGCTGCAGGCGCGCCGGGACCGGGCCGGCGGGCGGGCCTTCTCGCTGGTCGACCTGCCCCGCGCGGCGACGCTGCTGGCACAGGGCTCGGGCCGCCTCATCCGCAACGCCGAGGACCGTGGCGTGGTCGCCGTGCTCGATCCGCGCCTGGCCATCGCGTCGTACCGTGGCGTCCTGCTCTCCACGTTGCCGCCAATGCGGCGCACCGTCGACCGCTCCGAGGTCGAGGCCTTCCTGCGGCGAGCGCTCGAGGAACCCGCCGCCTGACGTCTCGTTCCGTCTCGTCTGGGTGAGGCCCCCGTGCGGCTACTCGGCGAAGTCGAAGACCAGCTCTCCCCCGGCGCCGCGCCTGCCCTCGGTGGCGACGCGCATGATCCAGCGACCGGCCACCCGGCGCAAATGCTCCCGGTCGAGCGAGTAGGCCCGTTCATTACGGCGGACGTCGCACACGAGAAGCCCCGCTTCGGTGAGGAGCCGCAGATGACGTGAGATCCCCTGCCAGGGGATCTCGAATCTCCGTGCGATGTCATGTGAACTCATCGGCCCGCCGACGTCATGCAACACGGCGAGGATGCCCCGACGCGTCTCGTTGCCCAGTGCCCTGAAGACGCGGTCGAGGGTCGCGGGGTCGGCCACCTCTCGCAGCGTGGGCGGGTCGGTCCTGCCCTCCGTGAAGGTGGGGCGGCGGGCGCGGGTGGGAGGCATCCGGAAACCCTAAACGATTGTGCTTACAGTCCACCGAAAACTCCCCGGCGGACCCGGGACCACCCCGGCGGACCGGGGATCCCCCGGGGCAGGGACCACCCCGGCGCCGGGCCGATCAGTAGCCGAGCCGGTCGAGCATCTCGGCCCGGTTCTGCCAGCGGCGCTCGACCTTCACGTGCAGGTCCAGGTAGGTGCCTTCGGGCAGCGCCTCGCGCACCGCCATCCCCACCGCCTTGAGCACCTCGCCCCCTCGCCCGATGACGATGGCCTTCTGTGAGTCCCGCTCCACGATGATCTCGACGCGGATGTGGGGCCAGTCCCATTCGGTCACCCGGCACGTGATGGCGTGCGGCAGCTCGTCCCTCGTCCGGGCCAGCAGCTGCTCGCGGACCAGCTCGGCCACCCACAGTGCCTCCGGCGTGTCGGTGACGACGTCGGGCGGGAAGAAGGGCGGCCCCTCGGAGAGCCGCCCGACGACGTGGGTCCGCAACTGGTCGACGCCCTGCCCGGTGCGTGCCGACACGGGGAAGTACTCGGCCGAGGGCAGCTCGGCCAGGGCGTCGACCGCGTCCTTGGCCTGGGTGAGGCGCTCCAAAACCTGGGCGCCGGTCGCCCGGTCGACCTTGTTGACCACGACCACCAGGCCCGGAGGTTCCTCGCCGCCGGCGCCCCCGCCGCCGGCCCCGTGCTGTGCGTGGCGCACCGCCCGCTCGAGCACCGTCCGGTCGCCCGGGCCGATGGCCGCCGTGGCGTCGACCACCGCCATGATGACGTCGACGTCGCTGAGCGCGTCCGTCGCGGTCTCGTTGAGCCGGCTGCCGAGCGCGCTCTTGGGGCGGTGGATGCCCGGCGTGTCCACGAAGACCACCTGCGCATCGTCGGCGTCGTCGTGCAGTACGCCCAAGATGCGGTGGCGGGTCGTGTTGGGGCGGGGCGAGGTGATCGCCACCTTCGTACCCACCATCTCGTTGACGAGGGTGGACTTGCCGACGTTGGGGCGCCCGACGACGGCCACGAAGCCCGAGCGCACCGCGCTCAGCTCCCGTTGTGCGAGACGTCGCCTCTGCGGTCGCCTTCGTCGGCGGCGTCACCGCCGGCGGCCGGAGAGCCCGTCGCCTCGATGCGGACCCGCCCGATGCGCCGGCCGCGCACGTCGACCGCGGTCAGGCGGAAGCCGTCGACCTCGACCGAGTCGCCGGGGTCCGGCACCCGACCCGCCAGGTCGAGCATGAGCCCGCCGACGGTGTCCCACGTCCCACGGGGCAAGTCCGCGTCGAGCAGTTCGTCCGCGTCGTCCACCGAGTAGAGCGCGCTCACGAGCACGGAGCCGTCCTCGCAGCGCTCCACGGTCGGCTCTTCCACGTCGAACTCGTCGACGATGTCGCCCACCAGCTCCTCGAGGAGGTCTTCGAGCGTGATCAGCCCGGCGGTGCCGCCGTACTCGTCGACGACGATCGCCATGTGGAACTTCTGCTCCTGCATCTCGCGCAGCAGGTCCGAGACCTCCTTGGACTCGGGGATGAACTTGGGTGGCCGGATGATCTCGCGAACCGCCCGTCCGGCCTTGCCCACCCGTTCCGCGCGCACGAGGTCCTTGGTGTAGGCGATGCCGATGATGTCGTCGATGCCCTCCTCCTCGACGGGGATGCGGCTGTACCCGGCGGCCAGCGCGGACTCGAGGGCGTCGCGCACGGTGACGTCGGACTCGACCGTCACCATGTCCGGGCGCGGCGTCATCACCTCGCGCGCCACCGTGTCGCCGAAGTCGATGATGGAGTGGATGAACGACCGCTCGTCCTGCTCGATCACGTTCTCCTCGTGCGCCACGTCGGCCATGGCCTTCAGCTCGGAGTCGGTGATGTAGGAGTGCCGCCTGCCCTCCTGGTCCTCGCCGGTGGCCCCGATGATCCGGTTGGCCAGCCCGATCAGGAGGGTGGAGAGCCAGCGGATGGGAGGGAACCGGATGAGCGTGCTGACGATCGGCGCGCTCAGCAGCGCCGCCCGCTCCGAGTGCTGCACCGCCCAGTTCTTGGGCACCGCCTCGAAGAACACGAAGATCACCACGATTTCGAACACGATGCCGAGCAGCACGCCCAGGGCGCCGAACAGGTGCTCGGCCACGATGCCGACCAGGGTGGCCGACACCAGCTGGCAGATCAGCACGAGGAGCAGGATCGGGTTCAAGAAGTTGGCCGGGTTCTCGATGAGGCGGGCGAGCTGCCGTGCCCCACGCTTGCGCTCGTCGACCAGGGACTTGGCCTTGATGCGGTTCATCCGCACCAGGCTCGTCTCGGCCATCGCCAGCACGCCCGACCCCGCCAGCAACACCGCGATCACGACGACGAGGATGGCGTCCTCGGCGTGGAAGCCCGATGTCGCGAGCAGAGGGGCCACGCTCACGCCTCGCGGGCCACCCGGTAGAAGCGTTTGAGCAGCTGCTGCTCGAGTGCCTCCATGCGCGTGGCCTCGGCGTCGTCCTCGTGGTCCATCCCGAGCAGGTGCAGCAGCCCGTGCACCACCAGCAACGCAACCTCGTCCTCGAAGGAGACCTCGTGCTCTTCGGCATTTTGGGCAGCCACCGCCGGGCAGATGACGACGTCGCCGAGCAGTGTCAGCGAGCCCTCCTCAGCCGAAGACCCCGGTCCGCTGCCCCCGTAGTCGGGCGAGCGCCCGCTCGGCCCCGGGTCGTCCTCGATGGGGAAGGAGAGGACGTCGGTGGGGCCGCCCTTGCCGAGGAACTGCTCGTTGAGGGAGGCGATGGTGTCCTCGTCCACGAAGAGCAGGGAGACCTCCGTCTCCCCCTTGACCCCCCGCGCCGCAAGGACCTGCCGCGCCAGCTCGGCCCAGCGAGCCACGTCCATCGGATGAGCCTGCTGCTCATCGGCGGCAAAGACGTCGATCGTCACTGCGTCGGACCCGCCCGCCCTTCTGCCACTTCGTAGGCGTCCACGATGTCCGCCACGATCTTGTGGCGGATCACGTCCCGGCGGCTCAGGTGGACGAACGCGATGTCGTCAATGCCGCCGAGCACGGGTTCGAGCCCCACCAGACCCGAGCGGCCGCCGGGCACGTCGATCTGGGTCACGTCGCCGGTCACCACGCACTTGGAGCCGAACCCGATGCGGGTGAGGAACATCTTCATCTGCTCGGGTGTGGTGTTCTGCGCCTCGTCGAGGATGATGAACGAGCTGTTGAGCGTGCGGCCGCGCATGAAGGCGAGCGGGGCCACCTCGATGGTGCCGCGATCGAGCAGTCGCTGGGCGCCCTCGGGCTCGAGGAGGTCGTAGAGCGCGTCGTAGAGCGGGCGCAGGTACGGGTCCACCTTGGCCATGAGGTCACCCGGGCAGGAAGCCGAGCCGCTCGCCCGCCTCGACGGCGGGACGGGTCAAGATGATGCGCGTGACCTGGCGTGACTGCAGGGCATGGACCGCCTGGGCCACGGCCAGGTAGGACTTGCCCGTCCCCGCGGGACCGATGCCGAACGTGATGACGTTCTGCGAAATGGCGTCGACGTAGCGCTTCTGCCCGGCGGTGTTGGGCCGCACCGTCTTGCCGCCGGCGGCTCGCACCACCTCGGACCGCAGCACCTCGCTCGGGCGGATGTCCTCGCGCACCATGTCGATGGTGCGCGCCAGGGTCGACGAGTCGAGGTCGCGGCCCGACTGCACGACGAGGACCAGCTCGTCGAAGAGCCGCACCACCACCTCCGCCTGTGGGCCCTCGACCGAGATCCGGTTGCCCTGCACCACGATCTGCTCGTCCGGGAAGGCCTGTTCGATTTGGCGCAGGTGCTCGTCGCGCGTCCCGAGCAGCCCGGCCATCAGGTGGTTGCCCGGGACGAAGCACTCGGCGCGCAGGGTCGTGGTCATGACGCGGTCACGTGACGGCGAAGTGCCCCTTGAGTGGCTGGCCGCCGAGCACGTGCAGGTGCAGGTGCGGGACCGAGTTCATGGCGTCGGGGCCCACGTTGAAGATGAGCCGGTAGCCCCGGTCGGGGCTCGCCACGCCGGCCGCATCCGCCACCGCACGCGCCGCCACGAGCATGTCGGCCAGGACCGGGCCATCCTCGGGCGTGACGGCTGCGGCGTCCTCGATGTGGCGGCGCGGCACGACGAGGACATGGAGCGGCGCCGCCGGGTTGATGTCCTTGAAGGCGACCGTGGCCTCGGTCTCGTGCACCGTCTCCGACGGCACGTCGCCCGCCACGATGCGGCAGAAGAGGCAGTCGGTCATGCCCGGGGGTCGGCATCCCTCTGCTGCGGCCTCATCACCCGCCCGAACTTACCGGTCCCCGGGTCGCGCCTGTGACGATAGGCGCCCCTCACGCCCGGACCGGCCCCGGGGCTCCGTCCGACGCCGGTCCGCCCGCCGCGGTCACGGTCCCGGTGCGCAGGGAGGCCAGCAGTGCTCCCGCGGTGACCGCGGCCGTCTCGGCCCGAAGGACGCTCAGCCCGAACCCGACCGTGGGTAGCCCCGACGCCAGCTCGTCGGTGCTCCACCCGCCCTCGGGCCCCACGGCCACGACGCGCTGCGCCAGAGTCGGGCGGTCGCCGCTCAGCTGGGCCAGCACCACCTCCCCCGGACCACCGAGCGCGGCGAGATCGCCGAAGCGCACCGTGTCGCACACGTCGGGCAGCCACACGCGACGGCACTGGGCGGCGGCCTCGCGCGCCACCCGGCGCAGCCGCTCGACGGTCGCGTGCCCGCGGGCACCGGTCCAGCGCACCACGCTGCGCTCGCTGAGCAGCGGCACCATGCGGTCGATGCCCAACTCCGTCAGCTTCTGGACCACCCACTCGGGGCGCTCGCCCTTGACGGGTGCGAACGCGACGGTGAGCGCGGGCTCCGCCGGCGCCTCGGACTGCACGGCGCCGTCGCCCCCGATGCCGCGGCCGGACCGCAACGGCGCCAGGGCGGCCTCGCCCCGCCAGGTGGTGCGAGCCCAGCGGCCGCGACCGTCGGCGACGACGACCTCCTCACCCGGCCGCAGCCGCAACACCCGCCCCAGGTGGTGCTCGTCCTCCTCGGTCAAGACGGGGTGGGCGGGGTCGTCCACGAACACCTGGGCCGCTGCGGCCGCCCGCACGGCAATAGCGGCGTAGGAGGCGTCCGCGCTAGCCAAAGGCGGAGCGGAGGCGAGAGAAGACGCCCTCGCCGCCGTGGCCCGGAGGCGAGACCGCCTCGCCGCGGGAGGCGGCGAACTGGCGCAGCAACTCGTCCTGCTCGGGGGTGAGATCCGTCGGCGTCGCCACCAGCACGTGCACGAACAGGTCACCGCGGCCGCGGCCCCGCAGGTGCGGGACACCGAGGCCGCGGATGCGCTCGACGTGACCGTGCTGGGTGCCCGGCCCGATCGCCAGGTGCTGGGGCCCGTCGAGCGACTCCACGTCCGCCTCGGTGCCCAGAGCGGCCTCGGCCAGGCCGACGGTCAGTGTGGTGTGCAGGTTGTCGCCCTGGCGCTCGAAGCGCGGGTCGGGGGTCACCGCGAGGTGCACGAAGAGCGAGCCGCTCGGGCCGCCGCGCTGGCCGGCCGCCCCCCGTTCGGCCAGCCGCAGCGTCGAGCCCTCCTCCACGCCGGCCGGCACCTCGACCGTGAACGTGCTCTCGTCCATGCGGCGCCCCTCGCCGCGGCAGTCCGTGCACGGGCTGGGGATCATCTCGCCGGTGCCGCTGCAACGCGAGCAGGCCACGCTCGTCACCACCTGCCCGAGCAGCGACTGGCGGACCCGGCGCTGCTCACCCGCGCCCTGGCAGTCGACGCAGACCACCGGTTCGGTGCCCGGGGCCGTGCCCCGGCCGGCGCAGGTCGCACACGTCGTCGGCAACCGGACCGAGATCTCCTTGCGGCAGCCGAACACGGCCTCGGCGAACTCGAGCCCGAGCCGCACCTCGGCGTCGGCCCCGGCCTGGGGACCGCGGCGCCGGCCGCCGGTGCCGCCCATCTGGCCGAAGAACGCCTCGAAGATGTCGCCCAGCCCGCCCTCGAAGCCGAAGCCCCCCATGCCACCGGGCTGCGAGCCGAAGACGCCCTCGGGACCGAAGCGGTCGTAGCGGGCCCGGCGCTCGGGGTCGCGCAGGACCTCGTAGGCCACGGTGACCTCCTTGAAGCGCGCCTCGGCCTCGGGGTCGCCCTGGTTGGTGTCGGGGTGCAGTTCGCGGGCGCGGGCCCGGTAGGCGCGCTTGATCTCCTCGTCGCTGGCATCGGGGCGCACCCCGAGCAGTTCGTAGAGGTTGCCCAGCCCGTCAGTGACGGCCATCGTGCCCCCCACCGATGCGCTCGCCCAGCCGCTCGCCCACCACGTGCGCCGCCGCCATCGCCCGCGGGTAGTCCATGCGCGTCGGGCCGAGCAGGCCGACCGCGCCGAGGTCCTGACCGTCGACCGAGACCGGCGCGACGACGACGGCGCACGAGGACAGCGGCTCGTACCCGTGCTCGGTGCCGATGGCCACCGAGAGGCCGCGGTCGAGGACGTCGCGCAGCAGCGTCACCACGACCAGCTGCTGCTCCAAGATGCCGAGCACCGAGCGCACGGTCTCCACGGCGTCGAAGGACTCGGCCAGCCGTGCCGGGCCACCGACGAAGACATGCTCGGCCTCGCCGGTGCCCCCCATGGAGTCGAAGGCGCTGCGGGCCGCCGCCACGAGGCGGTCCACCGGGGCGGACCCGCTGGTCGGCACCACCCATTGCGCCGAGAGCGTCCGGTCGATCAGGTGGGCGCCGAGCTGCGCCCCGGCGAGGGCCAGCACCTCCTCGGAGGTCTCGGGGTCCACCTCGATGGTCCGCTTCTCCACGGCGCCGTCGGACAGCACCACGACGAGCAGCGCGTGCTGCGGGGACAGGCCGACCAGCTGGACCGAGCGGATGGTGGCGGTGTCATGGGACGGGCCGACGACCACGGCGGCGTAGGAGGTCAGCTCGGAGAGCAGGCCGGTGGCCCGCTCGAGCACGGTCTCCATCTCGCCGTGCACCTGCTCGAAGAACCGGGCGACCTGGCGACGCTGCACGGGGCCGAGGACGCCGGGGGCGGTGAGGTGGTCCACGAAGAAGCGGTAGCCCTTGTCGGTCGGGATGCGGCCGGCGCTCGTGTGGGGTTGGACCAGGTAGCCCTCGCGCTCGAGCGCCACCATTTCCGAGCGGACCGTGGCCGAGGAGACCTGCACCCCCGGTGCGGTGGCCACGTGGGAGGAGCCGACCGGTTCCGCGGTCCCGATGTACTCGGTCACGACCACCTCCAGAATGGCGGCCCGCCGAGCGTTCAGGGCGCGGTCGTCGGCGGCGGCGGCGTCACTGGCGGGGACCGAGTCGGCGTGTGGTGTCATGTGGGACCTGGCACTCGAGTCTACCGAGTGCCAGGGGTGCACCCTCGGGCACCCCCCGCCGGCTGCCGCCACCAGGCCCTGCGGGCCGGGCTCAGCGTGCATCGCGCTCAGTCGTCACCCAAGCGCAGGGCGGAGATGAAGGCCTCCTGGGGCACCTCGACCCGCCCGATGTTCTTCATCCGCTTCTTGCCCTCCTTCTGCTTCTCCAGCAGCTTGCGCTTCCGGGTGATGTCACCGCCGTAGCACTTGGCGAGGACGTCCTTGCGCTTGGCCTTGACCGTCTCGCGGGCCACGATGCGCCCGCCGATGGCCGCCTGAATGGGGACGTCGAAGAGCTGGCGCGGAATCAGCTCGCGGAGCTTCTCGGCCATCTTGCGGCCGTAGGCGTCGGCGGCGCTCTTGTGCACGATGGAGGAGAAGGCGTCGACCGGCGTGTGGTTGATGAGGATGTCGACCCGCACGAGGTTGGCGGTGGCGTAGCCGGACGGCTCGTAGTCCAGGCTGGCGTAGCCCTTGGTGCGGCTCTTCAGCTGGTCGAAGAAGTCGATGACCACCTCGGCCAGCGGCACCGAGTACACGAGCTCGACCCGCTCGGGCGACAGGTACTCCATCCTGGTCATGTCGGCGCGGCGGCTCTGGCACAGCTCCATCACCGTGCCCGTGTACTCGCTCGGCGTGATGATGGTCGCCGTCAGCATCGGCTCGTCGATGTGGTCGATCCGGCTGGCGTCAGGCAGCTCCGTCGGGTTGTCGACGTCGAGCTCGTTCCCGTCGGTCAGGAAGGCGCGGTAGGCGACGCTCGGGGCGGTGGCGATGAGGGACAGGTCGAACTCGCGCTCCAGGCGCTCCCGCACGATCTCCATGTGCAGCAGGCCGAGGAACCCGCAGCGGAAGCCGATGCCGAGGGCGTGGGAGGACTCCGGCTCGAAGGTGAAGCTGGCGTCGTTGAGCTTCAGCTTGTCGAGCGCGTCGCGCAGGTCGGGCAGCTCGTCGCCGTCGACGGGGTAGAGGCCGCAGAACACCATGGGCTTGGGGTCCCGGTAGCCCGCCAGCGCCTCGGTCGCGCCGTGCTGGGCCGTCGTCACGGTCTCACCCGACCGCGCCTCGCCGACGTCCTTGATCCCCGCGATCAGGTAGCCGACCTCGCCCGGTCCGAGCGCGGATACCGGGACCGCCGCGGGCGTGCGCACGCCCACCTCCTCAATGTCGTGCACCGCGTTGGCCTGCAAGAAGCGCAGCCGAGCCCCGGCGTGCAACGTGCCGTCGACGATCCGGATGGAGCTGACGACGCCGCGGTACTGGTCGTAGGAGGAGTCGAAGATCAGCGCGCGCAGCGGCGCGTCGGCGTCGCCGCCGGGCGGCGGGATGCGGGCGATGATGGCATCGAGCAGGTCGACCACGCCCTCGCCGGTCTTGGCCGAGATGCGCAGGATGTCCTCGGCGGGCAGCCCGAGCACGTGCTCGATCTCGAGCGCGCAGCGCACCGGGTCGGCGGCGGGGAGGTCGATCTTGTTCAGCACGGGCACGATCTCGAGGTCGTTCTCAATGGCCTGGTAGCAGTTGGCCAGCGTCTGGGCCTGGATCCCCTGGGACGCGTCCACCAGCAACACCGCGCCCTCGCAGGCCGCCAGCGACCGGGACACCTCGTAGCCGAAGTCCACGTGGCCCGGGGTATCGATGAGGTGCAGGATGTGGCCGGCGTGCTCGACCCGGACGTTCTGGGCCTTTATGGTGATGCCCCGCTCGCGCTCGATGTCCATGGAGTCGAGGTACTGCTCCCGCATGAGGCGGGGGTCGACGGCGCCGGTGATCTCGAGGATGCGGTCCGACAGCGTCGACTTGCCGTGGTCGACGTGGCTGATGATGGAGAAGTTGCGGATGCGCCCGACCGCCACGGGTCCACTTTCGGTTGCGGAGGGCGGCACGGTCCGTCGATCGTACCGGTCCCGCCCCGTGGCCCCGGTCGCCTGGCCTGGGCACTTGCCGGCGGTGGCCGGGCGCCGTGCTGGCCGAAATGGGCCTGCCACCTGCTACAGTTGTCCTCCGCACCGGTGGGCCCCGTCCCGCCGCCGCCCCCCTTTTCGAGAACACCGAGGATCGTCACGTGGCCAACATCAAGAGCCAGATCAAGCGGAACCGCCAGAACGAGAAGCGCCGGCTGCGCAACAAGTCGGCCCGGGCCGAGATGCGCACCCGCTCCAAGACCGCCGTGTCGGCCGCCGAGAACGGCGCCGAGGACAGCGTCGAGCTCCTGCGTCTGGCCGTGAAGCGGATCGACAAGGCTGCCGCGCAGGGCGTGATCCACAAGAACACCGCGGCCAACCACAAGTCCCGCCTGGTGCGGCGCATCCACGCCATCGAGGCGGCCGCCGAGTAGTTTCCGGGCCCGCCGGCCCGCCGGCCCGGCGCCGTGACGCCGCCGGGTGCGTCATCGCCCGGTGCGACGTCATCGCCCATCGCTACGTCGCCAGGTGGAAGGTGAACATCTTCTCGGGGACGATGCGCGCGCCTACCGCGTCCGCGGTGTCGAGCCAGGCCTCGAAGGACGGCCCCTGCTTGGGCAGGTACTCGTCGAGCATGGCCTGACGGAGATCGCCGAAGGCCGGGTCGTCGAGGGCGAAGCGCTCGGCCCTCCCGTGCACGGTGACGGCCAGGTGCTCGCCCGGCAGGTGGGTGGCGCTCACGGCCGGCCGGGCCGCCAGGTGCCGCATGCGCACCGACTCGCGGCCCGAGCTGAACCAGAAGCTGCCGTGCAGGAAGTAGCCGTCGACGGGCCCGGCGAGCGGGCGTCCGTCCGCCGTGACGGTGGCCAGCGCGAGGAGGCGCATGCCCTGCAACCGTTCGACCAGCTCGACGGCCCCCAGGCGCCGCTCGGCGCTGACGATGCCGCGCAGGTGCGGGCCCGCCGAGGCGATGGAGGCGTCGAGCAGGGACTGGAGCTGGCGGAGTTCCTCGGGTGTCTCGAGCATGGGCCCAGTCCAGCACCGGGGTGCTCGCATCGTTGGGGTCGCGTGCGATGCTGGGGCCATGGCGGACGGACTCGTCCTGACCCGCCGGCTGTCCGAGCGGGGCGTGCACGAGACGGCGCAACGCGCCGGGGGCGCGTCGAGCGCGGCGGTCGTCCGCCACTACGTCGGCTACGAGGAGTGGCCCGAGTCCGCCTTCCTGCGCCGTGAGGTGGCTCGTCACGGGGTTGCCCTGATCCTCGGTTTCGGCGACGACATGGAGGTCTTCGAGGGCGAAGTCGGGAGCCCGGTACGCACCCTCGGCGGGTTCGTCGTGGGCAGTCAGTCGCGCTCGAGCCTGACCGGGGTGGCGGGCCACCAGCAGGGCGTGCAGGTGGAGCTGACCCCTGCCGGCGCACTGGCGCTGTTCGGCGCGGTCGAGGAGCTCAACGACGCCGTGGTGCCGCTCGACGAGGCCCTGGGGCGGCGCGGGGAACGCCTCGTCGAACGGTTGGCGGAGACGCCGACGTGGGAGGAGCGGCTGCGGCTCCTCGACGAGACGTTGGGCGGCGACGCCGTCCCCGCGCTCTCGCCGGAGGTGGCATGGCTGCGCGGGCAGCTGGCCGCTTCCCGTGGGCAGGCCCGCGTGGAGCCGCTCATGGACGAGACGGGATGGAGCCGGCGTCACGTCACCGAACGCTTCCGGGGCCAACTGGGTCTCTCCCCCAAGGCCTACGCCCGTCTGCTCCGCTTCGAGCACGCCACCTCGCTGCTGACCCGGCCGGCGACGAGCTGCACCCTGGCCGAGGTGGCGGTGGAGGCCGGTTATTACGACCAGTCGCACCTGACCCGCGACTTCGTCGCCCTGGCCGGCATGACCCCGGGCGCCTATGCCGCCGATGCGAACAAGGTGCCCGGGGTCAGGTTTGTCCAAGACACGGCGACCCCGCGTCGCGCAGAGTGAGCCCATGACGACAACCCACGACACCACCACCAAGACGGGGGTCATCCCCGTGCTCGTCTACGAGGACATCGAGGCGGCCCACGACTTCCTGGTCGGCACGTTCGGATTCGCGTCGGGGGGCCTCCACCGGCTCGACGACGGGACAGTCGTGCACGCCGAGGTGCGCAACGGCGACACCGCCATCTGGCTGCACCGGGTGACGGCGGAGCACGAGATGGCCTCGCCCCGCGACGCGGCAGCGTCTCACGGGGGCCTGATGGCGATCGTCCCCGATGTCGACGCGCACTACGCCTGCACCAAGTCGGCCGGCGCTCGCCTCGACAGCGAACCGACCGATCAGGACTACGGGCTACGCGAGTACGGCACCCGGGACCCCGAGAACCACCGGTGGTGGTTCTCGTCGCCCTTGCCCTGACGTCCCGTTGCCCTGACGTCCAGGTGGCGCGGCGCGACCTGGTGGCTAATGGCGGGCCCCGGCGCGCTGGCGGGCGGAGCGGACCGGGCGTGTCTGGCGGGCGAGACGGGCCACCAGGATCTCGACCACGACCTCGGCGTTGAGCCCGCTCAGTCCCCGCACGTCGAGATCGGCCGCCGCGATGATATTGATGGCCTCGGCGATGCGGGCGCTCCCGAGTCGCCGCGACTGCTCCAGCGCCTTCTTGGCGACGAACGGGGCGGTGCCGAGGACGGCGGCCGCGTCGCGCTCGTTGCCGACGTCGTCGCCGTCGAGCGCCAGCATGTTCGCGAAGTGGCCGTGCAGCGTGGCCAGTACCTGAATGGGGGCCAGGCCACCGGCCTCGAGCATGCGGTGGAGCACCACCAGCGCGCGACCCGGCTCGCCCCGGTCGATGGCGTCCGTCAACTCGTAACGGGGGACGTTGCCGGCCTCGCCCAGGTACGGCGCCAGGTCCTCGGCCGAGACCCGGGCCCCCTCGCCGTAGGCAGCGCTCAGCGCGCCGAGGAGGCCCTCGACGCGGCCGAGGTCCTCGCCGACGTGTCCGGCCAGCAGGTCGGCCGCCGCCGGTTCCAGCTTCACCGGCGCCCCCCGCAGGTGCTCGTGCAGCCACGCCTTGCGCTCGCCCGCCTTGCCGGTCGTGACGTCGATGACCCGGCCGGCCGCCGTGACGGCCTTGACGAGCGGGGCGGGAATCGTCCCTCCCCCGCCGACCAGCACCAGCACCGTCGTCGGGAGCGGGTCCTGGACGACCTCGACCAGCCGCGGCACGTCGGCCGTCACCAGGCGCCCGGCGTCGCGCACCACGACGACGCGCCGGTCCACCAGGAACGGCGGGGTCAGGCAGGCATCGACCACGGCGCCCACGCTGAGCTCCTCCCCCGCGCCCCCGCCGATCTCCTCCACCACGAGCGCGTGGTCCCGGTCGCCCACCACCCGATCGAGCAGGGCCCGCACCTCTTGGGCCACGAGGGAAGAGTCGTCCCCCTTGACGAGATAGGTCGACCCGTCCGCTCCGGCGCTCGCCGTCCCGTTCGCCGCCGCGCTCACCGGGTCACGCTCACCGGGTCACCCTCACCGGGCCTCGCTGATGGCGGCCAGCGCGTCGCGCGCCCGGCAAGTGCCCTTGACGTCGTGCACGCGCACGATGCGGCAGCCCCAGGCGATGCCGAGGGCCGCCGCGCCGATGGAAGCCTCGCGCCGCTCGGTGAGCTCCAGATGCAGCACCTTGCCGAGAAACGTCTTGTTGGACGCCGAGAGCAGCAGCGGGTAGCCGAGCCGGGACAGCGCCGGCGACGCGCGCAGGAGGGTCAGCGACTGCTCGGCCGTCTTGCCGAGGTCGAGGCCGGCATCGAGCACGATCCGGTCGGCCGGGATGCCGGCGGCGCGGGCGCGGGCGGCCCGGTCGGTGAGGAACCCGGCCACGTCGCGCACGACGTCGTCGTAGTGGGGGTCCGGATCGGCCACCCGGGGGGCGAGGCGGATGTGCGTGGCGACGACCGCGGCGCCGTGCTCGGCCGCCGCCACCACGTAGTCGGGGTCCGCCAGGCCGCTGATGTCGTTGCCCATGACCGCACCCTCGGCGTACGAGGCGCGCGCCACCGAGGCGCGCCAGGTGTCGACGGACACGGGTGTATCGAAGCGCGCGACCAGGCCGGCGACGGCCGCGACGACCCGGTCGAGCTCCTCGGCCTCCGTGACCTCGGGGCCGGGACCGGCCTTGACCCCACCGATGTCGAGGATGTCCGCCCCGTCGGCGACGAGCTGCTCGGCTCGCGCGTAGAGCTGATCGAGCTCGAACGTGACGCCCTTGTCGTAGAACGAATCCGGGGTGCGGTTCAAGATCCCCATCACAAGCGCCCGGTGGGTGAGGTCGTGGCGGTGTCCGCCCAGGTCGAGGGCGGCGGCGAGGGTTTGGTGGGCGGTGTCCGCTCCGGTCGCCGGGGCGACCATCACAACGCCATCAGAGCACCATCAGAAGAGTCGTGCCGCCAGCGCCCGCCGGTACTCGTTGGTGCGCGGGTTGTCCGGGCCCAGCGTCTCGAGGAGGTCGACGAACTCCTGGCGGGCCGAGTCGTCGTCACGCACCCGCTCGAGCAATTCGTCCAGCTTCGCCTCGATGTCGGCGCGGTCCGACGCCGAGACGTCGACGCCGGCCTCGAGGAGGCGTGCCTCGGCCGCCAGGGCTCGGCTGGCCTCGGATTCGGGCAGGCGATTGAGCAGCGCCAGGGCGTCGGCGGCCTCGCCTTGGTCGATCAGCAGGCGGGCGAGCGACAGGATCGCCGCCGGGTGGTCCGGCTCGAGCTCCAGCGCCCGGCGCAGCGACGCCTCGTCTCCCGCGGCGGTCAGCGTGTCGGCCTCCGTCGGGACGGGGGCCAGCCGTTGGACGAACTCGGTCACCTGTGCCTCGGGCAGGGCGCCGATGAATTGGTCGACGACCTGCCCGTTGCGTATGGCGAAGACGGCGGGGATGGACTGGACCTGAAAGCTCTGGGCGATCCGCGGGTTCTCGTCGACGTTGACCTTGGCCAGCTCGACCGCGCCCCCGGTGTCGGCCACCGCCTTCTCGAGCATCGGGCCCAGGGTGGTACACGGACCGCACCACGGGGCCCAGAGGTCGACGACGACGGGCACCGTCGCGCTGCGGGCCAGCACGTCGGCCTGGAAGGTCTGGTCGGTGACGTCCATGGGCCCAGACGCTAATGGCAACCCGCTCGCCCCCACACGGCCGGAGCGGGGGGTTCTCCGCCTGTCCCCCGGGCATCGGGAGAGCGTCTGAATGGGCCCGGTGGCACCGATTAGCGTCGGTCCCCATGTTGCAGGTGCCGGAGGGGATCGACGAGAGCGGGGTCACCGCCTGGATGGTCGACCACCTGCCCGAGATCTCCACGCCGCTCACCTTCACCCTCATCGCCGGTGGCCGCTCCAACCTGACCTACCGGGTCGAGGACGCGGCCGGCCGGGCGTGGGCCCTCCGCCGCCCGCCCCTGCACCACGTGCTCCCGACCGCCCACGACATGTCGCGGGAGTACCGCTTGATGCACGCGCTCGGACCGGCCGGGATCCCCGTGCCGGCGACGGTGGGACTCTGCACCGACGAGTCGGTCAACGAGCGCCCCTTCTTCGTGATGGAGTTCGTCGAGGGCCACATCCTGCGCAGCGCGCCCGAAGCCGAGGCGGCGTTCGACGAGCGGACGCGGCGCGCCGTCGGAGACCACATGGCCGACACCTTGGCGGCGCTGCACGACGTCGACCCCGACGCCGTGGGACTCGGGGACCTCGGGCGGCACGAGGGGTACATCGAGCGCCAGCTCAAGCGCTGGCGGGGCCAGTACGAGCAGATGCAGGTCGAAGGCGTCGACCACGGTGGGCTGGTCGAGCGCGTGAGCGACGGGCTCGCCCAGCGCATCCCGAAACAGCAGCGGACGTCGGTGGTGCACGGCGACTACCGGATGGACAACGTCGTCCTGGCCGACGACGGGACCGTGCGGGCCATCCTCGACTGGGAGATCTGCACGCTGGGCGACCCCCTCGCCGACCTCGGGCTGCTGATGGTCTACTGGGCCGATCCCAGCGACGCCATGGCCGTCCTCGGCCTCTCGCCCACCACGGCACCCGGGTTCTCGACCCGGTCGGAGGTCCTGGATCGCTACGGGTCCGCCTCCGACCTCGACATCTCGGGCGTCGGCTACTACGTGGCCTTCGGCTACTGGAAGCTGGCCTGCATCTTGCAAGGGGTCTACGCCCGCTACGTCGCCGGGGCCGGCGCCGGCGACCGGGGCAGCGTCGAGGGTTTCCCGGCTCAGATCGGCCGCCTGTTCGAGATGGCGGCCGAAGCGCTGGAGTCGGTGCCGTGAGCCCCGACGGCCCCGGTCTGACCGAGATCTTCGAGGTCCACCACGAGCCAGTCCTCAACGAGCCCGTGTTGGTGGTCTCGCTCGAGGGCTGGGTCGACGCCGGCCTCGGCGCGACGACGGCCGTGGCCGCGTTGCTCGGCCAGAGCCACACCGAGCCGATCGTCACCTTCAACGGTGAACTCTTCCTCGACCAGCGGGCCCGGCGGCCGGTGGCCCGCATCGTGAACGGCGTCACCACCGAGCTCACCTGGCCCCGCACCGTCGTGCGCCAGGGCGAGGACGAGTCCGGGCGCGACATGCTGTTCCTCGTCGGCCCCGAGCCCGACTTCCACTGGCGCGCCTTCACCGACGCGGTCGTCGGGCTGGCTCGCTCCTGGCGGGTGCGACTGGTGGTCGGCCTGGGCGCCTTCCCGGCCCCGGCACCGCACACGCGCCCGGTGAAGCTCGCCGCCACGGCCCCGGTCGGCTCGTCGCACCTCATCGAGCAGGTGGGGATCGTGCAGGGCGAGCTGGAGGTGCCGGCCGGAGTCCTGGCCGCGCTGGAGCTCGCCTTCGGCGCGGCCGGCACCCCCGCCGTGAGCCTGTGGGCCCGGGTCCCGCACTACGTGGCGGGGATGCCCTTTCCCGAGGCGAGCGCGGCGCTGGTGGAGGGCCTGGCCAGCGTGGGCGGCCTGTCGCTGGACTCCTCTGCGCTGCGGCGCGCCGCCGACAGCTCCCGCCGGCAGGTGGACCAGCTCATCGCGGACAACGCGGAGCACCAGGCCATGGTGCGCAAGCTCGAGGAGAGCATCGACGCCTCGGAAGGCAACGCCATGGGGGTCGAGGAGGTGCCGTCGGGTGACGAGATCGCCGCCGAGCTCGAGCGCTTCCTGCGCGGCGAGGAGCAGTGAGCATGGTGGACGCACGCGCCCGACAGGCGGGCGCACGACGGGAGGCAGACAGCAGATGAAGATCGACGGGGGCATCGGGTTCGACCCGACGGGCATCGCGCAGCAGGCCGCCACGGCCGAGGCCAGCGGCTACGACGGCGTGTGGTCGGCGGAGACGGGGCACGACCCCTTCCTCCCGATCGCCATCGGCGCCGGTGCCACGCAGAAGCTCGAATTCGGGACGGGCATCGCGGTGGCGTTCGCCCGCAACCCCATGACGCTGGCCGTGCAGGCCAACGACCTGCAACTGTTGACCCAGGGCCGCTTCATGCTGGGTCTGGGCAGCCAGATCAAGCCCCACATCACGAAGCGGTTCTCCATGCCGTGGTCCCACCCGGCGCCCCGCATGCGCGAGATGCTCCTGGCCATCCGCGCCATCTGGAAGACGTGGGAGACCGGGGAGCCACTCAACTTCCGGGGCGACTACTACACGCACACCCTGATGACGCCCTTCTTCAACCCGGGCAAGAACCCCTACGGCAACCCGAGGATCCTGCTGGCGGGGGTGGGCGAGCACATGACGGAGGTGGCCGGCGAGGCTGGCGACGGATTCCTGGTGCACGGCTTCACCACCGAGCGCTACCTCCGGGAGGTCAGTTTGCCTGCGCTCGAGCGCGGTGCGGCCAAGGCCGGCAAGACACGCGACGACCTGACGGTGTCGTACCCGGGCTTCGTGGTCACCGGGACCGACGACGAGAGCACCGAGGCGGCAGCCAAGGCCGTGCGCCAGCAGATCGCCTTCTACGGCTCGACGCCGGCCTACCGCCCCGTGCTCGAGCTGCACGGTTGGGGCGATCTGCAGTCCGAGCTGAACACGCTCTCGAAGCGGGGCGAGTGGGTGACGATGGGCGAGCTGATCGACGACGACGTGCTCAACGCGTTCGCCGTCGTGTGCCCGCTGGACAAGGTGGCCGCCGAGGTGCGCAACCGCTTCGAGGGCATGGTGGATCGCTTCAGCTTCTACGCGCCCTACAAGGTCGACCCCGAGTCGTGGAAGGGCGTGCTCGCCGGCTTCCACGACTGAGGCTCGCGCCGGATCGGCCGGACGCCCGCCGCCCCCCTCAGACCACGACGTTGACCAGGCGGGGCGGGCGCGACACCACGCGCGCCGGCATGGCACCTCGCAGCGCCTCGCTGACCTTGGCGGAGGCCAGCGCGGCCGCCGTGGCGTCCTCCTCCGTGATGCCGGCATCCACGTCGATCCGATCACGCACCTTGCCGTTGACCTGGACCACCATGGTCACGGTCTCCTGCCGCACCAGTTCGGGGTCCGCCTCCGGCCAGGCCTGCCGGTGGACCGACGGCTCCCCCGCGTGCCGCCGCTCCCACAGTTCCGCCGTCACATGGGGCGTCATGGGGGCGAGCAGGCAGAGGAGGGCATCGAGCGCCTCGCCCCAGACCTCGGTGTGCGCGCCGGCTCCCGGCGCGGCGACGTCTCCGCCGCCCTTGCCGTTGGTGCCACCGCCGGCGCGCCCGTAACGTTGCAGGAGGTTCAACAGTTCCATGCAGTGGGCGACGGCCGTGTTGTAGGACCATCGCTCGAGGTCCTTGGTGACGTCGGCGATGGTGCGGTGGACGGCCTGGCGCACAGCGCGGTCGGCCTCGGCCTGCTCGCCGGCGCGCAGGCGCGGCTCCGACGTGCAGGTGCGCCAGAGGCGGTCGAGAAAGCGGCCGCAGCCCTCAATCACCTGCTCGGTCTGCTCGGACCAGTCCATGTCGTCGAAGGGCGGGCCGACGAAGAGGTGGAAGAGGCGCAACGCGTCCGCCCCGACCGTGTCGAAATAGTGCTCGGGCGCGATGAGGTTGCCCTTGGACTTGGACATCTTGGTGCCGTCCATGCGGATCATGCCCTGCGCGAGATAGTGCCTGAAGGGCTCCCGCGCGACGCCCGGTGCCAACCCCACGTCGATGAGGGCGCGGACGAAGAAGCGGGCGTAGAGGAGGTGCAGGATGGCGTGCTCGATGCCGCCGATGTACTGGTCGACGGGCATCCAGTGGCGGGCGGCCGCCGGGTCGAAGGGCCGCTCGGTGCTCCAGGGGTCGCAGAAGCGCAGGAAGTACCACGACGAGTCGACGAAGGTGTCCATGGTGTCGGTCTCGCGCCGCGCCGGGCCGCCGCAGATCGGGCAGGTCGTGTGCAAGAAGCCCTCGTGGAGGGCCAGGGGCGACTGGCCGGTGGGCAGGAACTCCACGTCGTCGGGCGCCACGATGGGCAGCTGGTCCTCGGGCACCGGGACCACGCCGTGGACGTCGCAGTAGACGGCGGGGATGGGGCAGCCCCAGAAACGCTGGCGCGACACGAGCCAGTCCCGCAGCCGGTAGTTCACCATGCGCTCGCCGATGCCCTGCTCCTCGAGCCACTCGATGGCCCGCACCTTGGCCGCGGCGATGTCGAGACCGTCGAGAAAGCCGCTGTTGATCTTCGTGCCGTCGCCGGTGTAGGCGCCGCCGCCGTCGGCGTCCCACCCGTCCGGCGGCTGCACGGTGCGCACGATGGGAAGCCCGTGCAACGTGGCGAAGGCCCAGTCGCGCTCGTCCTCGGCCGGCACGGCCATGATCGCGCCCGTCCCGTACCCCATGAGGACGTAGTCGGCCACGTAGACGGGGACGGGGCTGCCCGTGAAGGGATTGACCACATGGCTGCCGGTGAAGGCGCCGCGCTTGTCGAGGCCGGCGGGGTCGTCGCCCTCCGCCATGCGCTCGATGTCGGTCTCCCCCTCGACGCGGCGCCGCAGCTCTTCGACGGCGGGCCGCTGGTCCGCGGTGGTCAGCTCGTCCACCAACGGGTGTTCGGGGGCGATGACGGCGTAGGTCATGCCGAAGCTGGTGTCGGGGCGCGTGGTGAAGACGCGCATGGTGAGACCGGGACGGCCCTCGACGGCGAGGTCGAACTCGGCCCCCTCGGAGCGCCCGATCCAGTTGCGCTGCATGACCTTGGCCCGCTCGGGCCACTCGAGGTCGTCGATGGCCTGGAGCAACTCGTCGGCGTACCGGGTGATGCGGAAGAACCACTGCTCGAGGTCGCGCTTCGTGACGAGGTCGCCGGAGCGCTCGCAGGTGCCGTCGGGAAGGACCTGCTCGTTGGCCAGGACGGTCTGGCACCCCGGGCACCAGTTCACGGGGGCCGTGGCCCGGTAGGCCAGGCCGGCGTCCCAGAGCCGGAGGAAGATCAGCTGCGTCCACTTGATGTACTCGGGGTCATGGCTGCGGACCTCGCGCCGCCAGTCGTAGACGGCGCCGAGGCGGGTCAGCGACGCGGTCAGCTCGGCGATCCGGGCGTCCGTGAAGATCCGCGGGTGCGTGCCGGTCTTGATGGCGGCGTTCTCGGCCGGCAGGCCGAACGAGTCGAAGCCGAGCGGGCTGAGGACACCCTTGCCCAACATGGTCTGATAGCGAACGACCAGGTCACCGAACGTGTAGTTACGCACGTGCCCCTGATGGGCCGGGCCAGAGGGGTACGGGTACATGCACAGCGCGTAGAACTTCTCCCGGGGGTCGTCGTTGTCGATCTGGTAGGTGCCCTCGTCGGCCCAGTGCCGTTGCCACCTGCGCTCCACCGCGTCGAAGTCATAGGCGCGTGCCATGCCACCAGGGTAGGCGACGCCCCGGTGGCTCCCGGGCCTTCCGGACGGCCTCGTTCGGTCTCGCTCGGCGTCGCTGCATCCCACGGGCCGCAGAGCACTGTCCTCTCTTCTGCGCTCCCGCCCCGCGTCGTCGGCGTCCCCTTGGAGCGGGGGCCGGACCGGTACCGCCGGCCCCGACTGCTAGCGTGGTCGACCGCCACTGGGGGCGTAGCTCAGTTGGTAGAGCGCTTGACTGGCAGTCAAGAGGTTCGTGGGTTCAAGTCCCATCGCCTCCACC
>CAVTPF010000009.1:0-24809 GCA_963736525.1 uncultured Acidimicrobiaceae bacterium
GACACCTGCCCTGATAATGCTGAGGTCGCTGGTTCGATTCCAGCTAGCCCCACCACTCGCTCCTGCCCACGGCAGTCCATTTCCCAGAAGTTGGCTCGCTGTCCTGCACCTTCGTCCCGGCGACCGCCCTCGAATCAACCGACGGCGATCCCAACAGGCACCTGCGGGACCAAAGTCGAGACAGCGCTTCCTTGGAAGATCGTGTCGCCGAACGAGAACACTCCTCCGTCGAGCGCTGCCAGGGAGTACCCATGGCCCGAGGAACTGGTCGCGATGCCCACGATGGGCGCATTGAGGGGCTTGCCACCCATGGAGCCGTAGAACTGGGCGTCGCCGAAGGCAAAGATCCCGCCGTCGGATGCGACCTCCCAGTACCCGCGTCCATCCGGCGTAGGCGCAATGCCGACGATGAGCGTGTTGAGGGGCTTGCCACCCATGGAGCCGTAGAACTGGGCGTCGCCGAAGGCAAAGATCCCGCCGTCGGATGCGACCTCCCAGTACCCGCGTCCATCCGGCGTAGGCGCAATGCCGACGATGAGCGCGTTGAGGGGCTTGCCACCCATGGAGCCGTAGAACTGGGCGTCGCCGAAGGCAAAGATCCCGCCATCCGAACCTACGAGCCAGTATCCGAGACTTGACGGAGTGAGTGCGATGCCCACAATCGGCGCGTTGATGCGCTGGCCGCCCATGGAGCCATAGAACTGGGCGTCGCCGAAGGCGAATACCCCTCCGTCGTTGCCGGCCATGACGTAGCCGTCACCATCAGTGGTCGTCGCCATGCCGACGACACTTGTCGGGAGCGCTCGGGTGTACGGCGTGCCGAGGTATGTGAGGTAGCTCGCGTTGCCGAACCCCAGGATTCCACCGCTGCGGCCGTAGAGGTAGTAGCCGTTGATCCCGTTTGTGTTGACGAGTTGGTACGCGATGGTGCCGTACACGTAGGTACCCGTGTAACAGCGGAACTGGAACTGGACCGCAGCGCTCGTGACTGCTCCTGTCGGGTCGTAGGTTGCCTGGTCGATCTCGGCAGACCCGGTCGTACTCCCACCCTGACACGCCGGGTCGTTCACCAGGCTCAACCACGTGTCGACGGACGTCGAGTACTGACCCGGGGTGAGCACCCTGGAGGTGTTGATGACCGAGAAGCGATAACCAACGGTGTCGAATACGAACTGATGCTGTCCCGAACCCGGTGCGAGTGACACCGATCCGCCGTGCACCGTCACGTTGCCCAACGGGTCCACGATCACGAAATTCGATACGCTCAGCGGAGGTGGCAACGTAGGTGTCGCACCAGCGGCGGTTCGGCCAATTGCAGCCGTCGCCAGCACCGTGGTCAGCGCGCCAAGAATCACGATAAGGGCCGCAGTAGCGCCCCGCACCGTCGAAAATCGCAGCACGCTCAGCTTTGAACCACTTGCTCGGTTGTTCCAGTGACCACTTCTCATAGGGCTGCGACCTCACCTCAGCTCGTCCTGCACTCTGACCGATCGCGCTGCATCCGGATAGGGCCGTTGGTCCCCGTGATCTGTCCCAACTGTCCCAAGAATTTGGTGCCAGAGGGTCCCGGTCCGTCCCGGGACGGCCGTACGGGCGCGGATCTCGGCGGGCCGGGAAGAGCTTAACGAGCGACCCACAGCCCGAGGGCGGGCTGCGCCACGTGCTCGAACCGGTCCCCGCGTGCGTCGACGGCCGGGCCGGTCGACGTCGTGGCGTCGACACCCAGGTGTGCCATCTCGTCGGCGAGCGGCCGCCAGCAGTAGCCGACGGAAGTGAGCTCCTCGGGCGTGAGGCCGCCCCCGTCAGGATCGGTGCAGTAGGTGATGGAGAACCGGCCCTCGCTGCTCCCGTGGATGAGGTGCGCCATGGTCCCGGGTGACGCCCGCAGCTCGGCATCGTGCGCGGCCGCGGCGAGCACGGCGTCGCGCCCCGAATAGCCGTGGCGGCGGATGAGCCGGTCTATCGCCGGGTCCTCTCCGAACCGCTCGACGCCGGGGGCAAGCACGATCAGCTCTGCGCCGGGCGCCAGGGCCCGCCGCGTGCGGTAGACCGCCTTGTTACCGAGCCAGGTCGAGCGGAACTCGCGGGCGTTGAGCCAGCATGTGGCCCGCCCCCATGGCTCGTCGACCATGGTGATGTTGCAGCGACGGGCCAACGCCGTCGCTTGGCGGAAGGCGGCGGCACCGCTGCGGCCGGTCCCACCGCGGCCGCTGAGCACGGCGCGCAGCGTCTCGCCCCGTGGGCCGGCCTCCACCACCGTCAAGACGAAGAGGACTTGGAGACGTGGCGCCAACATGCGGTCGAACGCGGTATCGACGAGGTCCCGGACCGGCGTTGCGGTGGCGCCAATGATCGTCTCGACACCCACCAGGGCACCGAGGAGGTGACTGGCGCCGATGAACGACGATCCGCCAAGACCGACAACGAGGTTCTTGGAGTAACCCGCCATGCCGACGACCTCGTGGGGCACCACCTGGCCAAGCGAGATGACCAGGTCCCACCTCTCGAGCAGGGCGGTTGCGACCTCCACGACGACCTCTGTGTCGAGCAGGCCGTCGCTCAGTGCCACCACCTCATCGGCTCGCAACCTCCCGACCTCGGCCACGCCCCGGTGCCAGTCGTGGACCAGGAGCCCCGAAGCGTCCAGGTGACCGCCGAAGAGAAGGTCGGCGGCGGCGGCGTCCATCGGCCGGTGCGTCCCGAGCGCCGGCATGATCGCCACCCGGCAGCCCCGCTGCTCGAGCCGCTGGATCAACCGCCAGGTCAGCTCGCCCGCCCGCGATGGGGCGCGGGTCTGGTCGGGCGGCACCAGGAGGACCCGGGTCACGTGGCCGTCCACTATCGAGCCAACGAGCTCGTCGGCGACCGCGTCGAGATCGTCACCATCGAGCGCGGCGTCGGGGCCGCCCCACGTCGCCAGCGGGCCGAGACAGAGCGCCGGCGCGGCCAGCGCGCCCAACACCGCGGCGAGGAGCTCGTCGGGCGCGGCCGTGGCGTCGAAAGACAGCACGTCGACCTCGTCGTCTTCGGGCGGCTGCAGCGTCGCCAGTTGGCTGGCGACAAGATCGGGTCCGGCGAAGTGGTCACGCCGTTCGGTCAGGCGCGCCCGAGCATCCGGTTCGTGGATCTGGAGCCAGACGAAACGGACCTCTCCGATGAGGCGGAGCGCGTCGCGGTGAGGCCGGGTGAGCGCGGAACAGGCCACGACCACCGGTGACGCAGCGCGAGCGGCGCGCCGCACGGCCGCCAGCCAGGCCCAGCGGTCGTCGTCGGTCAGGGCCGTACCCCGGCGCATCTTGGCGATGTTGCTCTCAGAGTGGAGCTCGTCGGCCTCAATGAGTGGCTGGCCGAACGCCCGGGCGAGCTTCCCTCCCAGGGTCGACTTGCCCGCCCCTGCCACGCCCATCACGACCACCACCGTCGCCGGCGCCGCCGTCATCGACCGAAGCCGTAGAGGTCGAGCGTGTTCTGGCCGCAGAGCGCCACGGCCAGCCTGCGCAGCGCCTCGTCCTCGGGCACCGTGCCCCGGGCGACACCCTGGCCGAGGACGTCGCAGAGCACCCGACGGTACAGCTCGTGGCGGGTCATGGAGAGCCACGAGCGGGAGTCGGTGTGCATGCCGATGAACGTGCCGAGCACCCCCTGGGCTCCGAGCAGCTCGAGCTGGTTCCGCAGCCCGCGCTCGTGATCGTTGAACCACCAGGCGGGGCCCCACCGCACGGCCGGGCGCCCGTCGTCCCGGGCGAAGGCGCCGGCGACAGTCGCGAAGAGCGCGTTGTCGGCCGCGTCGACGTTGTAGAGGACCGTCGAGGGCAAGGAGCCGGCGCGCTCGAACGCGGCCAACTGGGCGAACAGGCCCGGCCCCTGCGGGTCGCTGCCGATGGCGTCGGCGCCGACGTCGCTTCCGAGGAGCGAGGCCAGCCGGGGCGAGGCGTCTCGGTGCGCCCCCAGGTGCAGCTGGACCACGGCGTCGTCCTCGAACGCCAGCTCGGCGGCGAGGGAGATCACCTCGACGACGACCGCGTCGTGGCCGGCGGGATCCGGCGCGACGCCCCGCAGGGCACCGCGGACGGCCTCGGCCGCAGCGGCGGGATCTCTCGGGGCCGCCGGCAGGGCGGCAAGCCCGTGGTCCGAGCTCCGCGCGCCCAGGGCCGCGAAACGCCGCCACGAGGAGCGGAGCGCGGCCAGCAGGGAATCGAGCGAGTCGACCACGACACCCTCGCTCTCACCGAGACGCTCGGTCCATTGCCGCCACGCGGTGGGCCGGACGAGGAACCGGTGCGCGGGGTCGGGCCGCCAGGTCGGCACCACCAAGGGCAGGCGGATGTCGGTGTCCTTTCGGAGATCCGCGTGCGAGGTGAGAGGGTCCGCGGGGTCGTCGGTCGTGGCCAGTACCGCCACACCGAAGGGTGCGAGGAGGTCGCGGAGTGAGCGACCCGCCAGCTGGCGATTGGCCTCGTCGTAGATCTCGCGTGCCGTCGACCGGGTGAGCACGAGGTCGATCCCGAAGCAGCGACGCAGCTCCAGGTGGCTCCAGATCTGCAACGGGTTGAGGGCGAGCCGCTCGAGCGTGACGGCCCACGCCTCGAAGCGATCGAAGGGGTCGACCGATCCGGTGACCAGCTGCTCGTCGACCCCGACGGCACGCATGGCCCGCCACTTGTAGTGGTCGTCGCCGAGCCACAGCTCGGTGATGGTGTCGAACCGGAGGTTGTCGGCCAGCTCGCGGGCAACGAGGTGGCTGTGTGCGTCGATGATCGGCAGCGGCCGGACGGATGAGAACAGCGACTCGGCGGTTGGCGTGGTCAGCATGAACCGGTCGTCGAGGAAGTCGGTCACGGCGCGCTCAGAGGCTGGACGCGTCGAAGCCGCCGTCGACGACGAGCTCGGCCCCGGTGATGAAACGTCCGGCGTCGCTGGCCAGGAGCAGCAGTCCACCGAGGAGGTCATCGGGCTCACCGAGGCGACGCATGGGGGTGCGCTCCATGATGGCGGCGACGCGACCCGCGTCGAGGATCGCCCGGTTCTGTTCGGCAGGGAAGAAGCCGGGCACCAGCAGGTTGCACCGGATGCCGAGCGGGCCCCACTCGCGGGCCAGGTTCTTGGTGAGGTTGTGCACGGCGGCTTTGGCCATGGAGTAGGTGAAGACCTTCGACAGCGGCCGCCGGGCGGCCTCGGATCCCACGTTGATGATGCTGGCGCCGATGCCTTCGGCGGTGGATCTCTCGACGAAGTAGCGGCCGAAGGCCTGGCACGCCCGTGCCACGCCTGTCGCGTTGGTGGCCATGACGGCCTCGAACTCCTCCTCGCCGATGTCGAGGAATGGCGTGGCGCTGTTGACGCCGGCCGCGTTCACCAGGACATCGATCGACCCTTCGGCCCGCATCACGTCGTTGACGAGCTCATCGAGCTGCTCGCGTCGCGTCGTGTCGCAGGCGACGAAGCGGCCGCCGCCTATGGAATCAATCGCTTGCGCCCCGCGAGCGGCGTCGCGTCCGGCCACGACGACGTCGGCGCCCGCACCGCGCAGGGCGGCCGCCATGGATCGCCCGAGCGTCCCGGTGCCACCGACGACGACCGCCACACGGCCGCCGAGTACGAAGAGCTCATGAGCGTCCGGGTTCATCGAGGCGCGGCTCTCGGCCATCGTTGAGGGACCTTAGTGCCGTTGTTGTGCCGACGGCAGAGGCGACGTCCTTGTGCCACGCGTGCCCCTCTACCCATCCCGACATTCCCCGTGCGCTGCCGTCGCTTCGGACCGGATCACGTCATGGTGCAAGCGGTGCCTTCGACAAGTCAGAGGCCGAGTCAGGTGTTCGGCCCGAGAAGATCGCGCCGCTGTGGCTATTCGGGCAGGGATCCCCAGGTGTCGAGATCAATCGGGGTAGGAGAACTTAAGGGCCGACTACCGACTTGCGGAGTGCGTCGTTCGCGTTCTGAGGCAGCTCGTCCAGAGGCTTCTCCAACTCTTCCACGGTGGGACCGAACTTGGCCGCCAACGGGGCGAGCTTCGCCAAGTCGAATCCGTACAGGTTGGCGCAGTTCTCCGCGAGGATCCGCTGCTTCTCGTCGGGCCTGAGCCCGAGCATCACCTGCCGCAGCGTCTCACGAGTGAAGGGGTACGTTCCCTCGTCGTGGGGGTAGTCGCTGCCCCACATGAACCGGTCGGCGCCAATTTGCGCTCGCACGGCAATGTCTGCGGGTCGAGGCTGGCTCACCCCCATCCACACGTTCTGGGCGAAGTACTCGCTGGCCAGATGGTCGAGCTTGTGCTCGTCGCCATAGCGGATCTCCCCGGTCTGGCCGGTCTTGCGGATCCGGTCGATCGTGGCATCGAGATCGTTGAGCAGCCTGGGCACCCAGGAGCACTGGGTTTCGGTGATGGCGAACTTCAGCCGCGGAAAGCGCTCGAAGACGCCTCCGAGGACGAAATGGACGAAGGGTCGCTGCGAGTAGAACATGGCCTCGTTGATGTAAAAGAGCATGGCAAAGGGGTAGTCGCCGTAATCAGGCACCCCAGTGCCGCCATGGACGTTGATCGGCATTTCGAGATCCTCGATGACCTCCCACAGTCGGTCGTAGGCGGGATCGTAAAGCGGCCGCACCCACTTGACATCCGGTGGGACATTGGGCAGCAGGATGCCGCCCCGGAGGCCGTGCTCTTTGATCCAGTGGACGTCGGCGATGGCGTCGTCGATGTCGTTGAGGAAGATCTGACCGATGCCGGCTCGCCGCTCGGGAAACTCGGCGCAGAAGTCGACCAGCCAACGGTTATGGGCCCGGATGCCAGCCAGGCGATGCTCGTAATCCTCGGGCCTGGGAGGCGCAGCGAAGAGAACGAAGCTCGGGAAGAAGGGCGGGACCGTGTTCGGAAAGATGACCTCTCCGACGACACCATCAGCCTCCTGCTGGCTATTGCGCATCTCGGTGTCCCAGTTGCGGAGGCGCCGGGTGTCGCCGAGATCCCGGAACGGGTTCTTGTACTTGGCCCTCCAGGCATCGAATTCCTCGAGGTACCGGGGATCGAGGTACTCCCGGTACGCGGCGTGGCTGCCGCCGGCATGGCTGTCGGCCGTGACGATCGTGTAGTGACCATTGGCCCTGTCAATCGTTTCGTTGCCCGTCTTCATGCCGTGCTCTCAACCCCTCTGCCAGCGTAGATCGTCGACCCAGGAAGATGCGTGGGGCCGGATCCCCAGCTGCCTTCCACCCTCCAGTAGATACCCAGACGCCTCCTTGTGGCGAACCGCCGCGAAGCCGTAGAGGACGTTTCCTCGGCTCCTCCATGGCGCACCGCCACCATCGCCACGATGGTCCAGGCGAAGTCCATCAGAAGCGAGCCGCCTTGAACAGCGCGAATCCGAGATAGCCGGAGGCGCAGATCGACAAGGCGAGCAGCAGACCGCCGGCGACGGTCATACCCGCTGGAGCGCCGAGATCAAGCCGAGCATCGCAGCCACGAACACAACGATGCCGACGACCACCAGAAGGTCAGCCATGTATGCAGCATCAACCTTCAGGCGGTAACGGCGCGGTGGAGATCGGCCCGTGGCGGTGAACGTGTGGTGAACGACCCACCAACAGCTCGCTGTCGGACGTCGTGTCCCGCCTTTGGAGTTGACCCGCTGCCAGGCAGCTCCGAGGCTGCCCGTCGTCACAGGCCTTCTCGCCCGGCGTGGTCCGGGGCGGTCGGACAACCAGTCTCAGACCTCGTGACAACAAGACCGAAGCGGCGTACGATCTCTTTTCAGGTGAGCCGGGAAGCCTGGTCGGCGTGCTGTATTGGCCATGCTAGGGGAGGACGGCACCTTGGGTGTTCAGTTATTGCGATCTCCAGCGGTTGCTGCCCGTTTCGGATTGTGTGTTCCACCATCCGAGATTTCTCTCTTGGTTGATTGAGCAAGGGAGATCAACATCTCGAAGAGCGACACGGACACCAGGACCGGTAACGCTTGCGTGATCGACTGGGCATCTACCGGAGTGACTGCTCCGACGAGGAGGCGTCACGATGAGCGTCGGGGATACCTTCCCCAAGTGTCCGAGCTGCAGGAAAGGCGTCGGCTGGCACTTGGCCGTGTCCGTGTTGAGCGCCGGCAACGGCACCGTGCGCCTGCGGGTCGGTTCGGGTCGCTATGTGTTGGCCAGCGCTTGACGCCCTCGGACCACGGCCCGTCGACGCCGCGTCAACCCTCCGTCAGTCGACGCGGCCGATGGCGCGTAGCCATGCGGCGGTGTGGCCCAGTCCTTCGTCGAGGCTGATCGGGTCGTACCCGAGCCTCTTGTACGTCTTCGACGCCTTCAGGTCGCCACGAGGTGCCGGTGTCGCAGCCGCCTTGGCGGCGATCGCCATCAGGGTGGGTCCGAACACCTCCAGAAGCTCGGGGTCATTGGATGGTGCAACGTCCTCGACGTGGTGCTCGATGCCCGCGAGGGCACAAATCCGGTTGCACGCCGTCGCCGTGCTCACCACGTCCTCTGGTTGGCCGTCGAGCATGTAGCGCTCGCCGGAGACGCCCCGATCGAGGGCCAGGATGCAGCCGCGGGCGATGTCCTCGGCGAACACCCAGCTGACCGGAAACGTCAGGTACCGGGTGACGCGTCCGCGGAGCGCGGACAGCAGTACCCGATTGAAGCTGGTGCGGCCGAGCGCGTTGCTCGCCACGGGCGACGGGCCGTAGATGGCCCCCGGATGTGCCGTCACGACGTCCTGTCCGGCCGCCGCCCGGGCCATGGCGTCCTGGAACGCCGCCATCTTGGTGATCGTGTAGGGATCTGAGCTCGGCTCCTTCGTCACGGACGCATCCTCGCGCTCGAGGCCTCCCTTCGTGTCGAAGAACGTGCCCGTGCTCACGGCGACCACCCGGCGCATACCGAGCGCCTCGGCCGCATCGAGGACGTGCTTCGTTCCCGCGACGTTGACGGCTTCGAAGTCGGGAAGGTTCTGGCTGGCGCCACCGAGGAGTGCGGCGGAGTGGATGGCGGAATCGGCACCGGTGGCGGCGCGCCGGACGTCGCCGGCCGCGGTGATGTCGCCCGGCACGACCTCGACCCCCAAGGCGACGAGTGGCTCCGTGTCAGCGGTCGGACGAGCCAGGGCACGCACGCCGTCGCCACGCTCGACGAGGAGCTTGCAGATGTTGGCACCGGCCAGCCCGGTGGCCCCGGTGACGAGGACCGTCTCGCTCATGTCGACATCTGCGGCGGGACGTCGGCGTATGCGCTGTCCACCTGGTCCTTGCTGTAGGCGATGGCCGGTGGGCTCGTGCCGTAGACGTCGAGGGTGTGGATGAAGCGGTGCACCCCCATGGTGTTCGCACACGTGAACCCGAGCTCCACGATTTGGGCCGTGGTGAAGACGGTCGCCAGTTCGCGGTACACCTCGTCGTCGATGGCATGGTGGTCAGCCGACAGCAGGTCGAGGAACTTGATCGCCAGGCGCTCCTGCTCGGTCAGCTGTGACCCCCCGGGCGCAAGGAGGCAGGCCACGTCCTCGTCGGTGATGGAGTCGTGCTTGCGGGATTGCATGCACGGTTGGCATTCACCCAGCTGCGCGCTGCGGATCCGAATCAGCTCGGTGATCCGTGCGCCCAGCAGGGTCTGTTTGCCCATGACGCCGCGCGCGGCGTTGGTCATCAGCAGCTGCATGGTCTTGTAGGCGAAGATCTGCAGGGGGACCGGGGTGGCATAGGTGCCGTCGGCTACCCCCTCCTCGATGATCCGTCGGGGCTCGTCGGCGAGCTCGTCCAGTGGGATGGGTTCTATTCTGGGCATGGCCACCTGGCCTCGGTTGAGAGCGGCTCTCGGTCCGCGCGGCAGAGTTCCGTCGCTTCGACGATAACAAGGGGGAACGAATCCGTGCCCATGATCCCGGCTTCAGTGCTGCTCACCGACCAGGTGGCCGTGGTGACGGGAGGTGGGGCGGGGATCGGACGGGGCATTGCCCGTGCGTTTTCCGCCTTCGGCGCCCGGGTGGCCATCTGGGAGCGCGACGCCGAGAGCGGCGAGTCGGCAGCGGAAGAGGTCGGGGGGCTCGGTCTCGTCACCGACGTACGCGAACCAGCCGACGTGGACGCCGCGCTCGCCCGCACGACCGCCGAGCTCGGGCCGGTGCGTGTGCTCGTGAACAACGCCGGCGGCGTCTTCTACTCACCGATCCTGGAGACCTCCGAGAACGGCTGGGACGCCCTCTACCGAGCCAACCTCAAACACGTGATCCTGTGCACCCAGCGAGTCGCCCGGACGATGGTTGCCGCGGGGACCGGCGGCAGCATCATCAACGTGACCTCCATTGAGGGCGTCCGGGCGGCACCCGGATATGCCGCCTACGCGGCCGCGAAGGCCGGGGTCATCAACTTCACGAAGACCGCGGCACTGGAGTTGGCTCCCCACGGCATCCGGGTGAACGCGCTGGCCCCCGACATCACGCTGACCGAAGGCTTGGCGGCCGTGGCGCCCCCGGGAGCCGAAGAGCATTTCGCCCTGACCGTTCCGATGGGCCGTCCCGGTCATGTCGACGAGGTGGCCGGAGCTGCCGTCTTCCTGGCGAGCTCCATGGCCAGCTACGTGACCGGCCAAACCATCCACGTCGACGGGGGCACCCAGGCCTCGAGCGGCTGGTACCACCACCCCGAGAACGGTTCCTACGTCCTGGGGCCGCCCTGAGACCGCCATCGCCGCCTAGGCATCGGCATCGTCCCGCCCGGCCGAGCCCACGTGGGCCGACATGCCGCCGTCGATGGCGATCATCTGCCCGGTGATGTAGCGAGATTCGTCCGACGCAAGGAAGACGACGAGATTGGCGACGTCATCGGGCTCGCCGACGTACGGCGTGAGCGTGGCCCGGCCGAGCCCGGCCAGCATCCCCTCGGTCAGGTGGGCACGAACGGCGTCGGTGATGATGAGGCCGGGGACGATCGTATTGACCCGGATCCCCCGCTTCCCGTGGGAGGTCGCCACGTACATGGTGAGCGTGTTGACACCCGCCTTCGCAACCCCGTACGCGGTGCGAGTGCTGTCACCCTTGAGCGACGCCCCGGACGACATGTTGATGATGGAGCCGCCACCCGTGCTGACCATCGCGGGGATCACGTGCTTGCACATCAACATTTGACTGCGCAGGTTGACCGCCATCGCCTTCTCCCAGACGTCGAGCGCGAGATCCGTCACCTGGGTGTCACGTGAGAGAAACTCGGACTCGGTCAGCGCTGCGTTGTTGTGGAGCACGTCGACACGCCCAAATCGATCGATGGTCGCCCCGATTGCGGCCTGCACCGCCTGCTCGTCGGACAGATCGGCGGGCACGCTGAAGGCGTCTCCCCCCGTCGCACCCAGGCCGCGCGCGACCTCATCCGCCCGAGCACCTTCGATGTCGACGATGGCGACCGACCCGCCCTCCCGAACGATCGCTCGGGCGGTCGCCGCACCGATCCCCCCGCCGCCACCGGTCACGATCGCGACCTTGCCGTCCAAGCGCCCCATGGTCAGATCATCGCACCCGGCCGGCCGGTTCACGAGTGAGCCGTCGCAGGTCCGCCTGGGCCGATCCACCGTTGCGGTTGCGCCAGCCAGTTCCACCGGAACTCGGTGGCGCGCGTGTGTGCTGCCGTTCGCTCGCCGTCCGCGCCGGACCCCACGACGCCGTCCATAGGTGTCAATGGGTATCGATGGGTGCGGTGGCGACTCCGCCGAATAACGTTCCCCGGTCACGGGGTCCTGTCGGACATGGTCCCGAACGGACCCAATCGAAAGGGGAGATCTCAAATGACCGACATCATGAAGGGTGTGCGCATCCTCGAAGTGGCGGAGCACGCGTTCGTTCCGGTCGCTTCGGCCATCCTGGCCGACTGGGGTGCCGAGGTGATAAAGGTGGAGCACGTCGAGCGTGGCGACGCCATGCGGGGCCTGGCCTCCAGCGGCGTCATGGCCATGGGTGGCGACGTCCACGTCCTGTTGGAGCATTCCAACCGCGGGAAGAAGAGCATCGGCATCGATCTCACGACGCCCCAGGGTGTCGAGGTGGTCTACAAGCTGGCGGCCACGTGCGACGTGTTCCTCACGAACAAGCTCCCGGCCGTCCGCAAGAAGCTGCGGATCGAGGCGGACGACATCCGTGCCCACAATCCGAACATCGTCTATGTCGCCGGTACCGGGGGTGGTGAACGCGGCCCCGATGCGGACCGTGGTGGCTACGACTTCCTCAGTTACTGGTGCCGGGCCGGCAGCGCCATGGGCTGCACCCCGCCCGACGCCGAGGGCTTGGTGGTGCAGCCAGGGCCCGGGTACGGCGACTCCATCGGAGGCATGACGATCGCCGGCGGCATCATGGGGGCGCTGTTCCACCGTGAGCGGACCGGCGAGGCCCTCACGGTCGACGTCTCGCTCCTCAGCGTGGGGCTCTGGGCGATGGGACCCTCCATGGCGCTGTCGCTCCAGATGGGCATGCCGTGGCGACCCCCGCCGGCGGGATCAGGCGGTGGCGGTCCGTCGAACCCTCTTGTCGGCACCTACCGGACCCAGGACGGCGGCTTCATCGCCGTGTCGTGCCTCCAGGGTTTCCACTACTGGCCCGGTGCCTGCCGGGCCATCGGGCGCGAGGACCTCATCACCGACGAGCGGTTCACCTCCCACGAGCTCCTGGCGGCCAACGCGGGTGCCGCCCGCGCCATCCTGGCCTCGGTCTTCGCGTCGGCCCCGATGGCGGAATGGCGCCAACGGCTGGCCTCCTTCGACGGCCAGTGGTCGGTGGCGCAAGACACGCTCGAGGTCGCGCGCGACCCCCAGGTGGAGGCGAACGGCTACGTGCTCGAGACCGCGAATGCCGCCGGTGTCCCCTTCCGTCTCGTCACGGCGCCGGTGCAGTTCGGCGGCGCCCCCGCCACCCCCAAACGGGCGCCCGAGTTCAACGAGCACCGTGACGAGGTGCTGGCCAGCGTGGGCTACAGCACCGACTCCATCGTGGAGCTCGCAGTGGAGGGCGTGGTGGCGTGACGAGGGTGGCAGGGCGGGGTGGCCGCGTCAGGGCACTGCTCTGCGGGCGAGGTCTACGGTGCCCGCGTGGAGTTCAGCAAGGAGTTGCGCGATGACATCGCGGCCGGCGACATCACGGTCTCGTTCCGGTTGTGGCGCCGGCCGCATGCCAGGGTCGGGGGGCGCTACCGCGTCGGACGCGTCGACATAGTTGTGGACAGCCTGGACATGGTGCCGTTCGGCGGCATCTCCGAGGCCGACGTCCGCCGGGCCGGCGAGCCCGATCGCGAGGCCCTGCGCCGCCGGGCCGCGCACGCCGGGCCGATCGCCGACGACACCCTCCTCTACCGGATTGCGTTCCACGTGGTCGGGTAGTAGACGGAAAGCACGGTGCGGTGCTCGTCGCGGGCCCAACAGACCACCACGGGCCCCGCAGACCACCACGAGGAGGACCACATGCAACAACGTCCCATCGGCAACCGGTCGGTGAGCGCCATCGGTCTGGGCGAGATGCCGCTCTCCATTGAGGGCCGGCCCGACCGCCGCCAGGCCATCGCCACCATCCACGCCTCCCTCAATGCCGGTGTCACGATCATCGACACCGCCGACGCCTACTCCCTGGGGGTGCAGGAGCACGGCCACGGAGAGGAGCTGGTGGCCGAGGCCCTGGCCGCCTACGGCGGCCCCACCGACGACGTGCTGGTGGCGACCAAGGGCGGCCACCGGCGCCCCGGCGACGGCAGCTGGACCGTGCACGGCGATCCGGCCTACCTGAAGGAGGCCTGCGAGGCCTCGCTCAAGCGGCTCGGGGTGGAGGCGATCGGCCTCTACCAGTACCACCGGCCCGACCCCAAGGTCCCCTGGGCCGAGTCGGTCGGCGCCCTGGCCGACCTGCTCGACGAGGGAAAGATCCTCATGGCGGGCGTCTCCAACGCGAACGTGGCCCGGATCGACGAGGCGCAGGAGGTGCTCGGCGGTCGACTGGTCAGCGTGCAGAACGAGTTCTCGCCTCGGTTCCGCTCCTCGGAGGGTGAGCTCGAGCACTGCGAGGCCCTCGGCATCGCCTTCATCCCGTGGAGCCCGCTCGGCGGCATCGGGCAGTCCGACCGCATTGAGCAGACACACCCGGCGTTCGCCCAGGTCGCGCTCGAGGTGGGCGCCAGCCCCCAGCAGGTCACGCTGGCCTGGATGCTGGCCAAGGGATCCCGCGTCATCCCGATCCCCGGCAGCAGCCGCCCCGAGACGGCCGTCGCGTCACCCGCCGCGGCCGACATCACGTTGACGCCCGAGCAGGTAGCCCGCCTCAACGCCTCCTGAGCGCGGGGCGCACCCGGCGCCACGGAACAGAACCGGGTCCCGCCGTGTTGGACAACGCCGGAACCGCGACAGAGAGTGAGCACGCCATGCCTGCAGTGACCGTCCCCGACACCCTGGTCCTCCCGCGCATCGCGTCGGCGGACACGGCCACCGCCCGTCCCGTGCAAAGCGTCACCGATGCCCCCGCCGGCCTGGAGGGTGAGGGCTTCCCCGTCCGCCGGGCCTTCTCGGGCGTCGCGCTGTCCGACCTCGACCCGTTCGTCCACATGGACCAGATGGGAGAGGTCGAGTACGCCCCGGGTGAGCCCAAGGGCACCCCGTGGCATCCGCACCGCGGCTTCGAGACGGTGACCTACATGATCGACGGCACGTTCCAGCACCAGGACTCCATCGGAGGCGGTGGGCTGATCACCAACGGTTCGACCCAGTGGATGACGGCGGGATCGGGCATCCTGCACATCGAGCGCCCGCCCGACCAGCTCATCGCCAGCGGCGGTTTGTTCCACGGGGTACAGCTGTGGGTGAACCTGCCGGGGTCCGACAAGATGATCGACCCCCGCTACCAGGACCTCGAGGCCTCCCACGTGGTGCTGCTCACGTCGCCGGACGGAGGCGCGCTGGTCCGGGTGATCGCGGGCGACGTGGCCGGGCACCGCGGGCCCGGCGCCACGCACACTCCGATCTCCCTGGTCCACGCGACCATCGCACCCGGGGCGGAGCTGGTCCTCTCCTGGCCACCGGAGTTCAACGCGCTGGTGTACGCCCTCTCGGGGAGCGGCTCGGTGGGGCCCGACGCCCGGCCCTTGCACACCGGCCAGCTCGCCGTGCACGGCGCCGGCGACGCCCTGGTGCTGCGGGCCGCCGCCGCGCAGGATGCGCGTCACCCGGCGCTCGACGTCCTGATCCTCGGGGGCCGGCCCATCGGGGAGCCCGTCTATGCACACGGCCCCTTCGTCATGAACACCCGGGCCGAAATCATTCAGGCCTTCGAGGACTTCGAGGCCGGCAAGCTGGGCACCGTCCCGGTCGAGCACATCGGCAACGCGTGACCCGCATACCCGGGGGCGAGGCGACACGGAGTGCCACCTGGGGAACCGGGGACATCGGCGACCTGACGGGACGGGTGGCGCTGGTCACCGGGGCCAACAGCGGCATCGGCTACGAGACCACCAAGGCGCTCGCCGGCCACGGGGCCCACGTGATCATGGCCTGCCGCGACGAAGAGAAGGCGCGCCGGGCCCGCGACAAACTGGAGAGCGAGCTCGACCGCTACTCCCTGGAGCTGCTCCCCCTCGACCTGGCGGACCTGGGCTCGGTGCGCGCCGCCGCCCAGGCCGTGCTGTCGGCGCACGCCCGGCTGGACCTCCTGGTGAATAACGCCGGCGTCATGGGCGCCCCCTACCAGCTCACGGTCGACGGCTTCGAGCTGCAGATGGCCACCAACCACCTGGGTCACTTCGCCCTCACCGGCCTGCTCTTTGACCGCATCGTGACGACCGAGCGTTCGCGCATCGTGACCGTGAGCTCGCACCTGCACCGCATCGGTCAGCTGGCCCCCGACGACGTCGGCGGGACGGTGCCCCGCAACACCTGGGTGTCCTACGGGACGTCCAAGCTCGCCAACCTGCTCTTCACCGCCGAGCTCAGCCGGCGTCTGGAGGCGGCCGCGCTCACCACGCTCGCCGTGGCCGCGCATCCCGGCTGGACGCGCAGCAACCTGGCGGGCAGCGGTGCCGCGCTCGGCCCGAGCCGGCTGCGGCGCAGGCTCGGCCGGGCCGCCGGCAGGACGCTCGGGCAGTCGGCCGCGGCGGGTGCCCTGCCGGTCCTGTGCGCCGCCACCTCGTCGTCCATTCGCTCGGGGCAGTACATCGGCCCGGCGCACCTCTTCGGGCTCTACGGGCCGCCCCGCCTCGCCCGCCCCTCGGCGCGCGCCCGTGACGCCGCGGCCGCCGCGGCGCTGTGGCGCACGTCGGAGGAGTTGACCGGCGTGCACTTCTCCATGGGCGTTCCCGGCTGAAGGCACCGACAACATCCACCGGGCATGGGCCGCTCGGTGACCGGTGCCAGGTGGTGCCGGAGGAAGCGCGCCTGCGCCGGCGAACGGTCCGGACGGAGCACCCGGCCCAGCGCCACGATCACGACCGTGCGGGCGCCCCCGCGACGCAACGCCGCCGCCGCGCTCTGGGCCCGGGCGCCGCTCACGTAGGTGTCGTCGAGCAGCAGGACACGCCGGGCGGCGACCTCGGGACGCACCGGCGCGGGGACGGAATAGGCGCCGGGGTGGGGCCGCATGTGGCCGACGGGCGCGGTCGCCCGCACGAGCACGTGCGGTGACCACGTGGCCCCGGGGAGGCGGGTGCACACGGCGCGCGCCAGACCCTCCACCCCGCCGAGCGGCGACCCGCCGGGGCGCGACGACGAGGGGACCGGCAGCACCATGTCGACGGGGCCACCGGCGGCGGCCCCCAGGCAGCCGGCGTGGGCCGCCAAGAAGCTCTCGAGGAGCTCGCGCGCCATGGGCGCGAAGCGGCGGCGGGCGTCGGCGACGGGCGATTCCTTGTAGCCCATCAGCACCGTGTAGAGCGGTCCGGGCAACGGACACAGCCGCACGGGGAAGACGGGCGCCAGCGGGTGGCCGACCAGCCGCCCCACCCACCGGCAGGCGAAGCACGCGGCGTGGCCGGCAGCGGCCGGACCGCAGCAGACGACGCACACCCCCGGGCCCGGTGTCGGGACGCGGTAGGGATCAGGAGGCGGGTGCGGCGCCCCGCTCGGTGTCGCTGTCGGGCCGATGCAGGAGAAAGGTCCCGGTGGCCCGGCTGACGAGCGTGCCGTCCGCCGCGCGCACCGTCGCCTCTCCGTAGGCCACCTGCTTCGCCAGGCGTACGACCTCACCACGCAGCTCGAAGGAGTCGCCCTTGCGCGCGGGCCGCATGCACTCGGTCTTCATCTCGAGGGTGCCCCGGGTCCGGGCCCGGCCGGGGAGCGCGGCGTTGATGGCGAAGTTCATGGACGCATCGAGCAGGAGCGAATGGACCCCGGCCTGGGTGATCCCGTGCGGGTTGCACGCCAGGTCGGTCGGGACGAAGGTCCCCTGCACCCAGCCCAGGTCCTCGCCGTCGACGCCGTACGCGGTGAAGGCGCCACCGACCGCGGTGATGATGGGCATCCCGCCGTCGCCCAACCAGCGATCCATGTCCTTGCCGGCGCCAGCCATCGGGGGCAGACCCTACCGGGCGGCCACCGAGGTCACGGGGCCAGGTGACCCGTGGCCGGGGCCGGGTAGGCTGTCCCCCGGTTCTGAACCGGCAGGGCGCGACCCGCCGGAATTGGAAGGAGACCCGACCATGACCACCGCAGTCGTCGTTGACGCCGTCCGGACCGCAGGCGGCAAGCGCAACGGGAAGCTTCGCAACTGGCACGCCGTCGACTTGGCGTCCGAGGCCCTGAAGGCGGTGGTCGAGCGCAACCAGCTGGACCCGGCCCTGGTCGACGACGTGATCATGGGCTGTGTCATGCAGGTCTCCGAGCAGTCGCTCAACGTGGCCCGCAATGCGGTGCTCGCCGCCGGCTGGCCCGAATCGGTGCCCGCGACGAGCATCGACCGCCAGTGCGGGTCCTCGCAGCAGGCACTGCACTTCGCCGCCCAGGGCGTCATGGCCGGCGCCTACGACATCGCGGTCGCCGCAGGCGTGGAGTCCATGACGCGGACGCCCATGGGCTCCTCGGTGGTGCGCGACTTCGGCTTCCCCTTCGGGCCACGCATGATGGCCCGCTACGCGGACGAGGCCGGGCACAGCCAGCTCAAGGGCCAGGGCATCGGGGCCGAGATGATCGCGGACCAGTGGGGCATCTCGCGTGAGGAGCTCGACGCCTTCTCGGTGCAGAGCCACCAGCGGGCCACGCGGGCCACGGCCGAGGGCCGCTTCGAGAACGAGATCGTTCCTGTCGCCGTCCGCGACGACGAGGGCAACGACACCGACGAGGTCTTCGGCACCGACGAGGGGATCAGGCCGGACTCCAGCATCGAGGCCCTGGCCAATCTGAAGCCCGCCTTCAAGGAGGACGGCAAGGTCACCGCCGGGAACTCCTCGCAGATCACCGACGGGGCCTCGGCCGTGCTCGTCATGAGCGAGGAGAAGGCCAACGCGCTCGGCCTGCGCCCCCGGGCGCGCTTCCACGCCTTTGCCCTGGCGGGCGTCGACCCGGTGACGATGCTCACCGGGCCCATCCCCGCGACCACCAGCGTGCTGGAGCGGGCCAAGCTCACGGTCGACGACATCGACGCGGTGGAGATCAACGAGGCCTTCGCCTCGGTGGTGCTGGCCTGGGAGAAGGAGCACCACCCCAACATGGAGATCGTGAACCCGAACGGCGGCGCCATCGCCCTGGGGCACCCGCTGGGCGCGTCGGGCGGCAAGCTCCTGGCCACGCTCCTCAACGAGCTGGAGCGGACCAACGGCCGCTACGGGCTGCTCACCATGTGCGAGGGCGGCGGGCTGGCCAACGCCACCATCATCGAGCGGCTGGGCTGAGACGCTGTCCCCTCGCGGGGACGGCACCACGGCGACGGGTCAGCGGTAGCGCGTCGCCATCAAGAAGCCGGCGAAGATCAGGACGAGGCCGATGACGAGCCCCCAGGGCGACCCGTGGCCGAGGCCGGGCAGGCTCGCCAGGTAGTTGACCGTGATCACGGCCACGCCGCCGATGAGCAGCACCAGTATCAGCGCGCCGAACCAGGGCGGGCTGTGGCGCACGCTCTTGGGGATCGGTGCGGTGTACCGGCCGCTCTCCTCCGCCGTCTTGTAACGGCCGACCTTCGACGTGGTCCGCCCCGACGACGACTTTCCCTTGCGCGACGCGCCGCCGGGGCCCTTGGTGCCGGTTGCCACGGGGTCAGAGGTTAGCCACCGCCGACGGCGGGGTCGCGGCGCCGGGGTACGATCGTCGCCCCATGGGACCGCGGGTGCTCGTCGTCGACAACTACGACTCCTTCGTCTACAACCTGGTCCAGGAGCTGGGCGAGCTCGGCGCCGAGCCGGTGGTCTTCCGCAACGACGTGATCGACGTCGACGGCATCAGGGCCGAGCGGCCGGACGCCGTCCTCATCTCGCCGGGGCCGGGCCGGCCCGAGGACGGCGGCGTGAGCCTCGACGCCATCGCGGGGCTGGCCGGCGAGCTCCCCCTGCTCGGGGTGTGCCTGGGGCACCAGTGCATCGGGCAGGCCTACGGCGCCGAGATCGTGGCGGCGCCCCACCTGATGCACGGCAAGACCTCGGAGATCCACCACGACGGAGAGGGCCTGTTCGCCGGGCTGCCCAACCCCTTCGTGGCCACCCGCTACCACTCCCTCGTCGTGCGACCCGACTCGGTCCCCGACGAGCTGGTGGTGACGGCCAGGACGACCGACGGTGTCGTCATGGGGCTGCGCCACCGGACCCTGCGCGTGGAGGGGGTGCAGTTCCACCCCGAGTCGGTCCTGACCGCGTCAGGCCCGGCCCTGTTGGCCAACTTCCTGGCCCAGCTGGGCACCCCGGCACCGGCCTGAGGGGGCGCCGTCACCGACGGCCCTCAGGAGGTGGTCGACGTGGTCGTGGACGACGTCGTGGAGGACGGGGTCGTGGTCGTGGTGGTCGTGGTGGTGGTGGTGGCCGACTGGCAGACCGAGATGGTCACGGTGCTGCCGCTGGACACCTGCGTGTTGGCCGCCGGGTTCTGATTGTCGACGTTGCCCGCCGTCGCGCCGCCGGGACAGGTGGTGTCGAACGTCGTGTTCGGGACCAGGCCGGCTCCGGTGATCGCCGACTGGGCGGCGCTCTGGCTCTGGCCGACCACGCCCGGCACCGCGACGCAGTTGCCGCTCGAGACCACGAGGTTGACCGAGGAATTCGGTGGCACGGTGGCCCCGGCACCCGGGTTCTGCGAGGCGACGACCCCGCTCGAGTACTGGCTCGAGCACGCGTTGGTCTGTGTGCCCACGTTGAGGCCGTGTTGCGAGAGGATGGAGCCGGCCGCGGCGGGGGACTGTCCCAGCAAGCTCGGCACCGACACCGAGGTCTGGGTCCCCGACACGGTCAGCTGTACCTTCACCGTCGCCTTCACCGAGGAGCCCCCGGCGGGGTTCTGGCTGAGCACGGTCCCGATGGGTTGGTTGCTGTTCACGTACTTGACCGTGTACGAGAGGTTGGCGGCGGTCAGCTTCTGAATGGCCGGCGCCAGCTGCTCTCCCGTCACGCTGGGCACCTGCACCGTCGGGATGTGCGGCCCGTCGCTGACGACGAGGTCGACGGCGGAGTTCTTCGCCACCGAGGCGCCCGCCTTGGGGTCGGTGGCCACGACGACGCCCTTGGCGGCGGCGCCGGTCCGGAAGGTGGTGGTGCCCACCGTCAGGTGCTCGTTCTGCAGGGTCTGGGTGGCGACGCTCGAGGTCTCCCCCACCACGTCGGGGACGTCGACGTTGCTCCCGAAGACGCCGAGGGAGCGCAGCAGGAAGAAGGCGATGACGGCGAGCGCCACGAGCAGCAGGACCAGCAGGGCGATCAGGCGGCGCGTGCGCTTCTGGCGGTTCTGTTCCTCGGGCCCGGCGGGAGGAGGACCGGGGAACGCCTGCGTGAGGCCCGTGGCCGCCTGGATGGCCTGGGTGGCGGCGACGGCCCCCATCATGGAGGTGACGCCGGGGTCGCCCGCCTCCACCGGGCGCCCGTCGGCGAAGCGCAGCAGGTCGGCCCGGAGCTCCTCGGCCGTCGCGTACCGGGCATCGGGATCCTTGGCCATGGCCTTCATGATCACGGCCTCGAGCGCGACGGGCACGGCTGGGTTGGCCTGACGGGGCAGCACGGGCATGTCCCGCACGTGCTTCGAAGCGACGGCGACCGGTGAATCCCCCGTGAAGGGCGGCCGGCCCACCGACATCTCGTAGAGGACGACGCCCAGCGAATAGATGTCGCTGCGGGCGTCGACCCCCTTGCCCTCGGCCTGCTCGGGGGAGAAGTAGGCCGCCGTTCCCATGACGGCACCCGTCTGGGTCAGGCTCTCCTCCGTGTTCACGGCGCGGGCGATGCCGAAGTCGGTGACCTTCACCTCCCCCTCGGGCGTGATGAGGATGTTGCCTGGCTTCACGTCCCGGTGCACGACGCCGTGGCGGTGCGCGAAGGCCAGCGCGGCGGCCACCCCGGCTCCGATCCGGGCGATCTGGGTCGGCGGGATCGGCCGACGGTCGCGCAGCACCGCGGAGAGGGGCCGGCCGTCGACGAACTCCATGACGATGAAGTAGGCGCCGTCGTCCTCGCCCCAGTCGAACACGGGGACGATGTTGGGGTGGGAGAGGTTGGCCGCCGCCTGCGCCTCCCGCCTGAACCGCTCGACGAAGGTGCGGTCCACGGAGAGCTCGGGGAACAGGACCTTGAGGGCGACGGGCCGGTCGAGCTGGCGGTCCATGGCGCGGTACACCTGGGCCATGCCACCGCGAGCGACCAAGTGGGTCGACTCGTATCGGCCCGAATACACACGCGGATTGTCGACCGGTTGCATGGCGCCCTGAGCCTACGCTGGGAGCTTTCGCGGGCGGGACATGAACGTGCTCGTCATGGAGCGCCCGGAGCCGTCGTGGTGGTGGTGGCAGCCGTGGTCGTCGTCACCGCGGCCGGGACCGGGGATGAACCGACCTTCGTCGTGGTGGTCGTCGTCGACGTGGTCGTGGTCGTGGCCTCCGCCACGAGGTTGTTGACGTAGCTCGTGGCGTCCTGCAGCGAGGACTTCTGGACGCCGGCCCGCACGGTCGGAACCGCAAGGGGGAGGATGTTGCTCGTCGTCTCGCCGGTCCGGTCCACGACCTTGGGGTGGAACCAGAGGACGCCGCCCTGCTGCCCCTGCAGGACGACGATCTGGTTGCCCTGCAGCGTGACGATCCAGTTGTCGTAGGCGTACCAACGGAGCACGAAGTACGCGGCGACCGGTACGGCCGCCACGAGAAGGATGAACCCGGCCACCCGCGGCGTGATGCGCCGCGGTATCCCGAGACGCCGCCTCCGGGCACGGCGGCTCTCTTTCCCGGGGGGCGGTTCCCCGCCGGCCCGCGGCGGGGCGGGCGGGGGCACCCGGGCCGTGGCGCGGGCCACCGGGACCGCAGACGCCGTGCCCAGGAAGAACTCGTCGCTGCGCGGGCCCGACTCCGCCAGCGTCGTCGACTCGTCGGCGAACCCCAGGCGAGAGCCCGGGGCGAGCGTGTCGTCCAGGTTGGCGGTGGTCGTCGCGCCGACCGAACGCACCATTGCCGTGGGCGGGTCGGCCGGCGCGGTCTCCGGCACCCCCGCGGCCGGGGCCACCTCGGCGGCGCCCGTCGTCGCGGCGGCTGCACCGATCGTCAGTGGCGTGACCGCGGTGGCGGCACCGCCGTTCTCTCCCACCTGGACGTCGATGACGACGACGGTGATGTTGTCGGCACCGCCGTGCTCGTTGGCCAGGTCGACCAGGCTGTGCGCAGCCTCGCCCGGATCGTCGACCGAGCCCAGGACCTCGGCCATCTCGTCCATTCCCACCTCGTTGGAGAGGCCGTCGGAGCACAGGAGCACCCGGTCGCCCGTGCGCAGTTCGAGCTCCCACATGTCCGCCTCCACCTCGGCCGACACACCGAGCGCGCGAGTGAGGATGTGCCGTTGGGGGTGGACGGCCGCCTCCGCCTCGGTCATCTCACCGTGGCGCATCCGCTCCTCGGCCAGGCTGTGGTCGTCGGTGACCTGGACGATCCGCCCCTCGGAGAAGACGTAGGCGCGCGAGTCCCCCACGTTGGCCAGCGCCAGCACGTCCGGTCCGTCGGGGCGCCCGACCAGCCCCATGGCGGTCAGCGTCGTCCCCATGCCGCGCAGGTCGGTGTTGGCCTGGCTCTCCTGCCAGACCGCGGCGTTGGCCTCCGTGAACGCCTCGAGCAGCCCGGCCACCGTGGGGGTCCGCTCAAAAGCCCGCTCGAGCGTCTCCACGGCCACTCGTGCCGCGATTTCGCCACCGACGTGGCCGCCCATGCCATCGGCCACCGCGTAGAGATTGGGGCGCTCCAGCGGGAGGTCCTGGTTGACGGTGCGGACCCGCCCGACGTCCGTCGCCGAGCCGGAACGCAGCACGGTCACCGGGCGACCTCGAACACGGTGGAGCCGATCTGCAACAGGTCACCCTTGCCCAGCCGGACGGCAGTCGAGATCTGCTCCGAGTTGACGAACGTGCCGTTGGTCGAGCCCAGGTCCTCCACCCACAGCTGGTCGTTGCGGCGGAAGAGGCGGGCGTGCAGGGTGGAGGTGTAGATGTCCTCGGGCATGGAGACCCCGCAACCCGGCGAGCGGCCGATGGTGAGCTCGTCGTCGAGGTCGTAGACGCGGCCGGCGTTCTCGGGCGGCTGGACCACCTTCAGGTGGAGCTGGCGGCGACGGCTCTCCTTGGGACGATCGGGTGGCCGGGCGGCGATGCGCTCCTCACGCCTCTCGTGGCGCCGCTCCGACCGTGACTTGCGGACGGTGGCCGGGCTCATCTCGACCCAGACGGCGCGGATCACACGCAGGAAGAAGAGGAAGATCAGCACGATGACCCCCCATTGCATGACCCGGAGGACCGCATTCAGATTCTGCGTGGCGACGAGGACCGCCACGGTATTCGGGCCGGTCACGACATTTCAAAGATGAGCTTCGTCGACCCCACGCTGACCTCGTCCCCGCTGGCGAGGAGCTGCTCTCGGACCGGGGTGCCGTTGACCCTGGTGCCGTTGGTTGACCCGAGATCGGTGACGAACACGCCGTCACCCTGCCGCCGCAGCTCGGCATGGCGCCGGCTCACGTTGGAGTCCGGCAGGACGACGTCACACTCCGGGAGGCGGCCGATGACCAGGGGCTGCGAGCCGAGGACCACCCGCCGGCCGTCGGGAAGGACCAGCTCGGCCAGGAAGCCGCCGTCCTCGCTCTCGTGCACGTCGGCGCTGACCGTGAAGCGCCCGGGCTTGAGATTCGACCCCTCGAAGATCTCGACCTCGACCGGGCCCACGAACGAGTACCCCTCGATACGGGCATGCTCCCGGGCCGCGTCCGAGAGCTCGCGGGACAGCGCATCGATGAAGTTCGCGAAACGGTTGACGTCGGCGGGTGCGAGCGTCACCGCAAAGGCGTTGGGCGCGATCAGGCCGCGCACGCCCACCCGCCGGTGCAGATCCATCTCGCGCGTCAACCTCCGGCCGATTTCGACCGGCTGGAGGTTGCTTCGAAATGGCTTGGCCAACGTTCCCTCCACCAGACGCTCGAGTCGCTCCTCAAACTGCTGGAGTCCCATGGTCTCCCAGAGACCACTGGGCCGGTGCGCTCAGCAGGGATTCGGCAGGCGTCTGACCTGGTCACCTGTGCCCCGAGTGGACCCCGGGCGAACCTGCGGCGGTCGCCCGCCGACTAGTGTTGTCCGGTCACCCGGGCGAGTGGCGGAATAGGCGGACCGCGCAGGATTCAGGTTCCTGTGTCCGAAAGGATGTGGGGGTTGAAGTCCCCCCTCGCCCACCA